>JBDLTG010000015.1:0-5563 GCA_039805885.1 Bacteroidota bacterium
GACTAAGGTGTAATCAAAATTTACAATTACAGATCCACCTGCAGCAATTGTTGTAGGAGCTGATATTATATTGGCAGTATTTTGAACTCCTGCTGCTGCAGTTACACTAGTTAAATTAGCCACAGCACCGTCATTATAAGCAAAAGCAACATCAGCAGTCGTTGACATTTTAAAAGCATAAGTATATTGAACACCAGCCGGTAATGATGTACTTACAGCTTGGCCAGCAGCAATAGGATAACTTATTGTTACATTTGCATTAGTTACAGCTGGTAATGAAGTTACCACTTCGCCATTCCATGCGGCCAAGTTGACAGTTGTTAGATTTGCGTTTGTTTGACGTTATTGTGCTGCTATTTTACAAGGAACAGAAGAAGTATATGTTATTGTAATACTAGCAGAAGTTGCTACGACAGTTGAAGCTGGTATTGATCCAATCACAATCGATCCAGTTTGTGCATTTAAATTAAATGCGAAAATCACCAATAATAATGGTAAAAAATAATTCTTTTTCAGAAGTTTTACTGTTTAAGGTTTATATTCACAAATATGTAGAAGATTAGCAATAGTGTTAAATGTTATTACATCAAAATATGATCCTATTTTGGCAATATATGTTTTTTGAGATGTTCCGATTGTTAGTTATGATTTTTATCTATATCTTAAGTATGGAAAAATTCGCAGAAGTATTTATATTAGTTTAGCTGTCGAATTACTAGGTCGATTTACTAAAGAAAGATATTTGACCTACTAATAAGTAAGATGATGAAGTTTCAAAAGGTTTTATATCAAGACATTATTATAAGTGAATAAATGAACACTTCGAAAAATGTTATCAATTAAAATGAAATTTTTATATTGAAGGTGTTCATTTGTTTTGCTTTATTTGTACTAATTGCAAAATGACTTTCAAAATTTGAGTTTGTATTTTGTCTAAATTAAGGATTGATTTATGTTTAGTTGACTAATTCGAATATGATTAAAACTATTAATGCCGTATTATGGCTTATTGCTATTTGTGCTTTTTGTGGCATCGGTCCAATTGTCAGTTCTAAAAGATGAAGCTGGCAGAAGATTTGTATTGTACAATGTTCCCACAACCCAATTGTCCCAAGCGTATCGTACAGCGACTGGAATAGGTACTTTATCACTCGAAACCAATACGGTTTTGTAGTCTAAAATTTTAGCATTGGCCGGGTAAAATACTTTATCACTTCCCGCTATTTCAAAACCCTCCAACGTATTGTACGCATATACTCCGTTAGTAGAATTTTTGAATTTTAGATTTAAACCACCATCCTTGATTTCCATTGAATCAAAAGCAGGACCAGCGTAATCGACAGTTTTATAATTATAAGTTTGATGAAGAGCATTGTAAAGTAATCTGTCTGCAACCTCTTTCTTTTTTGGTGGATGAATGCAATTCTCAACTCCTAAATCCATAGTTATTGCGATACCTGAATTTGGAATTAAATCTAAACATTGATATTGTGCTTCTCGAATGAAAGCTGAATTTTTACTATCTAATGCAGACCCATTTCCTAGATAAATATAAGGCGCAATTTGTGTGAAATATATTGGAAAATTACCAATCCCCCAGCGTTTTCGCCAATCTTCAACCATTGCAGGAAAAAGTTTTTTGTACTTTTCAGGTTCTCGTCGATTGGATTCTCCTTGATACCACAACATTCCTTTTATTGTATAGGGAATCAATGGATTTATCATCGAATTAAATAATACAGTTGGAATTTCTGTAGATTTTGTAGAAATATCGGCATCTTTGAGGTCTACTTTTTGAAAAGTACTCATGACTTCATTACTTATCCATGCCTCAACGCAACTTCCTCCCCAAGAACTGTGGATTATCCCTACCGGAACATCTAAAATCTCTTGTAATTGGCTTCCATAGAAATATGCTACTGCACTAAAATTTAAAACATTTTCGGGTGATGCTTGTTGCCAAGCAGAATATTTTTGAATATCTTTCAGTGGTGTTTTTGCACCACTCATTTTATCAACATTGAATAGTCTTAAATTTGAATTATTTGATTTTGCGATTGCTGCTGCTGAACCATAAGTTGGTTGTCCGATAAAACCTCTCATTGGCATTTCCATATTGGATTGTCCAGAGCACAACCAAACTTCTCCAAATAATATATTTTCTAATAAAATATTAGATGCTTTGCTTTTTATTGAGATAAACTGAGGTTTTTTACTGTTGTTCGTTTTTACGTCGATGTGCCAGTTTCCTTCAATGTCCGTTTGAATAGAAACAGGCTTTTTTAACCACGAGGTTTTGATGGTGATTTTCTCGTTGGCGTCAGCCCATCCCCAAAGTTTTACTGTAGTATTCCGTTGCAAAACCATATTTGACGATACGATGGCAGGAAGTTTAACTTTAGCAAAAGAGGATTGCAGAAAAGTTAGAATAAACAGGGCAATAAGTAGGACTAAAGTTGTTTTTTTTATTTTTAAACTATTTTTCAAGTGTTTTTATTTGTTTGAAAATTATTTTGCGCTGGTAAATTGATGTTATTGATTATTTCAATTCTAGTAACTCAATAATTTTAATAATCGGTTTCCCAAATTGTTTCAAAACTTTAAATCATTTGTTTTAATTTTTATAGTATTTTTGCTGCTAAATTCATTTGTTGCCCTTGATCCTCTTTTTTTAATTGCTCTTTTCTATTTTGAAAAATAGATGTTGTACTCATTGTTGTCATATCAATTGATTTCAGTGTGTTTTATTAATTAGCTTTATTTCTTCGATCGTTTAAGTCTTGTTCTATAACTTGTAATTTTTCTTCGGATAAAGGATAAAATGAAATGAAAATTACGGATATAACTGCTGCCCCTGTAGGCAATACGCTTAACATTAATTGAATTCCATTTTGTGCAAACGCAGTTGGCTCAACATTCGCTACAAAGCCGTAATAAGCCAACAACCATCCTGTTCCAGCTCATTCAATTGTCTATCCAAATTTTTGTGACATTGATGATGCTTAGAGAACTAGACCTGTTGCTCTACCACCTTGCTTCCATTCAGAATAGCCAGTACTATGCATACATTGACCAAATAAGCGGAAAAATGCATCCAGCGCAAATACTGATTAAAACTTGAAAAGTCATAATTAATAATACATCTTCTTTGCCAAATAAAAAAAAAATAAGGCTGAGAATAGCCCAAAAAAAATGTTTTCTTTTTTCCTAATTTATTAGTAATAGGAGTTGCAATAATAACCCCTATTATATTAGCAGCTTGACTTAAAACAAGGTAAGTTGAATTATGTCATATGAAATCATTACCAAACAGCATAAAAGCAAAATTTACCGAACTACTTACATAATATTTAAAATAATACAGCACAGCACCGTCTTAATAGAATTGAATACCAAAGCACCAATTCCAGCACCTAATATAACCCACCAAGGTTTGTTTTTTAGTAAATCATTTAAGTCTTCTTTTAAATTTGGTTTGCGAGTTCCTTACTTAATGACTACCATTTGTTTCCAACCCTGATGCGGATCTGAGACTAATCGTTTGAATATATTATCAAAAATAGAATCTTTGTAAATTGACCTGTTCAGTCGATAAAAATATTCATTTGAATATTTTTGGAGATGTTCCTTTTTGACGCGTGATTGAATCGTTGTTATTGCAGTTTTTACCTGATGAATAATAGTGTGCATTTCTTTGAATTTTTTCCGAGAAACGCTTTTTTCTTGGACGATGTTATAGCTCTTTGCTATTATTTTGTAAACTGTCCACTGGTCTGTTTTAATATTTGCATCTTTACTTATATGCTCGTCAAATAATGGTTTTATCGACTTTGCAGAATAATCATCAATAACATTTGCATAACCTCTTTTTATCTTTCCGTCATCTGTCAGCTCAACAGTACAGGCAACTTTTGCCTTTTTGCTATCGTAACTTCTACCTTGTTTTCCTGTTTCTTTTCCGCCAACTACATATTCCGCAACTTGCTCGCTCGTTTCCTGTCATTGGATACTGTTTTGAGGACTTCATCGCAAGTCTTACTTTTTGCATAAACAACCAAGAAGTCTTTTGAGTTATTCCATAGCGTTTTGCCGCTTGGGTTGAGGATATTGATTTGGTTGTACAAGTCATTTCAAAGGCAATACAAAATGCTTTTTGAATTCCAAATTTAACTCTATGAAAAAGAGTTACAGCAGTTGCACTCTCTTTATATCTACATTTGCTACACTCTCTTTTATTGTGTTTTTCAAAATAAACATACTTCGTATTGTCGCAACCTTTGCATCGATAGTCGTCTTTCCACTTCTCATTGGCTATAAATTCACGGCTACTTTGGTCGTCTGGGAACGTCTTTATGAACTCTAAAATATTCTCACACTGAAATATACTTTCCATATCCTCGTATTTACTATAATTATAAGTGTTTTTTATGTAAGTAACTCGATTTGTTTTTTCATCAGAAATAGGTTTTACTCTTTATTTTGTTAAGAAAAAACATCCCCAGAAAAAAGCAGTTGTAATAACTCCGAAAACCGAAATTGTTGCCAACCAGCCTGTTTTTGAGTTTAAGCTTCCGCCGAAGTAATTCGCCAAAGGCTCGATATGCCATAATGCCAAAAGACTTCCGCCGAATGCAAAAAAACATTCTATAAGAAGATAAAGTGGTTCTTTCTTTTCTGTCAGACGACATCACGCCTAATAGTGAAGCATAAGGCACATTAATTAATGAATAAATCATCATCATTGCTGAATAAGTTATATAAGCATAAATGATTTTTCCTTTTTCATCAAAATCAGGAGTATAAAAAGTCAGGACACCAATTACGGCAAACGGAACTGCACCCCATAACAAATACGGTCTGAATTTTCCCCATTTGCTTTTGGTTCTATCAGCGATGAGTCCAACAATTGGATCAAGCAGAATCCCAGATTCTATTTATTAAAAACATGGTTCCTACAACTGCAGGAGCCAACCCGAAAACATCGGTATAGAAAAACAAAAGATACATGCTGAATATTTTCCAAAACATCGAGGAAGCAGCATCTCCAACGGCGTAGCCTATTTTTTCTTTCAAACTAATTTTGTCTTGTATTAGGTTTTTTTTAAGGTTGTAATTTAGATTTGATGATTATTTAGTTTTTTTAATGTCTTTTTCAAACAAAGTTTTGTCAAGATTATAAAAATCTACAAAATTTTTTTCACTTACTTGTCCAGAATAAGGAGCATAATAGTGCATTTTTTGTTCTTTTTCTTGCCAGCCATGATTTCTCCAAAGCAAAACATAGGAAATTTTATAATCTCCAATGGCTTTTGATAAAGTTCCAGTCCACCATTTTGAGTCTGGAATTGCTTCGAATCCAGCTTCGGCGAAAGCCATAGGTTTATGTTGTTGAATTGCAATTTTATTCAAAATTTTAAATTGATTTTGTGTCTCTTCAATAAACTTTTTCCCTTCTTTATCGTCGTTATTTTGATAATTGTCAAAACTTAAAATATCTGCATAATTAAATCCAGGATAATTTTCTAAAAATGCTTCTTTTGAGCTGAAATTGCTGGTATTATAT
>JBDLTG010000016.1:0-30294 GCA_039805885.1 Bacteroidota bacterium
GCATATTATTACCCAAAATGTAGATGATTTGCACGAACGTGCAGGCAGTAAAAAAGTATTGCACCTACATGGCGAACTTTTAAAAGTGAGAAGCACTAAAAATCCAAATTTCATTTTAGAATGGGAAGGCGATTTGAATTTAGGCGATACGGATTCTCATAAAAATCAATTACGTCCCCATATTGTTTGGTTTGGAGAGGCCGTTCCGGCTTTTGATGAAGCGATTGCCATAACTGAAACTGCCGATTATTTTGCCGTTATTGGGACTTCGTTGCAAGTATATCCCGCAGCGGGCTTAGTAGACTTTGTGCCGGCAAACGTTCCGATTTTTTATATTGATCCAAAGCCAATCCAAATTCCGAATTTAAAAAATCCTCTCGAAACAATTCCCATGCAAGCCACAGCAGGAATTCCACATTTAAAAAACAGATTACTGGCAGAATTTCAGTAATTCAATATTCGAAAAGAAGTCTAAATTCAATTCTAAAATATCCCAAAATTCTTAAAATTCTGCCTATATTTGTGCCTTTCGAAAAAATAACAACACAATGACGACTTTAAACGAATTGAATGCTATTTCTCCAATTGATGGAAGATATAGAAATAAAACACTTTCATTAGCTCCTTTTTTCTCAGAAGAAGCTTTAATCAAGTACCGTGTATTGGTAGAAATTGAATATTTTATTACGTTGTGCGAAGTGCCTTTGCCACAACTAAAAAATGTAAACCCTAATGTATTCGAAAGTTTACGTAATATCTATAAAAATTTCTCTACTGCAGATGCACTTTGGATCAAAGAAACAGAGAAGGTAACCAATCACGATGTTAAAGCCGTTGAATATTTTATCAAAGATGCCTTTGAAAAATTAGGTTTATCAGAATTTAAAGAATTCATCCACTTTGGATTGACTTCTCAAGATATCAACAATACAGCTATTCCACTTTCGACAAAAGAAGCTTTTGAGAAAGTATATATGCCATCATTAATTACTTTAATTTCAAAATTAAAAGAATTAAGCACAGAATGGAAAGACATTCCATTATTAGCTCGTACACACGGACAACCGGCTTCTCCTACTCGTTTAGGAAAAGAATTTGCTGTTTTTGTAGAGCGTATCGAAGAGCAAATGCGTTTGTTGTTCAATATTCCGTTTGCAGCTAAATTTGGTGGAGCAACAGGAAACTACAATGCGCATCACGTGGCTTACCCACAAATTGACTGGAAACAATTTGGTACTAAATTCGTAGAAGAAAATCTTGGATTACACCATTCTTTCCCAACAACTCAAATCGAGCATTACGATCATTTTGCAGCCTTTTTTGATGCTTTAAAAAGAATCAACACCATCATCATCGATTTAGATCGTGATATCTGGACGTATGTTTCGATGGAATATTTCAAACAAAAAATCAAAGCGGGAGAAATTGGTTCATCGGCTATGCCACATAAAGTAAACCCTATTGATTTTGAAAACTCAGAAGGAAACTTAGGAATTGCCAACGCTATTTTCGAACATTTATCAGCTAAATTGCCTGTTTCAAGATTGCAACGTGATTTGACTGACAGTACGGTTTTAAGAAACATTGGTGTGCCAATAGGACATACTATTATTGCTTTTGAAGCTACTTTAAAAGGACTAAACAAGTTGTTATTGAACGAATCTAAATTCCACGAAGATTTAGAAAACAACTGGGCAGTAGTGGCTGAGGCAATCCAAACGATTTTGCGTCGTGAGGCTTATCCAAATCCTTATGAAGCTTTGAAAGGCTTAACCAGAACTAATGAAGCAATTACTAAAAAATCAATGCATGAGTTTATCGCTACGTTAGAAGTTTCGGATGAAATTAAAGCTGAGTTATTAAAAATTACTCCTAGCAACTTTTTAGGAATATAGTTTCAACAACTACATATCATTTTTAAAAAGTCCCGATAATCTCGGGACTTTTTTTATAAATATATCCTAATTAAAGCTGAAAATTGCACAACAAAACTGCTTTTAGTATATTTAGCAGAATTGTAATAAAAGAACAAATAAAATATGAGTACGGTAGCCGCAGTTGCTGAAGCATCACAACATTTAAAACCCTTAATTAGTGATTTAGGATTAATCCTGATGACAGCAGGTATTGCTGTTTTGTTGTTTAAAAAAATCAAACAACCGCTAGTTCTTGGGTATTTAATTGCTGGTTTTTTGGCAGGGAATCATTTTGATTTTTTCCCTTCGGTAAAAGATGTCCATAGCGTAGAAATTTGGGCCGAAATAGGTGTTATTATTTTATTATTCAGTTTAGGACTCGAATTCAGTTTCAAGAAGTTAATGAAAGTGGGCGGCACAGCCTCAATAACCGCCATCACTCAAATTATAACCATGGTTCTCGTGGGTTATCTGGTAGGTAAATGGATGGGATGGAAAAACATGGATTGTATTTTCTTAGGTGTTATTCTCTCGATTTCATCTACAACCATCATTCTTAAAACCTTTGATGAATTGGGGGTAAAAGCACAGCAATTTGCCGGAATTGTAATTGGCTCCCTTATCGTTCAGGATATTATAGCTATTTTAATGATGGTATTATTATCAACAGTGGCTGTGAGTCAGCAATTTTCAGGAAGTGAATTATTACTTTCTGTACTTAAATTAGTTTTTTTCCTGATTGCATGGTTTGTGGGGGGAATCTTTTTTATCCCAACTTTATTAAAAAAGACCAAGCACTTACTGACTGATGAAATGATGCTTATCCTATCATTAGCCTTGTGTTTGATGATGGTTATTTTAGCATCTAATGCTGGTTTTTCTCCTGCTTTAGGTGCTTTTATCATGGGATCTATCATTGCCGAAACTACCCAGGCGGAACACATCGAACATTTGGTAAAACCAGTAAAAGATTTATTTGGTGCGGTTTTCTTTGTATCTGTTGGAATGTTAATCAATCCGCATACTTTATATGAATATGCACTTCCTGTAATGATATTAACCTTTGTTACTATTTTTGGGCAATCCATCAGTTCTACAGTTGGAGCCATCATTTCAGGGCAGCCTTTAAAACAATCAGTTCAAACAGGAATGAGTTTGGCTCAAATAGGTGAATTCTCTTTTATCATTGCCACCTTAGGAATGTCGATGAATGTAACGAGTAACTTTCTATATCCTGTGGTTGTAGCCGTATCGGCAGTAACTACATTTACCACTCCTTTTATGGTAAAAATGGCTGTTCCATTCTCTGGTTATTTAGAAAAAAAATTACCCCGAAAATGGACAAAAAGAATTGCCAGATACAGTACTAATGCACAAGCCATTCGCTCCGTAAGCACTTGGCAAATAGTCATTAGAGCTCACTTGCTCCAAATTTTATTACATACTATCATCATCACCTCAGTGATTTTATTATCATCTAAATTTATATTGCCACTGGTAGAAAATTCAAAATTTGGAAATACCATAGCCGCGTTAATCACTATGGTTGTTATTTCTCCATTTTTATGGGCACTCTCATTAAGACGTGTCGCCGTAAAAGAAGTGGATCAATTATTCGAAGAAAAAAAATACCGGGGTCCTATTTTAATGCTCTTCTTTTTCCGAATGGCATTAGCCGTATTTTATATTGGGTTTTTATTGAATATCTTTTTCTCTCCTGTAATTGCCTTTTTTGCTTTAGTATTGGCCATTGTAGTTTACTTGTTTTTCCCTAAACAATTGCATCAACAATACCACAAAATTGAAAGCCATTTCCTGACCAATCTTAACGATAGAGAAGAAAAGAAAATAGACCGCCGCTATGCTAATCTAACGCCCTGGGATGGTCACATGACTACTTTTGAAATTTCAAAAGAATCCAATATCGCAGGAAAAACACTCCGTGAAATAAAAATGCGTGAATTAGTCGGCGTTAACATTGCTTATATCAAGCGTGGAGAGATTATAATCCAAATTCCTAATAAAACAGAACGTTTGTTTCCAGGTGACGAAATTTGCGTTATTGGATCTGATGAACAAGTCAAAGAATTTTCTAACTTTTTAAGGCAACATGATGTTGAAATCCCTAAGAAAGTAACTAACGAAATTATGTTGCGTCAGGTAGAATTAACCAATGAAGATTTTATTGGTC
Organism: Bacteroidota bacterium; assembly: GCA_039805885.1. Lineage (GTDB taxonomy): Bacteria > Bacteroidota > Bacteroidia > Flavobacteriales > Flavobacteriaceae > Flavobacterium. The sequence continues at coordinate 4,108 of JBDLTG010000016.1, forward strand.
TTAGCGTAGGTCAATCTAAACTAAGAGAGCGTACACATGGCTTATTAGTAGGCATTGAACGAAAAGGACAGCGTATCCTCAACCCGGAATCAAATATTGTCTTAGAAAAAAATGATTTATTATGGATTGTGGGGGACAAAAAATTAATAGCCGAATTATTTAAGGAATAAAATTTAATCTTTTGAAGTAGATAAAAAAATCACTTCTTCCTTATTTTATTTTTTACAAAATTAATTATGCCTGGACTAAAAAATAGTCTAGGCATTTTTTATTTACTAGTCATAATACTTGTACAATTTTTAGAAAAAAAGAAGTAATAACTACCAAAACTCTTTTCGAAAATAAAGTCTTTATATCTCCTTTTTCAATTAAAATTTGAGTAAATTTATAACAACAAGATAAATCATCTTTATCATTTTGTCTTAAGTTTTTCCGTAGGAAATTCTATAATAGCACTAACGGAATAGTAATTCAAAAAACAATTCAACATGGCATTTATAGACTATTATAAAGTATTAGAAATAGACAAAAAAGCAACGGATGCCGAAATAAAAAAGGCTTACCGAAAATTAGCTCGTAAGTTCCATCCTGATGTTAATCCGAACGATAAAGAAGCGGAGAAAAAATTCAAAGAAATTAACGAAGCCAATGAAGTGCTTGGCAATTCCGAAAACAGAAAAAAATATGATGCTTATGGCGAAAACTGGAAGCACATAGCCGAATATGAAAAAGCCAATCAGGGTCAACCCTATTACAATCAAAGTCAGCCTCATGAAGATTTTACCTCTTATGGAAGAGATGCTGATGATTATTCTAATTTTTTTGAATCACTTTTTGGAAACGCCAACAGAAACCGCAATAGAAGTCAACAATTTAAAGGAACTGATTTCACCACTGAATTGCAATTGAATTTAGAGGAAGCCTACACCACTCATAAAAAAACCGTTACTGTTAATGGAAAAAGCATCCGTTTTACCATTCCGGCAGGAATTGAAAACGGACAAACCATCAAAATTGCAGGACATGGAGGTGAGGGAATTGGCGGAGGTCCTAAAGGCGATTTATACATTACTTTCACCATAAACAATCATCCTGATTTTAAAAGAGATAAAGATAATTTATACACCAATGTTACAATCGATTTATACAAAGCTGTTTTAGGAGGCGAAATTACGGTACCCACTTTTGATGGTAAAGTAAAACTAAAAATAGCTCCCGGAACACAAAATGGGACTAAGGTAAAACTCAAAGGAAAAGGATTTCCTGTTTACAAAAAAGAAGGGCATTTTGGCGATTTATACATTACTTTTCAAATAAGTATTCCAACTCATCTCTCTAGTAAAGAACTAGAATTATTTACTGAACTATCTAAATTAAAAACAACATGAGTACCGAAAATTTCATCCCCATAGATACACTATGCCAACATTACAAACTTGAAATTAGTTTTTTTAATAATCTCAATGAAAATGGGCTTGTCGATATTGAGCTGGTTGATAACATTCAATACATCCATAAGGATTCTATATATGAAATCGAAAAAATAGTACGCATGCACAAAGAACTGGATGTAAATATCGAAGGAATTGACATTGTTCTTAATTTACTTCAAAAAATTGATGCCTTACAAACAGAATTACACAGTGTTAGAAACCGTTTATTGTTATACGAAAACTAAATTGATCTTAATAAATCAATTAAGCTAAAAAACCAAAAAAAGCAGGAAAGCTAAATCGATTATTTTTTATATTTTGGCATCTAATTAAAAAATAATCAAACAGCTATTAATGAAACCTATAAAACAATCTTTGATTCTATTATTCCTAGTTTTTTCATTTACCCAAATCAATGCTGCAAACCCAAATGCTCCTTTCAATTTAAGAAGTTTTGACAAACAAAATCCTATTGGAACAAACGACAAACCTTATTTTGGATGGTACCTAAGTGATCCCGATGCTAACGAAATACAATCGGCTTACCAAATCATTATTTCCTCAAGTCTGGCTAATCTAAAAGCAAACAAAGCTGATATATGGGATAGCAAAAAGACCAATTCCAGAAAACAAAATTACATTTACTTAGAAACAGCTTCGCTTAAAGCCGCAACTACTTATTATTGGAAAGTGCGTTGTTGGGACAAGGATGGAAATGCGAGTTCCTATTCGGCTGCTGCAAATTTCACCACAGGTTTATTAAGCAACAAAGATTGGGCATCGGCGCAATGGATTAAAAGAGATTCTAAAGACAACGATGATTACACCTATTTTAGAAAAAAAGCCAATCTTCGTAACAAGACTATCAAAAAAGCAATTGCATACGTTTCGGCCTGTCATAGTTATGAATTGTATGTTAACGGACAATTTGTTGGAAAAGGATTCAACAATCACTATCCGCAATACAGCTATTATAATGCCTGGGATGTTACTACTTTACTAAATAAAAACACCGAAAATCTATTAGGCTGTCTGACCCACTGGTATGGTGGTGGTCAAGGTCGCGCTACAGGAAGCCGCGGCATGATTTTAAAAACGATTATCGAATATACTGATGGCACGCAAACTGTTATTGGTACAGATAAATCCTGGAAACAAACACAAGCTTCACAATGGCTTTTAGGGCAACCTCAACGCAATGGTGAAGGTGTATGTTGATAGTCGAAAAGCTATCGCTAATTGGAACAAGGTAAATTTAAACGATTCGAATTGGAAAAACGCCACCGAAATTGGCTCCCAGCCTACTGCTCCTTGGACTGGAACTTTACAATCTGACTTAACTCGAGTAATCGAAAAAGAAATCAAACCTAAGGCCATCCAGAATTTAGGGAATGGAAAATATGTTATTGATTTGGGCAAAATATATGCCGGTAGTTTTAAAATCAATTTTAACGAACGTATTGCCGGAGATACTATCAAAATGCTTGGCGGATATACTTTAAACAATGACGGAACTGTTTCATCAAAAATGAATCAATCTACCAATCTAAGCTTTAAATACATCCCAAATGGGAATAATTCTGTTTTCAATCCTTATGTTTATTTTGGGATGCGTTATTTACAAGTGGATAATGCTCCAAACGAATTGAATCAAAACAATGTTAGTTTTATTAGTCGCCACTTCGAATTAGATCCTTCCCGTTCTTCATTCAAAACATCAAATGAGATGCTAAACAAAACCTGGGAATTGATGGCGCATACGCTAATTTTGGGCGCACAAGAAGACTTTGTTGATACACCTACAAGAGAAAAAGGTGCTTTTTTACTGGATAGTTGGTCACAGTCAGTTCCTTGTATGAGTGTAATGTACGATCGAACGATGAATATGCGTGTCTTGAACGAATTTTTACAATCTCAAGATCAATATTGGCCTGATGGACGAATCAATGCCGTATATCCAAACGTTGATGGCGGAAGAGATATTCCTGATTTCACCCAATCTTATCTACTTTGGGTTTGGGATTATTATACCCAAACTGGGAATATTGAATTTCTAAAATCCAATTATTCGCGTTTGAAAAAAATCGCTGATTACGTTGACTCTTATAAAAACTCTAGCACTGGATTAATTCACCAATTAAAAGGCGGAAAAGGACCTTATGAATTCGGAATCATCGATTGGCCTCCAACAATGCGTTATGGTTACGACACGGCTGTTGATTCCAGAACAGTTATTGATGCTTATGCTTTTGAGGATTTTAATATTATTTCAAAAATTGCAGCAGTTTTAGGCAATACCGCCGACAAAACACTTTATGCAGACAAAGCCGACGCTATCAAAAAAGCGATCAATATGCATCTTATTAACCAAGACGGTGTGTATATTGATGGAATAAAAAACACTCAAAATGCGAGTACTCATGTTTCTCAACATGCTAATATTCTTCCTTTTGCATTAAACATTGTGCCTGAAGCCAACAAAAAACAAGTCATTGAGGAGATTAAAAAACAAAAAATGAGTATCGGAATGGTGTGCCTTCGCTGGTTGCCTGAATCACTTGGTTTAGCTGACGAAGGAAAACATCTGATCGATTTATACACCAATACCGAATGGGATGGTTGGGCAAAAACTATTGCTCTTGGAGGTACTGCCACCTGGGAATCCTGGGACGCTAATACAACTAATCAAAGTATGTCTCATCCTTGGGGAACGGTAGGTTTATTGGCCATGCAAAACTACATCTTAGGAATAAAAGCCTTAGCTCCGCAACATGAAAAAACCCAAATCAAACCATTATGGTTCGGCGATAAACTAACCTATGCCAAAGGAACTTATCCAACAGACAAAGGCGATATCAAAGTGGACTAGAGTTATGCAAACAATAATTATCATTTAAAAATTAGCGTTCCTGATAACTGCACCGCGAAAGTGTATGTGCCAAAATGTGGAAAAACGGGAACAACAATTCGATTAGATAATAAAGATGTAACCGCTACCGAAGAAGGAAACTATCTTTATCTTGATATTATTGGATCGGGAGAACATCATTTTGAGAGATAATTCATTTTCGAAAAAAAACAGCAAAAAACAACTGCAATTGATACTTCTAAAAAAACACAAGAATTAAACCTAAAAATACAAAGATGAAAGTCAAAGCGCTTATTCTATTTTTTTTCTGTTTCAGTACAATGCAGTCGCAAGAATTTATTCCTTTATGGCCTGCAGGCAAAATGCCTAACTCTAAAGGAATGAAATTAGAACATATAGAAGAAAGAGAGCGAATTACTCAAGTTGCTCAACCGGGGATGTATGCTTTTTTTACTTCAAAAGAAGAAAATAATGGAAGTGCCGTGTTAATTTGTCCTCCTGGCGGTTATGCTAAATTGACCTATACTATTGCCGGATTTCAGTTTGCAAAATGGTTAAACACTATGGGAATCAATGCTTTTGTATTAATACATCGCTTGCCAACTTCTCCTGATTTAGTCGAAAGAGAAAAAGGCCCTATTCAAGATGCGCAAAGAGCCATGAAAATAATTCGATCCAATGCAACCACTTGGAATATCAATACTTCCAAGGTTGGTGTAATGGGAGCTTCGGCAGGTGGTCACCTAGCCACAACATTAGGAACTCATTCAGAAGATTATTCGCTTATTAAAGATGGTTTAGATAGTTTTTCTTTCCAACCCAACTTTATGATTTTAATTTCACCTGTCATAACCATGGGGAAATATGCACACAAAGGCAGTCTTGATAATTTTTTAGGCAATAAACCCGCAGAGCAATTGATCGAATATTTTTCAAATGAAAAACACATTAGCGAAACCACTCCACCCGCTTTTATTGTTCTCGCCCAAAACGATCCAGTTGTAAATCCTATTAACAGTATTCTGTTTTATCAAGCCATGCTGGAACATAATATTTCAGGCAGTTTGCACGTTTTCCCTGAAGGCGGACATTCGATTGCTTTGAAAAATAATCCAAAATCTATCAATTTATGGACTACTTTATGTGAAGAATGGCTTACTGATTTAAGTATTTTGGACAAATCTAAAGCTGAAATCACTCCAAATAAAAACAAATTTTTAAAAGTAAATCGTTTTTAATGTAAAATCGCTAGTTTTTTTCTCGTTTAAAAAACAACTCAAACACCAATAAAACAAAGCATTAAACTGTTTTTGAAAAAATATTTCAAAAAAACATTTGAAATATTTGTATATACAAATAAAAAATGTGTTACATTTGTACCAACAAACAAAACAAACATTGGAATGAAAATTGAAGATGAAATAAAAAGTACGGTTGAATTAAACTTATCTAAAAAAATCATTCTCAATATTATGTACACACAAAATATTTTGAATGAAAAATTTAATGAAGTTTTAAAACCTTATGATTTATCAGGAGAGCAATACAATGTACTACGCATACTTAGAGGACAAAAAGGAAATCCGGCCAATATGTGTGTTATTCTGGAGAGAATGATTGCTAAAACAAGTAACACCACTCGATTAGTAGACAAATTATTATTAAAGGAATTAGTAACTCGCAATGTCTGTCCTGATAATAGACGAAAAATTGAAGTGCTAATTACACAAAAAGGATTAGATGTATTAAGCGAATTAGATCCTAAAGTAATTGAACACGAGAATGCCTTAACCAGCAATTTAAACGCTGAAGAATTAGAACAATTAAATAGTTTATTAGAAAAATATAGAAATCAATAATAAAAATACGATCATGATTAAATTTTTAGAAAATCAAAACTGGAGATATGCAACAAAGAAATTTGATGCTACAAAAAAAATATCAAGCGAAGATTTAGATATATTAAAAGAAGCCATCCGTTTGAGTTCTTCTTCTTATGGATTACAACCTTACAAAGTAATCATAGTGGAAAATCCTGAATTAAGAGCAAAAATTCAGCCTGCTGCTTGGGGACAATCGCAAATAGTTGAAGCTTCTCACCTTATTGTTTTTGCAAATGAAACGCAATTAGAAGAAGAAGATATTGATAATTACATTACCAATATTAGTGCTACAAGAGGTATTCCTGTTGATTCATTAGCTGGATATTCTGATTTTATGAAATCAAAAATCCTAACACTACCTCAAGACTCTAAAAACATTTGGACAGCCAAACAAACCTATTTAGCCTTAGGGAATTTGTTGAATGCAGCTGCCGAATTAAAAATTGATGTTACTCCAATGGAAGGATTTGTTCCAGAACAAGTAAACGAAATTTTAGGATTAGAAAAACTGGGATTGAACACTTCGCTTATTGCAACATTAGGTTACAGACACGAAGAAGACGCAACCCAACATTATAAAAAAGTTAGGAAATCACACGAAGAATTATTTATCACTCTTTAATTATTAATAAAAATCAAATTTAACAAAAATGAAAAATTTAAAATCATTAGCATTAGCATTAGTAGTAGTTTTATCTACAGTAGCAGCAACTGCTCAAACAGTAAAAGTAAACGCAGCAACAAGTTCAATCAACTGGTTGTCTAAAAAAGTAGGTGGACAACACGCTGGTACAGTAAACCTTAAAGATGGTACGCTTGTATTTAAAGGAAAAAAATTAGTAGGTGGAACTTTCACTGCCAATATGACTTCTCTTACTGCAACTGATCTTACAGGAGAATACTTAGGAAAATTAAACGGTCACTTAAAATCTGAGGATTTCTTTTCAACTGAAAAGTTTCCAACTTCAACTTTAGTTTTCAAAAAAATTGGAGCAAAAGCGAAAGATGTTTACACAGTAACTGCTGATTTAACTATCAAAGGAATTACTAAACCTGTTACTTTTGACCTTGCTGTAAATGGAAAAACTGCTACAACAAAATTCAATGTTGACAGAACTAAATATGACATCAAATATAATTCAGCTAGCATTTTCAGCGCAATTGGAGACAAAGCTATCGAAGACGAATTTGAATTAGCTGTTGCTTTGAAATTCTAATCATATCTTCACTTTATTCTAATAACCCCAGCATTTTTGTTGGGGTTATTTTTTTTTCATTTTTTTCAATTCACAAAAATACTATTATTGTTTTTTTACTTCTAAATCTTATGCTTTTATTGTAACTTTGAGAAAAAGAACATTCATTTTAACAATAATAAACAGAAAAATTAGTACTAACCAAAACCATATATAAAATGAAAAATTTGAAACTACTATTCCTAGCTGTTATTTTCTTATATTCTTTTACAAAAGTAGAAGCACAAACCCAAAAAATAGATGTTTCTAAAAGCCTCATAACCTGGACAGGAAAAAAAATAACAGGAGAACATGAAGGGACAATAAAATTTAAAGAAGGAGAACTTATTTTTAAAGATAATAAAATCATTGGAGGAAATTTTGTTGCTGACATGACAACTTTGAACAATACTGACCAAACTGGAAGTTCAAAAATAAAACTGGAAGGACATTTAAAATCTGAAGATTTTTTTAGTACTTATAATTTCAAAACGGCTATTTTAACTTTCAAAAACATCACTAACAAAGGAAATAACACTTATACTGTAATTGCAACCTTAACAATTAAAGGTATTTCTAATCCTGTAATTTTTGATTTAATCGTTAAAGGAAAAACCGCAACTGCTAATTTTAATATTGACCGAACAAAATATGACATCAAATATGGTTCGGGAAGTTATTTTGACGATTTAGGAGATAAAACCATTTATGATTTATTTGAATTAAAAGTCGACTTGGTCTTTTAAAAATGAATTATAAATAAAATCTACACAATAATTTTATACTTGAAAATTTGTAAACTCAAATTACATTTATATATTTGCAATATGAAAACAATTACAAACAATACTTGGTGGTGGAACAATTTACGTCAATAGTCGTGAACTAAGCTCCTATAGTATTATTATCTATAAATATAAAAAGGCTTGTCATCACGACAGGCCTTTTTTTATGCCAAACGAGATTAAAATAAATGCTTACAAATTTTAAATTTATTCCAATTGAGACAATTTAAACTAAATACAAAATTCAAACAAATACTGGCTGACACGATTACTCCTGTTAGTATTTATTTCAAAATAAGAGACAAATTCCCTAATAGTCTATTGCTGGAAAGCAGTGATTATCATGGAAATGACAATAGTTTCTCCTACATCTGTTGCAATCCTATTGCTTCGATTAAAATTGAAAACGAAACTATTTTCAAACACTTTCCTGACGGAACTACTGAAACAATAGCAATCGATACTAAAACGAATATTCCTGAAGTGATACAAGAATTCTCAGGCCAATTCAAGTCAGAGAAAAACAATTTTAAATTCATCAATAATGGTTTGTTTGGATACATTTCTTACGATGCGGTTCGTTATTTCGAGAAAGTAACTATCGCTAAAAAAGAAAACAGCAATACTATTCCTGATGTTTTTTATGCAGTTTACCAAAATATCATTGCCATCAATCATTTTAAAAATGAGGCTTATATTTTCTGTCATAGCTTAGACGATAGAAACAACATTGCCGAAATCGAGCAATTAATACAATCCAGAAATATTCCTTCTTATAAATTTTCGAAAGAAGGAGAAGGTTTCTCTAATTTGACTGACGAAGAATTCAAGCACAATGTGGCCTTGGCTAAAAAACATTGTTTCCGTGGAGATGTATTCCAATTAGTACTTTCTCGACGCTTCACCCAAGGTTTCAAAGGAGATGAGTTCAATGTATACAGAGCCTTAAGAAGCATCAACCCATCCCCTTACCTGTTCTTTTTTGATTATGGCGATTTCAAAATATTTGGTTCTTCACCTGAAGCCCAAATTATTGTAAAAAACAGAAAAGCCGAAATTCATCCTATTGCAGGAACTTTCAAAAGAACTGGCGATGATGAAAAAGATGCTATTTTAGCAAAACAATTATCAGAAGATAAAAAAGAAAACAGCGAACACGTTATGTTAGTTGATTTGGCTCGAAATGATTTGAGTCGTCATGGTCATAACGTAAATGTAGAGCGTTATAGAGAAGTTCAATTTTTCTCTCACGTTATCCATTTGGTTTCAAAAGTTACAGGACATTTGCATGAAGATGCTACCACTATGCAAGTCGTTGCCGATACTTTCCCTGCCGGAACTTTAAGCGGCGCACCAAAACACAGAGCGATGCAATTAATTGAAGATTACGAAAAAACAAATCGTAATTTTTATGGTGGTGCTATCGGTTTTATGGATTTTGAAGGCAATTTTAACCATGCCATTATGATTCGTACTTTCCTGAGCAAAAACCATCAATTACACTCTCAGGCTGGAGCGGGAATTGTAGCCAGCTCAGATGAAGAAAGCGAAATGCAAGAAGTATATAACAAATTGAGAGCCTTAAATGCGGCTTTGGATTTGGCAGAAACAATATAATCCCCTCCCCAGCTCTCCCCAAAGGGGAGGGAGTCGAGTTTGGAAAAACTAATACTATAAAAAAATGAATAACAACAATAACAACACATCCGCTCCAACAGTTCCCCCTTCGGGAGCTAGGGGGAAAATATTAGTTATAGATAATTACGATAGTTTCACTTACAATCTGGTGCATTATCTGGAAGATTTAAATTGTGAAGTAACGGTGTATAGAAACGACGAATTTGAATTAGATGAAATTGCTCATTTCGACAAAATTCTTCTTTCTCCAGGACCTGGAATTCCTGATGAAGCCGGTTTGTTAAAACCAGTTATTGCAAAATATGGTGCTACCAAAAGTATTTTTGGTGTTTGCCTTGGTCAACAAGCCATTGGTGAAGTATATGGAGGAACGCTTTCTAACTTAGACAAAGTCTATCACGGTGTTGCCACAATGGTAAAAACAGTTGTGGATGACGAACTTTTATTCCAAGGTTTAGAAAAAGAATTCGAAGTAGGTCGTTACCATTCCTGGGTTGTGGATGCCACTTTACCGGATGTTTTAGAAGCGACTTCTTTTGACGAAAACGGTCAGGTAATGTCTTTGCGACACAAAACATTTGATGTTCGTGGAGTACAATTTCATCCAGAAAGTGTGTTGACTCCTAATGGAAAGAAAATGCTGGAAAACTGGGTAAATTCATAGAATTCGTATTCAGTTAATAAAAACTCAGAACCTTAGTCACTTAGATTCTTAGCAACTTTTAAAAAAATGAAAAACATATTAAATAGATTAATCAATAACGAATTGCTTTCTAAAGAAGAAGCTAAAAACGTCTTGGTTAATATTTCTAACGGAAGTTACAACCCAAGCCAAATTGCTTCTTTTTTAACCGTATACATGATGCGAAGCATTAGCATTGATGAATTATCCGGTTTTAGAGAAGGGCTTCAGGAATTGTGTGTACGCATTGATTTATCCGATTATAACACCATTGATTTAGTAGGTACGGGAGGAGACGGAAAAGACACTTTCAATATTTCCACTTTAGCTTCTTTTATAACGGCTGGGGCAGGAATAAAAGTGACAAAACACGGCAATTACGGAGTTTCTTCTATTACGGGTTCCAGTAATGTAATGGAAAGTTTAGGTATCAAATTCAGTAATGATTCTGATTTCTTAAAGAAATGCGTGGATCAAGCGGGAATTTGTATTCTACATGCGCCACTATTCCACCCTGCTATGAAAAACGTGGGACCTATTCGAAAAGAATTAGGAGTAAGAACCATTTTCAATATTTTGGGGCCAATGATCAATCCATCGTTTCCTAAAAACCAATTGTTAGGGGTTTTCAACCTTGAATTGGCCAGAATGTATGCTTATCTGTATCAAAATACCGATAGCAATTTCACTATTGTTCATGCATTAGATGGCTATGATGAAGTATCTTTAACCGGAGCTACAAAGGTGATTACGCATAGCACAGAAGGAATGATCAATCCAGAAGATTTTGGTGTTCGATTAATCCAACAAAGCGAAATTGAAGGCGGAAAAACCGTTGCCGAATCGGCTCAAATGTTTCTTAATATCATTTCCGGAAAAGGTACTGAAGCGCAAAACAATGTGGTTTGTGCCAATGCTGCTATGGCAATCGCAACAGTTAGCGGATGCACAGCATTAGAAGGATTTGAACAAGCCAAAGAAAGTTTATTCTCTGGAAAAGGATTGACAGCTTTGAAAAAATTGCAGGAATTGAGTCTTTAAATTTAATGTTTAAATTAGGTAATCATGTTTAAAAAAATTGTTTTTGCTGTTGTACTCTTTCTATCGATTCATTCCTTTGCGCAGAAAATTCCATTTTACAATGATATTCAAGCTTTCAAAAAGGAAGATAGTTTAAAAACTCCAATAAAGAATTCGGTTCTTTTTATAGGAAGTTCGTCTTTTACAAGATGGACAAGTTTACAACAAGATTTTCCATCGATTCCTGTTTTAAATCGTGCTTTTGGCGGTTCGACTTTATTAGATGTCATTCGGTTTCAAAATGAAGTTATTTATAAATATCAGGCTCGAAAAATAGTTATTTATTGCGGAGAAAATGATTTGGCCAGTTCTGAAACAATTACGCCAACAGAGGTTTTCAACCGCTTTAAAACTTTATATAAAAGCATTAAAAAAAATGAGCCAAAAGTTCCTATTGTTTATATCTCTATAAAACCCAGTATTTCCAGATGGAAAATGAAGGGCAGACAAATAGAAACCAATAAACTTATTGAGACTTTCATCAATAAAAAAAGAAATATCGTTTTTGTAAATATTTGGGATAAAATGCTTGACGAAAACGGAAATCCAAAAGCTGAGATATTTAGTGCCGATCGCTTGCACATGAATGATAAAGGATACCAAATATGGATTGAGGCTTTAAAAGACAAACTGAACTAGACAAAAAGATTAAAATGAACATATTAGATAAAATAATCGTTGACAAAAAAAGAGAAGTCATTCTTAAAAAATCAATCATTCCGGTTTCCCAATTGGAAGCTTCGGTTTTCTTTGGAAAAAAGACTATTTCTTTAAGCAACAATTTAAGAAACAGCAACTCGGGAATCATTGCTGAACACAAACGTCGTTCGCCTTCTAAAGCAGAAATCAATTATGGTTTTACGGTAGAAGAAGTGGTAAAAGGATACGAAAGTGCAGGTGCTTGTGGAATTTCGGTTCTAACTGACGGAAAATACTTCGGTGGTTCTTTAGACGATTTATTATTGGCTAGAGCTTCTGTAAATATTCCTTTATTGCGAAAAGAATTTATTGTAGACGAATACCAAATCTTAGAAGCCAAAGCACACGGAGCCGATTTGATTTTGCTAATCGCAGCGGTTTTAACTCGCGAAGAAATCAAATCATTATCTGAATTTGCAAAAAACCTGGGATTAGAAGTTTTATTGGAAGTTCACAATCAGGAAGAATTAGAAAAATCAATTATGCCAACATTGGATATGATTGGTGTAAACAATAGAAATTTGAAAACTTTCGAAGTAAGTTTGGATTTCAGCAAGCAATTGGCTGACCAAATTCCAGACGAATTTGTAAAAGTTTCTGAAAGTGGAATCAGCTCAGTTGACGCTATCAACGAATTGAAACCTTATGGTTATAAAGGGTTCCTGATAGGCGAAAACTTTATGAAAACCAATAATGCCGGAAAAGCAGCGACGGAATTTATTTCAAAATTAATTTAAACACAAAGAACACGGAGAAAAGCACAAAGGACACAAAGCTTTGTGAACTTTGCGCCTACTTAGTGCACTTTGTGGTTGAAAAAAAAATAGAACAAAATGAAAACGAAAATCTGCGGCATGAAATATCCCGATAATATTCTCGAAGTAGGATCGCTCCTACCCGATTATATGGGATTTATATTTTGGGAAAAATCCGCTCGATTTTTTGATGGCGTTATTCCTAACTTACCTCAATCTATTAAAAAAGTAGGGGTTTTTGTCAATGAAACTGTCGAAAATATTATCAAAAAAGTTCAAAAACACGATTTGCAGGCCGTACAATTACACGGAAAGGAATCAGTAGAATTTTGTTTAAATTTGAAAGCTGAATTTCAGAATCTGAAACAAGTTCAGATTGAAATTATAAAAGTATTTTCGGTTGCCGATGATTTTGATTTCTCAGTACTGGCACCATTTGAAGCCGTATGTGATTATTTTCTTTTTGATACCAAAGGAAAACTGCCCGGCGGAAACGGAACCACATTTGACTGGAAAGTTTTGGAAAACTACCCTTCGACCAAACCTTTCTTCTTAAGCGGCGGAATAGGAATCGACGAAATGGATGCTGTTAATGCAATATTAAAAACCAATTTACCCGTTTATGCTATTGATGTAAACAGTAAATTTGAAATAGAACCAGGATTAAAAAACGTACAATTATGTAAAGATGCACTACAGCGCATTGATACCAATTAAAACATATAAAATGTCATACAACGTTGATGAAAAAGGCTATTATGGCCAGTTTGGAGGAGCTTACATTCCTGAAATGTTATATCCTAATGTAGAGGAATTACGCCAACAATACCTAAAAATTACAGCTGAACCGGAATTTAAAGCTGAGTTTGACCAATTATTAAAAGATTATGTAGGTCGCCCTAGTCCGTTGTATTTTGCAAAAAGACTTTCTGAAAAATACAATACTAAAATCTATCTGAAAAGAGAAGATTTAAATCATACTGGAGCGCACAAAATCAACAATACCATTGGCCAAATTTTAGTAGCTAAAAAACTGGGCAAAAAACGTATTATTGCCGAAACCGGTGCGGGTCAACACGGTGTGGCAACTGCAACAGTTTGTGCTTTAATGGGGCTGGAATGTATTGTGTACATGGGCGAAATTGACATCGCTCGTCAAGCGCCAAACGTAGCCCGTATGAAAATGTTAGGTGCTGAAGTTCGTGCAGCGCTTTCAGGCTCCAGAACATTAAAAGACGCCACTAACGAAGCCATTCGCGACTGGATTAACAATCCTGTTGACACCCATTATATCATTGGTTCTGCCATTGGACCACATCCTTATCCTGACATGGTAACGCGTTTTCAAAGTGTTATTTCTGAGGAAATCAAATGGCAATTAAAAGAAAAAGAAGGACGTGAAAATCCTGATTATGTTATTGCTTGTATTGGTGGAGGAAGCAACGCTGCAGGAACTTATTACCACTTTTTGCACGAACCGGAAGTGGGAATCATTGCCGTAGAAGCTGCCGGAAAAGGAGTGAATTCTGGACACAGTGCTGCCACGAGCAAATTAGGGAAAGTAGGTGTTATTCACGGTTGTAAAACCCTTTTGATGCAAACGCCTGATGGCCAAATTACCGAACCTTATTCTATTTCGGCTGGTTTAGATTATCCTGGAGTTGGCCCTATGCACGCGCATCTAGCCGAAACAGGACGTGCGGAGTTTTTCTCCGTAACCGATGATGATGCTATGAACGCTGGTCTTGAATTGTGCAAACTGGAAGGAATTATTCCTGCTATTGAATCTTCACACGCTTTGGCGGTGTTGAACGACAAAAAATTCAAACCCGAAGATGTAGTTGTTATTTGCCTTTCGGGTCGTGGCGATAAAGATTTGAATAATTACATAGAATATTTTAAAATATAATTAGGGCGTTACCCCGTCTCGTCAAAAAAAAAACGAGACGGGGTCGGGCTGTACGTTCCCGCTTTTTTTGAGGCGAAAAATGCCTCAAAAAAGAGCTCCACTACCATCCCTAACGCAAACAATAAAGAAAGTCTAATTTTCAAAACAGTACAAATGGAAAAGTTATTCGCTTACGGAACTTTAAAAGACAAAGACATTCAAGAAAATATTTTTGGACGCTCTCTAAAAGGAGTTCCAGACAGATTAGTAGGTTTTGTAATTAACTATATCGAAATTGAAGAGGAATTTGGCATAGAAAGATACCCTATTATTGTTGCTACCGAAAATCCGGAAGACATTGTTACCGGATTAGTATATGATATCAGCGAACAAGACGTCTATCTTGCCGATACCTACGAAGGTTTGCATTACAGACGCATCGAAGTAACCTTAGAATCCCTGCAAACTGCCTGGGCTTATATTGTTACCAATTAACAACAAACTGACAGCATTAACTTTTAAAGTTAACGTTTAAAATAATTTAACCATTAAGAAATTAAGAGAATTTAGACTTAACTTATCTTAATTCCTTAATGGTCATCAAAAAACAAGCTTAAATTGACAACTCAATTTATGGTAAAAATCGAAACTTTACAATGAACAGAATCGAACAAAAATTACAAGAAGACAAAAAGATACTTTCCATCTACTTTTCGGCGGGATATCCTAACTTAAACGATACGGTACAAATTATCCAGGACTTAGAAAAAAACGGCATAGACATGATCGAAATAGGCTTGCCATTTAGCGATCCATTAGCCGATGGCCCTACTATCCAGGCCAGTTCCACCGCTGCTTTACAGAACGGAATGACGACTCAAATTTTATTTGACCAACTAAAAGACATCCGTAAAACAGTTTCTATTCCTCTGGTAATTATGGGCTATTTCAACCCGATGTTGCAATATGGAGTGGAGAAATTTTGTCAAAAATGTGCCGAAATTGGAATTGACGGTTTAATCATTCCTGATTTACCTGTGGCTATTTATGCCGACGAATACAAAGCTACTTTTGACAAATACGGTTTAATCAATGTATTTTTAATTACGCCACAAACATCTGACGAGCGCATTCGTTTTATAGACAGCGTTTCCAGCGGATTTATCTATATGGTGAGCTCTGCAAGTGTTACAGGATCTTCAGCTGGTTTTGGAAGTACACAGGAAGATTATTTCAAACGTATTGCCGACATGAAACTGAAAAACCCACAAGTTATTGGTTTTGGAATCAACAATGCCGAAACCTTTAATCAAGCCACTCAATATGCTAAAGGTGCTATTATTGGTAGTGCATTTATCACGCACTTAAAAGAAAATGGAAGTAGTAAAATTGCTGATTTTGTAAAAGCAATTCGATAGTTTTTACTTCTTATAAATTTATTTACCGCAAATTCACAGATTAAATTTTGTGAATTTGCGGTATTTTTTTGTTTTGAATGGTACTCAATTTAAAAAATTGAAAGATTATTTTTATATATTTGGCAACTAATAAAGTCTGACGTTTGTCAGACTTAGCCACCCAAATACGGTGGTATAAATCTGACTACGTCAGTAGTATATACAAGTTAGCTACAATACTCCAAAAAATCCGTAAATAATGAACAACTCGATGTTAATTGAAATTTTAAATGACTTATTTGAGCAAGATAGACATGAAATGATTGTTAAATCTGTTGAAGAATTGCCAAAATCGGAATGGAACTATGATGTAAAAATTCATCTTAGTAGAGCATACAATAATACGTCAAAATTTGAAAAAGCAATAAATCTATTATTATCTGAAAAAGAGGAAGGCAGAAATGATAAGTATTGGAATTATGTAATTGGATATGCATATTTTCACAAAAATGATTACAAGACTGCTTTAGAATATTTCGAGAAAAGTTTTGAATTAGGCAGATTTGACGCAAAAGAGTACATATTAAGAAGTAAGCAAGCAATCAAAAACAAAGGTGGTTATAAAATAAAGTCAATTGCAGACAAGTACAAAGATTTTGGTTTTAATATTTCATGTATTGGTAAAAAACCTAATGAATATAATAAAAATGCTCGTAGTTATTTTAAAACTCCAAATCATCCGTGGACTTTATACTTCAATTCACAACAGAGAATAAGTAATTACAACATGTTTGATTGGGATGACTGTGTAGGCGTTGGAACTTTCACTTCTTGGAACAGACTAGTTGTGATCGATATCGATGGATGCAACGATATTAATTTTTTAAAAAAAATACTAACTACTTTAGGACTTTCCGAAAATTATGAGTGGGTAGTTGAATCAGGAAGCAAAAATGGCTACCATATATACTATTATGGAAAAAAAAATAATGAATGTGGTAACGACCATGTAGTTTCGACATTTCCTCCTCTAAAAGAATATGAAAAATATCTTTACAAAATAGAATTTTTATGGAGAACACATGTTGTTTTGCCTCCATCAGTTCATAGTTCGGGTAACAAATATAAATTTGTAAATCAAACCTTTCCAAAAAATCCTCCGATTAGCATTGATGAATCAACAATTTCTAAATTCATAAAAACCTTTTTAGATGTAAAAGAAGTTGAGGTGGGTGATGGTTATGGTGAAGTTTTTACATTAATAAAGTCAAATTCAGAATTTGTTACAGATTTAGAAACTAAAGATTTAACTCAACATTTATTAGATGATGTTTATCTAATTGTCGATATAGAAACTTCGGGTTTAACTGAAATGACAACCAATGGAAAAAAAATTCCAGAAATAGTTCAAATTGCATGGTTATTAATAAATAAGAAAGGAACTATTCTTAAAAAACATTCTTACATAATAGATACACCATACATTATAGAAAACAATTTTTCTGAGATAATAAATATTGACTTTAAAGTTGCACGAAAAGTTAAGTCTTCACTAAAAAAAACCCTAACATTACTTGCAGAAGATTTAAAGATGAGTGATTTTGTTGTAGCGCACAACATAGAATTTGACATTGAAATATTAGGTCACTATTTTGTAGAAACTTATGGTGCTAATCCATTTAACAAGAAAAACAAAATTTGCACAATGAAATCAACTGTAGATTTTTGTAAATTACCAAATAATTATGGGTACAAATACCCAAAACTGTCAGAACTATATTTTAAACTTTTCCAATACGAAATTAAAAATTCGCACAATGCCGAAGTAGATGTTTTAAACACATTAAAATGTTTTAATAAACTAAAAAAAATTGGAATAATTTAACATTATGGATAAATTACTTCTTTCAATAAACAATGGATTTTTAAAAAAAGATAAAAAAAGTTTATATAAATCTTTACTTTCATTTATTGAAAACAATAGGATAGATATAAAATTTCAAAAACATCCTTTAGGTTTTAAATACTTTAAGTTAGGTAATACTTCAAAAACAGAAGAATTTCGATTACATTTTTGGATTGACACATTTGAAAAACAAGATGTAGATTTACAAATTCATGACCACTCATTTGATTTCGAGTCATTTGTAGTAAGTGGCAGTCTTGTAAATAATATTTATCAAACAAAATACAACCAAAACGAAGAAGGTTTATTATATGACGTAAGATTCAGCAATCATAAATCAGAGTTAGCAATAAACTCTAATAATCAAACTTTAATTTTTGATAGCTCAAAATTAATTGAAAGTGGTGATTTTTATACATTAAAAAGCGATGTAATTCATTGTACTGAGAATAAAATTGAATCAACTATTAGTTTATTAAAAATAATAAAACCAAAAAATAAAATCGCTCGAGTATATTCGCCAAAAGTGATAAATGAAATATTAAGTTTTGAACGAATATTTGTGCCTTATAATGAAAATTCAATTCTCATAGAAAAATTAATAGAAAAGATTAAATTAGAAATAAAGTACTGTAGCTAACACACGTTTGGCGCAATTGCGAATTTTGTGGTAAATTCACGTTTACGTTTCGCAAGAAATTTTATCTTAGCCGATAGAACTCGGTTACGAAGTTCGCAACCTCGCCAATCGGCGGAACGTTAGCTGCAACCATTAACATGCGAAATTTAAAAGACATCGATATTAATCAAAGCCTTGAACAAAGGAAATTGATATATCCAGAAAAGTGGTATGAGAAATTAGATTCTCTAGGAATTTATTTTATTTGTTTGGTGTTTTTCAGTTTTCCATTTTTGATTTATTTTGATCCACACAGAGACAAAGCGAAAACTGGAATTGAATTTTATTTACTTTTCATTGTAAGCTTATTTAGCATTTACGCCATTTACAGAAAAGCAACGGAAAAAAGGCTTTCGGAAATTGTAACTCAAAATGGTGTTGCGGAAAATAAGAAATTAGTTAAAAAATATTGTGAAAAACTTGGCTATATACAATCTAAAAACTCTAAAGGTTCTGAAAACTTATACATATTTGACGCCACAGGTTTTATAAGTATGAGTCCAACTGACAAAACCAGCCGAATTTTTATATTTTATAATCAAAGCATTTATTTTACAACCATTAGAGATAGTGTTGTTTGGAATTCTCCTGTTTTCACAACACATAGAATATTAAAAAATGATTTGAAAAAATTAGTTTTGGATAGCCATGGCAGCAGCTAACAGCCGTTTGTAGCAACTGCAAATTATCCATAAATCGGTAGTCGATTTTCCTCGGGAAAATCTCTATCTTAGTAGAAAATAATCGTTCACGCAGTCGCTACTGCGCTAAGTGGCGGAACGTTGTGAGAAATGCTAAGGGAACACATAAATCGAGACAATTATTTAAAACTAGACTCTAACATATGAAAACAATATTTACGCTTTTAATTCTGATTTCTAATTTGACGTTATTTTCACAAACGCAGGATGTTGTTGGAAATTACAAACTTACCCTTGGAGCTAAAGACAGTAGCTCATTTGAATATGAAGTGACTTTAGACCAAGATGGAACGTTTTCCTTTCATTACTATTCGAATATCAAACAAGGAATTCCGCCCGAAGTAAATAAATATGGTAAAGGAAATTGGACAATAAAAAATAATGTGATTTCATTTTTCTCAGATAAGCAAAAAGATTTTGATGAAAAATTCACTTTAGATTTTACTAATACCAAAGCAAGGTTTGTTACAAAATCTCCTCGAGATAAAAGTGACAAAATAATAAAAACTCAGCTTAGGTTCCTAGATTCAGAAATTTTCTGGATGAGAAGAATCGATATAGATAAAATATAAAAACCCGATAGCGCGGATTTCCCAGATAGCGCGGATTTGCAATCCGTGCCCGCTAATAATTTAAACCCCTCTCAAAATCAACTTTTCAGCATTTACAAGGCTTCGCAGCCTTAGCTGAGGCTTCGGACTCCTTACTTTTTGCTTCGGACTGCTTATTTTTTGCTTCGGACGTTTTCCTTTTTACTTCGGAAGCCTTTTTCTCAGCTACTGATTCCTTACATTTAGTAACGGACACTTTAAAATGGTTTTCGGACAACTTCAAACGGTCTTCGGAACCCCGAAAACAGGCATCTGAACACTAATCTGTTGATTTTTAAGATATTTTTAACTTTTTTGTAGTCTTTTATGGCATCTTTATTGGTTTCGCTTTTGTATTACAAATCTTAAATATATTTTTTATGAAAAAACAGGAAGTAATCCGATTGTATAATTTCTCGGATGGAACCCTAGTAACGAAAGGGTTAGAAAAAGTAGCTTTTATGCAACGTGATGCAGCACAATTTGCCGATTATGGCATAACCACACCCAAGGTGGAAGCGCTGAAAGACAGCCTCAATGCTTTTGCCGATATCATTACTGATATAGAGGCTTTAGGCGACCAAATGCAAAGTACTGTATTGAAAGATGCCAAAGGTGAAGCACTTAGAGAAGTAATCAGGGAAGCCATGGCAAGGGTAGTGCTGACTTATGATGTCAACAATGCAAAGTATAAAAAATTTGGCACCGAAACGCTGTCACATCAACTAGACAGTGAATTACTCATCACATCAAAACGAGTAGTAAGAGTAGCCACAGAATTAATGCCGAGCCTTACTACAAATGGTCTCACAACAACACACCTAGATAATATAACTACTCTGGGTAATGAATTCAGCGATTTGATTGTTGACCAAAAAATAGAAATTGGCGAGCGCGACATACAACAAGAAGACCGTGTAGAAGCCGGTAACGAAATTTATAACATCTTAGTAAAATATACCAACACAGGACAATCCATTTGGGAAACCAGTGATGTAGCCAAGTTTAATGATTATGTTATTTACAACACTATCAGCGGCGAGCCGGAAGTTACCCCACCTACTCCGTAATTTTATAGGGTATCCGCTAAAATGCAAAACCCCTTTCAACTGAGAGGGGTTTTGTTTTTTACTGTTCTATCGTATTAAGGCAGTTTAAAAATAAACGACTCGCTAGGTTTTACCGTTAGCTTCATCGTGGCGCTGCCGTTGGCTACTTTTAGTTTGGCTGTGCTGCCATAAAGTTGGTCAGTCACCGTATAAGTTCCTTCCGGGAGCTGCCATTTGGCAATAACATCTGAAGGTACTTTTAATTCAAACGTACTGTTGGTTACCCATGAGAAGTTGGTTACTATAATCAATTTCTCTTTAGTTGACCAACGCACATAGGAGTATATTCCGGGGCTATAGTCATCGGTGATGTTGCGGTTAGCGGTTTGTATTTCTTTGAATTTTCCCATCAGTGCGTCGCTTTGCAAAGTAAAATTCAACAGGCGGGAATAAAAATCGCGCAGTTCCTTTTCTTTTTGCGTCAGTTGACCACCGTTAAACTTGCCGGAGTTCATCCAGCGTTGGTGGTTGGGCACGCCTACATAGTCAAAAATACTGGTGCGGGTAGGTTTCCCAAAACCGCCATCTACATTCCCAGCCTCGCCTACTTCTTGTCCAAAATAAATCATCGTGGGTGCCGAACTAATGGTTGCCGAAACGACCATCAGCGGTTTTCCTTTTTCGGGCGAACCGGCAAAAGCGGCACTGGCTAGTCGCTGTTCGTCATGGTTGTCTAAAAAGTGTAGCATGTGGTGTTCAATATCGGCCATGCCTTTTTGAATATCCGACAAACCATCGGGCAACGTTTTACCTTGAATTACCGCTTTTAAATGGTCATAGGTTTCTACTTTATCATACAAATAATCCATTTTACCTAAGCGGATATAGTTTCTATACTCCTTCGGATTGTATACTTCTGCCAATAAAAAGGCATTCGGATTTTTCATTTTTATGGCGGAGTTCATATAGCTCCAAAATTCATACGGTACCATTTCAGCCATGTCATAACGGAATCCGTCTACGCCTTTGGCTGTCCAATACAAAGCAATATCACGGAACTTTTTCCAGGAACTTGGCACGTCTTTGTCTTTCCAAAACGCATAATGATCTTCATACCCTCTTCGGTCATATCCGGCTGGTAATTCAGGGAAATCCTTGCTGCCATCGGGCTTAATACCGTAGTTTACTTTTACCGTTTCATACCAATCGTTAATATCCGGTTTCGCTTGGCGCGAGCCATTGCCGGTCCATTTAGCCGGAAACTCGGTAAAGACACCATCAATCAGTGGATTTTTTTCGCCATTTAAAGGTTTGTAACTTTCGGAAGTTGGGACTTCAAATCTTTTACCCGGTATGTAATAAAAGTTATTATTGCGGTCATACTCTACCGCTGTATTATCATCTGCACCAAAATCTTTTACCCCTCTCGGATTGCTCAAACTATGATAATTTCGGGCGATGTGATTGGGTACGATATCGATAATCGCTTTTAGTCCGTTGGCGTGTGTTCGGGCAAGCAGGGCTTCAAATTCCTGCAAACGTTTGGCTGGATTTACCGCCAAATCGGGATTCACATTATAGTAATCTTTCACCGCATAAGGAGAACCGGCTCTGCCTTTCACCACATCGGGATCATCATTGGCAATACCATATTTGGTATAATCTCTAATCACATCGTGATGTGGCACGCCCGTATACCAAATGTGGGTTACACCTAGTTTTTTGATTTCCTGCAAAGCAGTATTGGTAAAATCATTGAACTTCCCAACGCCGTTTTCTTCAATAGTGCCCCAAGGTTTGTTGGTAGTATTGGTGTTGCCAAACAATCGGGTAAATACTTGATACACTACTGTTTTTTTGGCAGGCGTAACAGCCTCAATTTTTTTCTTCATAACCGGTTTGGGCTTTGTTTGGGCAAAAGTTATACTGGTGGCACAACTTATTGCCAGTAGGACTAACAATTTACTTTTCATATCGTTTTTGATTGTCAATTTAGCGCGACAAGTCACAGACACAAATATAAAGAAATAAGTAAACGGGCAAATAACAATTATTAATGGGAGAAATAAATTCAAGTTGCTTGCTGATTTTGAGCAAATTATAATTATCTTTAACCACCCTAGACGCTGAGGTTTAACCTAAAATAGTAATTTTAAACCAAAAGATTTATGAAAACCAAAATTTTGAAAGGGATTGTTTTAACCACAATTATGGCGCTGGTTATTGCCTGCAATCCTAAAAAAGGAGACGCTACTACTGTAGACAAAGACCAAATTAAAACCGAACTCCAAGCCATGGAAACTGCCTTTGCAGATGCGTTTAATGCCGGAAAACCGGATGATATTATTTATTATGCTGATGATGCTACCAGTTTTTCTCAAAACAAACCTCCGTTAATGGGGAAGGAAGCTATTTACACTTCGATAAAAAATGACATCACTTCATTTGAGAAAGGACACAAAGTTTCTTTTACCGTTAAAGAAGTTTTTCCGTCGAACGATGGAGAACAAGTAGTTGAAATAGGCAGTTATAAAGTTGTCGATACAACGGTAGCGGTGGTTAGCAGTGGAAACTACATTAGTCTTTTTGTAAAAAAAGATGGTAAATACCTTTGCATCCGTGATATGGGAGCTTCTGACTTGCCAAAAGAAGAAGAAAAAGCAAAAGAAGCAACTGAAGAAAAGAAAAAAGAATAACAAATTTATAAAGTCACAAAGAGCACCTTCAAAAGAGGTGCTTTTTTATTTAAAAATAATCCCAAAACTATTTTGCTATTCTGCTCAAAAGGTGTTGTATGTCTATGGGTAATCCCTTATATTTGCAATCCATAAATTTTTTTAGGAATGATAAAGATTACGTTACCAGATGGTTCAGTTAAAGAGTTTGCAAACGGCTCCACTCCAATGGATGTTGCCAAAAGCATTAGTGAAGGATTAGCCCGAAATGTGATTTCGGCAGCTTTCAATGGTACCACTATAGAAACAGAAACCCAACTAACGACCGACGGTTCACTGGTATTATATACCTGGAATGACAAAGACGGAAAAAAAGCTTTCTGGCATTCAACTTCGCACGTAATGGCGCAGGTGTTGGAAGAGCAATTTCCTGGCATCAAATTAACCTTAGGGCCAGCCATTGATAATGGTTTTTACTATGATGTTGATTTTGGCGATAAAAAAATTACCGATGCTGACTTCAAAGCCATTGAAGACAGGGTTTTAGAAGTGTCAAGAGAAAAACACGAATTTAAAATGCGTCCGGTTTCAAAAGCAGAAGCCTTGGAAGTATATAAAAATAACGAATACAAAACCGAACTGATTTCGAATTTAGAAGACGGAACCATTACGTTTTGCGATCATGCCAATTTCTTTGATTTATGTCGAGGTGGGCACATTCCAAACACAGGAATCATCAAAGCAATGAAAATCATGAGCGTTGCAGGTGCTTACTGGCGTGGAGATGAAAAGAACAAACAGTTGACTCGTGTATACGGAATCTCCTTCCCAAAACAAAAAGACCTGACTGACTATTTAGAATTATTGGAAGAAGCCAAACGTCGTGACCATAGAAAACTCGGAAAAGAATTAGAATTGTTTGCCTTCTCTCAAAAAGTAGGACAAGGGCTGCCGTTGTGGTTACCAAAAGGGGCTGCCTTGCGTGACCGTTTAGAGCAATTCCTTAAAAAAGCACAGAAAAAAGCAGGTTACGAACAAGTAGTAACACCACATATCGGACAAAAAGAATTGTATGTAACATCGGGACATTATGCCAAATATGGAGCCGATAGTTTCCAACCGATTCATACTCCAGCGGAAGGCGAAGAGTTTTTGTTAAAACCAATGAACTGCCCGCATCACTGTGAAATTTATAACAACAAACCTTGGTCATACAAAGATTTACCAAAGCGTTATGCTGAATTCGGAACCGTTTACCGTTACGAACAAAGTGGCGAATTACACGGACTGACGCGTGTTCGTGGTTTTACTCAGGATGATGCGCACATTTTTTGTACACCGGATCAATTGGATTCTGAGTTCAAAAAAGTAATTGATTTGGTGCTTTATGTTTTTGGTTCTCTTGGTTTCGAAAACTTCACGGCTCAGGTTTCGGTTCGTGATTTAGACAATCCGGATAAATACATCGGAAGCATTGAAAACTGGGAAAAAGCAGAGCAAGCGATTATCAATGCGGCCAGCGATAAAGGACTGAATTATGTGATTGAAAGTGGCGAAGCAGCCTTCTATGGTCCGAAACTGGATTTCATGGTAAAAGATGCTTTAGGAAGACAATGGCAATTGGGAACTATCCAGGTAGATTACAACCTTCCGGAACGTTTCGAATTAACTTACAAAGGTTCTGATAACGAATTACATAGACCCGTTATGATTCACCGTGCCCCTTTCGGTTCGATGGAGCGTTTTATCGCTATTTTACTGGAGCACACGGCCGGAAATTTCCCTTTATGGTTGATGCCGGAGCAAGCTATAATATTGTCTTTGAGCGAGAAATATGAAAATTATGCGAAAAAAGTTTTAGAATTGCTAGAAAATCACGAAATTCGCGCCCTAATTGACAACCGCAACGAGACGATTGGGAGGAAAATCAGAGAGGCAGAAGTACAAAAAATGCCGTTCATGTTGATTGTAGGTGAAGAAGAAGAGAAAAACGGAACCATATCGGTTCGTCGTCACGGTCAGGAAGGAAAAGGAAATATCACGATTACCATTGAGGAATTTGCCAAAATTGTAAACGAAGAAGTTGCCAAAACATTAAAAACATTTGAAGTTTAATTAAAAAAATAAAGCCATAGCAATTAGAAACAACAGAGGTTACCAACCTCGAGTAGAAAAAACAGCAGCACACAGAATAAACGATTTAATTCGTGGCGTTACTGAAGTTCGTCTAGTAGGAGAAAACA
>JBDLTG010000017.1:0-16559 GCA_039805885.1 Bacteroidota bacterium
TTTTTTTTTTTATATATGTTTAAACGACACGACTCTTAATGGAGCCATTTTTGCTTTATTTTATTAGGAATACTCACAACCGCAGGCTTTAAATGAATCTTAAGAATTAGCTTTTAAAATAATCTAATTCTCAAAAAAGAAACCTTCTTATTTCACAATTCACAAACAATCAACCAAAACTAACCATAATAAACTAATAATCAAATCATTAAAAACTAAAAAATCCACCTCATTTAAAACAACTTATTCTTTCCAATTATTATTTTATTAATAGAATTTGCATTTTATAGGTCGGAAAAATAATCGAATATTATTTCAAAAAAAAAATGAAAAAATATTTTACATATCAAAAATTTTATATCTTTGCCTCGAATTAATAATTAACCTTTTATAATAAAGTAAGATGAAAAAAGTATTTTTAAGTTTAGCTGTAGTTGCTGTATTAACTGTTGTATCTTGTAAAAAAGCTGAAGCTCCTGTTGAAGAGGCTGCTGCTGACACTACTGCTGTAGCTGTTGATTCTGCTGCTGTTGTAGCTGATACTGCTGCTGTTGCTGTTGATTCTGCTGCTGCTGCTCCAGCTGCTGCAACTGAAGCTGCTCCTGCTAAGTAATTCTAAATTACAGTAAAAAAAATAAGCCGTTCACATTGTGACGGCTTTTTTTATACCCATAACCGAACAAACACCACATCTTTTTAAGCACCAATAAAACCGCTTAATCTATAAACTCAAAATCATTGTTAGCAAAATCCAATATTTCTGCTTTCGAACCGTATTTCACTATTTCATCAATTCCTTTCTGAACCATCAATTCCGTGCTGTATTTTCGACTTACAGCCACAACCTTGCCATCAGCTACAACTCTAAAGAAAAACTTCCCTTTAGACGTTTTAAATCTCACATAAGAGCAGCTCTCTAAAACAGATCGCAAATACTCCGCATCCGCCTCACAATCCATTCTTAATTCATAAGCATTGCTCGTGAAAATAGTTTTTCCTTTCCTAGAAGTAAATTCAAACTTATAATCACCGCTAAATCTTTTACTAATAACAAAAGTTCCCATATTCTTTATTCAAAATTCCAATTTTCAAAAATTCCAAATTCCAAATTCCAATTATCTAGAATTCAAAAACCTCACCTATTCACAAGTTTCAAAACAAACCACAAAACTGATTTTGGTATAAAATAAAAAAAGCTCCAAACATTAGTTTGAAGCTTTCTTTGTACTCAGAGCGGGACTTGAACCCGCACGAACATTGCTGTTCACTGGATTTTAAGTCCAGCGTGTCTACCAATTTCACCATCCGAGCATTATGTGGTGTCGAGCGAAAAACGGGGCTCGAACCCGCGACCTCGACCTTGGCAAGGTCGCGCTCTACCAACTGAGCTATTTTCGCATTTTTCAATTCTTAAAAAGAACCGCGATACTTGTTCTGTATTGCGGATGCAAATTTAAGAGCTTTTTTCGATTACACAAGCCTTTTTTGAAAAAATAATCAATATTTTTTTTAAGCTTTTGATTTGCTTTAATTTAAAAAAATAAAAAAATTATTTCCTGGTCAGCATTCTTTTAATTTCATTCAATTTCATCAAAGCTTCTACAGGAGTAACCGAATTAATATCAATATTTAAAATCTCTTCTTTGATCTCTTCGAGTAATGGATCGTCTAAATTAAAGAAACTCATTTGCATTTCTTCCTTATCTGATTTGATTCCGTTTAACGCATCACTAGAATGATCTTTCTCCAGTTTCTTCAAAATCTTTTGCGCTTTCAAAATTACAATTTGAGGCATTCCAGCCATTTTTGCCACATGGATACCAAAACTATGCGCACTTCCGCCTTTGACTAATTTTCGAATAAAAAGAACCGTATCTTTTAATTCTTTTACAGCCACATTATAATTCTGAATTCGAGGTAACGATTCGCTCATTTCATTCAATTCATGATAATGGGTTGCAAATAATGTTTTAGGCTTAGATGGATGTTCGTGTAAAAATTCAGCAATTGCCCAGGCAATGGAAATTCCGTCATAAGTACTGGTTCCTCTTCCAATTTCGTCCAACAACACTAAACTTCTATCGGAGATATTATTCAAGATAGAAGCTGTTTCGTTCATTTCGACCATAAAAGTAGATTCTCCCATCGAAATATTATCACTCGCCCCAACTCTGGTAAAGATTTTATCTACAAGCCCCATTTTTACGCTGTCTGCCGGAACAAAACTCCCCATTTGAGCCAGAAGCACAATTAAAGCCGTTTGACGCAAAATAGCCGACTTACCCGACATATTGGGACCCGTAATCATAATCAATTGCTGGGTTTCTCTATCTAAGAAAACATCATTAGCGATATAAGGAACACCTACAGGCAATTGTTTCTCGATAACAGGATGCCTTCCGTTTTTAATATCCAATTCGAAAGTTTCATCCAGTTCAGGACAAACATATTTATTCTCGATTGCCAATTGCGTAAAAGAACACAAACAATCCAGTTGAGCAACCAAGTTAGCATTCAACTGAACAGGCTTGATGTAAGTAGCAATCCAAGCCACTAATTGCTCAAACAATTCTGTTTCGATTTTGTGGATTTTCTCTTCAGCACCCAGAATTTTAGCTTCGTATTCTTTTAATTCTTCAGTAATGTAACGCTCTGCATTCACAAGCGTTTGTTTTCTTATCCATTCCGTTGGTACTTTATCTTTATGCGTATTCCTAACTTCAATATAATAACCAAAAACATTATTAAAAGAAATTTTCAAAGAAGAAATCCCTGTACGTTCTGACTCCCTTGCTTCTATTCCTTCTAAATATTCTTTTCCAGAAGTAGAAATAGCTCTTAAATCATCTAGTTCTTCATTGACTCCTTTGGCAATCGCATTTCCTTTGGCAATAGCCACAGGCGCATCTTGATTTAAAGTAGTTTTTATCTTTTCGCGCAATAAATCGCAGCTATGTAAATTATCCCCAATAATCTTTACCGCTTCTTGCGGACTTTCTAACGACAAGCTTTTTATTGGAATAATAGCATCTAGTGATTCTTTCAAATAAACCACTTCACGAGGCGATACTTTCCCCGCTGCAATTTTAGAAATCAATCGCTCTAAATCTGAAATTTGTTTAATTTGGTATTGCATTTTTTGCAACACTTCTTGATTTTCTTTCAAATACGCCACCACCTGATGACGGCTCTGTACTTTATTTGCATCTTTTAATGGCAATGCCAGCCAACGCTTCAACAAACGCCCTCCCATTGGCGAAAGCGTTTTATCAATTACATCCAAAAGTGTAACCGCATTAGGATTATAACTGTGATACAATTCGAGATTTCTAATCGTAAATCGGTCCATCCACACATAAGCATCTTCGGCAATACGCTGAATTGCTGTGATATGTTGCACTTTGTTATGTTGTGTCTCTGACAAATAATACAAAACGGCTCCAGAAGCTATGATTCCTTCTTTTAAATCTTCGATTCCAAAACCTTTTAAAGAAATCGTCTGGAAATGTTTCGTCAAAGTCTCAAAAGCATAATCTTCCTTGTAAACCCAATCTTCTAAATAAAAACAATGGTAATCTTCTCCAAAATTAGCTTTAAAATCATTCTTATTGTTCTTTTGAATCAAAACCTCTGACGGACTAAAATTCTGCAATAATTTGTCGATATATTCAGCATTTCCCTGAGCCGTAAGAAATTCTCCTGTGGAAACATCCAAGAAAGAAATCCCTATAGCTTTATTCGAAAAATAAACTGAAGCTAAGAAATTATTGGTTTTTGATTGCAAAACCTCATCATTCATAGAAACTCCTGGAGTTACTAATTCGGTCACACCACGTTTCACAATCGTTTTTGTCATTTTGGGATCTTCAAGCTGATCACAAATAGCAACGCGAAGTCCTGCTTTGACTAATTTTGGCAAATAGGTATTAATAGAATGATGCGGAAATCCTGCTAAGGCAGTCTCTGTTTCTGAACCTGCACCACGTTTAGTTAATGTAATTCCTAATATTTTCGACGCTCGAACTGCATCTTCACCAAATGTCTCATAAAAATCGCCAACCCTAAACAACAAACAAGCATCTGGATATTTCCTCTTGATCTCATTATACTGCTTCATTAGCGGGGTTTCCTTAACTACTTTGTCTTTAGATGCCAATTTGTATCGTATTTAATTTATTAGAAAAATGTGAAGGCGAATTTAAAAATTTTATAACGAATAACTATCACTTAAAAAATTAAAAACATTTTTAAGTAAATTTTAAGCCATTGGCATGATTTTTTCTTTAGTTTTGTTCTAGAAATACTAAAATCAAATTAAGATGAAAAAAATAATTTTACTTGCTGCACTAGTTGTTTTTGGAGTTACAACTTCTAAAGCCCAAGAAACAACTAAAAAAATCAAAGCAACGGCTACTAAAATGGCAAAAGTAAACGGAGCAGGAATGGTTTTCGAAAACGAAACTATTGACTACGGAACAATTGCACACAATGCAGACGGAAAACGTGAGTTTGTTTTCACAAACAACGGAAACAAACCTTTAATTATCACAAATACAGTAGGTTCATGTGGATGTACAGTACCTTCTACTCCAAAAGAGCCTATTGCTCCTGGTGCTAAAGGTGTTATTGGTGTAAAATATGCTACTGACAGAGTAGGTCAATTTACAAAAACGGTAACTGTTACTTCAAATGCTGAAGGACAAACTACAAAAACGTTAACTATCAAAGGAACAGTTCTTCCGGATGATGCTCCAAAAAAGAGCTAATTTTTAAAATATAAAACTCAAAAAAAGCTTCCCTTGACAAAATCGGAAGCTTTTTTTATTCTAATAAATTCCATCCTTAAAAATGAGAAAACTAGAAAATAGCGAGCTAGAACGAAAATCAATTGCAGACTTCAAAAAATCGGAGAAAACACCTCTTATTCTTATCTTAGACGATGTGCGTAGTTTACACAATATTGGTTCGGTATTTAGAACTGCTGATGCTTTTTTGATTGAAAAAATATATTTATGCGGTATCACAGCAACACCACCTAATAAAGAAATTCACAAAACAGCCTTAGGTGCAACTGAAACAGTAATCTGGGAACATAACGAAAATGTACTCGACACCATCGCTGCCTTAAAACAAGAGGGAGTTATTACTCTGGCGATTGAACAAGTAGAAAGCGCTATTTTTCTACAAAATTTTGAAGTCGAAAAAAATCAAAAATATGCTTTGGTTTTCGGTAATGAAGTACATGGTGTAGCCCAGGAAGCGGTAGCATTATGTGACGGCTGTATTGAAATTCCGCAATTAGGCACTAAACATTCTTTGAACATTTCAGTTAGCGCAGGAATCGTAGTTTGGGATTTATTCCAAAAAATGAATTGGTCAAAATAACGTCATATTCAAAAAAATAATACTTTTATAATATGACAAACAAGATTTTACATATTTTAACCCTAGTATTATTTATCACCAATCAATCCTATTCTAGTACTAAAAACGCTGTTATTGACCCTCCATCCATCACTGCTGATGGAAATGGAACCTATTGTACACAATCGTATGTAAAAATTGCTAAAAATGTAATCATAACCCATGATGCATCCGAAACAAGTACGGATGAAGTTTACATTCAAATCGCTTCGGGTTATGTTAATGGACAAGACATCCTTAAATTAAATGATACTTATTCTGCGGCTCATCCTTTAATAACAAGTAGCTTTAATGCTTCTGAAGGCAAACTTAAAATCTACAGCACTTCAGGTAATTTAGTACCTTATACTGATTTTATAGATGCTATTGAAGCCGTTGAATTTTATAATTCCTCAACTTCTCCATCCGGAACCAGAAGTTTCTCTATCAGCGTTGGTATTGGCCAGCTTAGTTATTTACCTAGGAATGGTCATTATTATGAATATGTTGCTTCTTTAGGAATCAATTGGACAAGAGCTAGGGACGAAGCTAGTTCTAAAAATTATTATGGCCTACAAGGTTATTTAGCCACATTAACTGCCGCTGACGAAGCGCAATTAGCAGGAGCGCAAGCACCAGGAACAGGATGGATTGGCGGAAGCGATGCCGAAACAGAAGGTATCTGGAAATGGGTTACTGGTCCTGAAGCAGGAACTACTTTCTGGCAAGGAAAAAATACTGGAACTACAACAGCTCCTTTTTATTACGCCAATTGGAACTCACCTAATGAGCCTAATGACTCCAAAAACAATGAAGATTACGCTCATATTACCGCTCCAGCTGTTGGCAGACCTGGGACATGGAATGACCTTCCAGAACCGGGAGATCCGCCTGGAAACTATTTCCCTAAAGGCTACATTGTAGAATATGGCGGAATGCCTGGAGATCCTATATTGAATCTTTCAGCCAGTACCACACTGAACTTTCCTAAAATCACAAGCACCACTCCCGCTTCCCGATGTGCAACTGGTACTGTTACACTAAAAGCTGTAGCTTCCTCAGGGACTATAGACTGGTATGATGCACCTACAGCAGGAAATTTATTAGCAACAGCAAATAATTTCACTACTCCCACTTTATCCGCAACAACCACTTATTACGCCGAAGCTGCTGGCTGCGAATCTACAAGAGTAGCCGTTACAGCTACTATCAACAAAATACCAACTTTAAACGTCCCAAGCACCACAATCCCAATATGCGATTCAGGAAAAGTCACCTTAACTGCAACAACTGATGTTGGAATCATTAACTGGTATGCTTCGTCAACTGATACTACTATTTTAGGTTCCGGAACTCAATTCACCACTCCAATACTCACACAAAACACCACCTACTATGCCGAGGCAATTAACAATGGTTGTAGTAATGGTACTAGAACCACAGTAAACATTGTTGTGTATTCTTCCCCAATTCTTACCGACCAAACCGTTATTTTATGCAAAGAAACTAACGTAGAATTAGACGCTGGACTAAGTGGAATGCGTTATTTATGGTCTACAGGAGCAACTTCGCAAACAATCACAGTTTCAACTGCGGGAACCTATACCGTAGACGTTACTAACGCTAATAATTGTAGTAGCAAAAAAACCATAACCGTTGCAGAACACACAACTCCCGAAATCGATCGTATAGATGTAAACGAAACTACTGTAGTAATCTATTTAAAAAAAGAAGAGGCTTATTTCGAATACTCGATTGATAGCATTAATTACCAATCTTCTAATGTGTTTTTTGATGCACCAAGTAGCTTACAAACGGCTTATGTGAGAGAAATAAATTTATGTGGAATGGATACCAAAGATTTCATTGTACTAATTGCTCCTAAATTTTTCACCCCAAACAACGACTCTTACAATGACCGCTGGGAGATTAACGGATTAATCTATTACCCAAAAGCATCGATAACCATTTTTGATCGTTACGGGAAATTAATCAGTATTTTAAACAGCAACAATCCTAGCTGGGATGGAACATATCATAAACTTATGCTTCCTGCTTCTGATTATTGGTATGTACTAAAAATAGACGATAACAGCCTTGAAAAACGAGGACATTTTTCACTAAAAAGATAAATCCTCTCCACAACCCTCTCCACACGAGCAATAGCGAACTGGCGAAGCAAAGGAGAGGGAGTTTAAATTGTTTTTTCTATATAGTATGAGTTAAAACTAGTTAAATCTTAATGACTAATTCTCTTTTGAATTTCATCTAAAATAAAAAGATAATCCGATTGATTATTTACAAAATCTTTGCCCGTAACATCAATAATTAGAATATTCAAGTCGGTTTGAGAATTCAAATAATCCAAATAAGCACTATTGATTTTCTCTAAGTATTCAGTTGAAATCAGTTGTTCGTAATCCCGACCTCTTTTCTGAATATTTTTCAATAATTGCTCCGGATGTTGCAACAAATACACATACAAATCAGGCTTAGGGATTTCTTTGTAAATAATATCAAAAAGGTTTTTATACAATTGATACTCTTCTTCTTCCAAAGTTACTTTTGCAAAAATAAGCGACTTAAAAACATGGTAATCGGCTACTAAAAAATCTTTTTGCAAATCCAATGCAACTAAATCCGATGAAAGTTGTTGATAACGATCTACCAAAAACGATAATTCAAGCGGTAAAGCATAACGCTCTTGATCTTTGTAAAACTTAGCCAAAAACGAATTTTCAGCAAAACGTTCAAAAAGCGTTTTAGTATTAAAATCTTCTGAAATTTTAGTAGCCAATGTAGTTTTCCCGGCTCCAATATTTCCTTCAAAAGCAATATAATGTATCTTATCAAAAGAAACATTTTGCAACGGACATTCTAAATTGGCCACAGCAATACACTCTCCTTCATCCGAAGAAGTTTCGATTAACTCCGAAATAGTCTTATGTAAAACAGGATGCGTCCATTTTACTTTCAAATCTTGAAAAGGAAGCAAAACAAACTTTCTATCTTGCATCAATGGGTGCGGTACTGTCAGCGTTTCGGTATCTATAATTTCCTCATCAAAAGCAATCATATCAATATCAATAATTCGAGAATGATATCCACTTGTATTTTGTCGAATACGTCCTAATTTTTGCTCTACTTCTAAGGCTTTCAAAAGCACTTGTTGGGCTGAATTATAAGTGTGCAAAACCAAAGCACAATTGTAAAAAGCATCACTATCAAAGCCCCAAGCTGCAGTTTCATAAACCCTGGAAACTTGAATTACCGTTCCTATTTCCTGATGAATTAATACAATACATTGCTTAATTGTCTCTAACCGTTCGCCTTGATTACTCCCAATGGATAAAATAACCTGATGTTGTGCTCTCATATTAAGTACAAATTAACTAAAGAATTTTAGAAATAGCAATATATTTGCACAAAGTGTCTGCATTTCAATTCAAGAAAGAAACTATAATCCGGATACTTTTTCTACAAAATCAAAGAATATTATTATGAAGTTTTTAAGCAATGTTATCGCTACTGTTGTAGGTTTATTTGTGTTTCTAATGCTGTTTTTTTTCGGAGTCTTTTTTATCGCCGCTATTTTTGGTGGAGAATCGGAAACAGAAGCTCTTAAAAATGATTCTGTAATCGAATTAAATCTTGAAGATATAAAATTTGATTATGCCGGAAAATACAAAGACCCCTGGATGAGTTTTTTTTCTGATGAAAAAAACATCGGGCTTTCTGACGTTATCAATGCAATTGATGTTGCTTCAATAGACGACAAAATCAAAGGAATCTCTATTTTAAACAACAATTCCGAATTAGGAATGGCGCAAAGCAAAGATTTAAGAAATGCTTTAGAAAATTTCAAAAAATCGGGCAAATTTGTAATGGCTTACGCCAATAGCTATTCGCAAAAAGAATACTATCTGAATTCGGTAGCCAATCATATCTATTTAAATCCTGTGGGCGAATTAGACTTCAAAGGACTATCTTCTGAAATTATGTTTTACAAAGACTTACAGGAGAAAACAGGCGTAAAAATGGAAGTTATTCGACATGGAAAATACAAAAGTGCTGTTGAACCTTTCTTAGAAAATAAAATGAGTGATGCCAATAGAGAACAAACAACGGCATTACTACAATCCATTTGGAACTCAGTTTGCACTGACATTTCAAAAAGCAGAGCAATTCCAACTAGTAAATTAAACGAAATTGCCAATGGCTTACTTGCCAGAACTCCGGAAATGGCTAAAAAACAAAAACTAATCGACTATATCGCTTACGAAGATGTATATCATAATGACATCAAAAAAGCATTAAAAGTTAGCCCTGACAAAGACTACAACAAAATATCGATTAGCGATTATACACATAAAATGACCACGACTTCAGTGATTTCTGAAAGTGATGACAAGATTGCCATTATTTTTGCCCAAGGCGAAATTCAAAGCGGAGAAGGCGATGTAAATACTATTGGCGAAGGCTCTATGCGTCGTTCTTTACAAGATGCAAGAAAAGACAAAAAAGTAAAAGCTATTGTACTTAGAATCGACAGCCCTGGAGGAAACGCCTTAACTTCTGATTTAATTTGGAGAGAAATTGAATTAACTAAAAAAGTAAAACCCGTAGTGGTTTCTATGGGGAATTATGCCGCTTCAGGTGGCTATTATATGGCCTGTAATGCCAATACTATTTTTGCTCAAAACAACACCATTACTGGCTCTATAGGTGTTTTTGGAATTTTACCTAATTTTAGTCAGTTGACAAAAAAGATAGGAATCAACATCGAACAGGTAAAAACACATAGTAATGCAGCTCTTTACAGTCCTTTTGTTCCAATGGACGAAAATTTCAAAGCCGTTACACTGGAAAGTATTGAACACATCTATAAAACCTTTGTAAGTCACGTTGCCGAAGGTCGAAAAATGAAATTTGCTGCTGTAGATTCTATAGCACAAGGAAGAGTTTGGTCAGGTTCAGAAGCAGTTAAAATTGGTCTTGTTGATAAAATTGGTGGATTAAATGCTGCAATTGTCGAAGCAGCTCGTTTGTCTAAAACATCAAATTACACCACTCAAAATTACCCTGAATACGAAAAAGATTTTGATGAAATATTCGCTAAATTTCCTTTTGCCAGCACAAAGCAAAACATCATAAAAGAAGAAATTGGCATCGAAAATTACCAGCTATTACAGCAAGTAAAGAAATTCCAATCCCGAAAAGGAATTCAGGCTATGATGCCATTTGAAATTTCGATTTACTAAAAACTCCATCAACCGTTTAAGAATAACTTAAACGGTTTTTTTTTATCCCTTTTTACAAATTCAAAACAATTGAAAAATTGTAAGATATTATGAAAATATTGTAATTTTCCTATGAGCTAATCTCCTATTTTTGTAATAGAGTATATATATTTTGTATAAAATAAACATTCCATCGCCATGTTAAAAAAAATAATACTAATCACAGCAGCTATCATCCTCTTATTTGCAGGATCCTTATTTGCAATTCCTTATTTTTTTAAGGATCAAATAAAAGCTAAAATTATTGCCGCTATCAATCAAAAAGTGGATGCCAAAGTCAGTTTTGCTGATGCCGATTTAAGTTTGTTTAAAAACTTCCCTAATGCTAATGTTACTATCGAAAAATTAGCCATTATCAACAAAGCACCTTTTGAAGGAGACACTTTGCTTTCATTAGGCGAACTTAATTTAAAAATGTCAATCGCAGCACTTTTTAAAGGAGATAATGAACCCATAAATATTGACGGGATTAGCTCTAAAAATGGTTTAATCAATATCATTTTCAACAAAGATGGAATTGGGAATTATGATATTGCAATAAAAGACGACAAAACTTCTACTGATGAGTCTAAAAGCAAACCGCTTGCACTTAATATTCAGAATTACAAATTGGAGAATTTTCAATTCAGATATTTTGACGAAAGTTCGAAAATAAAAATGCTTATCGACAGCCTGAACCACGAAGGAACAGGAGATTTTGCCGCTTCCAAATTAGATTTGGACACCAAATCAACAGCCAAAATAACGCTGGATATGGATAAGGTCAATTACATGAAAAATATAGCCTTGACATTGGATGCCGTTTTAGGAATTGATTTAGAAAAAAGCAAATATACCTTCAAAGAAAACAAAGCTTTAATCAATCAATTGCCATTAGAATTTGACGGTTTTATTCAATTAGTCGATGCAGGCCAGGAATACGACTTGAAATTTAAAACGCCTACTTCTTCCTTTAAAAACTTCTTAGGTGTTATTCCCGCTGCTTATGCTGCCAATTTAAACAATGTCAAAACCACTGGTGATTTTACAGTAGCTGGTTTTGCCAAAGGATTGTATTCGGATACTACAGTACCTAAATTCAATATCGAAATCGCATCTAATAATGCTTCTTTTCAATATCCTAATTTACCAAAATCAGTACAAAATATCATTATAGACACTAAAATCATCAATCAAACCGGAATTTTAAATGATACTTATATCAACTTAGACAAGCTTTCTTTCCGCATTGATCAGGATGTTTTTAATGCCAAAGCCAATATCAAAAACGTCACTCAAAACGCCCTTGTTGATGCCGCATTAAAAGGAACAATCAACTTAGGAAATTTATCTAAAGCCTACCCTATCAAATTGGACAAACCGTTAAGCGGAATCCTAAAAGCTGATGTAACTACCAAATTTGACATGCAATCGGTAGAAAAAAGTCAGTACCAAAACATCAATAATGCTGGTACAATGAGCTTGTCAGGATTTAAATATACCGATGAAAATGGCAAATCGATGAACATTAGCAACGCTGCGATTGTATTTAATCCATCAAGAGTGAACTTAAAACAATTTAATGCTTCGACTGGAAAAAGCGATTTGAGCGTTACCGGAGTTTTAGAAAATTTCTATGGCTTCATATTTAAAAATCAAAACTTGCAAGGAAATTTCAACTTGACTTCAAATCAATTATCAGTAGATGATTTTGTGACTACTGAGGAAAAACCAAAAGCAGGAACTACAAATACAACAACTGATAATGCAAAAGCTAAGAAAACCGAAGCAATGAAAATTCCAGCATTCTTAGATTGTACACTTACTGCAAAAGCCAATACGGTTTTATACGACAATTTAACGCTGAAAAATGTTTCCGGAAAATTGATTGTGAAAGACGAAAAGCTAACAATGGAAAATATTAAAACTTCTATTTTTGGTGGAGCAATCGGACTAAACGGAGCAGTCTCCACAAAGGAAAAAACTCCTACTTTCGACATGGATTTAAGTCTAAATCAAGTAGATATTGCACAATCGTTCACCCAACTGGACATGCTGAAAAAACTGGCTCCAATTGCAGGGATTGTTAATGGAAAAATAAATTCAACCATCAAATTGAATGGAAATCTGGATGCTAACGAACTTACTCCCGATTTAAAAACCATTACAGGAGATTTATTAGGTCAGTTTCTTTCGACAACCATTAATTCTAGCAATTCGACTCTATTGACGGCTCTAACTTCAAACATCAAGTTCTTAGACATGAGTAAAATCAATTTGAACGATTTGAAAGCGGCTATTTCCTTCAAAGACGGAAAAGTAAACGTAAAACCTTTCAACATCAAATACCAGGATATTCAAGCCACCGTTGGTGGGTCGCATGGTTTTGATCAAAGTATGAATTACAACATCAAACTAAATGTTCCTGCAAAATATCTAGGAACCCAAGCTAATGCTTTAATTTCGAAATTATCTGCTGCCGATGCTCAAAAACTAGAAAGCATTCCAATTAACGCCATTTTAACAGGTAGTTTTTCGAAACCTAAAATCACAACCGATTTAAAAACTGCTGCTACGAATCTGACCAATCAATTGATTCAGCAACAAAAAACTAAATTAGTTAACAAAGGAACCTCAGCCTTAACCGATATTATCAATAAAAACAAAAAAGCTGGAGATACTACTAAAACTGTCGTTCCTACAACCAAGGCAGAAGCACAAGAAAAAGCCAAAGAACAGGTAAAAGCGAAAGCTTCTGACTTACTAAATGGTTTGTTCAACAAAAAGAAAAAAGTAGTTGATACTACAAAAACGAATTAGTGCTTGTTTTTAATTCTAAAAAAGGATAGT
This sequence comes from Bacteroidota bacterium, assembly GCA_039805885.1. Classification (GTDB taxonomy): domain Bacteria; phylum Bacteroidota; class Bacteroidia; order Flavobacteriales; family Flavobacteriaceae; genus Flavobacterium. The sequence continues at coordinate 13,533 of JBDLTG010000017.1, forward strand.
TTTTCAATTGGAGAACCATCCTTTTTTTTGTTTTATAATTAAACGGAACAAGCCAACTCAAAATTTTGGAAAAATTTTAAAACTAATTATTTTGTAAGATATTTTCATATATTTTAGAAGTGAAATCAAACCTTCTTTATTGCGTAAAGCAAGCCTGATATCGAAAATATATTCAATAGCATATCGCTTAATAAGTTAGTTACCAAAAATTAAAACTATGAAATTAAAATGTTTAATTATTGCATCAACTATTTGTTTAATTACAAGTTGTTCTTCAACCAAAAAAATTACTTCTAAATACGAAACAATAAATCTTTCGGAATTGGAAAACAAAAAAATTACTTCTAAATACGAAACAATGAATCTTTCGGAATTGGAAAATGAGAAAGATAGTATTGATAAACAATTAAGTTATTTAAAGTTAGAGTTTTATCTCCAAAACATAAAAAAAGGAGAAAGTAGATATTCTTTGGCTACACAAAAAGATAAAAATCTTTTATGGATTATGCATGAATCTCCTAACTATGAAAACCTAAGAAAAATATGACAAGAGGCTGTTGATAAATATATTGCCTTTGAAGACGAATATTCTCCCGAAATAAAGAAACATCGAAGTTTAAATTATAAAAACAAAGAGAAATCTTTAAGCAGCAGAAATGAATATAATAAAATATATTTACCCCTAATTAATGAGTTAAAACATAGAGAATATGAAAAATACATATATTATGAAAAAAACTTCTCTGACAAACTTGGTGACATGTGGTATGATGGCGGATCCTACTTATTAAACTTTCACAAATCTAAAAACTTGGAGGTTCCGACAGACTGGTTAAACGATAAAGATTTATTTGGTATTGAAAATTTCTCCAACTACAATGAATTGATGAAGAATTTAAAATATATTAACAAAGCAATCATATCGAATTAACTTTAGCGAATCGAGTTGACAGCTTCGCTTCAAACGAAAGGGAGTACGCCTCTTAAATATTTATATTCCGAAAACCAAAAAACAACAAAAACTTATCGTTGTCTTTTGCGCGTAAGGGATGGAAGCCGCATCCTTTTAGGAATCCTTCACCCATTTTGGGCGGGAGGAATTCCTAAAAGATATAGCATCATACAGCCCAGCCTTATTGAAAAACATTTTTCTTGTTTTTTCAATAAGGCTACGCCCGAATAATAATGCTGTTAGACTGCAATCCTCACCACATAACCTTCAGAACCTCGGATATTAAAAACAGTTCCATCTTCAAACAACAAATATTGCCCTTTGATTCCAGTTAATTTCCCTTCGAAATGTGGCGTTTTGTCTAGACTCAGACTTTTAACTTTAGCGGGGTATTGCAAAACGGGATATTCCATTTGGTACAAATCATTTTTATCCGAATAAAAATATTCCTGAACTTCAGTCGGAATTAAATCCTGCAATTTTAATCGTTCAGCAACCAAATCGACTGCTTCTATATCATTGGTTAGCATTTTGCGCCAATTGGTTTTATCAGCATAATGATTCTTCAAAGCCACCTCGGTAATCCCAGCTAAATAACGATTAGGAACTTCCACAATGGCAATCGCCTCATTAGCGCCTTGGTCAATCCATCGCGTAGGAACTTGTGTTTTTCTGGTTACCCCCACTTTTATCTCACTCGACAAGGCGAGATAAACAATATGAGGTTGCAATTGGACTTTTTCTTCATAAGCCAAATCTCTATCTGCAATCCCTAAATGTGCCGTACTCAACTCAGGTTTCATAATCCAATCGCCCACAGCGGCACTGGAATAAAAACAATCGTAACAAAAACCCTGTCTGAATATTTTTTTCTTTTTTCTACAATTCAAACATTGGAAACCTACAAAATTAATGGCAATATTTTTGTCCAAAAGTTGATTTACATTCAAAAAACTACTCTCAAAAACCAAGTAGTATTGAATCGGGTTTCCGTATTCGGTTTCCATTTTAGTAAGCACTCCTTCGTATTGCATTAAGATTAGTTTTTTAAAGTTTGATGTTTCGTAAATTTTCCTATTTTTGGTAAAGTTATTATTCCTAAGGTAAATTTCATAACCCTATTTTTTAAAAATGCCAACACAGCTCATCAATACATTTGCTTCCTGGGTTTTAAAACAACGAATCCATCAAATTGAACTTTTCTTGAAATACCCAAATGAGGTTCAGGAAGAGCTACTTATGAATTTGATTGCTACTGCAAAAAATACGGTATTGGGTAAAAAATACGATTATGCTTCCATTAATTCCTATGCTACTTTTGCAGAAAGAATTCCGATTTCTACTTACGAAGAATTACAACCTTTAATTGAAAGAACAAGACAAGGAGAACAGAATGTTTTTTGGGAATCACCCATCAAATGGTTTGCAAAATCAAGTGGTACAACCAATGCGAAAAGCAAATTTATTCCTGTAAGCAACGAAGCGCTCGAAGATTGTCATTACAAAGGCAGCAAAGATTTATTGTGCTTGTACCTAAGCAACAATGAAAATTCAGAACTTTTTACAGGCAAAAGTTTACGTTTGGGAGGAAGCTCTCAAATTTATGAGGACAACAACAGTTTTTTTGGTGATTTATCGGCAATATTGATTGAGAATATGCCTATTTGGGCCGAATTCAGCAGCACTCCCAGCAATAAAATTTCGTTAATGAGCGAATGGGAATCTAAAATGGCTGCCATTATCAACGAAACCAAAAGAGAAAATGTAACCAGTTTTGCGGGTGTTCCTTCCTGGATGTTGGTTTTAATGAACAAAATGCTCGAAGAAACAGGCAAAGGGAATTTATTCGAAATTTGGCCCAACCTCGAAGTGTATTTCCATGGCGGTGTGAGTTTCAATCCGTACCGCGAACAATACCAAAACCTACTTCCTAAAAAAGATTTTAAATATTACGAAATATACAATGCTTCTGAAGGCTTTTTTGCCATTCAGGATCTAAATCACTCCAGCGATTTATTGCTGATGTTAGACTACGGAATTTTCTACGAATTCATCCCAATGGATACTTTTGGGAC
>JBDLTG010000018.1:0-40695 GCA_039805885.1 Bacteroidota bacterium
GAGTTAAAGTGACTTCTGATTTGATGAAAAAAGGGCAATTAAAAATTCGGCTGCGTATTCCTTATCCAACAATCAAATGGGGAGATAACGGAAATTTATGGAAATCCGATTTGGCTTATACGAGCACACTTTCGAACAAAGGAAAAAATGAAGCCATTATCACACACAAAATGGATTCGATTACGTATAACGTAGGTCTTAAATGGAAAGGAAATGCCGCTATTACTCAAAAAGAAGCACATTATTACATTCTTACTCCATCAAAAAATAGTGAATTTGCTTTCAGTTGCGAATTTGCACCAGCATACAAAGGGAAATTAAGCATTCCAGATGTTGCAGAAGTACAAACTAGCAGTGTTTCCGGATGGGTAAAATTCTGGAAAAGCGGTGGAGCGGTCGATTTTTCAAAGTGTACTGATACCCGTGCTTTTGAATTAGAACGAAGAGTTATTTTGTCTCAATATTTGACCAAATTGCAATGTGCAGGAAACGAACCGCCTCAGGAAACAGGATTAACTTATAACAGTTGGTATGGAAAACCGCATTTAGAAATGCACTGGTGGCATGGCGTTCATTATCCGCTATGGGGAAGAGCTAGTTTGTTAGAAAAAAGTTTGCCTTGGTATTCTAAGGTGTATGACAATGCTAAAAAAATTGCCGTAAGACAAGGTTATGACGGTGTAAGATGGCAAAAAATGACCGATCCTGATGGTAACGAAGCACCGTCTTCTATTGGAGCATTATTAATTTGGCAGCAGCCTCATTTTATCACTTTTGCTGAATTAATGTATCGAGACCATAAAGACAAAGCCACTTTAGAATTGTACAAAAAACGTGTTTTTGCTACTGCCGATTTTATGGCTTCATTTGCTTATTATGACAAAGAACAAAAAAGATATATTCTGGGGCCAGGAGTAATCCCGGCACAAGAGCGTTTTAAAGCTACAGAAACCTTTAATCCAACTTATGAATTAGCATACTGGAATTGGGCTTTAAATACTGCTTTAGAATGGAAAAAACGCCTAGGCGAACCGGAAGTAGCCAAATGGAAAGATGTAGTGAACCAACTTTCAAAACTGCCTGTTCAGGACAATGTGTATTTAGCAACTGAAAGTGCAACAGATTCTTATACTAATCCAGAATTCAAAACCGATCATCCATCTGTATTTGGAACTTTCGGAATGTTGCCAGAAACGACTTTATTGGATAAAACCATCATGAAAAACACCTTTGATTTGATTTGGAAAACCTGGTCATGGAAAGATACCTGGGGTTGGGATTTTCCAATGACTGCCATGACTGCAGCGCGATTAGGAATGCCAGATAAAGCCATTGATGCCTTGTTTATGAAAGTTCAAACCAATACTTATTTAGTTAACGGACACAATTATCAGGAAGGTCGTTTGCCAATTTATTTACCAGGAAACGGAGGCGTACTTACCGCAGTAGCCATGATGTGCGCGGGTTGGGACGGCACTACCGAAAAAAATCCGGGTTTCCCTAAAGATGGCACATGGAATGTACGCTGGGAAGGTCTTGAAAAAATGTTTTAACAGACCGCAATGGAATTTTAAAATTATTGAATTGCCACAGATTTAAAAGATTTACACAGATTAATCAGTGATAATCTTTTTAAATCTGTGGCAAACTTTTTTATAAATTAAAGCAAATAGTTTTAACTTTTCTTGCTACCTCTTTTAAACCTTAATGCTTATTTAAAGTCCTAACACAGGATTTACAGTAAATTCATTTTAACCAATTACAATCAACCAATTTAATAAACCAAACATGAAAAAACACCTGATAGCATTATTGGCTTTTCAGCTGTCGAGCACTTTATTATTTAGTCAAAGACAAATGGAATCACTTGACAGAGGGCTGATTGCAGTAAAAGAAAACGGTCATTTTTATGTAGGCTGGAGAGTTTTAGGTACGGATGCCGATAATCTGACTTTTAACTTATATCGAAAAAGTGGAACAAACAAAGCGATCCGTGTAAACGACAAACCCATAACAGGAGCAACTAATCTTTTTGACAACAAAGCCAATGCAAGTGAAGATAATACCTGGTTTGTAAAAACAGTTGTAGACGGTGTCGAAAAAGAAGCCAAAGGAAGTTTTACCATTCCGGCCAATAGTCCGGATAAAAATTATTTATCTATTCCTCTAAAAGCAAAACAAGGATATAACCCTAATGATCTTTCGGTGGGAGATTTGGATGGCGATGGACGTTATGAATTGATTGTTCACATGACTGGAATTGGAAAAGACAATTCTTTTAAAGGATTAACTGACCCTCCTGTTTTTCAAGCTTATACTTTAGATGGTACTTTTTTATGGGAAATTAATTTAGGGAAAAACATTCGTGAAGGCGCGCATTATACCCAGTTTATGGTTTATGATTTAGACGGAGATGGCATAGCCGAATTCGTTTGTAAAACTGCCGATGGAACTACTGATAGTGCTAATAATGTGGTGGGAGACGCCTCAAAAGACTGGAGAGATACTAATGCTAATTCTGCTACTTTTGGAAAAATATTACAAGGACCTGAATACCTGACTGTTTTTGATGGAAAAACGGGAAAAATAGTGAACACGGTTCCTTACATTCCTGAAAGAGGCGACATTGGAAAATGGGGCGGAAAAGGTGGAAATGGAAAAAATGACAATACTGGAAACAGAGTCGATCGTTTTACGGCTTGTATTGCCTACCTTGACGGTGTACATCCAAGTGTAGTGATGTGCAGAGGCTATTATGGCCGAATCGTTATGGCTGCCTGGGATTTCAAGAATAAACAATTAACTTCTAAATGGGTTTTTGATTCTAAAGACGGGAATAATCCTTTTTCCGGAATGGGAAATCATGGACTCTCAGTTGCCGATGTGGATAATGACGGAAAAGATGAAATTGTTTTTGGTTCAATGGTTGTTGACAACGATGGAAAAGGATTATACACTACAGGTTTCAGACATGGAGATGCGCTACATGTAAGCGATTTAGATCCCGAAATTCCTGGTCAGGAAGTTTTTGGCGTACACGAAATCGAAGAAGGCACAAAAGGTGCAGGAGTTGCTTTGTTTTCGGCTGCCAATGGAAAAGTATTATTTACCGCCATGGACGATCAAGACGTAGGAAGAGGAGTTGCTGACAACATTGACCCTAGCAGAGTAGGTGCGCAAATGTGGTGGTCGGGTTCTAAAAGTTTATATGACATCAAAGGAAATAAAATTGGAGAAGCTCCAAAATCGACTAACTTTTTAATTTATTGGGATGGCGATGCTTCGCGAGAAATTCTGAACTCCAATTATATTGATAAATATGGAAAAGGCAGGATTTTCACTGCCGAAGGAGCGCGTTCTAACAATGGTACTAAATCAACTCCCGGACTTTCTGCTGATATTTTAGGTGACTGGAGAGAAGAACTCATTTTAAGAAGAGAAGACAACAGCGAATTACGCATTTATTCCACCACAATTCCAACGACTATCAGACAATATACCCTAATGCACGATTCCCAATACCGTTTAGCTATTGCCTGGCAAAATGTAGGCTACAACCAGCCGCCACACACCAGTTTTTATATGGGAACAGGAATGAAAGCCGCTCCAAAACCGAATATAAAATTGGTTCCTTAAAAAAGTTATACTAGATATATTTTTAAAAAGTACAGTGAGAGCTGTGCTTTTTTATTTTGTAAGAAAAATTTTTTATTTATTTTAGCGAATAACAAAAACTATTTTTATCGCCAATCCAGCCTTATCAAGATGTATACACGATAATGTAGCGTATACAAACATTTATGTGACATTCTAAATTACTAAACGGAAAAAATGACTTATTCAAGAGAAAAACTCGAAAGTTTCCATAACCTCGACGCTGCAGCAGATAGAACTGAATATAATGCTATTGTACAAAATTTGGTAAACAAAGTTCTCGCCGGAGAAACAATCACTTCAGCAGAGGAACTATTTGTCTGCCCAATAATAAAGATGTTGCGAAACGTAAATAATGAATTAGCTTACAATGTTGACGACTACCAAGCATGTAAAGATTCTACATTCAGAAATCGCTATTTACTTTATCGTGACGATTTAAATGGCCATAAACCTGTTTTAGATTACGATGGCATAATTCCGATAGAAACAAAGCGAAAAGACATAGAATATCTGAATCTTGAATACCGAAATTGGAGGGCGCAAATTGAAAGCAAAGCAATTGGGCAAGATCTACTTGCTCACATCTCTAAGGAGACCAATGAACAACTTAAGGAATTAAAAAAGTATTGTGATCGGAGACTAATTGGTAGTAACTTTCGAGACTATCTTGAAAAGTCGTTGACCTTACATGGAAAGTACATTTACTTGCTTGTAAAAGAGTTTTTTCAAGAGCTAAAGACCAATGAAATAATAATCCCCATTAACGGCTATGATGTTCTAATTGACAGTTTCACTTACGTCCATATTATGTTTAGGCATTATGCGAAAAAAATTAAACAGCATCAAAATAAATCCTATCATTTTGATCAAAATATTGGGTATAAAATAATACCCTCCGTTCTTCAAGACATTTTAGAATGCTATAAAAACGAGTCTATAAGTTCAAGTTTTAATGGTTACAGTTTGTATTTGAGAATAAACCAAAAACCGTATGCAATTTATTTAAAACCAATTACGCGTCACTTAAAAGGCAATATTAAAAAAGTCTACTACAGAGTACAAACATTCTTTCCGATTAAAGACGTCAGCGAATTAGCAAAAATTACTAATTTGAAAGTGCATAATTCACAGTGTGGGATAGACTTTTTGATTAAGAACGTCACATAAAAGCAGGTAAATAATAACAAAACCACAACAAAACTCCATCTGGCCCCATCCTGGTGCTCGTTTGCAACGAGTACCTACTTTCTTCTAAGAACTAAATAAAGCGTTTGCAACGCGGTTCTTAAAAATCCTTATACCCTCCAAACAATAAATTTTCACGCAGATTCATCATTAACTTTTCTGCGCAAATCTGCAAAATCTGCGTGCTTTTTATCACTTGTAAATAAGGAGAAAAATCAAAACAAAAAATTGCTACTTCCCACTAATCGTTTTCCAAAAATTATCCTTAGGAAAGATATTTTTTAAAGTATATTTTGCAGCTTCTTCTTTAGTTAATTGATGTGACCAAGCCACTCTTTTATTTATTTTTGCTCCTTTCCCTTTGTTGTTGTATTCGGCATAAAAAGCCGTTTTAGTTTTATCGGCAAAGCGTTCATCGGGCCATGGATTCCAGCCTTCCGGCAAAATATGGCTTCCTAAATCACAATTCATAAATACCGTTTTAGCATAAGGACGCCAAGGACGGCCTAAAAAAACCTTAGTTACATTGGCATCGGCAATCAATTTACAATTCAAAAACACATAACCAAATTCCTGATTTTCCGGCGTGGAAGCAGCTGTTATATAAGAATCTTTTTTGCTGTTAATAATACAATTATCAAAAACAGCAGTTGCCGGTCCAAAAATAAAATCGGTAGTTCCTTCGATATAGCAATTTTGATAATATTGATACGTTCCATCGCCATCAGTAAGTAAAGTATCCTGACAACCTAAAATACGGGCATTTTTAATTACAAAACGACTTCCTTTTACATGTAAAGAAACTGCCTGACCTTTATCGCACCATGTATTTTCAATGGTTAAATTCTCAATTCGAACATCATCGGCGCGAACTAAAAGTGTGTATGAATCGGATGTTCCAATATTTCTTTTCGAATTTGGATTCGCCTTCCCTGAATAATCATCATAAGTAATAATCGTATTGTCTTTATTTTCTCCTACCAATTTCAATCCTGGTTTTGAAGATAGAATGACTAACTTTTCTTTGTAAATTCCTTTTTTGATATAAATCAAAACAGATTCCTTTTCAGTATTAGCAGCGTCAATTGCCGCTTGAACGGTTTTGAAATCGCCGCTTCCATCCTGAGCAACCGTTATTTTTTTATCCGAATCTAATTTTAATTCTGTACCAAAACTAGCATTCGAAAAAACACAAAAAAACAATACTAAAATATACTTCATCATCTAATAAATTAATTGCACATTCTTTCAATAAAGAACACAGTGAACTCCAAAAATAAAGAAAAAAAACCAGTTTTTAGTAATCGATTACAATCTATAAAAAACACAAAATAGCTTCTTATTTAGAAGTTATTATCTTATTTTAGACGGCTATAAAAACCCGTCAAAACCTCTTCAAAATAAATCATTTAATGAAAAACAAATTTCAAATTTCACTTCTTTTATTATTCGTTTTTACGAGCCAACTTTTTTGGAGTCAGGAAAACAAAAACAGCTTTCTTATTGCTAACAAAAATGAAGTTGCCTCTATTTACATCGATCAAAATGCAGACCAACTGGTGGTTTGGGCTGTAAATGAATTGGCAAACGACATTCAGGAAATTACAGGGCAAAAACCTAAAATCATAGCTTCTAAAAAAGCAACGAATGAAAAAGGAATTTATATTGGCCAAATCAATGAAAGTGTCTTTAAAAATTATAAAAAATCAAACTTAAAAGGTGCTTGGGAAAAATTCAGCATCAGTACCGAAAAAAACAACTTATACATTGTAGGGAGCGATGTTCGCGGAACAGTGTATGGGATTTTTGAAACTGCCGAAAGATTAGGGATCTCCCCATGGAAATGGTGGGCAGACGTTAACAACATTAAAAAAGAAGAACTAGTACTTCGTCTTCCTGCTAAAGGGATTACCGAAAGTCCTTCGGTGCAATTTCGTGGCATATTCTTAAATGACGAAGACTGGGGATTACAGCCTTGGGCGGCCAAAACTTTCGAAAAAGAAACAGGAGATATTGGCTCTAAAACCTACGAAAAAATATTTCAATTGTTATTGCGTTTGAAAGCCAATACCATTTGGCCGGCAATGCATGAATCGACCAAAGCTTTTTTTAAAATCGAAGGCAATAAAGAAATGGCTCAAAAATACCATATTCTATTGGGAACTTCGCACGCCGAACCAATGTTGAGAAACAATGTTGACGAGTGGAAAAAAGAAACCATGGGTGCTTTCAATTATTTTACTAATAGCGAAAATATCAATAAATATTGGCAAGGACGATTAAATGAAGTTCGCGACAGCAAAGCAGAAGCAGTCTTTACACTTGGAATGCGTGGTGTTCATGACAGCCAAATGGAAGGTGCAAAAAACACCGAAGAAGCCAAAAATATGGTTGAAAAAATCATTGTAAAACAACGTGAAATGTTGGCTTCGACATTTAAAAAACCTATTACTTCGATTCCGCAAGTTATGATTCCGTATAAAGAAGTTTTGGAACAATACAATAAAGGCTTAAAAATTCCTGAGGATGTTACCTTGATGTGGACCGACGACAACTACGGTTACATTAGACGAATTAGCGACGAAAAAGAACAAAAAAGAATTGGTGGTGGCGGTGTATATTACCATTTAAGTTACTGGGGAAGACCGCATGATTATTTGTGGTTATCGTCTATGCAGCCTGGTTTAATTTGGTCAGAAATGTCTAAGGCTTATGCCAATGGAGATCAAAAAATGTGGATTGTAAATGTGGGCGATATCAAACCTGCCGAATACGATTTAGAATTTTTCATGGATTTGGCATGGGATATCAACTCGATAAAACCAGATGGAATCAACCAACATCTGAAAAACTGGGCAGCAAGAGAATTTAATGATACAGTTGCCAATGAGGTCAGTTCAGTAATGAGCGAATATTACCGATTAGCGATGTTGAGAAAACCGGAATTTATGGGTTGGAGCCAAACCGAGCCAACAACCCAAATAAATCCTTCAGAGTTTACTACTGAAGAAGCCAAACGAAGAATTCAACTTTACGATCAATTAGTCGAAAAAGTGAATACTTTATCCGCTTCGATTCCCGCAGAGCGAAAAGATGCCTGGTTTCAATTGGTTGTTTATCCTGTAAAAGCTGCGGCAGCTATGAATCATAAATTTTTATACTGGAAATTATCTTTAGAAAGTAAAGATTCAGCAGAAAAGGAAAAATTTCAAATTTTATCAAAAGAAGGTTTCGAGCAAATTGAAAAGCTAACAAATTACTATAATACGGAAATGAGTAACGGAAAATGGAATAATATGATGAGTAGGGCACCAAGAAAACTACCTGTTTTCAATGCAATTGATTACTCTAATTTACCTAAAACCGAAATAAAACCAGATTCCAATGAAAAAATAATAGCGATTCAGGCAAAGGATTTTACTTCAGCTAAAGGAGCTAAAAATTACGATTGGAAACCCATAGAAGGATTGGGCTACAGCAACGCCGCTATTACGCTGTTTCCTTTAAAATCAAGTTATTTTGAAACCGAAAAACCTTCGGTAACTTATACTTTCGAAAGTAATAATACTGGCGAATACGAGATTGAAGTTCGATTTATACCGACACATGCTAATAATTCTGATCACGAAGCAACTATTTCATTCGACGGAAAAACTTCTGAAACATTCAAGCTAAATAGTTACGATAGAAATGCTGCATGGAAAGCGAATGTATTGCGGAATGCGGCTATTTTCACATTGCCAGTAAAAATAGAAAATACTGGAAAACACACTATTACAATAGAAGTTAATCAAACCGGAATTGTTATTGATCAGCTTGCGATTTATCCAAAAGGACAAAAAAAACAGGAGATACCATTTGAATAACGGCATCTCCTGTTTATAATAAATTAAGAAAAAAACACTCGATTTTGTCATTCCGACGAAGGAGGAATCTCATTACGCACTAACGTTATGTGATTTCTCCCTTTGGTCGAAATGACACAAAAAAACATTTACTCCACTTTATCTGTAGTTAAATTTTCTACTTCTTTTTTGGTTAAAACCAAATCCCGAATCTTGCTTCCTTTTAAATCTCTCAACTCGCTAGCTGCTATTTTTGCGGTAAAATCGGCTCCTGATCTGCCAGTGTGCGTATGATCTTTAGGGAAAAATTCTTTTACTTTTTCTTGCCCTACAATCTCATATTGCTGTGCCACTTTTTGGCTTAAATTAATGTAATCTACTTTTTCGGCTGCGGCAGCTTCCTGCGCCCATTTGATATATGTATTGTCTCTTTGCTCTACTTTTCCATTTGGCCATTCGTTTCTTGGCGTTAAGCTCATCACAATTGGAGTCGCTCCTTTTTCTTTGGTTTCACGAATGAATTTCTTCAAATACCAGCCATAAGTATGTACGGTTTCCGTCAAACTATCGGCACGATTTACTACTTGAGTTTCATCGCCAATTCCATTAATCGAACCTCTGAATTTTTCACTATCAATTTTTCCAGCATCGTTATGCCCAAATTGAAGAATAACAAAATCATCTGGCTGAATTTCGCTTTTGGTTTTCTCCCAAAGTCCTTCAAAATCAAAAGTACGGGTACTTCTTCCTCCTCTGGCTTTATTTACGATATTCACTCTGGTAGTGTCAAAATAACGAGGTATCATAACGCCCCAACCCACAGCATTTTCATTTTTATTATCAGCCATAGTCGAATCGCCTACTAGGAAAACATTGATTTTTCTAGGTAATTTGATTACTGGATTATCTAAAATATAATTCTTCAACGGACTTTTAGAACCTTTTAATCCTTCGATTATGGAAGTCGCAGCAACTACCGCTCCTTTAGCCGATGGATGTGTATGGTCTTTTTTGTAAAAATAAGTTGCTGTTACTTTTGCTTCGCCAAAAGCTTCTAGTTTTTTCGCCATTCGATCATTCAAATCAATAAAAACCACTTTTTCCTGATCGGCAATTTGCTTTGCCCACAATCCATAAGAAGTGTTATTTCTTGGCAATTTCCCGTCTTTCCAAGTGTTTCTCGGAATTGGAGACATAACGATAGGAATAGCTCCTTTTTCTTTAGCCTCTTTCACTACTTTGCGAATGTACCAACCATAGCTATGAACAATTTCATGCTTTTTGGTAATCATATTATCAATTTCTTCTGTCTTATCAGAAATCCCTTTTATGGTTCCTCTGGCTCTAATGGTATCATTCAGCGGCCCATCATCATTATGCCCCCATTGGATTAAAACATAATCTCCTTTTTTCAATTTTTTATAAACCGCATCCCATAATCCTAAATTTTGATACGATCTGGAACTTGTTCCTCCCAGAGCATGATTTTCAACTGTAATTTTGTTAGAATCTAAAAACTGCCCAATGTAATCACCCCAGCCCCAAAGACCGCCAGTTCCATCGCCTTTACCATTTTTCACAGTAGAATCGCCTACTGTATATACTGTTATTTTTTGCTGTGCCTCAGCCTTAAATTGCACTAAAAAAAGAGCTAAAAAGGCAAAAAACATTAATTTGTTAATTCTCATTTTTACAATTATTATTTATTATTGAATTTGATATTGATATTGTTATTTTTCAACTCTAAAATCGAACCATAAGTTCATCTGAATTCCTTCGTCACCACTTTTTATTCGGATACTTGAAGCCTGACTGTGTGGTCCATGATGTTCTAATGGTTTAAAATCACGCATTGCCGGAATTTCATACATAAACGAAATATTTCCTTCTGGAAAAGCCGGTTGTGGATAGGTTCCTTCGAAAGCATTTTTAGGCAAATCCGGAGTAAACAATCTTAAAAACACATTCTCAGAAGCAGAAAACATTTTAAAACTATTATTGTCTTTTGCCTTTAAAGCTGCCGCATACAAATTAGCGTGATAACCTTTAAACTCTGGCAAAACCATATTCTCAAAACTTTCTCCCGGAATGGTTTGATTGTATTCTTTCTCCCAAATTCCAAAAGTCGTTCCTTTTATTCTGTTTTTCCAAACATGGTAAGGTCCTTTTCCAAACCATTTCATACTTTCGACACCTTGCTCGGGAAAATCAAAAGTAATACCAAAAGCATCTACTTTATCCTGAAAGAATGCACCATCAAAACCATTATTAGCACCTGCATCTTTAAGAGCCAACATTTCCATTTTCAAACGGCCATCGGCAGTCATGGTCCATTTGATACTTTTGATTCCTCCAATATAATTCACCACACAAACGGCAGCATTATTTTCGATAGTCGTTTTAACACTTTTTACTTCGGCTATCATCCCAATTGGTCTTGGCCCATTCGTCAAAGGAACAATTCCGTTTTTATTATTAACCGTGATAATTTTTCCCGTTTTTTTATCGAATGAAACTTGAACATCTTTACTGATCAATGAAACCGAAGCGGCTTCATCTTTAATACTCACTTTTGCCTTAGTTTCTTTTTTCAACAAAAATTTCTCAGCAAAATAATCTCCTTTATGAATAGTCCAGGTCCAGGTATAAATTTCTCTCCCATGTTGGTCATGAGCGGTAATTTCGACCCAGTCTCCTTCGAAAAAGTTTGCGCCAACCGGAATTTTTATTTTAGAAGTTTCGCCTGGCTCAATACTTGGAATTTCAATTTTTCCTTTATCTAAAATCGAATTTTCATTCTTAGTATACAAAACATCTTTATTAGCCTTAACCACTTTGTACTCCATTGTACAAGAATTAAGATTGCTGAAAATATAATCGTTACTAATTAAAAACGTACCATCAAATTTAGAAGTAATACTCAACGGAGAAAATTGTATTGGAGCCCAAATTTCTTTAATAGCATAAAAACTTCCTTCTTTTTCACGGTGTGGTCCAAGAATTCCATCGGCAGCCAAAGAACCTTTCGAATCAAATTTTTCTTTTCCAGTCCAATCCACTCTTTTTACTACTTCGTCACAAAAAACCCAAATAAATCCACCTGCGAACAATGAACTTTCTTTAAAATGATTCCAAAAATCTTCTAATCCTGCTCCTCCACCATTGTCATAAGTAGCATGCATAAACTCCGTTGGAAAGAAAACATTTTCACCATTTACAAATCGATGAATTCCAGTTTGGAAAGCTGGATAATGATGCGCATCCCAACCATCAAAATCAGACCAAGGATGAATTACAATACGTTTTTGAGGATCTAAATCTTTAAAAATACTGTCTACTTTATAATTCCATCCGCCTTCGTTTCCATTATCCCAGATAATAACCGATGCATGATTGACATCGCGCGTTACCATTTCTTTGACTAATTTGCTTCCAGTCTCAGTATCATAAGAATTTTGCCAACCTGCTAATTCATCCAAAACAAAAATTCCTAATGAATCACAAACCTGTAGAAAATGACTGTCGGCTGGATAATGACCACGCACGGCATTCATATTCATATCTTTCAACAAATTCACATCCATGATGCTTAAACGCTTGCTGGTACTTCTACCCGATTCTGGCCAAATTTCATGTCTGTTTACCCCTTTCATGATAATCTTCTTTCCATTGACATAGATTCCGTCTTTCTTGATAAACTCTAAGGTTCTAAAACCAATGCGTTCTGTAATTTCATGAATGGTTTTGCCATTTTGTTTCAATTCTAATTTTAGATTGTACAAATTAGGTGTTTCCGGACTCCAGGGTTTGATATTTGGAAATTGCATACTAATGGCTTTTTTCTGTTCCTTAGCGTTAACATCAAAAGTATGTGATCCAATAATTTTACTATTTCCGTCAGCCGAAATGGAAGCAGTAATTGTACTTTTTTGAGAAATATTTTGAAGATCTAAATGCGCATTCAGCGTTCCATCCATTTTGGCATCAACAGCAACGTGAGCAATATTTTCGTTTGCCATAATTTCCAACCAAACTGGACGATAAATCCCTCCAAAAAGCCACCAATCGGCCTTTCTTTCGGCAGCATTTACCGAATTATTAGCCGAATGTTTTGAAACATGAGCTTCTAAAACATTATTTCCGCCATAATTCAACAAAGACGAAATATTATATTTGAATTCGTAAAAACCACCTTGATGAATTGGCCCTGCTGATTTTCCGTTGATTTTCACTTCGGTATCAGTCATGGCAGCGCCAAAAACAATATAAATGGTTTTCCCTTTATCAGAAGCTAAAATTTGGAATTCGTGTTTGTAGAAACCTTCTTCTTTACTTGGTTCTTTTTGGTTTAATTCTTTGTACCAACGACCGTAAGTATATTCGCCAAAACCTTCCAATTCCCAGTTAGATGGCACATTAATTTTAGACCATTGTTTGCTGTTGCTTCCAGCGGTACACATAAAATCCCATTTTACAGGATGTTCAAAATCTGTTCCCGAAAGGAACACTTTAGTAGTTTGCTGTGCATTTGCATTTATTACACATAAAAACGGTAGAAACAATACAACCGCAGCTTGTAATGATTTTTTAAAAAACATAAATTTTGATTATAGAATTAATTTCCGTCTGGTTTCACAATTTCAAAACGCGTACTCATAGGCAGAGTCCATTTTGCGAAAGCATTCGGATGATTTGGATTATATTGAGGCACTTCTTTTATAAAATAATTAGCCAAAGGACTATTTAAATCACGAAGTCCTTTGATTACACAAAGTGCAATTTCATTGGCTCCAAAAGAGTTGAAATGGGTGTTATCTTCTAATTTTTCTTTTTGACCTGGAAAAGTATTAGCAGGATACTGAACAAATGCTTTTCTGGACGGTTCATCGCCCCAGCTTTCATATAATGTAGTAGTCAATTTTGTAATATCTACTAAAGGAACATTCATTTCCTGAGCTACTTTTCGCATCGCATCAGGATAATCACCATGAGTTGGCTTTAAAGTTCCATCGGCATTAAAAGCACGACGTTGAACTGGAGTAATCAAAATAGGAATCGCTCCTTTGTCTCTTGCTGCCTGAACATATTCGCGAATGGATGCCGAATACGAATCCCAGGGTCCTATACCTTCCCCTTTTTCTTTCTCATCATTATGGGCAAACTCTACAATTAAATAATCTCCCGGCTTAATAACTGACAAGATTTTTTTCAAACGCAAACCTGCTTTGAACGAACGCAATGTTAATCCTGAAGCGGCATAATTTGCCACAACCACATTTTCATCAAAATAATTAGTGATGTATTGTCCCCAAGAAGCCCAAGGCTCTAAATCCTGATCAGTCACGGTAGAATCTCCAGCCAAATAAACAGTTCTAACATCAGTAATTGGAGTGATACTAATACTTTTAATTTCGACTGTTCCCAGAAATTCCAATGTCAGTTTTTCGTCCCAATTTAGTTGCCCCAAATCTCTATCTTTCAAACTAATTTGTGATTTTTCATCAATTTTAGGATTTCGAACATTTACATTAAACGTTTTTGTAGCAGTCTCGCCTTTTTTAAGCAGTTCCTGATCGAGCATCAATCTTCTTGATTCTGCTTTAATAGTAGTATTGGTATTTTTAGTTTTGCTACCAAAAGTGACTGAAACCTGATAATTCCCTTCTAGAAGTTGTACTGAAAAATAGGTAGGAGCTTCAGTAGCAAATGAATTCTCATTTAATGTTACATTAGTTGTGGTATTAAAATCAAAACCATAACCTACCGCCGAATCAAAGGGAAGTGATTTACTAATAATTGTTGCTTGTTTGGATTTCTTTACTTGTTTTCCAAAGTAAAAAACTTGTTTTTCAATTGTTTTTGAAGTTGCTGCATTATTTTCTTTCGAAACCATCTTTCTAGCAACAATAGCAGCTTTTGAAACATTTAAACTGCATATTAAAAGCAACAGAAAAATTATCTTATTTTTTTGAATCATAAAATATCAAATTTATTTTTAAATAATGGACTAAATTATTGTTTTAGGGACAAATCAGTATCCTGCACTGTTAGGTAACAAATTAAACTAATTGATATTACCTCCTGAAAATCAACGTAAAATTCATCAACAAACAGTTGCATTTCTTTTTAACAAAAACAATACCAAACAATTACTACAAAAACCCTTTTGAACAAAACCTCAATTTCATAACAAATCAGTTCAAACCAGCTTCTTTTTGTAAATAAATTCTATTAAAACCACTCTTTAAATAAAAATTTATCAAAAAAACAGGTAAGCACAGGACGCGTTAAATAAAAGTTAATTTTATTTTTATATTCACAATAATTTAATGATATTTTTTTGTACTTTTAAAATAAGATACAAAATTATTAACACATTCGTATTTCACAACCATTACACAACAACCGATTAATTAACCAAAACTATTTTTTTATGAAACAATCATTCTTAAAGTATCTGGTTTACTTTAGCATCATGTTAACCGGCATGACCGCTTTTGCACAAGCCACTACTATTACGGGAACTGTCAAAGACAATACAGGAATGCCTGTACCAGGCGCCAACGTATTAATCAAAAGCACCTCCAATGGTGTACAAACGGATTTTGACGGAAAATTTGCTATTAAAGCAAAACCAGAAGACATCCTCGTTGTCTCTTTTATCGGAATGAAAACAACAGAAGTAAAAGTGGGCAATCAAAGCAGTATTAACATTAAATTAGACGAAGAAGGCTCAAGTCTAAAAGAAGTAGTTGTTGTAGGATACGGTACTCAGAAAAAAAGTGATGTTACTGGAGCTATGACTAGTGTGAGTGCTGAAGAGATACAATCAAGACCAGTAAACAATGTTATTGAAGCTATGCAAGGAAAGGCCGCAGGTGTAAGCATCACATCAAGCGAACGTCCTGGTACAGTTGGAAAAATAACCATTCGTGGAGTAAGATCCCTGACCGCATCAAACTCACCTCTTTATGTCGTAGATGGAATTCCTTCAGACGGAATCGACAACCTGAACTCAAATGACATACAGTCTATAGATGTATTAAAAGATGCTTCTGCAACTGCTATTTATGGATCTAGAGGTGCAAATGGAGTTGTAATCATTACGACAAAAAGAGGAAAAGCAGGCAAGTTAACTTTAGATTTTTCTAGCTCACTTACAGTAGAAAACCTACATGACGACAGTAAAATAATGAATGCAGGAGAATACATAGAGTATCGCCGTTGGGCAAAATATTACCAAAACCCTTCATTATACCCTAGAGGTGATGCTCCTTCAAAAACAAATGACGAAGGTATCTTTAATAAATCTGCTGATCTTTCAGCATGGGCCAATATCGAAAAAGGATGGGCTAGCGGAACATGGGATCCTTCTAAAGTAACAACCACCAATTGGACTGATTTAGTAACCCGTACTGGTGTTACACAACAGTACAATTTAAGTGCAAGTGGTGGAACCGAAAAAATGAACGGATATCTCTCTTTTGGATACCTTAACAATGTAGGTACCGTTAAAGGACAGGGTTACGAACGCTATACTATGAAAGCAAGTTTTGATGTAACTCCAAAAGATTGGTTCTCATTTGGTGGAAGTATTAACACAAGTTACACTAAAAATGAATATGGTCAATCTGACGTTGGACGAAATGGTAACGTAAACACAACGGGGTTATATGCAACTGCAAGAACTATTTTCACCTATGCAGTACCTTATGACAGTAACGGAAATCGAGTAGAATTACCAGGTGGAGATATTGCTGTTAAAACCATTATTGATGAAGACAAATACTCTCAAGATCAACGTATAAACTTTAGAACTACAGCTAGTCTTTACAGTCAAATTGATTTTGGGGCAATAGCTCCTGTTTTGAAAGGATTGAAATACCGTATGAATTTTGGACCTAATTTTAATACGTATCGTGACGGCGTTTATCTTGATGCTAAATCTGCCGTTCGTACCGGAACTAGTTTTGCTTCATTGAGAAAAGATCAAACATTAAATTATACACTAGACAACTTACTTTACTATGACAAAAGTATTGGCAAACATAGTTTCGGACTAACTTTGTTACAAAGCCAGACTGAAGATCATTACGAAACCAGCTCTATGTCTGCTAATGGCATTCCTTTTTCTAGCCAAAAATGGAACGCTCTTTCTTCATCAAACATAGCACTTACAGATTGGAATTCAGATATCATAGACAAACAACTATTATCGTACATGATCCGTATAAACTACAATTACGACGGAAAATACCTCCTGACTTTATCAGGAAGAAGTGACGGGGCTTCACAATTAGCGCCTGAACATAAAACTAGTAATTTTTCTAGCGCAGCATTAGGTTGGAGAATAGACCGTGAAACATTCCTTGAGAATAGTTCATGGATTAATCAATTAAAACTTCGCTTAGGAGTAGGTGTTACTGGTAATGCAGCAATTGATCCATATTCCACTAAAGGACCACTAACCACTTTATTTTATCCTTTTGGAACAACGCTAACACCAGGAACATCAACATCAACTACGCTGGCCAATTCAGATTTAGGATGGGAAAAAACAACACAATACAACATAGGTGTTGACTATTCCTTTTTTAAAGGAAGAGTTTCAGGTGTTATAGATGTATATAAATCAAAAACGACTGATTTACTTCTAAAAAGAGAACTAACCCCTGTTACAGGCTATATAAATACTTTACAAAATATTGGTGAAACAGCAAATAAGGGAATCGACTTTACTCTAAACACCTCCAATATTAAAAACACTGATTTTCAATGGGAAACCAACATTAGTGCTTCATGGCAATCTGGCAAAATTACTTCTTTACCAAATGGAAACGACATCGTAAACAATTGGTTTATAGGTCAACCTGTAGGAATCATTTACAACTATGCCTCGAATGGAATTTGGCAAGAAAAAGATGCCGCTGAAATGGCTTTATTCAATGCCAATGGACATTCATTTCAATTTGGTATGTCAAGACCAGTAGATCAAAATGGAGATCATAAAATTGACGCTAACAATGATAAAGTTTTTATTGGAAACACCACTCCAAAATACAATATAGGATTAAATAATACTTTTACCTATAAAGACATTGAATTAACCATATTTTTATATGGACGTATGGGATATACTTATAATTCCGGAGGAGAAGGACAAACAGGACGTTTCAACCAACGTAGTATTAATTATTACACCGAAAACAACAAAAATTCAGTATACCAAAAACCTATTTACTCTGATGCATCTGGAGACCAATATTCATCAATTTTAGGTTATAGAGACGGCTCCTATTTAAAAATACGCAACATTTCATTAGGCTATAATATGCCAAGTGAATTAGCTCAAAAAATTGGAATTAATACCTTAAAAATTTATGTTCAAGCAACCAATCCGGCTATGATTTTTAGAAAAGCAGACTGGATAGATCTAGATTTGGAAACCTCTGCCTATAACCGAGGAATAACAACAGGTATAAATGTAAGCTTCTAGCAAACTGTTTAAATATAAAAAAGATAGAAATGAAAAAAAATATAACCCGTTATGCTAAATTATTTTTAGCTCTAACATTTGCAGTAATTACTACTTCATGCAGTGATTTCTTAGACGAAGAATTGACCAATAAAAGAAATACTGATTACTATAAGACAGAAGAAGGGGTTCTCTCTCTGGCCGTAGGAACATACAAACAAGTACTTACTACTCCTTATGGAACCGAAATGATGTTTAGTCATTGTAACTCTGGAACAGATGAATTCCACGTTGGAGGAGATGCTTCAAACGGGCTTTGGAACTCCTATGACGGAGGACTAAGATCAGAAGTAACAATAAACAGTACTAATACTATAAAAGCCAACATCTTATGGGACAATCTATATACAGGTATTGGCCAAGCAAATTTATTAATAGAATCAGCCACCTCTATTGAATCTACCAATGCTGCTATCAAAAATAGAGCTTTAGGTGAGGGCTATTTCTTTAGAGCATACAATTACTTGCGTTTGGTAAGTCAGTTCGGTGGCGTTCCCTTAAAACTAAATTCAAGCACAACAGTAGAATTAGAATACACCAGAGCCACTGCACAGGAAGTATTTACACAAATAATTGATGATTTTACTCAAGCTTATAATTTATTAGACAACACTGGTGCTCCTGCAAGAGTGACCAAAGACGCAGCAGCTCACTTTTTGGCAAAAGCATATTTAGCAAGAGCAAGTGAAATTAACGATACTTGGAACTCATCTACTAAAACTACTGACCTTCAAAAAGTCGTAACTTTATCAGACGAAGTGATTTCACATCATGTATTGGCTGCAAATTTCAGAGATTTATGGAATTACATTAGACCAGATGGTCCGAACGAATTTTTGCCTGAAATAATTTTATCAGCACAATTTACAAGTAGTACATCAACATCAACAGCAGGCAACTGGCAACACCTATATTTTGGATCACGATATGATATCGATTTCCCTCAAATGATTAGAGACGTTACAGGAGGGCGCGGATTTAGCCGTTTAGCAGCAACCTATTACACTTACGGTGTATTCGATCAAGTTAAAGACTCGCGCTTTTGGAAAAGTTTTAGAACAGAATATAGTATTAACAATCCTGGATCGGGATATGTTTCAGGTGATCTGGGTGTCATGTATATAATCAATCAACCTACAGATACCCGATTCCCTAAAATAAGAAACAATAACACCATTACTTATAGCAAAACAGGAAAAATAATACCTACTGTACTTGCTGCTTATTCATTAGAAAGCGCAACAAGCGGACGCAACCTAATGAATGATAGAAATTTCCCGCCTTTAAATAAATATCTAGATGGTTCAAGAATTTCAGTTGCCTCAGAAAGAGGACTTCGTGATGTAATAGTGGCACGATCAGCCGAAACCAATTTAATGGCAGCAGAAGCTAAAGTTCGTTTAGCTTCATTAGGAATCGGATCTTATTCCGATGCACTAGTATACATTAATCGTGTTCGTGACCGTGCAACTTTCAAAAGTGGGGAAGTTCGCTCTGCATATACAGATGGTGGAGCAGCATATCCTTCATCTGCATTAAATCAAAATGTAAACTTAAATGCATTTAGAACAGAAAATTCATATTTTGAATCCAATAACATTCCCGAAACAACTACAGCAACTAGTTTAACTATTTCAAGTATTTCAAGTTTACCGGATCCAGACTTAGCTATCATTAATACATTACATTACACTAGCGATTATGACAAAATGTTATGCTTAGTATTAAATGAACGATCTCGTGAGCTTGTAGGTGAATTTGTACGCTGGGAAGACTTAAGTCGCACCAAAACATTAGTAAAAAGAGCCATAGCCTATAATCCGGAAGCAGCTCCTAATATTAAAGATTTTCATCTTTTACGTCCAATTCCTCAAACATTCTTAGATGGAATACTAATTAACGGAAGACGACTAACAGCCGATGAAAAAGCTGCAATGCAAAATGATGGTTATAAATAAAAATCAACCATAAAAGTGGAGACCTAAAAAATCTCCACTTTCTTTTTTACCATATTACACAAGTAACAATTAACAACTTTTAAAAACCATAACAAAACAAAAAAACTTGTAAGCCAGAACCTTACAAGTTTTTTTATTTTGTTATAGTTTAATCGAAATCTTTTCTAAAATTAAATAGAATTTCTATCAATAAAATTAAATGGATTTTTTATTTTACCTGATTCTTTATTTAAAATCATACTAGCAGCAGTAGCCCCCATCATTTTAAAATCAGTTGAAATTACTGTAATTCCTAGTAATTCTTTTAAAGGAGTATCATTATATGAAATAACACCAATTTCTCTACCCAATTCGAAATTTTTATCTCTAATTTGTTTAACAAGACTCACTAAATCTGATTCTTCAATTGTAATAAACAAATCTCCTTTTTTCAAAACAATATCATCATAAACCTCTCTTAACACCTCATATTCAAGACTTGAATCTAAACAAAATCGTTTAAATCCATTTAAAATTCTTCTTGGATAAGGATAAACTGAGCTTTCAGGATAAATTAAAATCAATTTATTGTATCTGGAGATTTTCTCAAGTCCTTGTCTTAAAGCTTCATAAATATCATTTTCATAATCTTGACAAACTTCAATTATAGAGTCATTAATACCTTTATTATTATCTAGAATAACTAATTTCTCTTTTGGAATTTTATTAATTGCCTGTAACACTCCTTCACCAGAACTGAAATGCGTTAGGTCATCTGATTTAAAATGAGGCATAATTACATAATAATCATAAGCTCCAAGATATTTGTCAATTAAATTCAAAAACAAAGTTTGATCACAATGATAGATATGTAAATCAGTTTGAGAATTCCCTCCAATACTATTAATAAAGGAATTATAAATTCTCATCTTGTAAGAACTCAATTTATTAATCAAGAAAAGAACATTAACTTTTGCAATTAATTTGGTACGGGTAACATAATAACCTTTTCCTCTAATAGGAGTGATTATCTTTCTTTTCTTTAAAATATTATAGGCTTTCTCAACTGTATCTCTTGAAAGATAAAATTCCTCACTCAGCATATTGATAGAAGGCAACTTCTGATCCATCTGCAATTTTCCAGTAGAAATATTATGAATGATCGAATCTACAATTTGTTTGTATTTTGGGATTCTAGAATTTTCGCTTAAACTTATTGTAAAGGAAACTCCTTCATCAATCATCTCTTTTGTCAAAAACTTTTCCATTTCCTTCTAAATTATATTTCTATTTCTTTACAACATAAAGTCCTTTGCATTTTTCTTTGATTTAAGAAAGCAATAATTCCAAATAAAAAACCGTAATCGATTACCAAATATAAAAATAATTTTATTGTAAAAAATGAAATAACCATAAAATAAACAAAATCAAAATAAATTATAATAAATTTCACATAATACTCAAAAATAGGCCAAAATAGCTACATAATTGGCAATACATAAAAAAGCTCGATTAATTTAAATAAACATAATAATTGGTCATCAAAACAGCAAAAAAAAAGTCCAATTAAAACCTACAGATTTTAATTGGACTAAGAAAAAAACGAACTTTACTTTTACATTATTACTCTTTCATAAGCTGTAAAAGTGTTGATTTTGGAATTTCCAAAACAGTTCCGTGACGTATACCTAAAGGGAAACTAATTTTATCCGAAACATCTTCCCAACCATTAGCAGTTTGTTTTACAGCACCATATTTATGATCTCTGTATTTATCAAAATAAACCAGCCATTGCCCATCAATTTTAATCGCCGTTGGTCCTTCAGCCCAATAATTACCAGTAATAGGTTCACTCGCTTTTGAATAAGGCCCCGTCAATTTATCACTATAAGCCACTTTAAGATTTTTTTGTACAGGAATTTTCGTTTCGTCTTTCAAAAACATAATATATCCTTTACCATCTTTCAAAATAGAAGAATCAATCACATTAAAGCCTGGCTCATAAAGCAACTTTGTAGGCGTGTAGGTTTTAAAATCCTTCGTTGTCGTATAATAGATTCTATGATTATATCCTTTTTCTTCAGCTGATTGCGTTTCCGTAAACTTTCCTTCAATAGTACTTGCCCAGTAAATCATGTACTCTTTATTCACTTCATCATAAGTGATTTCGGGAGCCCAAGTATTGCGTGTTCCACTTTCGTATTCCATAACAGGTAAAAACTCTTGTTTTGACCAATGAATTAAATCTTTAGAAGAAGCATATCCAATTCCTTTATCGGTCCAACTTACCGTCCAAACCATGTGGTACAATCCATCTCCACCTTTAATAACACAAGGATCTCTCATTAACTTATCTTTCCCAACTTCGGGAGTTAAAAAGGAAGCATCATTTTTCAATGTTTGCCATTTATAACCATCTTCACTGTACGCTAAATGCAAACCATCTTCTCCATTTCCTTTGAAATAAGAAAAGATATACACTGATTTTTCAGCAATTATTTTATTGGCTACCAACCAATGTTCTAAAGAAGCAGACCAATCAGTATGCGTTCCTTTTGTTCCAAGTCCAAAACCGTGACCTCCGTTTTGATACAAATGCATCTCAGCAGGAACTTTGTTTTTCTTTAAAGCCAGATAATAATTGATACTATTTTCAACAGGAACAGCACCGTCATCAGTAGCATGAACTAAAAATGTTGGTGGTGTTTTTTCGTTTACTTCTTTTTCATTCGAATATTTAGCAATCAAGTCATCAGAAGCCGTTTTCCCTAAAAGACTTTCTTTCGAACCATTATGAGTAATTCCATTTTCCATTGAAATTACCGGATAAATCAACATCGAAAAATCAGGTCGTGCGCTAATATCCCCTTTTGCATCATATACCTTATCTAAATAATGCGTAGAAGCTGTTGAAGCCAAATGACCTCCTGCTGAAAATCCCATGATTCCAATTTTATTAGCATCCAAGTTCCATTTCACAGCATTTCTACGCAATGTTCGAATGGCTTCTTGCGCATCTTGCAATGGACCAACGGTTTTATCAGTCATAATATCATCCGATGGCAAACGGTACTTCAACACAAAAGCCGAAACTCCAATAGAATTAAACCATTTTGCCACATTGATTCCTTCTTTATCAATAGACAAAAGAGCATAACCTCCTCCTGGACAAATGATAACTGCAGCATTTTTAGATGATTTATTTTCGACTAGAAAAGGAATCAAAGTTGGCTCAGTAACCTTTCTAACTCCTGTTCGATTACCCTGAGCATCTAATCGAAGTTCTTCTTTATACGCTTCGTTTTTAATAACTCCCGGGATTTTATCCCATAATGGAAATGCCGCGCTTTCTTGAGAAAAGCTGTTGATGGACAATCCTAAAAAAAGTACTAATCCAAATAATAGTTTTTTGTTCATACTAATTATCATTTTTTTTATAAAATTCTATTTCTACAATACGCAGCTGCCCTTTGGCATTTGCCGCACTTTTATCTTTAAATAAATCCAATTCCTTTGTTGGGTCCACTTCAACAATGGCATCAAAAGCATCTTTTTCAGAATTGGTTCCAATCAATTCTATTGTGATTTCTTTAGCCAATTCTGGTTTTAATGGAATTGTAATGTAACCTAAACTTTGTTCTGTATTCCCTTGATACACTTCTTTACTGTCGGCTAATATACGAATTGGATAACTTTTTGTACGCCAGCCTGTAAATTTCACTACTATCTCATTTACTACAGCTGGCTCAGCTAAAGTATAGGTGATTTTCCCCGTGCTAATTTTCCCGTCATTGGCCCACTCCGTCAATTCATTATCATCATAGCTTTTGTAAACATTATCAGCATTTGAAACCGCTGTAGCATGACTGATAAAAACAGGCGTCCTTTTTATGGTATAAGAAGGCGTTTTTGGTGTTGAATCTCTGTCTAAATAAGACGGCATATTATCGCTAGGTAATTGTTCTGCCAATCCATTTTTAGAAGAAAAGGGTTTTGACACCAATTTCACTTTAGCAGATTGCAATTCTTTAAATTTTGCCGAAACACTAATGTCACCTGCTTTCAAAGTAGAACGAATCATAATTCTATTCACTCCATTTTCTACAGGCAATTTTTGAGACAGAATATAATTATCAGAACCTTGTGCAATTCCTCCCAACCAAGTGGCATTTCCATCTAAGGAAAATTCGATTAAACTGTTGTCCAAAACACATCTATTGCCATTTTTATCCACTACTTCAACATCAATTAAAGCAATATCATTGGCATTTGCTAATAATCCTTCGGGACTCGTATGAGGAGTTAATCGAATAGCAAATGGAGTTCCTGAAGTTGTTTTTTCATCTTCACTCAACACTTTTCCATTGGCATCATAACTCACAGCTTTTATGGAACCTGATTCCCAATGAATATTTTCGAAAGTAAACAAAAACTGCTTGCTTTGGGTACCAAAACCTTTGGATTTTCCATTTACAAAAAGTTCTACTTTATCTCCCGAAGAAACAACATAAATGTTTTTTGTAACTGCATCAGTATAATTCCAATGTCCTATAATATGTGTTCGGTATTTTTCAATATCTACCCAGCCGTCCCACATAACCTGATGTGCAAAAAAACCATCTTTTGGAATTCGCATCGGATCAACTTCACCACTTCTTCTGTAATTTTCAGCACCTCTAAAATGCGTATTACTATCCGAAAAAATAATATTTACACCACCGGAATTGACTCTTTTTCCTGTTCCGGGACGTTCAATATAATAATCATACCAACGCGTTACATTTTCAATAGCATGCGTATCCTGATTGTGGTTGTACGGACTGGCATCGGCCACTTTACTTCCATTAACATTAGTATGATTAGTTCCGCCGGTTCCTTCTTTATGAAAAGGAGGCGAGAATTCGTCCCAGTATTTTCTCAAACCTTCATCTCTTGAATATTCGGTTGCCCAAAAAGGTTTGCGGGCACTTTTGTTAATATACAACATTTCGCCACCGTACTCCGCTTCCTGACTATCAAGCATTTCACGAGAACCAATAGCTCTTCCGCCATGAGGATCATAAGTATCACGCAAGCTTTTCATTTCGCGCATGTGAGCTTCACTAATCACTTCGTTTCCACTTTCGTAAAAAACAATACTCGGATTATTTCGGTTGTAAATAATGGCATCACGCATTAAATTCACACGTTGTGTCCATTGAACTCCTTTAGCATCTTTTTCGGCATCACCTGCCGGCATCGCTTGCATTAAACCAACTCTATCGCAGGATTCTATGTCTTGTTTCCAAGGTGTAACGTGCATCCAACGCACTAAATTAGCATTGCTTTCCACCATCATTCGATTACTAAAATCACTCATCCAGGCAGGCACTGACATTCCAACAACTGGCCATTCATTACTGGTACGCTGTGCATAACCTTTCATCTGGATTACCCGGTCGTTCAAAACCACTTCACCATTGG
The DNA here is from genome assembly GCA_039805885.1 of Bacteroidota bacterium. Classification (GTDB taxonomy): domain Bacteria; phylum Bacteroidota; class Bacteroidia; order Flavobacteriales; family Flavobacteriaceae; genus Flavobacterium. The sequence continues at coordinate 25,623 of JBDLTG010000018.1, forward strand.
CGAAAGCCGTTTTTCTAAAACCTGTTTTAGTGGCAACCTCATCTACAATCTTTCCATCTACTTTTAAAATGGTTTTTACAGTGTACAAATAACCGTAACCCCAACTCCAAAAATGCAAATTATCCAATTCTTTTGAAGCTTTAATAATTTTAGTTTCTCCGGTATTTAAAGTTGTTTCCTGACCTGAAAAATTAGCAACTTTTTTATTTTCCAAATCAAAAACCTGAACTTCATAAGCAAAAGTTTTAACTGTAGGATATTCGTTTTTAACTTCGGTTTCTACGGTTACCAAAGCTGTTTTTTGAGCAATATTTATATTCGAAGCATACACATAAGTTCCAATGGTTTTTAGATTCGAATACAATGGAAGTGTTTGATATAATTTGTCCGTTACATGAAGGTAAACATTCTTTGGAATTCCCCCATAATTAGCATTGAAATTATTATTGTTCCATTGAAAAGTAGATTCTGTTCCTTGTTCTTTATACTTCCAATCATTGTCAATACGAAGTGCAATTGTATTTTCGACTGGATATTGTTTTAGCAAACTTGAAATATCATAACCAAAAGCCATTACTCCATTTTCATGAAGTCCTACTTTTTGTCCATTTACGTAAATGGTTCCTCCTTGACGAACGCCTTCGAATTCGATAAAAACTTTTTTATCTACAATTCCTTCTGGCAGTTTGAACTTTTTTCGATACCAAACAATGCCAGTAGTAAGCTGCGTGATGTCTTTCTTGAAAGCTTCGTTTTGATTGAATGCAAAAGGAAGCGTTACCGCTTGCCATTTTTTATCATTAAAATTAGTCTCTTTTGCCTGGGCTAAATCGCCTAATTTTAATTTCCAATCAGAATTAAAATTGTATTTCTTACGATTGAATTCCTGCGACTGAACTGCAAAACCGAAAGATACTAATACGATGGAAAGAAATAATTTCTTTAAATTAAAGTTCATATCTAGTATTTATTATTTTTCAAAACAACCTAAATCGGGAGCAGAACCTTTGAATGCAAATCCTAAATTAGTCCCTGCATTTATAAGTTTACTTGATGGAGCTAATCTTAAAAAATCATTGTTTGGCAGGCTTCCATCAGCTTGTCTTGGTGCCATCAATAATTTCTCATCAATACTTAAAAAATCAGAAGCAGTAACTTTAATACTCGCTAAATCAAAATAATTATTTTTCAACACACAACGCGATTTATCAATATCTGTTAATTCTTCGGTGGTAGCTGCAAAACCCAAATTATTAGCCATTTCATGATTCCATCCAGGGCCATTAGTTCCAAAATCAGTTGGATTCAGAGCCACACAATTGAGCATATTATAATTTCTTTTATTTAAATAGGCGGTATTGTTATACCAATAATTGCCTTCTAAGTGATGATTAGCATAAAACCCACTTTGTTTATTTTTAACTGCTAAACAAAAACGAATCGTATTTTTAGGTATTGGCGCATATCTTTCCATAAGTTCATTATACGGATTTTTTCCAGCTCCATATCCTCCAGCTTTGAATCCGTTTCCATCCCCTCTACCTATAAAATCTGGAGAATATCCATTGTAAAAAGCCCAACAATTTTCTATTAAAACGGGTTCGGCATTATTAATTAAATCGAAACCATCATCACTATTAAACCAAGCACGACAACCTCTGAAAACATTATTTACACTTCCTTTTTGAAGATGACATCCAAAACCATCGGTATTACCACCTTTTCCGCCTTCCGAAACGGAATCCCAGCTATTATAAGCATCACAGTTTAATACCAAATTATTTGAACCACTAACCATATAAACACCGATAGCCATATTATCGTGCATTTTTAATTGTTCCAAAATATTATTACTTCCGCGAACTTCAAAACACTCTGATTGGGTATGCGTTTTTATGGTTACCTGAACACCTACTATTTCAATTCCTTTTACGTGAATATTATTGGCATTCACAAAAAAAGCAACAACGCGACAACCTACAGGTTTTACATTTTTATAATCAAAAACAGGCGTTTCATTTTTATAAGCCAAATACGAAATTCCGTTTTTATCTAAATGAGTCACATAAGCCCAAATGCCTTTCTTCACCGCAATTTGTTCTTCACGCATACTATAAAGTCCGCCTCTTATATAAACCACATCACCAGAACTGGCTAATTCCTGTGCTCTTTTTATAGTCTCAACAGGACTTGTTATAGTTCCATTATTAGTATCATTGCCTTGAGGGGCAACATAGAATTCTTTAGCAAAAGAAAAAAAACTATTCAAAAAAATGAGGACGAGTAAAATTCTATATTTCATATACCAACGAATTAATTAAATGCTAATTATTTTTAAGTGTTTCAGAAATTAATATTCATTAAAAAGGGAAGCCACTAAACTTCCCTTTCTAACTTTTTAACTAATTGTATTCTTTTTGAGTTCTATAAAAAAGTAAAACCAATTTGGTATTACTTCATTTTATAAATTTCAGATCCGGCTAACAAGAAACAACCCAATCCATAATCTTCAAAATCAGGAATTTTATCATACGTTAACGGCTGACCGTCTTTTGGTTCTTTACCTGTAGATTGTAAAAATCCTAAAAACCCATCTTTATGTAAACTCTCTGCTATCAATGCTTTCCAAGCTTTTTCAACCACCGGAAAATAGGTTTTCTTGTCTAAAATTCCGCTATTGATTCCATAAGTTATACCATAAACGAACAAAGCTGTTCCAGAAGCTTCTTTTTCTCCAAAATTAGTTGGATCATGTAAACTAGCATTCCAGAAGCCATCAGCTCTTTGAATTGGCACTAAGGCTTTAGCCATCGCTTTTAAATCTTTTACATACTGCTCTCTATGAGGAGCATTTTCTGGAATAATAGTTAATACTTTTGCCAAAGCAGCAATTACCCAACCGTTTCCACGACTCCAGTAACAGTCTTCTCCATTTGGCTCTTTGTAAGGAGGATCAAAATCGGCATCACGCCACCACAATCCATCTTTTGGATTATATAATCCGTGGTCACCATGATTATTTCTAGAGTACATGTACATTGCATACATTTTCTCATAATAACGATTGTCTTTTTCTAAAACACCCATTTTTGCAAATACAGGCATTCCCATTTGGATAGCATCAATCCAAGACCAATCGTCTAATTGAGGTGTATTCAACAACATATTAACACATTGTCTCGTATTTTTTAATTTTTTAGCATCTGGCTCAATATTGTACAAATCAATATAAGTTTGTGCTGCACAATAGTCATCGGCATTGCGATTTGCATTACCATTTCTAAAACCCCACTTGTGAAATTCTGACCAAGAGTAAGCATAATCATAATAGGCTTGTTTTGGATAAATTTCGTGCAAAGCCATCAATCCTTCATAATAAACCCCACGAGTCCAAATATTACTTGGACGCTCTTTATTAGTAACAATAGTTTTACCTGTATCCGGCCATTTGTCCATAAAATATTTATTAGCCAATTCCATTTGAGCTAAAACTGCTTTTTTATCTAAAGGGTTTTGCGCTAAAGTTATACTGCTTACAATAAGACTTAAGCCTAAAAACAAAATACTCTTTTTCATTATTAAGGTGTTTATTACTATTATTTTTCTTCTTTTAAAGGAGTTATCGAAACTGGGCCTAATAATCCCGAAGGCATCGGTTTCCATTTAGTAGCATCGAATTTATTATAATCTTTATCTACCATATTAATTTCATAAAAGATTTTCCATTCTTTTCCTTTCTTTTCCATGTCGATAATTCTATTTGCAGAAAGATTGGTCACCTGAACTTTCAACTCGTTTTTCCCTTTTTTAAGTTGCCCTAAATTAATTGAAAAAGGTACTGACCAAGCGTTTCCAATATATTCGCCATTCAGCCAAATTTTAGCACTTTCTCTCACATCGCTTAAACTCAATTTCCAATTTTCGGCTGCTATTTTTGGTGCATCAAACTGCAAAGTATACAATGCTGTTCCTGAAAAAGCTTCGGTATCAGGACTGATTTTAGTCCAAGATTCTAAATTAGTTATTTTTGCCGGAGCGGGCAAACTTGGGCCTCCTTTTTCAAAAGTCAATTGCCAGTTTCCTTTTAATGCAATTGGTTCAGCCGCATCCTGATAATATTCCCAAGGCTTTTCTGAAGCGGCATTCTCTGTCTTTAAGATAAATGATTTTCCTGATTCTATGCGAAGTTTCACCAAAGTAGTTTGTCCGTTTTTTTGAACTATAGCATTTCCAACATTTCTAGTCAACGGATCTAAAATCAACACTTCTTTATTGGCTATAGCCAAAGGAATAAAACCTTCAATTGTTTTAGCAGTGTGATTCACTAAATAATAGATTTTCTCTCCATTTAAATCTCTTCTAATAAACTTCAACCCTGTTCCAACTAATGATTCTGATTGCACATTAGACAGTTGTAACGCTTTAAACAAATCGCTAACCGGACTTACAATGGCTTTATTATCTGAAAGTAATGCGGCTAATTTTGTATTTTGAGCTTCATAATCTTTAAGTCCCGGAACCGATTTTGGCAAACCTTCAAAAATAATAGCAGCACCCGATTTTTTCAAATCAATTAATTTTTCTAAAGTAGCCAAAGGCATTTTATCACAATTAGGCACTACCAATGATTTATAAGTATTTCCAGGTAAAACAATCAATCCATTTTCAACTTTTGCCTGAGCGATAAAGCTATCTGATACAAAATCAACTCCATAACCGTGTCCCATCAAGTTTTTAGTCGTATCATAAAATGAAGTTCCGTGCAACCACTCTTTCAACGAATGAATCTTAAATTGGAAAAACAAATTTCCTTCCAAGCTTTTTCCCCAAGTATCATAGATAGGATAATACAATAATGTTTCGTTATCTGGTTTCCCAGATTGCAACATCGATTGACAATTAGCAATGTAATTGAACAATCCCGGAGCATCTTCCCAAATGGTGTTATTGGCATTAAAATTCACAGAAGCATAGAATTTCCATCCTGGCCATTCGGCTTTTTTAGGCGAATAAGTCGACCCATGAAGAAACACATGATTGATTCCATTAATCATTAAATCCTCAACTTCTGGCTTGCATTGCGACAAAGCCGTTTTAAAATGATCTCTCAACCAGGTAAACGTTTCTGAAGAAGTCAATGGTTTTCCAGAAATATGAGCTGCCGAAGAAGAAAACTTCAACATCACAGGATCGGCATCACCATCTCTAATATCTTCTTTTTCACGTCTGAAACCCGGAATATCATAAGGCATTGAACCAAAAGTTTCGCACTCTGGAATATCTGCCGAAGCGTATAAATCAATTAAATTCCCCGGGGAACCATGCGCTTGCAACTTGGTTTTATAGTTTTTCGAATTAGCCCATTTGGTCCAAGGCAAATCAAATTTATTCAACAACAAATCAGAAATCGTTTCTCTATAATCGCTTTTTACCCTGTTTCCAATTTCAGATTCTTCTTTACTTAACAACTGCGGAAGGTATTTTTTCAAATCATAACCACGACGTTTTTCAAATTCCTGTAAAAACAAAGGCGTAAAATCAGTACCATACACTTCATAACTATCATTAAAAATAGCTCTCAATTTTCCTTCAAATCCCACTAATGCTTTATCAAAAGGAACCACATAAGCATTAAGTGCTTCTGTCGAAAAATGATCTAAAGTATATCCTTTTCCTCCTGGTGCTGCACGTTTTACCTGCTGACCCGTTTTTCCGGCAAAAACAGCATACAGCGTATAATTTGTTTTTTTAGCTTTCCAGTTTAATACATTCCCTTTTAATTGGCTTGTCAAATCTAAATAAGAACCATCGGCACCATAAGCAGAAACAGCTAATAATTGCGCTGGCACTTTCTCCTTTACCGGATCTACGTTTATTTCTTTATTAAATTGTTCGTTTTTTTTAACCTCATATTTCTCTACAACCAATTTAGTTGCAGCATGAGGAAGCGTAACCTGAGGTCCTCCATAAGGCCAGCCTGTACCAAGAACCATATCGACCTGCAAGCCTAAACTATCGGCAATTTTCACCGTGTAGCCGAGCATTTCCATGTACTTTGGCGACAAATAATCAATAAAATTATTCTCTTCTCCTTTTACTCCATAAATAGGTGTTATTTCGACTCCTCCAATTCCAACTTTTTGAAAATCGATTAAACTGGATTTCAAATTGGGTTTATCTACCGCATTTCCCATCCACCACCAGCGTGCCCATGGTTTGTTGACGTTTTTAGTTTGAGGCCAGGCATTTGATTGAGCTACACCATTTAAAGAAAATAGAATCCCGATAAAAAACGGAAGATAATTGAGTTTAATTTTCATTGATTTTTTATTAAAATTATCTGATTCTTAATTTATCCTGAAATAAATTAGACCAGTTTATCTAAAATTAATTATAATTTTATTCAGAATATAAAATTATTAAACATGACTTTCTAACGCATCCTGTCCCGTCCTGCTAAACATCTAAGCAAAAACCAAGACAATTATCTATTAAAAAGTATTTTTAATTCACGACTGCGTTATCATCAACAATAATGCCATTTGGAAGCATTAAATTGATTTGATTTATAAAAAAATTAATTTATTTCTTTTTTATTTCAACGGTATAAATTTGTGTATCCCCTTCAAAATTAGAGCTAAAAAATGATGATTATGATTTTAGAGCTAATTTTGAAGGGGATAAAAGAAAACAAAACATCCGTAAACAATAATTTAGAAATATTGTTTATTACGGAACTACCAATCCTACTTTGATTTAGAACAAAAAAAAAAATTGGCCTTAGTTTTTAAAGCTATCGCTGCTGTGGTATATATTTGTATCTAATTCAACTTAAAGTTTATCTGCATTTTCTCTAATTCCTGTAAAAATTCAGTCGAAATTTTAATTTTCAACTTTCTGCTTGCCATACTCAGTTTTGTCACCACCTTAACTTCTTCCACCTCTGTAACCTGAACAGCCTTATTTTCTGGTGCATCCGAAGTTTCTACATCCTCATTTTCATCTTCAAAAACCACCTCGTCATTCTCTTCTAAAACTGCTGCTACTTCCACCAGTTTCTTTATTTTTTCTATCTCCATGACTTCAAAAGTCACCTGATTATCTCCTTTATTCTCATTAAAAAGATGACTCAACTTATGAATAAACTCTGGATGCAAATCCTTAATATTTAACAGTACAATCAATCTTTTAGCAAAAATCCCCAACACGTCCTGTAATTGCTTCGCATCGGAAAACTGTATTCTTGGATCTGTTTTTTTACCAGTATCCCTGTTAACCCATCCTTCTTTTATAAGGAGTTTAAAATAAACAAAGTTGTTTGGAAGCAAGTATCGGTGAAAATTCAAATAATCTTCTCCAAAAATTTTAAATTCAAAACTTTCATCATAGCCTTCCAGATTAAAACTCGCCCATTCTTTACCATTTTTAGCAGTTCTTCTTTGAACATTTGATACAATTCCACCAAAGGCGAGTGTTTTACCAACATATTGCTCCAAGTTTTTAAGCGCTTCCAATTTAGCATTACAGAAATATTTCATTTCAAATCTAAAATCATCCAACGGATGCCCTGAAATATAAATACCAACTACTTCTTTCTCCTTTGCCAATTTTTCCATTGTACTCCAATCCTCGCATGGTGGCACAACAGGTTCTGCAATTTGTACTTCACTGGTTTCCCCAAACAAACTCACCTGAGACGAATTTTCATTCTCTTGGAATTTTGAACCATAACGAATCGCTTTTTCATAAAAGGTAATTCCATCCCCTTCATCATGAAAATATTGCGCACGAGTAGTTCCTTCAAACGAATCAAAACCTCCTGCCAAAGCCAAGTTTTCAATCGCTTTTTTATTGGCGGCACGCAAATCAATTCGCTTAGCTAAATCAAAAATCGATTTGTATTTTCCGTTTTTTCTATTCTCTACAATAGTTTCTACTGCTCCAGCTCCTACTCCTTTGATGGCTCCCATTCCAAAACGAACAGCATAATCATCATTTACGGTAAATTTATAATAAGACTCATTGACACAAGGCCCTAAAACCTGCAAGCCCATTCGCTTACATTCCTCCATAAAGAATGATACTTGCTTAATATCGTTCATATTATTCGAAAGTACCGCCGCCATATATTCGGCTGGATAATGCGCTTTCAAATAGGCCGTTTGGTATGCAATCCAAGCATAACAAGTCGAGTGCGATTTATTAAAAGCATAACTCGCAAAAGCTTCCCAGTCTTTCCAAATTTTCTCTAAAACTTTTGGATCATGTCCTTTAGTAGCTGCTTGCTCTACGAATTTAGGTTTCATTTTATCCAGAACGTCCTTCTGTTTCTTACCCATCGCCTTACGCAAAACGTCGGCCTCACCTTTAGTAAATCCAGCCAACGACTGCGACAAAAGCATTACCTGCTCCTGGTATACGGTAATTCCATAGGTTTCCCCTAAATATTCTTCACAGGCATCGAGATCGTATTTGATTTCTTCCTCCCCATTTTTTCTTCGAACGAAAGAAGGAATATATTCTAAAGGCCCAGGACGATACAAGGCATTCATCGCAATTAAATCTCCGAAAACGGTAGGTTTCAATTCCTTCATGTATTTCTGCATACCAGCAGACTCATATTGGAAAATCCCGACTGTTTCTCCACGTTGGAACAGTTCATACGTCTTGACATCATCAATTGGAAAAGTATCTGGGTCGAGGTCAATGTTGTTACGGTATTTGACTAACTTAACAGTGTCCTTTATCAAAGTAAGGGTCTTGAGACCCAAGAAATCCATTTTCAGCAATCCTGCACTTTCGGCAACGGAGTTATCAAATTGGGTTACATATAAATCGGAATCTTTGGCGGTAGTAACTGGTACATAATTAGTAATATCCGATGGCGTGATAATCACCCCACAGGCGTGAATACCTGTATTTCGCATCGAGCCTTCCAGAATTTTTGCCTGCTGAATAGTTTCTCCTGCCAAATCATCTTCATTGGCAATGGCAATTAATTCTTTTACAAGTTCAAATTCATCAGCACCTTTTAATGCTTTTTTAACCTCATCTTCTGATTCAGAAAGGAAACGAGCCAGATTCCATTTTCCCGGCATCATTGCGGGAATCAACTTGGCTATTCTATCGGCTTCAAACAACGGTAAATCCAATACGCGCGCCGTATCACGAATAGCCGATTTGGTTGCCATTTTACCATAAGTGATAATTTGAGCCACCTGATTGGCACCGTATTTCTTGATTACATAATCCATTACACGACCACGGCCTTCATCATCAAAGTCAATATCAATATCGGGCATGGACACACGATCCGGATTCAGGAAACGCTCAAAAAGCAAATCGTATTTAATGGGGTCAATATTGGTAATCCCTAAACAATAAGCCACAGCAGAACCCGCCGCCGACCCACGGCCTGGTCCTACGGAAACATCCATTTTTCGAGCTTCGGCAATGAAATCCTGAACAATCAAAAAGTAACCCGGATATCCGGAATTTGAAATCGTTAACAACTCAAAATCCAAACGTTCCTGAATAGACTCTGTAATATCTCCGTATCTTTTTTTCGCACCTATCATGGTCAAATCCCTCAAATAGGCATTTTCTCCACGAACTCCATTATCTTTTTCATCTTCGGGATCAACAAATTCCTCGGGGATATCATATTTTGGAAGCAATACATCGCGATAGAGCGAGTAAATTTCGACCTTATCAACAATTTCCTGAATATTAATAATTGCCTCAGGTAAATCGGCAAAGAGATTTTTCATTTCCTCTCCCGACTTATAATAATATTCCTGATTTGGTAATCCATATCTATACCCACGACCACGACCGATAGGTGTGGCTTGCTTTTCACCATCTTTAACACACAATAAAATATCGTGTGCATTCGCATCTTGTTTATTTACATAGTAGGTATTATTGGTCGCAATTAACTTTACCTGATGCTTTTGTGCAAACTCAATCAGGGTTTTATTCACACGGTTCTCATCTTCCTGATTGTGACGCATCACTTCGAGATAGAAATCGTCACCAAACTGTGCTTTCCACCAAATCAAGGCTTCTTCGGCTTGGATTTCACCAATGTTCAGAATTTTACTTGGAATCTCTCCGTATAAATTCCCCGACAAAACCATGATATCTTCTTTGTATTTTTCTACAACATTTCTATCAATTCTTGGCACATAATAAAAACCATCCACATAAGCGATAGACGCCATTTTGGCCAAATTATGATAGCCTTTTTTATTTTTTGCCAATAAAACAACCTGGTAACCATTGTCTTTTTTGGACTTATCTTTATGATTTTCGCAAATATTAAATTCGCAACCTACAATAGGTTTGATTTCGGTTTCTGTTGGTTCTTCTCCACTTTCAACCAAGGCTTTATTTTTGGCGGAAGCCCCTTTATTGTGATTCATCACTGCACTGACAAAATGGAAAGCTCCCATCATGTTTCCTGTATCGGTCATCGCAACAGCAGGAAAACCATTTTTAGCTGTAACAGTTACCAAAGGCGCTATTCCGATAGTCGATTGCAAGACCGAAAACTGTGTATGATTGTGTAAATGGGCAAACTTCGCTTCGCTTAAACCTTGCTTATCCGCATCAGAAACAGTAGTTTGCGAAACATTTTGTTCTGATTTTTGAAGCTGCTGGCGAATTTTATCCGAAGCCGCTTTTAAATTGATATGCTTTAAGCCAATAAGCTGAATTTCCTGCGGATTTTTAGCTTGAAAATCCTGAAAATAAGAAGCCGGAACATCAAGTTCTTCCTTAGTAAAAACTTCTCTTTTAATTAACTCTAGAAAACAACGCGTGGTTGCCTCAACATCGGCAGTAGCGTTGTGTGCTTCGGCAAAAGGAACGTTAAATAAATAACTATGTAATTCTGTTAAGGTAGGCAATTTAAATTTCCCTCCACGACCTCCAGGCAATTTCAATAATGAAGCTGTTACTTCGGTACAGGTATCCAAAACCGGCATCGAAGCCATTGGCGAATCAACACCCATTCGGTACAATTCGGCTCCCATAATATTGACATCAAAACCCAGATTCTGACCTACAATAAATTTGGCCTTACCTAAAGCTTCATTGAATTTCTCTAAAACTTCGGCTAAAGAAATACCTTCAGCTTCTGCTAATTCAGTCGAAATTCCGTGGATTCGCTCGGCATCATAGGGGATATTAAAACCTTCTGGTTTTACCAAATAATCCTGATGTTCGATGAGATTTCCCATATCATCATGCAACTGCCAGGCAATTTGTATACAGCGCGGCCAGTTGTTTGTGTCGGTAATGGGCGCATCCCAACGCTTAGGTAATCCCGTAGTTTCGGTATCGAATATTAAGTACATAAGCCTCACCCCAGCCCTCTCCAAAGGAGAGGGAGCCAAAACGAAAAATCTTTTTGACTATTTATTTAACTGGTTTTAAATATTTTAAATTAATATTAAATCACAAAAAATGAATTTCAAATTTAGTTTTTTTTTAGGCGATTGAAAAGGGAAGTTATCAACAAAAAAAGGTCTTGATAATTAATCAAGACCTTTCATACAAATTTAAAAAACAGGTTTATTTAAAATTCCACCCTAAAGTAACACCAAATGCCACAGGTCGGATTTTTGCATCTTTATCAATACTATACAATCCATTCGCTTTTCTATCTGTAACAGATGTTGGATTGTAACCTATATAAGATTCATCTTTATTTTGATCAAGAATAGAACCATAGCCATTTTCAAGAAACATAGCAGCATACAGCGAATTCTTTGTTCCCATATCAAATGTAAACCCTAACTCAAACATACTCATCACTATCCCCTTCGTTTCGTATTCTCCAGTAGCTGAATAATTAGCATGGCCTCCAAAACCATATTCTGGTAAATTATCAATATTCAAATTAACATCCGGATAATAGGCCGTACCATTTACATAAGATGCTGTTGCATCAATCTTATATTTTACAGGCAAAAAGTATTTGGCTCCTGCTCTAAAATTAAAATCAATTCCTTTATTAATATTCGTTTTATACTGCACGAAAAGTGGAATTTGAACCGCATGAAGTGTTTGCTTTTCATTATAACTACTTGTCTTTACATTATAAACAAATGCTGAACTTGAAGGGTCAACCTCATAATTAGTTAGAGTTCCCATCGAATTACTCAAAGAAACTTCTTGTTTATATTGAGAAAATTCCACCCCAGTTCCGATTCCGATATGGCTTGTTAACGAATAAATATAACCTGCTTTTACTGCTCCTCCAAGTGCATAACCAGGAGTTGTTCCTTTAGTGTCACTTTGGATATTTCCTATTCCCGACTGCATCCCTACATAAAACTGGGCAGCAATTCCTTGAGAAATTAGAAAGGCTGAAGCTCCTATTATGTTTTTAATATTAAATTTCATACTTATATTTTTTGCATAAGAATAATCCATCCTCATTTATACCAAATGAGGATTTCATACTCTTAAATTATTTAATTTTTAACTAGAAGATTTTTTGTAAAATATTTACCATTTGCTAAAGTCATTTTAACAACATAAATACCCTCAACTGTTGGTGCTTTTAAAGTCACCCTGTTTTCACTAGCCGTTTTATTCTCCATTAATATTCCACCTACGCTGTATACTTCAATACGGGCATTTTGTAATCTTGAAGAAGACACATTGGTAAGAAGTTCATAACTTGCGTTAGGTTTAACTGGATTAGGAACAATTTTTAAATATTCCTCTTCTACTGTTGGAGACAAAACTAGTGGACAAGTTGTAACTACCATTCCATCCAATCTTGTTGCTTTGGCATAATAAGTCCCATTTAAAGCCCCATTCTCTTTAAAATATTGAGTAGTTTGACCTGAAACTAAAACTCCATTTTTATACCAACTGTAAGATACAAAAGTCTTAGAACTATTATCAAAGAAGATAATATCTTCAAACTGCTTTCTAATTAAATTAGGTTGACTATTTACAACCAACAAGTTAACCACTGGAGCTACATTATAATTATTATTACCCGATTGCGAAGCTGTAATAGTTGCTGAACCATAATTCTGTAAAACCAATGCTCCATTTGGAATCGTTGCAATACTAGCATCAGAAGAAGCATAACTTACAGCTAAACCACTACTAGAAGTAGCTGTCAATACTGTAGTTGTCACTCCATCACAACCCAACTCTAAAGTTTGATTCCAAGTAATAGTCTGATCTCCTTTAGTAATAGTGAAATTTGCTCCAACATAGCTAATGGTATAATTTAATCCCGCGCTTAAACTTCCTTGCGTAATAGCATAAGAACCTACATTTTCTCCAGTCGCTCTTGTTAAAACTCCTGTAAAGGTATCGCTTCCTACTAAACTTGGCGAAACTGAATAAGTATATACTGGATTAACAGTACTATACACTTTTGTCTGAGAAGCATTAGCAGTAACTGTAATTGGCTTAGCCGTGATAGTAAAATCTTTACTAACATAACTAATGGTATAATTAGAACCAGCACTCAAACTTCCTTGGGTAATAGCATAAGTTCCAATATTCTCTCCCGAAACTCTTGTTAAAGCTCCTGAAAAGGTATCGCTTCCTACTAAACTTGGTGAAACTGAATAAGTATATACTGGATTAACAGTACCGTACACTTTTGTCTGTGAAGCAGTAGCAGTAACTGTAATTGGCTTAGCTGTAATAGCAAAGTCTTTACTAACATAACTAATGGTATAATTAGAACCAGCACTCAAACTTCCTTGAGTAATAGCATAAGCTCCGATATTCTCTCCTGTAGCTCTTGTTACAACTCCTGTAAAGGTATCACTACCTACTAAATTTGGTGAAACGGTATAAGCAAAAACAGGATCAACAGTACCATACACTTTTGTCTGAGAAGCAGTAGCTGTAACTGTAATTGGCTTAGCCGTGATAGCAAAATCTTTACTAACATAGCTAATAGTATAATTAGAACCAGCACTCAAACTTCCTTGAGTAATAGCATAAGCTCCGATATTCTCTCCTGTAGCTCTTGTTAAAACTCCTGTAAAAGTATCGCTTCCTACTAAACTTGGTGAAACGGTATAAGCAAAAACAGGATCAACAGTACCATACACTTTTGTCTGAGAAGCAGTAGCCGTAACTGTAATTGGCTTGGATGTGATAGCAAAATCTTTGCTAACATAGCTAATAGTATAATTAGAACCAGCACTCAAACTTCCTTGAGTAATAGCATAAGTCCCTATATTCTCTCCAGTCACTCTTGTTAAAGCTCCTGTAAAAGTATCGCTTCCTACTAAACTTGGTGAAACTGTATAAGCATAAACAGGATCAGCTGTACCATAAACTTTCGTTTGTGAAGCAGTAGCCGTAACTGTAATTGGCTTAGCCGTGATAGCAAAATCTTTACTAACAAAAGTCATTAAATATTTAGACCCTGCTGAAAGAGTACCTGCATTTATAGCATAATTACCAATATTTTCTCCTGTAGCTCTTGCTAAAGCTCCCGTAAATGAATCCCCAGACAACAAACTTGGTGTCACTGTATATGTAAAAATAGGATCGCTCTGTCCATATACTTTGGTTTGAGATGCTGTTGCTGTAACAGTAATTGGTATTTGATTTAATTTTAATACAAAATTATATGCAGCAGTACAACTATTTCCATCAGTAATTGTAACTGTAAAATTACTATCAGCCACCTGAGTAGATGTCCCTGTTATCGCACCACTTGATGATAGAGTAAAACCTGAAGGCAAACTACCAGCAGTAACTGCGTACGATTTTCCTCCAGCACCTCCTGTAGCCAGAATATTTTGACTATATAAAGAATTATAGTCATAATCAGGCAAAGTTGTGGTTGTAAAACTCAATGCCGATGGCTGAGTAACGGTATAGTTGCGAGTTGCTGTACATCCGTTAGCATCGGTTACCGTTACAGTATAGCTTCCTGCAGCAAGACCGGTAGCCGTAGCTGCTGTTCCACCAGATGGTGACCATGAATAAGTATATCCCGGAGTCCCTCCTGAAGGAGAAACCGAAGCAGAACCATTAGTTCCTCCATTACAAGACACATTAGTTTGTGAACCTG
>JBDLTG010000019.1:0-30129 GCA_039805885.1 Bacteroidota bacterium
GATATAATGAGTGTTTTTCGGATGCGATTTTTAGATGATAAAATGTTTGGGTTTTGATTTAGTTTTTCGAAAAGCAAATTGTCTTATTGTTTTTGGATTCGTTTTTTTAATGGCTCTTTTGAAATTCGATTGTTTAGTGTTCATGTTTTGTTGAGAAAAAAGAAAGCAATTTATGTTGTGTGAAAGAGTGTTTTTTATGCTCTTTTTTGATTGTTTTTTAGAGCTGTTTTTGGGTGGTTTTTGAAGTGAATTATCGTCGTTTATTATGTGAAAAGGACTGAGATATTTGTGAATTTTTTGAAGAAAAAAAAGAGTGTTTTTTAGTCTGAAAAAAGAGCCGTTTTTTTAGGTTGTTTTTGGGTTTGTTGAATGTGTTTTTAAGGAGTTTTTTGGAGTGGTTTTTGATATAAAGACAGTAATAATATTTTGTTAATGCAGTTCTTAAAACAACTTAAAGATTGTAAATTCGCCGGGATGATAATTTAAAAAAGGGATATGAAATATTTTGTTGTACTCGCTTTTGCATTTCTTTTTTCTTCTCAAATTCAAGCTCAAAAAGTAGCTGTTTTTGATCATTATTCCGATTTAGAAAAAGCGGTTTTGAATGATGAAAATACAACTTATGTGGTGAATTTTTGGGCTACCTGGTGTGCTCCTTGCGTGAAAGAATTACCGCATTTTGAACAACTAAATTCCGAAAATAAAAAGATTAAAGTAGTGCTCGTTAGTCTAGATTTTAAGAATCAATACGAGGCGAAATTGTTGCCTTTTTTGAAAAAGAAAGCAATAAAATCAGAAGTGGTTTTGCTAACAGATAAAGATTATAATTCCTGGCTTCCTGCCGTAGATAAAGATTGGTCAGGTTCTATTCCGGCAACTTTAATTATCAAAAATGGTAAAAAGTTTTTTGTAGAAAAGATGTTTTCCAGCTACGAAGAATTAAATCAATATGTGAATTCAATTATTAACTAACAATTAAAACTATGAAAATTTTATCGGCTCTTTTATTATTTGTTTCTGTCATTTTTACGACAGCCTTTACTTCTAATACACCAACGCCATACAAAATTGGCGATACAGCGACTGATTTTAAATTAAAATCGGTTGATGGGAAAATGTATAGCATGTCTGATTATAAGAGCGCAAAAGGCTTTATAGTTGTTTTTACCTGTAATCATTGTCCTTTTGCTAAAAAATACGAAGATCGTATTAATGATTTGGCTAAGAAATACAAATCTAAAGGATATGTTTTATTAGCAATTAATCCCAATGATCCTGTTGCAGAACCTGCAGATAGTTTTGATATGATGAAAGTAAGAGCTAAAGAGAAAGGATTTGCTTTTCCTTATTTGTTAGATGAAGGACAAAAAATATTCCCACAATATGGAGCTACTAAAACCCCACATGTCTTTTTGTTAGATAAAAACCGTGTAGTGAAATATATTGGAGCAATAGATGATAACGTGGATAGTGCAGCTGATGTAAAAGAGAAATATTTAGAAAACGCTATTACAGCCTTAGAAAGCGGAAAAACACCTTCGCCTGAGACAACTAAAGCTATTGGTTGCAGTATTAAGGTTAAGAAATAGAAAAATAGAATTGTTTAAAACAGGAAAGAGTAAGCTGCTAGTTTACTCTTTTTGTTTTATATATACTTTTCTAATTACTATCAAAACAGGAATTAAGAGTGAGTAAATGATGAAAAATGGAATGATAAATTCAATCCAGTTGAGTATTAGCATCAATGAAATTAATAGTAATTGAAAGCCTAAACCGTATAAAGAAACCAAGGTCATGAACCAATTAGGAAAGGTTTTTAATTTGGCGGCATTGCTGTCTAATTTATAGATTATTTTATCGAATCCGCCGTAAACTACGGTGTAAATTCGAAACAAAAAAGTAACCCATTTTTGACTTTCTCCAGCTAAGGCTTTTGGAGTTTTATTTTCGAAAATCTTACTGGTTTTATCTCCGCCTACTGATTTGGTTCTTAAAATTACATAGTAATAATTGTATAAGGTTCCTTGTAATTGTATGCAAAAGAAAGCGGCTATAGTAGCTCGAAATGTGGTGTCAGAAACATAGCAGATAGTAACCAGGATTAAAAAGTTAAGAAAGATGTCAAAAAGGCTGTCAAGGTATCTTCCTGTATAAGAAGGTGTTTTTTTTAATCGGGCAAGTTCGCCATCGGCTGCATCAATAATGGATTTTAATATTATAAAAAAACAAGCCAGATAATAGTGGTTTTTGTAGATACAATAGATTGCGACAATTCCAGACAGGCCAAATAGTAGCGTGACGTGAATGGGAGTAAATCGCGTGTTTTTTAGTGTATTGGCAATCCATTTTCCAGCAAATCTTCCGTAATCAGAAAAATCAAGAAATTTGTCTTGAGTAGCAAGTTTAGACATTTATTGTAACGAATATGGAAATGCGACAAAATAGTCTATTGTAAATATAAGCAAAATATACTATTTAGACAATCGATGTAAGCTATAAGTCATAGCCGACAAAAGGAAAAAAGCGTTAATTTGGTGAATTAGTCCAAGCCATAACGGAACTCCATAAAGTAGCGTGAAAACGCCCAAGGCAAATTGAACAAATACAAGAAAAACTAATGTTTGAATCCCTTTTTTCTGATTGTAATCTAAATTGAAGCTTTTACTTTTAAAATATAAAAAGAGTATAAAGGCTACCACTACATAAGCTAAAGTTCTATGAACAAATTGGACACCACTTTTGCCTTCGGTAAAACTTAAAAGAAGACTATTTTGTTCTAAAAATACACTGTCATGGATAAATTGTCCATCACTCATTAAAGGCCAATGATTGTGGATTAAACCGGCATTTAAACCAGCAACAAAACCACCATAGATAATTTGTAATAACAGAAAAAGTAAGGCGTATCGGGCAATAGTGCGAAGTGATTTTTCAACATTTCTTTTTATAGGATAAATTAAATCTAAGGCTACCCAAAATGTATAAGCAAAGGTGATAAAAGCAGTAGTAAGGTGTAGCGCTAGTCTAAAATGGCTTACATCAGGATTGTCAATTAATCCGCTTTTTACCATAAACCAACCAAAAAATCCTTGCAGTCCACCGAGGCCTAAAAGAATAATGCATTTTTTAATAGTGCTATTATCGAGTTTTTTTCGAATTAAAAAGTAGATAAAAGGAATGATAAATACCATTCCGATAGCACGACCTATAAAACGGTGAAACCATTCCCAAAAATAAATGAATTTATAGTCAGAAAGGGTGAAATCGTTATGAACGTTTATTAACTTGTATTCTGGAAATTGCTTGTATTGGTTGAAAGCTTCCTGCCATTTAGCTTCTGTAAGTGGAGGTAGGGTATCGGTGATAAGATGCCAATCGGTCATGGATAGACCGGAATTTGTTAGTCTGGTGATTCCACCAACAATTACCATTATGAAAATTAATACGCAGCCAGAAAGTAGCCAGATAATAACGGATTTGTTTGTTTTCATGAGATTCAAAGTTTCAAAGCTTATGTGATTTTGTAATTCACTTTGTATTTATATGATGATTATTTTTTTTTCAACCCTAATTTCTCCGCACGTTTTAAAACAAATTGATAGGCTGCTTCGTATTCGTTTGGGATTTCTCCTTCTAATATTGCTTCTTTCACTGCTTCTTTTAAAACACCGATTTCTCGGGATGGTTTTAAATCAAAGATTTCCATGATTTCTTCACCAGAAATTGGTGGTTGGAAATTGCGAACAGAGTCTTTTTCTTCTACTTCGACTATTTTCTGGCGTACAATTTCAAAGTTCTTATGGTATTTTTTGAATTTTGCAGGGTTTTTAGTTGTGATGTCAGCTTCGCAAAGGGTCATTAAATTTTCGACATCTTCACCTGCATCAAAAACCAAACGACGTACAGCCGAATCAGTGACAATATCTTGGGAAAGTACAATTGGACGCGAACTCATGATAACCATTTTTTGAACAAATTTCATTTTTTGGTTCAAAGGCATGTGTAGGCGTTCAAAAAGTTTTTTGACCATTTTTCCGCCTAGAAATTCATGTCCATGAAAAGTCCAACCTTGTTTTTTGTTGAAACGTTTGGTAGGTGCTTTTCCGATGTCGTGTAATAAAGCAGCCCAGCGTAACCAAACGTCATCTGTGTTAGGACAGATATTGTCTACAACTTCAAGTGTATGGTAGAAATTGTTTTTATGTGTTTGCCCTTCAATTTCCTCCACTTGGTTTAAAGCCGTTAATTCAGGTAATAAAATTTCTAAAAGGCCTGTTTTATATAGGTGTAAAAAACCAATGGATGGTTTGCTAGTGGAAAGGATTTTATTCAATTCATCTACAATTCGTTCTCCGGAAATGATTTTAATGCGTTCGGCATTTTTGGATATGGATTGTAGCGAATGTTCTTCAATTTCGAAATTCAATTGAGTTGCAAATCGGATGGCGCGCATCATTCGCAAAGGATCGTCAGAATAAGTAATGTCTGGATCCAATGGCGTTTTTAATATTTTGTTATCAATGTCTTTAAGTCCGTCAAAAGGATCTAATAAGTCTCCAAAATTAGATTCGTTTAAAGATAATGCCAGTGCGTTGATGGTAAAGTCACGTCGGTTTTGGTCGTCTTCCAGTGTGCCATTTTCAACAATAGGATTTCTGCTATCGTGAGTATAAGATTCTTTTCTGGCTCCCACAAATTCGATTTCGGTATCTTCAAAACGAAGCATGGCTGTTCCATAAGTTTTGAATACCTGAACTTTTGGTTTTTTAGGTAGTAATTCAGATACTTTTAAGGCTAATTCGATTCCGCTGCCTACAGCAACAATATCGATGTCTTTTTTAAAATCACGTCCTAAAATCAAATCTCTAACAAAACCACCAATAACGTAGCTGTCAACTTGAAGCTCTTTTGAAGCTTGAGAGATAAATTTAAAAATAGGATTATGTAAGGCTGATTTGTAGTTCATCAAAATTTTCAATTGAAAAATTCCAAATTCCAAAATGCTTTTGGGATTTGGAATTTGTTTTTTGGGATTTACTTCCGTATTATTTTAACTTGAGAATCATTCGTTAATTTGATAATTGTCGAAGGTTTTCCCGCAATTTTATCGCGATGCAAATTTACAACATAGTCAACACCTTTTATAATCTCAGGGCTGATTTCTTTGAAACTTTTTGGCGTAGCCTGCCCTGAAATATTTGCCGAAGTAGAAACCAATGGTTTTTTCATTCGTTCTAATAATTTATAGCAAAAAGGCTCTTTAATGAGTCTCATGGCTAGAGTATTATCGGCAGCAATTAAGTTAGGAGCTACGTTTCTGGGTTGGTCTAAAACTAAGGTTGTTGGGTTTTCGGATAAGTCTAGAATTTGCCAAGCAACTTCAGGGATTTCTTTGAAGACATTGTACATCATTTTTTCGCCATTCATCAAAACAATCATGCTTTGGGTTTCGGCTCTTTGTTTGAGTTTGAAAATTTTAGCAACGGCTTCTGGATTTGTGGCATCACAACCTATTCCCCAAACTGTATCAGTAGGGTAAAGAATAATGCCTCCTTCTTTGATAATTTCGTAAGCTTTGTGTACTTCGTTGTTGATTTCTTGCATAAAAAAATAAATGTAAGCAAAGGTATTCATTAGAATTCGGTTTTTGAAATTTGTTTTCTGTTTTAGTAGAAAATAAAATTTGTATTTTTGAGCAAAATTTTACCAATGCAATTTCTTGTTTATTTATTAGCGTATCCGTTGTTGATATTAATTTCGCTTTTACCTTTTAGACTGCTATATGTTTTATCTGATTTCGTTTTTGTAATAGTATATTATGTTTTTGGATATCGCAAGAAAGTAGTGCGAGCTAATTTGTTGTTAGTGTTTCCTGATTATACTGATGCTAAGCGCAAGGAAATCGAAATCAAATTCTTTAAACATATGTGTGATATGTTTTTAGAAATGATGAAAACTATGTCTATTTCGCAGAAAGAGATGGAAGAACGTTTTGTGTTTAAAAATCTAGATGTCTATTTAGATTTAGAAAAGAAAGGCAAAAGTATTGCTTTGATGATGGCACATTATGCCAGTTATGAATGGGCGATATTGATGAATACTAAAATTAGTTTTGAAGCATTTGCCATTTATAAGCGTTTGAGTAATCAATATTTTGATAATCTAATACGCAAAATACGTTCTAATTTTAAAACCAGATTAATTCATACTAAAGAAAGTATTGCGGTTATTGAACGTAATGAAGTTAATGAAAACAAAGGACTTTATGGTTTTATTAGTGATCAATCACCTAGAGCTAGGACAAAGGGACATTGGACTCCATTTATGGGGGTTGAGGTCCCTGTTTTTACAGGAGCTGAAATGCTAGCGAAAAAATTTGATATGAATGTGGTTTATCTAAAAGTAACAAAAGTAAAAAGAGGTTTTTATGAAGCCGAAATTGAAATCCTTTCAGAAGATGTAAAAAGTGTTCCTGATTATCAAATTACTGACTTGTTTTTAAAAAAGGTAGAAAGTCAAATAATGGAAGCTCCAGAATACTATTTGTGGACTCATAAAAGATGGAAACATCAAGAAAAGTAATAAGTAAATTATTTATGCTTGTTAGTTATTCGATAATAGGAATGTTTTTTTTGAATTATTTACGTTTATTTAGTAAATTATCAATCAACAGGACAAATCTGCATCGTATAGGAAATTTTAATTTCATTTTGATATTCAGTAAATGTAGCTCACGATGACTTTTTGTTATGAGGTCTTGAATATCAATTTTTAAGAAATCAGAATGTTCATGTTTTTTGCAGTTGTGAAATTTTAAATATTGTTTTTTAGAAAGCTCCCTGTATTCTTTAAAACTTGAAGGTTTATCTAAATCAAGAATTACTCTTTTTAATCTGTTTTTAGAAACAAGCTTATAAATATTTTTCATGCCAACTTGTTGTTTATCATGTATTCTATATGAGATTAGGTTTTCTCTTGAATAAAAAAGTGATTTTCGCAAAGCTAAAGAAACTGCTATTTTTTCGTCATGTAAAATATCATCTGTAAAAGGGAAAATAAAACTCTTAACAGTGTTTTTTATGCATAAAGTTGCACCTGTTACTACATTCCCATTTTTTGTAATAATATTAAAAAAGTCAATAGGTTTTGGTAATTCTTTTTCCAAAAAAAATACAGAATCCCAAATGGTTATCGATGGTATAAGATTATCTTCCTGATCTATTAAATCTGCATTTGAAAATACACCTTCAGCACTTGGGTTTTTGTCGAAAATAGCTAAAGTTTTTTTGATTTTATCTTCTTTCCAAATATCGTCCTGATCTGCCAGAAAAATATAATCTCCTGAACAAAGTGATATTGCTTTTTCGAAATTTTTAGTACTTCCAATATTATAATCATTGACATGAATGGAAAATACAGAAGGATATGTTGTCTTAAAATTATTTAGTATTTCTAATGTTTCATCAGTAGAATTATCATCGCAAATTACAATTTCATCTACTTTAAAACCTTGCTGATATAAAATACTGTTTAATTGTTTTTTAATATAAGATGAGCCGTTATAAGTACATAATGCGACAGATATTTTCATTTTTTTTAAAATTAATTGATTTATTAATTAGCGTTTTGGGGAGTGTTTGTTTTTAAACGCTTTTAAATCAGTATTTTGTATCCCTCACAGCCTTTTTTGTTATAGCAAATATATTTAACTTAAATTTGATAAAAAAATAGTTACAAATTTATTTTTTTTTTAAATGATTTTGTCTTTAAATATTAGTTAAGATAGATTCGTTAAATTTTAAATTAAAAACTTTGAAATTCATTTATTATGAGACGATTACTGTTTTAAGAAGTAATGAATTTGAATTTAATGTTGAATAATGAAGCTTTTTTGTATTATAAGATTAATTTTGCGAATAATTTTAAATACAGGAATTTAATATCCAGAGAAATAATAGATTTAAGTAAGTAATAAAAATGAAATGGAACATTTAGTAAAAGTTGTAATACCTATATATAAAAATTACTTTGGAGATCTTGAAGAGAAATCATTTTTGCAGTGTATGAATGTTCTAAAAGATTATCCAGTTGTTTTGGTTCAGCCGGAAGGTCTCGATAATACTTATATTACAGAGAAGTTTTCGAATATTAAAGTAGAAAATTTTTCAAAAGATTACTTTGTAAACATTTCAGGTTACAACGAACTACTTTTATCTCCCTCATTCTATGAGCGTTTTTCAGACTCAGAGTTTATTTTAATTTATCAATTAGATGCTTTTGTTTTTAAAGATACTTTGAAAGAATGGTGTGAAAAAGGATATGATTATATTGGTGCTCCGTGGATTGCGACTCAACATAATAATATTGTAACGAAAACCCTTGCTCTTTTTGATTCTAAAAAGAAAAAGGAACGAAAACAAATTTTTTATAAGGTAGGAAATGGAGGTTTTTCATTGCGCCGGGTAAGCTCACACTATAAAATTGCAAAAGAACAAAAATCGTTTATTACAGCTTTTTTAAATGCAGAGAAGAAAGCCATATATGCAATTGAAGATGTTTTTTGGTCTTTAAAAGCTCCTGAGTTTTGTGAAAGTTTTAAAATTCCAGAGTATAAGGAAGCATTGTATTTTGCAATTGACCGAAAACCGAAAATTGCTTTTAAAATTGTAAATAATGAATTTCCTTTTGGTTGCCATGGAATAAATAAACCAAAAGTTATTGACTTTTGGAAACCAATATTAGATAAGTATTAGTTACAAAATAACTGTTCCTTAATTTTTATTCTATTTTTCTATACTTTAGCCATAAAAATAAATATTTTTTAAAGGTTGAAAAGGCATGTATATACGAGATGATAAAGCCTTCTTTTCCTTTAAGGATTTGGAGTTTGAAAAAATAATTTTTAATAAAATTTCCAAAAGGAATTACAATAAAATGAAAGAAATTTGGTTTTGTGTTTTTTTCATACAATTGGTCAGCAAGCTGTTGGGCTTCTAGTGTTAACTGTGAATTGTATTCGTCAAAACCAATACCTTTTTTTGAAAAGAAATTATTTTCCTGCATAAAGAAGTTTATGAATTACAAATGTAATAATTTTACATTTAAATGCAATTTAAAGACATGACAAGTTTAGCTGTATTGATGTACCATAATGTTTCAGATGATAAGAATAGTAACGGGCTTACTATTTTTTGTAATACTTTAGAAGAACAATTTCGCTATTTGCATGACAAAGAATATACTACTTATCATTTTTCTGAATTGGAAAATAAAACAGTAATTGATTCAAAAAGTGTAGTGATTACTTTTGACGATGTGACTGTGAATCAGTTGGATTATGCGGTTCCTTTACTTCAAAAATACAATTTGAAAGCTACTTTTTTTATTCCGTTTGGCTATATTGGAAATGTAGATTCATGGAATTCTGGAAAAGAGAAAATTATGTCTATTGAACAATTGAAAGCATTAGATAATAGAGTAGAGTTAGGACTGCATTCTTTTGCACATAAAAGATATGCTACTTTAACTGAAACTGAAATCAATGCTGATTTTTCTAAATGTTTTGAAATTATTGAGCAAAATGATCTAAAAGTTTATAATGCTTTGGCATATCCTTATGGGAATTATCCTAAAAAAGAACCTGGTAAATCGATGTTTACTACTGTTTTACGACAAAATAATGTAAAAGCAGGATTGAGAATAGGCAACAGAATTAATAAATTTCCTTTTAAGAATCCGTATGAAATTCAGCGAATTGACATTAAAGGAGAAGATAGTCTGTTGAAGTTTAAACTCAAACTTCGTTTTGGAAAATTGAAATTATTTTAATCCTTTTTCAATCAAAATCATTTTAGCATATCTAGAAAAAACACCATAAGCATTGATACTTGCTACTGCAAGACCAGGAATACCATCCAGAAAACCTCTTTTAAGAATGTAGGAATGAAAAAAACGATAAAAAGGCTTGAAGATTAATAAAAAAAGGTTCGCTTTTTTGTTTTTTTCTAATGACATTTGGGCTTGAAACCATGCATAAGAATCCTTCTTGTTTATATAATGAAGTAAGCCTTTGTAGGTGTAGTGGATTACAAAATTGTCCAAAATCCCTGTTTTTCCAGTAGTTTTTAATTTTTCGTGAACAGCTCCTTCAAAATAGACGCCGTTATTTTTGACTAATCGGAGTACCTTGCTTTCCGAATGGTATAAAAAACGATTCATGTAAAAATGAGGAAATCTTAGTTTGTAGGAATTGTATTTGGAGCTCCTAATAGCTTCTTGAATTTCGATTTGCAGTTTTTTTGAAATTCTTTCATCGGCATCCAAAAATAAAATCCAATCACCTGTTGCAAAGGAAATTGCATGGTTTTTTTGATTGGAAAAGTTGTCAAATTTTCTATCTAAAACTTTACATCCTAATTCAACCGCTTTTTCTTTAGTGCCATCAGTACTAAAAGAATCGATTACAATAATTTCATCAGCAAATTCAATTGATTTTATAGCATCTTCAATATAATCAATTTCATTGTATGTAGGGATTATGGCGGTAAGTTTAGTCATTTTTTTTAAGTGTTAAATGTCGCAAAATTAGTAATTTTGATTACTTTTGGGAGATTATGCAAAAAAATATTTCAATTATTATCAGTACTTATAATTCGCCTGAATTATTAAAAAAAGTTCTACTTGGCTATAACACTCAAACCTATAGGGATTTTGAGGTTGTTATTGCTGATGATGGTTCTTCTAAAGATACTTTTGATTTGATTGATAAAATGAAACAAAAAGTTTTTTATAGCATACATCATGTTTGGCATCCGGATAATGGTTTTCAAAAAACAATTATTCTTAATAAAGCAGTTTTAGAGACATCGGCAGATTATATTTTGATGACTGATGGCGACTGTATTCCTCGTGCAGATTTTGTAGAACATCATATCAGAAATCGTGAATTGGGTTTTTTTCTCTCAGGGGGGTATTATAAATTAACGGATTCCATTTCGGGAAAAATATCGGAAAACGATATTTATTCAGGTAATTGTTTTAATCTTAAATGGTTAAAAAAAAATGGAATGTGTTTTTCTTTTAAAAACAATAAAATCTGCAAGTATGGATTTAAAAGTTGGTTTTTAAATAATATTACACCAACAAAACCAAGCTGGAATGGTCATAACGCATCCGGGTGGAAAGCTGATTTCATAGCAGTAAATGGTTTTGATGAACGTATGCAATATGGAGGTGAAGACAGGGAATTTGGGGAAAGATTGATTAATTATGGTATCAAACCCAAGCAAATTCGTTATGCTGCTATCTGCTTGCATTTGGATCATCCTCGCGGATATGTTAAACCCGAAATGATTATTAAGAACCAACAAATTCGTAAAGAAACTAAAACTTTAGGCAAGATTAGAACTGAATTTGGATTACAAAAATAAATCTTATTTTGATTCTTTTCGATAAAATAAATTTGACATACTTCTAAAACACATCATACACATTGTACTTGTAAGAGCTAAGTTTTGAAAAACATTCATAAATCTCTTAAAGTAATCATAAAAAACGTTTGATATTAAACGAAAACAAGCTGTTTTTTTCTTTTTTTTTACGTTGTATTGGTTTGAAACCAAAAATAGGAGTCTTATTTTTGCAAAAGAATAAAAAATCCTTTGTGAGTTAAGAAATCATGGAAAAAGATTTAAAAAGATTTAAACTTTTTTAAACTTTTTGGGTCTAATCTATGGTTAGAACAAACAACAACATTAATAAAAGCAATTCCCAAATCGCTAAAAAAAAGAAAATGAAAATATCTGTAATTGTAAGTACTTATAACTCTGTCGAATGGCTTAAAAAAGTTATTTGGGGATATAATACTCAAACCTATCGCAATTTTGAAATGGTCATTGCTGATGATGGTTCACGTCAGGAGACTTTCGATTTAATTGATGAATTGAAAAAAGAAGTTTTTTATCCTATTATCCACGTTTGGCATGAAGACAATGGATTTCAAAAATCTCAGATTTTAAATAAAGCCATTTTAGCCTGTACGACTGATTATATAATGATGTCTGATGGTGATTGTATTCCGCGTCCAGATTTTGTTGAACAGCATATTAAATTTAGAGAAGAAGGGTTTTTTCTTTCAGGAGGTTATCATAAATTACCGATGCAATTATCTCAAAATATTACAGAAGAAGATATTTATTCCATGAAATGCTTTGATGTTTCCTGGTTAAAGAAAAATGGAATGAAAGCTTCTTTCAGGAATAATAAAATAGATGCGACTGGTTTAAAAACTTCAATCTTAAACTTTTTGACACCAACAACTCCAAGTTGGAACGGACATAATGCTTCGGGTTGGAAAAAAGATATTTTGGCAATCAATGGTTTTGATGAGCGTATGCAATATGGAGGTCAGGACAGAGAATTAGGAGAACGATTGGTGAATTATGGTATAAAACCTAAACAAATCAGATATAGTACAGTTTGTTTGCATTTAGATCATCCAAGAGGTTATGCCACGCCTGAGTCGATAAATAAGAATAAAAATATTCGAAAAGAAACAAAATTAGAGAAGAAAAAATGGACTGATTTTGGAATCGTAAAATAAGTAAAAAAACATCCGTTAGCTGCGGATGCTTTTTGTTATAAATTATTTTTCAGGAAACTATCTAATTCAGGGATAATCATTTCAGGGGTTAACTGTTTGTATAATTCATTTGGATTTTTTTCTATTCTTTTGCATTCCTCAAAAGTAAAACTATCAAATAAATTAGGTTTCATTTCCAGTAGATGTACCGAATGATGGAATTTCCCATCTTCAAAACTAGCCCAATGGTCTTTGTTTACATAAGGCGAAAAAATAGTAAAAGTAGGCTTGTTCAATGCTTTGGCAATATGTACACTTCCTCCTTCATTAGAAACTAAAAGAGCACATTGGTTCATTAATTTTATAAAATCCCGAATGCTTGGCGCATAAATGTCTAAAATAATATTGGCTTTGTTTTGGCAAAGTGCATATATTTTTTCAGCTTCTGTTTTTTGATGAGGTGCATAGTTGAATAAGATGTAGGCATCGTATTGATTGGTTATAAAATCAACCATTTCAGCTACATAATCATACGGCATCGATTTTTGAGGAGTACTTCCTAATATACCAAAAACGATTACTTTTTTATCTGTATACTTGCCTAATTGATTTTCGGATTTCTCCTCTTCAGATAAAAATAATTTGGGTTCATAATCAATATTTGAAAATGTTTCGGCTTGTTGCAACAAATGTATTCGGTCTTCAATGGCTTTACCGCAAATCTTAGTCTTTTCTTTGGATATTGCAATTGGATGAGTGTAATAGCCCCAATTTCCCAGTTTTTTTCGGCTTTTGTGACCAATAGTCTGCTTGGCTCCCGAAAATTTACAAATCAGTTTACTCTGTGTTTTGGAGTAAGGGTCAAAGATAATGTCGTATTTCTCTTTTTTGACGGTTCGAATGAGTTTAAATAAGACAGGAAGTTTTTTTAGTTCCTTGTCATTGATAGAAATAATTTTATCAATATTGGGATTGTTCATTAGCACTCCATGAGTAAAATCATACGCCATAAAGTGTATTTCGCTGTCAGGATGTTTGGCTTTGTAGTTATTAGCAATTACGGAGCTAATTAAAACATCTCCAATTCGTTTGTTTTGTATGATCAGGACTTTCATGCTGTTTTTATTGTTTTTATTGGAGGCATGTAATTCGCTATTTGGATAGTTGAAAGCAATTAAATTTGCATGGCTCATTTCTTCATAAAACTATTTCTTGCCGCAAAGTACTATTTTTTATACTTTTAAACCAAAAATAATATTCTATATCGTGCAAATCACTGTTCATCCACAATACAAAGAAAAAGAAGTCCTTATTCCTCAGCTGATTGATGTCTTTTTTGATAGTGGCGATTTGATTGTACAAGGTGCAAGAAATACCATTAAATCTAATTTTTTAGGAGCCGAAAAGGTAAATATTAAGTTTTTTCAAAAACCGGGACTCTTCAAATCGATTATTTATTCTTTTTTTAGAAGTACCAAAGCCAAACGTTCTTTTGATTATGCTAATTACCTTTTAGAAAACGGAATTGCAACTCCTTTTCCAGTTGCTTATATCGAACAAAAAAATAGTTTTGGTTTACTTCAGGATAGTTATTATATCTGTCAGCAAATAGACTATGATTTTACCATTCGGGAGTTAATTCACGATCCATTGTTTCCAGAACGAAATGTTATTTTGGAACAGTTTGCCGCTTTTACTTATAAGATGCATGAAGCTCGTGTGAATTTCTTAGATCATTCGCCAGGAAATACCTTGATAGTTAAAAAAGGCGAGGGGCAATTTGATTTTTATTTGATTGATTTGAATCGGATGAAATTTGAATCGTTATCAATCGAAGCACGAATGGATAATTTCAAAAAAATGTGGCTTTCAAAAACGATGGTCAAAGTAATTGCAAAAAAATATGCAGTATTAAGTGGAGAATCTGAAGTGAAACTGCATCAAATTTTACTCGAAAAGACAAAAGCTTTTAAAGGAAAAATTACCCGAAAGAAATATTTGAAGCGAAAACTGAAATTAATGAAATAAAAAATTCCAAATTTCAATAGTTACAACAATTGGAATTTGGAATTTAAAATATTGAAAATTCGGAATTTATACCGCTACATCGTATTCTCTTAACGCATTGTTCAATGACGTTTTCAAATCAGTAGATGGTTTACGAGTACCAATGATTAAAGCACAAGGCACTTGGTATTCTCCTCCAGGGAATTTTTTAGTATAACTTCCAGGAATTACTACTGAACGAGCAGGAACAAAACCTTTCATTTCTACCGGAGTATCTCCAGTAACGTCAATAATTTTAGTAGAAGCAGTCAAACATACATTGGCACCAAGAACAGCTTCTTTTCCTACGTGAACTCCCTCAACAACAATACATCTAGAACCTACAAAAGCACCATCCTCAATGATTACCGGAGCAGCTTGTAATGGTTCTAAAACACCACCAATACCAACACCACCACTCAAGTGAACGTCTTTACCAATTTGAGCACAACTACCTACAGTTGCCCAAGTATCTACCATAGTTCCAGCATCAACATAAGCACCAATATTTACATAACTAGGCATCATGATTACACCGCTAGAAATAAAAGAACCGTAACGAGCAGAAGCTCCAGGAACTACACGAACTCCTTTTTCAGCATAGTCTCTTTTTAATTCCATTTTGTCATGGTATTCAAAAATTCCGGCTTCTATAGTTTCCATTTTTTGAATAGGGAAGTACATCACTACTGCTTTCTTAACCCATTCGTTTACTTGCCAAGAGCCTGTACTGAGCGAAGTCGAAGTATCCCCTTTTGGTTCAGCAACACGTAATTTTCCTGAATCTAATAATTCGATTACTTCTCTAATCGCGTTAGTAGTTGTTTCTTCTTGCAACAAAGCTCTGTTTTCCCAAGCTTGTTCTATAATTGTCTGTAATGCGCTCATTTTTGAATATTTTTTGACAAAGATATGTTTTTAAAGCAAAAACCAAAAGTCAAATTAATTTAATATATTTCAAATACGAAAAGCATTTTGTATCTTTAAATAATAAGAACTCTTATGAAAGATAATTTTTCAAAACAAGCTTCAGGATATTCTAAGTTTCGTCCGCAATATCCGGATGAATTAATTCGTTATATTGTTTCTTTTGTCGAAAACAAATCACAGGTACTTGATATTGCTACAGGGAATGGTCAGGTGGCGCATAAGTTGTCAGCTTTTTTCGATACTGTTTACGGAATAGATATTAGTCAGAATCAATTGGATAATGCTATTCAGGCCGATAATATAATTTATAAAGTTTCTCCGGCAGAAAAAACAACTTTCGAAAACCAAAAATTTGATTTGATAACTGTAGCGCAGGCGGTTCATTGGTTTGATTTTGATTCTTTTTATAAAGAGGTTTATCGAATATTAAAGCCAGAAGGTGTTTTTGCTGTTATTGGATACGGATTATTTTCAACGAATGTTGATTCGGACAAAATTTTAAACCATTTTTATTATAACATAGTAGGGACTTATTGGGATGCTGAACGAAGGTATTTGGATGAAAATTACCTGACAATTCCGTTTCCTTTTGAAGAACAAGCGGTAGAAAAATTCGAAAATCAATTGGAATGGACTTTTGAGGAGTTGGTAGGTTATCTCGAAACCTGGTCGGCAACGCAGCATTATATTTCGAAAAATAATCAAAATCCGATTGATTTAATTAGGGATGAATTAAAAAAATCTTGGGAAAAGAACAATAAAAAGGTGCGCTTTCCCTTGTTGTTGAGAATCGGAAAATTAAAATAGTATCTTTGCGAAAAATAAAATAAATGCCAAGAATTCTCTCGATAGATTACGGTCAAAAACGTACAGGAATTGCTGTTACAGATGAAATGCAAATCATTGCCTCGGGTTTGACTACCATTCCCAGTTCAACAGCAATTGCTTTTTTAAAAGATTATTTTTCGAAAGAAAAAGTAGAGTTGGTGCTTATTGGCGAACCCAAACAAATGAACGGACAACCATCCGAGAGTGCTTCCATAATTAAAGGATTTGTAACGCATTTTACCAATCATTTTCCTGATATGAAAGTACTACGTGTAGACGAACGTTTTACTTCTAAAATGGCTTTCCAAACCATGATTGATAGTGGGTTAAAGAAAAAGCAACGCCAAAATAAAGCGTTGATTGATGAAATTTCGGCAACAATTATGCTACAAGACTACTTATCTCGCAAAATGTTTTAATAATTCTTTGTTAAAACGATTAAACGTAGTGATAAATGTAACTTTTTACCCCTCAAAAGGTCTTTTAATTACCAAAATAATAAAGTAACTTTGCGCTTTATAAAAAAATACTTATGTCTGATACAACCATACGTTCAAATAGTGATGTAGTTCTTATTGGAGCTGGAATTATGAGTGCCACTTTAGGCTTAATTCTAAAAGAATTACAACCAGATTTAACCATCGATATTTTTGAAAGATTAGATAATGCAGCTGCTGAAAGTTCTGATGCATGGAATAATGCAGGAACAGGACATTCTGCTTTTTGTGAATTGAACTACACTCCGGAAGGAGAAGATGGAAGTATCGATCCTAAAAAAGCCATCAGTATTGCGGAATCTTTTGAGGTTTCACGTCAGTTTTGGGCTTATTTAGTGCAACAGGAAAAAGTATCATCACCAGAAAATTTTATTAAAAGAATTCCACATATCAGTTTTGTATGGGGAGATAAAAATGTTGACTATTTAAAAAAACGATACGAAGCTTTACAAGCTAATCCGCTTTTTAAAGAGATGTTGTTTAGTACTGATTTTTCAGAATTAAAAAAATGGATGCCTCTGGTAATGGAAGGTAGAAAAGAATCAGAAAAAGTAGCTGGTACTTCAATGGCTATTGGTACTGATGTGAATTTTGGAGAATTGACTCGTAATATGTTTGGTTATCTGACTAAAATGGAAGGTGTCAATATGTATTTTAATCATGAGGTTAGAAAGTTAAAACAACGTGAGGATAAATCTTGGAGAATAAAAGTTACTGATTTAGGTACTGGAGAAAAAAGAAAAGCTTATACTAAATTTGTATTCATTGGTGCGGGTGGAGGTTCATTGCCTTTATTAGAAAAAGCCGATATTCCTGAAGGAAAAGGTTTTGGAGGTTTTCCGGTAAGTGGACAATGGCTAAGATGTACTAATCCAGCTGTAATTGCGCAACATGAATCGAAAGTATATGGAAAAGCAAGTGTAGGTGCGCCACCAATGTCTGTTCCTCACATTGATTCCAGAATGATTAATGGTCAAAAGCAATTATTGTTTGGTCCTTTTGCTGGTTTTTCAACTCGTTTCTTGAAAAATGGTAAATATTCGGATTTACCCAAATCAATACAATTAGACAATATTGTTCCTATGGTTATGGCGGGAATTAAAAATATTCCGTTAACCAAATATTTAATTGAGCAAGTAAGACAATCTCCTGCGGACAGAATTAAAGCTTTAAGAGAATATGTGCCAGGTGCCAGATCTAAGGATTGGGTAATAGAACGTGCCGGACAAAGAGTTCAGGTAATTAAGAAAGACGAAAAAGAAGGTGGTAAGTTAGAATTCGGTACTGAGGTAATCACTTCGGCTGATGGAACTTTATCAGTATTATTAGGAGCATCTCCAGGAGCTTCAACAGCAGTTTCTATTATGATTGATGTGATAGGAAGATGTTATAAAGAGCAAATGAAAACTCCGGAATGGCAGGAAAAGTTTAAAACAATGATTCCTTCTTACGGACAAAAATTAAATGAGAATCCAGAATTGTTAGAAGAAATAAGAGAGAATACAGCCGAAGTTTTAAAATTAAAATAATAGCTATTTGCTCCGGTTTATAAAACGAGAATCCCATTAGCCGCGGCTAATGGGATTCTTTTTTTACAGTCATTAACAGCTGCGTTGTTTTTACAATGTTTTCAGATAAACTAGTCAGCCAAATTAATTGTTCAATTACTAATTGCGCTTCCTGCATCTTAATTTGATATTCCTCTTCGTCGATTAGTTTTATTTGTTTTAACTCTTTAGCCCGAATGTTTTTCAGTTCAGTAAGCCTTTGATTTAAATCTTCGTTAGAAGCTAGTATTTTTGAATCAGGATTGCTTAAGATAGTCATGGCAAACTCTAAATTCTCAATTACTTTGTCTACTACTACATTAAAAGCTTTGGATGCTTCGGTTGTTTTGTGTGATTGAATGTAAGTCCCTAGTGAAGCAATTGATGATAATAACGAATGATTCAACACCGTGAGTTTGTATACTTGAGGAAGTTTACTCTGTTTCGATTTAGGCTCTTGCAACATGCGCTGAAACGAAGCCATTAAATTCCCAATTTCGATAAAAGCCTGTTTTCTGGCTAATCGATATTCGGTAGGAACTTCCCCTTTTTGATTGTACAAAACCGATATTTGTTTTAAATAATTTCGGTTAGCTTGTATCGCATCTTGTATATAAACCGGTAAGCTTAAAAACTCCCATGAAGGCCATAAAAAATAATTAGCAAGCAGGCATAAAACAGCACCTACAATAGTGTCTAAAATTCTATATTCGATAACATTTCCATTGTCAGGAGATAAAACACCGTAGATTAAGATAACGTAAATGGTAATAAAAGTAGCGCCAATTTTATAATTGGTAGGATTGAATGAAAAGCCCAAAAGCATAGCTGTAATAGCGATACTACTGATTATGTATGAATCATGAATAACAGATAAGATTCCGAAAGCAATAACTCCTCCTAAAAGAGTGCCAAAAATACGATGATAGGTGCGCTCATTTGTAAGTCCAAATCCTTGTTTCATAATTACCACTATGGTAAGAATAATCCAATAGACGTTTTCTAAAGGCAGGATTTTTCCAATCATGTAACCTAATAAAATAGTAATGGTTATCCTGAGAGAGTGCCTGAAAACCGTAGATGAAAAGCTGAAATTTTCAATCAAAGTGCTCAAAGGGTAATAATGTGGTTTGATGAATTTCTCAATGTCTTTATCTCTTCCTTTTAAATCTCCGGAGTTAATATTGACAGTGTAAGCTCGCTCTAAAGTTTTAATTTTTTCAACCTGTTTTTCAGCATAATGCAACATGGTAATCAGCATCAATACTTCTTCAGAAGAGGAATCGGCTTTTAATTCTTTTTTGTAATTACTAATGGTAATTTCAAATTGATGTAAATCTTCAATTAAATTATGTTGGGATTCATAAGGCTTTCCTTCTTGGATGCTTTTGGATAATAGTTTTAAACTTTTGGCTAAGTTGTAGGCTAAATTTTGATAAGTTTCCAAGGCTTTTGGATAGACATCAAACTTTTGATGCAATTTATTATGGTCAAAAGAAGTTGAGATGGCCAATTCCATTATTTCTACCAATGTGATAAAACTCAACAGCATTTTTCGGTTTTGCCCTGACGAACCTGATTTAGTTCTATTGGTAATCAAAACTTCTCTAATGTTTTCGTGAATAACGTTCAATTCTACCTGAAAATGCAATTGTTTTTTTGTAATTGCTTTTCTATTGGAATTTAATTCCCAAAGATCACCACGTAATTTTAAGTATTTTGAAGTTAGTCGGATGCATTCGGCCATTTGTAATTCGACATAACGATTGGGTTTTATGTGGAAAAAAATAACAGAAATAAGGGTGTAGAATAGCCCTCCTGCAAATAAGAGTCCGGAATATTGCAGCATTTCCCAACCCGAATTTAAATGGGCAAAAGCCAATGAAAGCGATAATAAAGCCGAAAAAGAAACCATGGTGGCGCGTTGTCCATAGACTAAAATCATTGAGACATTAAAAATCAATGCAATGAGTACAGGATAAAACAGCCACGGATAAGGATAACAAAGATTAATAATCAGGTTCACTCCGGCTATAATCAATGAAGTAACTAGTAATCCGTTAATTTTATGTTTTAAATTGCTGGGAATGTCACTCGGGAAAGTAAAGAAAGCACCCAAAGCAATCGTGAAACCAATATGGAAATTATCTAGGTAAGAAAATAATAATACGGGAGAAACGGCTGCGATAGTAACTTTTAGTGCATTACTGAATTCAGTACCAGCAATAAATTTCTGAATTTTAGAGGTCATAAATTTAGGATTATACACAAAGGTATGAATTGTGCGATTTATCTATACTAATAAATGAAAGTGTTTTTAGTATTTAATTTAAAAATACTATTTATCTGTTTCCTTCTTAAGCTTTGTCTAAATTTTTACTATTTTTGGCAATTCTAATTCAGGATGTAGAACCTTTATTTGAGGTTAATAATATTTAATACAACAACAATGATTTTACCAATTGTAGGATATGGCGATCCGGTTTTGAGAAAAATAGGAGAGGAAATAACAGCCGAATATCCTGATTTGAAAGAAACAATTGCCAATATGTACGAAACAATGTATAACGCATCTGGAGTAGGACTGGCAGCGCCACAAGTAGGAATAGCAATTCGTTTATTTATAGTAGATGCCACTCCTTTTAGTGACGACGAAGATTTAGCAGCCGATGAACAAAAGCAGTTAAAAGGATTCAAACGTACTTTTATTAATGCTAAAATCATTAAGGAAGAAGGTAATGATTGGGCTTTTAACGAAGGTTGTTTGAGTATTCCTGATGTTCGCGAAGACGTTTATCGCAAAGAAAAAATTACTATCGAATACTGCGAAGAAGATTTTGTGATGAAAACCGAAGTTTTCGACGGATTGATTGCACGAGTGATTCAGCACGAATACGATCATATTGAAGGTATTTTGTTTACCGATAAAATTTCGTCTTTGAAAAAGCGATTAATCAAAGGAAAACTGAAAAACATCATGGAAGGAAAAACATTCCAAGAATACAGAATGCGATTCTTTGGTAAAAAAGGAAGATAAGAGTCCTGAAAATCCTTTTTTTGGTATTGTTTTTGAAGAATACCAAAACATTAAAAAATAAAATGAATTCTTAATAATAATAGTAAAAGCATGAATTTAGAAAAAATATTAGCGATTTCTGGTAAACCAGGTTTATATGTTTTAAAAGTACAAACACGTACTGGTTTTGTTGCAGAATCATTGGCAGATGGAAAAAAAATCACAGTTAATTTAAAAAGTAATGTGAGTTTATTATCTGAGATTTCGGTTTACACTTATGATGGTGAAAAACCATTGAAAGAAGTAATGAGCAATATCGCTGAAAAAGAAAATAACGGAGCTGCTATTTCGCACAAAGAAGACAATGCAGCCTTAACAGCTTATTTTAAAGAAGTTTTACCAACTTATGATGAAGAAAGAGTATATGCTTCGGATATTAAGAAAATTTTAAACTGGTACAATACTTTGCAAGCAAAAGGATTGATTGAAACTGAAACAGCAGCGGAAGAAGTAGTAGAAGCAGCGGTTGCAGAAACAGAAGCTCCAGCTGAAAAACCAAAAAAAACTAAAAAAGTAACAGAATAAATCCTTTCTGATTTTTATAAAAATCCTGTGTTCTAAACCAATTAGAACACAGGATTTCTTATTTTTACCCAAAACAAAATGCAATGAATACAAGACAAACCCAGTTACAGGCTTTTGAAAGATTATTAGATATAATGGACGATTTGCGTGAAAAATGTCCTTGGGATAAAAAGCAAACCTTACAAACGCTGAGACATCTTACGATAGAAGAAACCTACGAATTAGGCGATGCCATCTTAGATAATGATTTGAATGAAGTCAAAAAAGAGTTGGGCGATTTGTTGTTGCATATTGTTTTTTATGCTAAAATAGGAAGCGAAACCAATGATTTTGATATTGCCGATGTGTGCAACGAAATTTGCGATAAACTCATTCATCGTCATCCTCACATTTACAGCGATACTGTGGTAAAAGATGAAGAAGAAGTCAAACAAAACTGGGAGAAATTAAAACTTAAGGAAGGGAAAAAATCAGTTTTGGAAGGCGTCCCCCGAAGTTTGCCAGCCTTAGTAAAAGCCAGCAGGATTCAGGATAAGGTAAAAGGAGTGGGCTTTGATTGGGAAGAATCACATCAGGTTTGGGACAAGGTGCAGGAAGAATTACAAGAACTGCAAGAGGAGGTGAAATTAGGAAATCAGGACGAAATAGAAGCCGAATTTGGCGATGTGTTGTTTTCGATGATTAATTACGCCCGTTTCCTGAATGTAAATCCTGAAGACGCCTTAGAGCGAACCAACAAAAAGTTCATTAAAAGATTCCAATATTTAGAAAGCAAAGCAGGGGAATTAGGCAAATCCTTAATGGATATGTCCTTGGCTGAAATGGATGTTTTTTGGGAAGAAGCGAAGCGACTTTAGATTTTAGAATGCAGACTTTAGATTTCAGATTACTGTCTTAATGATGTTAGGGTTTACCCGCAAGCTCGTCATTGCGAGGAAGGAAGCAATCTCACTAAGTAACTCTACAAAGTATTTAATTGTTTCACTTTTGTGCGGATTATAAATCCACACTATCGGGTAAAATCTGTATTGCTGTAATTTTTACTTAGATAGCTTCAATTTCCATTAATACTGTTCTGTTTTGTGGTCCTAAATTTATTTTTCTTTTGAATGAAGATTTTTTTAGAATTCCTTTTTCAAAATTTAATTCTTGCATTGAACTTTCACTGATTTCAAAAACATCATTTCCAAATTCTTGTTCAATTTCTTTTATATGATCTTTATTATTTTTCTTTAAATACTCCATTACAGATTTTGTAAAAACTGCTCCTTCTACAATTTTGCTAGTTTCTATTTTACAAATTGAATTTTTAGTATCGATATTTACTAATTTAACTTTTTCAACCGCATCGAAAGGTGCACCACCAAGGGGATTTGGGAATTTCATATTATTAAGTTGTTCAAAGTCAATTTTGTATTTATAACCAAATGATAAATTATAAAGCTTGATATGTTTTAATAATGCAATTTCTAAACCTTGTTTAGAAACAATCATTTGCTTTGCTGCATTATATTGAACTTTCATATTTGGATTTATGTCTTTTCCATTAAGTTCATCTATAGCTTTATTTGAAGCTGTTCTTATTTCATCAACATTCACAAGTTCAATGAATTTACCAAAATTTGATAATTTTATTTTAAATTTTGTATTCAGAAGTTTAGCTAATATGTTATTTTCAAAATTTGGGTCTTTGTTTGCTATTACTGAATTTGTATAAATCCATTCAACTAAATATTCTGTTTCGCTTTTTTCTAAAACTTTAAAATTAGCATTGAAAGTTGTCAAATATGTAAATGGTTTATCTTTTACAATATCAGTTGTTGTGCTTTTAATTATTATAGAATGAGCTTCATTTTTTTTCCAGTGAGGAATAATTTCTACTTCTGAAGTCTTTAATGTTTCATTTTGTCCAAATGACAAAAATGAAATTGATAATAATGTAATATTTATTAGAATTCTGTTTAATTTCATTTTTTGTTCATTTTCTGTTTTCAAAAATTTACGCTAACATGTATTAGTCGATAATCATAGTGACTATTCATCCTAAAAAAGTTTTGAAACGCAACTCAAACAAATATAGAAATAATATTTTTAGTACAAATTATTAGTCTACTTTTAATTACTGAACACTTTCGTGATTATAGAAGTAGAAAATTTCGATGCTTACATTTAAAAACAAGAACCTGTAAAATCAAACTTTTACAGGTTTTTACTTTTTGTGTGTAGGAGCAAGACGCTCCAGCTGGGGCAGTATTTTGTATTTACTTTCGTTAAAATTCTTTTTCTCCCAGTTCACTTGCAGGTAGTTTTGTTTTGCTGCTAAATTTGTTTAGGTTTATACTAAAATTCAAAAGAAAAACATCTGTTTCATATACATAGTTTGTTGTGGTATAAAAATCATTGCTCCAGGTTGTAATGCGTTGTTGGTTTGCATTCATAAAACCAAGATTCATATTTTGCCATTGTAGTCCCAAAGAATATTTACCATTCCCAAATGTTTTCTTTACTGAAGTATTGGGTGAAAAAAATCTTGAATCTTCGCCTTGCGCGGTGGGTCTGTTAGACAGGTAATTGGCGTTGGCTTGCAAATTCCAGTTGTTTCCTAAGTTAAATGTTGTATTCATATTGATTGAATAAACCCAGTCAGCATTGTTTACAGTGGAAGTTGTCCCCAACACATTCAAGGGACCACTAATTTTATAGTTGTAAACATTAGCTCCCAGATAAGCAGTAATCCATTTTATTGGTTTTATCGTAGTGCCTAATTCTAAGCCAATAAGCCTTGCTTTTTCGGCATTGGTAAAAAGCCTGTTTAAGATAGTATCAGCATACACACTATTCACTCTTTGTATGGGATTCTTGATGTTTTGATAATACATTGTTGCAAAAAAGGAACCTTTCTTGAAATTGTGATTGATTCCTAACTCAACAAGATCTATAAATTGAGGTAATAAATCAGGATCGCCTTGTTCTAAGGTTTCAGAATGTTCTCTTTCGGGAATTGGGTTTAATTCAAAATTATTATTTCGTTGCACTCTTTTGCTATAACCCGCCTTAATGCTCCAGTCATTATTAATTGTATAAAGTAAGTTTGCAGAAGGGAAAAAGTTACTCAGATTTAGATTATGTGGATTAACGTCTGATGATAGGTTTACTTCTCTTGTGGCGTATTCATACCTTAATCCTGCGGTATATTGTAGTTTTGAAAAGGTGTTAGTATATTGGGTATAAACTCCATTAATTATATTTATTGATTTTGCAGTTCCACTAAATTTTGCAATATCAGCTTGGTTTGTAGATGGTGTAACATTATAGTCAAATGTTCCATCTTGTTTGTCCCATCTGTACTGATAACCAGTTTCTAATTTTCCTTCTCCAATAGTGGCACTATAATCCAATTTTAATCGGTAGCCGTTAATTGGGTTAGAGTAGGGGTTTGTTACCAATTGAAAAAGGGTACTCTTGTTTGGGTAGTCTAAATTTTTATTGGTGGTATTGCCATATAAATTTGCCTTTTCGTATATAGCCGATGTAGAAAGTTTTGAATTGTTTTTAAAAGTGTGACTATAATCAAAATTACCTAATAAAAACTTACCTTCTTTGTTTTGGAGATTTGAATTAAAATAAGAGAACTGACTTAAAAGATCCCCAGTTGTTAAGTCGCCCGTTGAATTGTTATAAGTAATATCCGCTCTTCGTTGTTGGTATTTTTTACTTGCAAAAAAGCCAATTCCCAATACGTCATTTTTATTAGCCACATAGTTTATATTGGTTCTTAGGCCATAATTATATCTGTCAAAACTTCTTTCACCTGTTGAAGGAAAATAGGTAATCGTGTTGTTAGTAAAATTCTTGGTATAAACGTTACCTTCTCTTCTGCCGTTGGCATCGTTTCTTGTATAATTTCCGCTAACCGAAATATCCCATTTGCTTTTTTTGTAGTTGACGGTTGCATCTCCTCCATACCTGAGTGGATTTTCAAGGTTGTTATAATTTGTGGTACTTGGCAAACCTGCCAGAACATTTGCCTGCAAAGCAAAACCATCAGTTGTTCCTTTTTTAGTAGTAATGTTTATTATTCCACCCTTTCCATCGGCATCGTATTTTGCTGAGGGAGCAGTTAGTAATTCAATGTTTTCAATAGTGTTGGCTGGCAGTTGGCTCAATATGGTTTGTGCATCGGTTAAAACAGGTTTTCCATTTATGAGTACCAAAAAACCTGTTGAACCTCTTACACTTATTTCACCAGAACTATTAACTGAAACAGAGGGAAGATTTTTTAAAACATCTGTTGCGTTGCCTCCTTTTGCTGCCTCAAATTGGTTTGCCTTATAGGTTTGTTTATCTAATTTGTTAGTAATTGTGTTTTTTTGTCCTTTTACAACTACTTCTCCTAATAATTTGGAAGATACATTTAAATAGATGCTATCTAAGCTAATGTGTTGGCTTTTGTCTAATACTGAAAAATTAGAATTAG
This sequence comes from Bacteroidota bacterium, assembly GCA_039805885.1. Taxonomy (GTDB): domain Bacteria; phylum Bacteroidota; class Bacteroidia; order Flavobacteriales; family Flavobacteriaceae; genus Flavobacterium. Next base: position 26,507 of record JBDLTG010000019.1, read on the forward strand.
CTGTTTCGTAACCCATAGAAACTACTTTAAGGACATAGTTGCCTGTGTCTATTTTTGGCATTGTAAATGTCCCATTCTTTTGTGTTAACACACCAGCTACAAGGGTTGAGTCAGCTTGTTTTAGTATAGCCACACTTGCAAACTCTAAAGGGAAATGATTTTGCTTCTCAACAACAATTCCTTTAATTGTTGTATGCTGAGCTTGTAAAATATTAAATAGAAGTAAAAGACTAAGTGATAAAATGGATTGTTTTGTAAATGACATTTTGAAATAGGTTTTGTTAAACTGTTTGTAATAGTTATGGCGTCTGTTAATGTCTAGTCCTGAAAAAGTGATACCGCATTTTTAGTTTATTCTGAAATTTCTAACTGAAGGATAACATCCCGATAGCGTTTTCCTAATGAGAACAATTGTTCGGCAAAAAACATAATAAATAAAGGGACCAGGAAGAAAGTAATTAGGTTTTCTGCGTATAAAAAATAGCTGGTTACAATGTAAATTCTACCGTATTCCAGATAATAAATCCATTTTCGATGCTCTAATAAAGCCCCACAATTGATGAGTGTGATAAGGATAAAAGTCAACGCGAAAGCTTTGTCAATACCGTTTAAAAACTCAAAATAATAGGTAACGACAGTTAAAAACAAAATTGAAATTCCCAATTGGATGTAGAGATAATTCCTGAATTTAAGGCGCTTATTCGGATTCGATTTATCCTGAAGAAAGCGTTTTTCTAACTCTGGGCGGATATTCTGATCCATGTGAGCGGGACTTCCAAATACCGCGTTAAATTTGGCTTTAAATCCTTTAGAGCGTTTCCATAATTCGAAAATTTCGAAATAATAATGAAAATGCTGCCACAGAAAACTATAGCTTTTTAATGGATGTGTTAATCCGTATTTTGGTTTTTCTTCTTCGGATTGAAAAGTTCCAAAAAGCCGATCCCAAAAGGTAAACATATCTCCAAAATTCTTATCTAAATATTTCTCGTCTGAGGCGTGATGCACACCGTGTACGGACGGAGTTACAAAAATATATTCGAGCCATTTTATTTTACCTACAAGTTGGGTATGCGTAAAAAAAGAATAGGCACCGTGAACAATTAACATCGTGATGACCATCGATGGATGAAATCCCAACAAAGGCAGCACGCACCAAAATCCGGTTCGAACAATAGCTTGGAAAGTGGTAATTCTGGCGGCGGTGGTAAAATTAAAGGCTTCACTGTGATGATGCACAATATGTGCAGCCCAGAAAAAATTCACTTCATGCCCCAGTCTGTGGTACCAATACCAGACAAAATCGGTCATGAGAATCAATATAAACCATATAAGTATGTTACTCGGAATATTAAAAATTCGATAATCATCATATATCAAATAATACAGCTGATAAAAACTCGCTGCTATAAATAAATTGATCAATCTTTCGGCAATTCCAATACTGATATTGGAAACAGAACTTTCATAATTAAAAATTTCCGGTCTTTTTCTACGTTGGGCAAGCTTAAATTCTAAATACAAAAACAGAAAAAAAGCAGGCATTACGAAGGCAAGAAAATTGATATGCTTCATTTTTTAATAATACATTTAAACAAAAAGAGATATTTATATCAATTAACAAACCTTACAGCTTATAACAGATACAATATCCCTTTCCGACTTTTGAACAATCTAATTTTGTTTATAATTGGCAGTAGTCAAAGCTACTTCTTTCACTGCTTGTGTTATGGCTACTTTTCGCAAAGCAAGGATGTAAGAAGCTATACGCGGCGTCACATTATACTTGCTGGCTGTTTGAAAAACAGTTTCAAAACTTTTCGTTAATATGCTTTCCAGTTGTCTGTTTACTTGATTGACACCCCATTTTTCTACTAGCGTATTTTGAAGCCATTCGAAATAGGAAACTGTAACTCCACCAGCATTGGCTAAAATATCAGGAACTACTAAAACATTATTGGCATGCAAAATGGCATCCGCATCTGAAGAAACCGGACCATTGGCACCTTCGACAATAATTTTAGCCCGAACATCGCCGGCATTACTTCTGGTAATCACATCTTCTTTTGCTGCTGGTATTAACACATCAACTTCTAAAAGCAACAAATCTTCATGCTTAATAGAAACCGAATTTGGATAGCCTTTGATGCTCTTATTGTTGAGGTTATAATACAAAATCAGTTCCGGAATATTAATTCCGTCCGGATTGTACAAGGCTTCCGAAACATCGCTAACAGCAAGCACTTTCAATCCTTTTTCGAAAAGAAATAAAGCCGAATGCAATCCTACATTTCCAAATCCCTGAACTGCAACAGAAGATTTAGCCGGTCTTAGCTTTAAATGTTCTAGCGCTAAAAGTGTGATAATGCTCACGCCTTTTCCAGTTGCTTCTACGCGTCCTAAAGAACCTCCGGCATGCAAATGTTTACCTGTAACTACACCATGAATCGTTTTGCCATGAACTAACGAAAATTCATCCATTAGCCATCCCATTTCATCCGGTCCCGTTCCCATATCCGGAGCAGGAACATCTTTTTCAGGTCCAAAAATATCCGACAAGCTTTTAGTATAAGCTCTGGTTATTTTTTCCAATTCTCTTTTAGAGAGTGTGCTTGGATCGCAAATAATCCCTCCTTTGGCTCCTCCAAAAGGAATTCCCGTCACTGCCGATTTCCAGGTCATCCAGGCCGCCAGGGCTTTTACTTCTTCTAAATTTACAGCAGTATCATAGCGAATTCCACCTTTTGAAGGTCCTAAAGCCGTATTGTGAATAATGCGGTACCCTTCAAAGTTTTGCTCGATTCCGTTATCTAATACGATTGAAAAGTTAACTACAATTTGTTTTTCCGGGCGTTGTAATTTTTGACGAATTGGGGCATCCAATTTTAAAATGTCAGCTGCTATATTAAACCTGTCAATCATCGATTGAAAGGGGTTCTGTTTGATAATTTCTGCACTCATGATTTTATTCTGTTAAATCTGTTTGATTCTATTTTTTAAATTTATTCCATAAAAAAGCTCTTTTGAGTTGTTACAAAAGAGCTTTATTTTTCTACAAATAAGACCAAGTAACAACAACATGGAGGAATTTTCATGTGACAGCATTGCATCATTCTATTTCTGTTTCTATTAGTTCTCATGTTATTATTTTATAAAATTTTAAAAAAGCCTTTCACTTTGGATGAAAGGCTCCAAAAAAAAAAAAATCAAGAAGCTATTAAAGCCATTTTATGTCGAAAAACTTCCGAGTTACATTCGATATAAAAATGTTGTTTAACTTAAATACTTTCATTGTTGATGCAAACCTACAAAATAATTTTATAAATCCTATAGAATTAGTAGAGTTTGTTTGTAAAAAATTACAGAACTCAGTATTTATAAGGCTTTAGGAAGGGTTTTTTTGAAAAAATGTTCGAAAAAGGGATTGGGAATCTATTTTTGGAGGTTGTTTTGAGAATGTTTGTCGACATGATTTGTAAAACTGAATTCTTAAGGATTCGTCAGTTCGAGGCTTAATTTTTTACAAAAAAAGCAATATAAAATGACGTTAGAACTTCCCGTCAGTTCGAGTGGATTTTCAGAAAATGCGAAAAGCTTTTTCTGAAAATTTGTATCGAGAACCA
>JBDLTG010000020.1:0-46849 GCA_039805885.1 Bacteroidota bacterium
GTATTTTATTACTCGCTGTAACAATAGCACCATTCCCAATCGCTGTAGCATTGGTTAAAGCAGAGCTTGAAACGTCTGCATTATAACCCACTGCGGTATTATTACTTCCCGTGGTATTAGAACCCATAGCCCCAAATCCAACAGCAATGTTAAAATTACCTTGGCTGTTATTGTATAATGATTCTGCACCAAGAGCCGTATTTTTATTTCCTGTATCATTCCCTTGTAAGGCTTCCTGCCCATAAGCGGCATTTTGATAACCCGTACTGTTACTTATCATCGTTAAATGACCAAAGGCAGCATTGTGATGACCTGTAGAATTTGATTCTAACGTTTCCAATCCAACAGCAGTATTACTGGATCCAGTCACATTACCCAACATCGATTGTCGCCCAATAGAAATATTTTGATTCCCCGTTGAATTGCTGGTTAATGCCTGATATCCTACGGCGATATTATCATCCCCCGATGTAATAGAAGTTAGTGCTCCTATACCGATACCTATATTTCTATCGGCACTACTCAGTACACCAGTTGTTTGGTGACCTATCAATAAACTGTTTGAAAAGTTAGCTCCTCCACTTTTAGAATCGCTAAGACCATCTAAAGTTGTCACTGCACTTGTTAAATAAGTACTAGAATCAACGCTACCATCCGCTTTTAAAAATTGGGAAGAAGTACCTCCTGATTTAACTATTGTATTAGCTGTTAATGTCCCACTTGCAGTAACTGTACCTGTAAATGTTGGAGATGCTAATGGTGCTTTTAAATCCAAAGCTGTTTGAGTTGCTGTTGAAACAGGCTTATTGGCATCTGAAGTATTGTCTACATTTGATAAACCAACCATCGCTTTATCAATTCCACTTACTGTGCCGGTAAATGTTGGAGAAGCTAAAGGCGCTTTTCCTGATTCAATTTCATTGACAGCAGCTACCAAACTTGATTTGGCTGTTGTTGTCAAGCTAGTTAAATCACCTATCTTACTGGTATTGGTAGCAATCCCAGAGATGTCTTGATCACCTGTATTTGTGCCTGTAATAGCAGCTAATTTTGTTTTCTCTACAGTTGTATAATCTTCAGTTGATAAACCTTTACCAGATACTTTATCTACTTTCAAATCTAATGCCATTTGAGTAGCCGTTGAAACAGGTTTATTGGCATCGCTTGTGTTGTCCACGCTTGATAATCCAACCATCGTTTTGGTAATTCCAGAAACCGTCCCTGTAAAAGTTGGAGAAGCCGATAAAACTAAACTTCCTGTTCCTGTTGCTGTATTTACCCCTGATCCACCATTGGAAACAGGTAGTATACCTGTAACTCCTGAAGGAAGAGAAACAGAAGGAAGACTTCCGTATGTTATTTCTTTTGTTGTTACATCATAAAATAAAGCAGTAGATGATGAAACATTACGTATTGGATCTACAAAGAAACCAGAAGTAGCTGTATCTAAATCGTTACCAGTAGCATTCAAAATAATACTATTACTATTTTGGTTGTTTTTACCTGCATTTGAGCCAATTGCTATAGCGTTTTCTCCTTGATTATCTCGACCTGCATAATTTCCAATTGCAATAGCGGTGGATCCCTGATTAGTTTTACCTGCCAAATTACCAAGTGCTACAGCATTAACTCCTTGATTTTCATAACCTGTTTCATTTCCAACTGCAATAGCATAAGATCCTTGAGTATTGTTACCTGAATTAGTACCCATTGCAACAGCGTAAGCTCCTTGATTAGTGCTACCTGCTGAAGCACCAACTGCCAAAGCATAGGATCCTTGATTATTATATGCTGTCGAAGTACCAATTGCAATAGCGTTGGCTCCTTGATTAGTTGAAGCCGTTTCATTTCCAATTGCTACAGCACTAGAACCTTGATTGGTATAAGCTGCTGAATAACCAACTGCCACAGCATTAGACCCTTGAGTAATACCTGCTGTATAAGCTCCAATTGCAACAGCGTTGGATCCTTGAGTATTTATACCTGTTTCATTTCCAATTGCAACAGTATTGGATCCTTGAGTATTTGAACCAGCATTTATACCAATACCTATATTTCCGGGTTGCCCATTGGTTCCAAAACTAGTCCCATTTATTTTCAAATCATAAGCTCCTAAATCAACTGGTCCTGTCGCTCCTGTATAGGGAACACTTAAAGTTGAAATAGCATCAGATACAAATTTAGTTGTTGCAATTTGTGTATTACTAGTTCCTGAATCTGCAGTAGGCGCCAATGGTGTACCAGTAAATGTTGGTGAATCAATATTAGCTTTTAACTCTAATGCCGATTGTGTTGCAGTTGAAACTGGTTTATTGATATCGCTTGTGTTATCTGCATTGCCTAATCCTACCATTGCTTTTGTGATTCCAGAAACCGTGCCTGTAAAAGTTGGTGATGCTAAAGGAGCTTTTAAATTCAAGACTGTATTAGCAGCAGCTTCATTAGCGTCAACATCAGACTGAACAGTATTAATATTTGTTTGTAAAGTAGCATCAGCTGAAGTTCTTGTCGAAATTTCAGCAGCTAAGTTTGTAGTTAACGTATTATCTGCAGTAGTGCGATTATTAGTTTCCGTAACCAAATTAGCAGCAACCGTGTTTTCCGCAGCGGTAGCACGAGTTATTTCATTAGTCAAAGCTGTTGAAGCAGATGCTGTACTGGTATCAACATAAGTTTTTACCGATTTCACACTTGGATATTTAGTATCCGAAGTTCCGTCAGTTGTAACGTTAGTGCTTTTATTAGCAACATCTTCTTTCAGTAAGTCGGCTGCTGTTCTATTGGTTACTTCAGTAGCTAAATTGGTTGTTAAAGTAGTATTTGCAGCAGTGCGATTATTAGTTTCTGTAACCAAATTAGCAACAATGGCGTTTTCAGCAGTTGTAGCACGAGTTATTTCGTTTGTCAAAGCAGTTGAAGATAAAGTAGCAGATGCGTCAACATAGGTTTTTACCGATTTTACACTTGGATATTTAGTATCCGAAGTACCGTCAGTTGTAATGTTAGTGCTTTTATTAGCAACATCTTCTTTCAGTAAGTCAGCAGCTGCTCTGTTTGTTACTTCAGTAGCTAAGTTAGTTGTTAAAGTAGCATCAGCTGAAGTTCTTGCCGAAGTTTCAGCAGTTAAATTTGTAGTTAACGTATTATTTGCAGCAGTGCGATTATTAGTTTCCGTAACCAAATTAGCAGCAACCGTGTTTTCTGCAGCGGTAGCACGAGTTACTTCATTAGTCAAAGCTGTTGAAGCAGATGCTGTACTAGCATCAACATAGGTTTTTACCGATTTGACACTTGGATATTTAGTATCCGAAGTTCCGTCAGTGGTAACATTAGTACTTTTGTTTGCTACGTCTTCTTTTAGTAAGTCGGCAGCTGTTCTATTAGTTACTTCAGTAGCTAAGTTAGTTGTCAAAGTAGCATCAGCGGAAGTTCTTGCTGAATTTTCTGTACCTAAATTTGTAGTTAACGTATTATTTGCAGCTGTTCTGTTAGATACTTCAGTAGCTAAGTTGGTTGTTAAAGTAGTATTTGCAGCAATGCGATTATTAGTTTCGGTAACCAAATTAGCAGCAATAGTGTTTTCCGCAGTTGTAGCGCGGGTTATTTCGTTTGTCAAAGCAGTTGAAGACAAAGTAGCAGATGCGTCAACATAGGTTTTTACCGATTTTACACTTGGATATTTAGTATCCGAAGTTCCGTCAGTTGTAACATTAGTACTTTTATTTACCAGATTTTCTTTTAAATTTAAGGCTGTTTGTGTAGCCGTACTTATCGGTTTATTTAAATCTGTTGTATTATCTACATTGTTTATTTGTAAATTAGTCCTAGCTCCTAAAACAGTAACAGCATTAGTTCCTCCATTTTCTATAGCGACAACACCAGTAACATTTTCAGCATTTATTGCTGAAAAAGCCAGTGGAGCGTAACTAAATTCCTGATTACTAATTTCAGTATAAGTAGTACAATTTCCATTGATATTAATTCCAACAATCAAACTTTTCTTTGAAGAACTCCAAACAATCGACTTAAAAGAAGCTGCATATCCAGCAGTTTGTGTCCCTTTACCAATAACTAAATTGACCATACCAAAACCATCTGTTTTGATTTGCACCGTTTCCTGGTATTCTATATTCGAAAATTCATCTACAAATTTAAATACCATACAGATATCCTTATTGACAACGGGGCTACTGACATTATTTACCCCCGGTAATTGTTCGCCTTTAGGATTTAAAATTATAGCTTGATAGCTTATCCCATTTGTTTGAGCAAAAGTCTTAGTTGCTACAAAAAGTATAAAAAGTATAAATATTTTTTTCATATCGCTTTTAATTAATGTTGAAATGAACTCCTAATTCTAATTGATTCGTCCTGAATGATAATTTTTCCTTTAAAGAATTGGTAATATTTATACTCTGACAAAAATCATATCCAAGACTTAAACCTCCAAATGAAGGAATGTTATATTTTACCATTAAACCAGCCGAAGATTCTAAGATAATTCCCGAAAATTCTTTTTGATGCATTAAATCATAATAAATACCATTTACTTCTTGTTTCCCATAAATTAGAGAAGAAGCGTTTAGAGCTGTTTTAACCAAAAAATCAATACTGTTTTTTGAATTGGTTTTATAAGAATAAAATTGATACATCAAACCACCTTGTAAACCAAGATACTGCGTATCCCATCGATAAGAATTCGCCGAATTCCCTCCTATGGCATTGTAATCGTTTAAGGAAAGTCCTAATGAATACAATATTTTTTTGTTTATCAAAGGTTTTGTAAAACCAATTTCATAAAAATTTCCAGTTCCACTCTGGATATTTGGATTTACCTGAAGATTAGCATCTTTATAAAGGTACTTTGTATAATTTTTACCTGTAGTAAAATAAATTTCCTGAGAAAAAATGCTTGCAGATGACAATAGAAAAATAAGTAGTAAGTAGTTTTTTATCATAGTTTAATAATTTTAGTGTAATAATTGAAATTTGTGGCTTGTAGTCGGACTAAATATTCTGATTGGGGTAAGTTGGCTAAATTAATTGTCAAAATAGAATTGTGTATTGTCTCTTTTTTTTCAAAAACCAAATGCCCACTGATGTCAAACACATACACCGTTATTTGATTTGGCATCAATTGTGAAAATTGAAAATTAACCGTTTCCGCAAACGGATTAGGATAAGTTTGAGTACTAATTTCAGTTTTCTCATTGGAAGCAATGTAAGTACCCCAAAGACTTTGCTGAAACCCCTGAATAACGACAGTGGTATTATTTGAATTACCAATGGCACTTTGCTGACCTATTGTTTGACTTATAATGTAGCCATCGGAAGTTTTTGTGGTCACTCCTTGTGAGGAAAGCATTTGATGGTGCAAAATTTGCCCATAAAAAGGAATCGTAAGAAATATAAATAAATACCTCATAAAAATAATTTTAAACAAACTTAATCGTTCTTTTAATACACTTCGTCGATGTTTTTAAATATATCTTAAAAAAAGGTTAATTAGTAATAACTTTTCGGTTTTTAGTAAAGATAAAATCAACTTCAAGAATGAAAACCATCTAAAAAGTAAGTAATTAAAGATGTTTTCAAAAGAAACATTTCACAACTACTGACAAAAAGTTAAGAAATCTAAAAGAATTTTTCAATTTTTAGTAAGCCTATAATTAAATTTAAAAAAAACGCCTACATTTGAAATTGAACTAAGGCATGACAAAAAACATCCTTTACGTCTATAAAAAAGTTGCTCTTTTTTTATTCCTATTCATTATGGAAAAAAACCAAATATAAAATCAAATGATTACAAATTTACTTTGCATTATTACTGGTATACTCGGCTTAATAACTACTTTTTTAATCTTTGGCAGTTATAAATCAAACAGAATGATGAATTTGTATATGATTTTATTGATACTCATTATTTCTCTACGTCATCTAACAATCGGAATCACTTATTTCATGTCAGATGCAGTTTTTAAAGACACTTCTTATACGTATTCCAATTTTGCAGCAATTGTAATTCCGCTTTTCTATTTGTATTTTAAAAATTTAGCCTACAATAATAAAGATTTTAATCGCAAAGAATTATTGCATTTTATTTTCCCGATATGCTTTTTTATTTGTATCCTCTTGGTCAATAAATTCCTGATTTTTTCCTTATCATTAGAGATTCTTTTTTATACCATCTTTTTTATTTACGCTTTGTGTTACACTGTACTGTGTTAATCAATTATTAAAAGATACTATTTGGACCCGAAAAATTGAAAGTAACGTAATTAAAAAGCAAAATGAATTAATAAAAAAATGGACCGTATTTTTATTCATCGCCATTACATTGATAACCTTAAGACTTCTGATATCTATACTTTTAAAAACTTTTCATGATGAGCATATTAAAGGCCTTAGTTACCAATGGATATCCTCTTTGATTTGGTTATTTGTTCTGCTCAAAATATTGATTTCCCCTGAAATATTGTACGGATACGATATGCTATATCAAAAAATAAATGAAAACAGAAACAATGAATTAGTTCTGAATGAACTTTGGGATACATCACCAAATAACACATTAAACAACAGCCAACATCTGGTTTTAAAAGAAAAAATAGATAAAAACATTTTATCCTATATAGAACAAATAGAAAAAGTATCTTTTGAATATGAACTATTCAGAGATTCTAAAATGACTCTTACCGATTTAGCCAACAAACTAAACATTCCTAAAAGTCATATTTCCTATCTATTTAAATACCACTGCACTATTTCTTTTTCAGAATACAAAAAAACAATCCGAATTCACGATGCCATTAAACATATTGAACAGGATTACTTAAAAAACAATACGCTGGATTCTTTATCCAAACAAGTCGGATTTACATCTTACAATCCTTTTTTCACCAGTTTTAAAGAAGTCTCAGGTGTTTCCCCAATAGAATATTGTAAGACTCTAAAAATGGAATTAGAAGCCTAAAAAAAGGCTCAACTTTTACAAGTTGAGCCTTTTTTTATGACAATTTCAAACTAGACAGGTTTGAAAAACCTGTCTGGTTTATTTTTTAATCCACAAACCTTATTTCTTATAATACTTTCTGTATTTTGGATACGTAACAGCTCCAATTAAAGCAATTCCTCCAAGCGAATAATAAATCCAGTCCAGAGAATGTGCTTCACCACTAGCATACGAATGCAATCCTACCAAATGGAAATTTACTCCGTAATAGGTAAACAAAATAGAAACAAAAGCAAACATACTCATTAAATTGAAAACCCATTTTCCTCTTAAATGTGGCACAAAACGAGCGTGAATTACAAAAGCATAAATCATAATACTGATTAATGCCCAGGTTTCCTTTGGATCCCAACCCCAATAACGTCCCCAACTTTCATTAGCCCATTGTCCTCCAAGGAAGTTTCCAATAGTTAACATAATCAATCCGATGGTTAAAGCCATTTCGTTGATATAAGTAATCTCTTGAATATTCAAATCCATTTTGGTTCTGTTCTTTTCGTTGGTAAAAAAGATTAACAACAACGATACAAATCCTAAAATCATTCCCAGTGCAAATGGCCCATAACTGGCTACAATCACCGCAACGTGAATCATTAACCAATACGAATTCAAAACCGGCTGTAAATTAGCAATTTCAGGATCAATCCAGTTCATGTAAGCCGCCATTAAAATCATGGCTGTTACAAAGGCGGATGAAGCCACAGTCAATTTCGATTTAATATCAAAAGCCAAACCAAAGAACATCGTTGCCCAAGACACATACACAATCGACTCATAAGCATTACTCCAAGGTGCGTGACCTGAAATATACCAACGCGCAATTAATCCTGCAGTATGCAATGCAAATAACAATCCGATGATGATGTGCATTCCGTTAACCAAATAATTCAGCGCTTTTGTTTCTTTGAATATTTTCAAAATAGTAAACAAAAGCATCAAAATAGCCGCCGTTAAATACCAATACGGTAATTTTTGGAAAACATCGTATTTGTTGTATAAAATTTCTAAAGAAACTTTGTCTTCTGATGGCAATACTTTACCTCCAAATTTCTTTTGGAAACCATGTAAACTTTCTAATAATTCATCTGCATTTTTATAATCTCCGGAAACCGAAGCATTGGTCAACGAACCAAAGTACAATGGTAAGACACTTTTAGTATAAGTAGAATCCATACCTTTCAAGCCGGCAGTTTCTAACTCATTAAAAGAAATCCATTTATTGTTAGCGTCATGCGGAATTGGGAAAATCTTCATAATAGTCCCGCTCAATGCAGATTCCATTAAGTTGACTTTCTTATCCGTTTCTACAAAATCTTTTTCAAACTGATTCGGATTAGCTGCTTTATAAGCCGCTTCTAAATAAGGTGATAATTTATAATTTCCCTGTTCGTCAAAAAAGGCAATAAAAGGAGCATATTTTGCTTTAGCATCAATGCCAATAATTTTTCTGATGCTGTCATTTCCGCTTTTAATGTAAATCAAAGGAACTTCAATCCATAATTTAGCATATTGCGACATTGATAAAAATACCTGATCCGAATTCATGCCTTTGTATTCGTTAGCATGACTTACTTTTCGCAGCAATTCAGACGAGAAAGTATTAATAGGTTTCATCCTTCCGCCCGCATCCTGAATAATCAATCGACCAAAATCGGCTGCGTGTTTTTCGGAAACCTTGTATTTTGTAATTAAAGAATCCAGTTGCTTTTCTGTTGGCGCCACTCTTACATGTGCCTTCGTTCCTGCTTGCGTTTGTTCGGTGTGCTCATGATTGTGATCATGCTCATGGTCATGCATTTGGGCAAAACCATTCAAACTCAAGAATAAAACTAAAATCGGAATCAATTTTTCTTTTTTATCCTTCACCACTTCTAATTTTCTTTTCAAATCGGCAAAACGGGAGTGTTTGGTAAACATAATCGACATCAATGAAAAGAATAATAAAAAGTAACCCGCATAAGTAATATTAGTTCCCCAGAAATCGTGATTTACCGAAAGTACCGTTCCTTTTTCGTCCGGATCAAAAGAAGATTGGAAAAAACGATACCCTTCATGGTCTAAAACGTGATTCATATAAATTCGGGCATCAAATGGTTTAGCAGTCGAATCCTGAACACTTACCTTACTCTCAAACGAAGAATAACTCTTCTCCGTTCCCGGATATTTTTGCGCAATAAAATCGTTCAATTTAATTTTAAAAGGCAAAATATAAGCTTTACTTCCGTAGAATATAGAATATTCAATATTTCCTATTTTCACTGTTTTAGGCTCTCCTTCTTTTCCTTTCGAACCTAAAATAGTCACTTCTTTTTCTTTTCCTTCGGCTTTAACGGTCAAGACCAAAGCATCTTCATGCTCCTTAGCCTTAAAATCATTTTTCGATTCATAATCAATCACTCCTTTTACGGCAGGATCAGGAAAAACAATTCGGATATCGCCAATGCTGTACAACGAACGTCTCATCAACGGCTGTACTTTATCCTTGGCAACTGCCCCCTGTAACTTATCCGCCATACGCATAAAGTTTCCTTCAAACGGCGTTTCTATTGTGTAATCTTTACCATCAAAAGTAATGTTGATGGCACCGTCAGTGTGTTTATTCAGGGCAAAAAGTACATTGTGGATATTCTGCACCTCCCCTTCTTTCAGGAAATGTTCCTCACGTCCGCCCGAACCTGCTTCAACCAATTTCATGTACAAAGTTCCGTTGGCATCGGGTTTCACATATTCTTTGGCTCCCATAATGAAGTTTTTATACTTCACCTCAAAAGGCGTCTTGTCAAATTCTCCCGAAACAGAAAAATCATTATTGGTAACAGGCGAAAGCAGTACTGATTTTTCAAAAACCCTGCGTTTCATTTCTCCCTTGTATTCTCCATCTACAAAAACAGTCAAAAAGGTTTTATCCGAATAAAACTGATTTTCGGCAGCACCTTCACGAATAGGCATCACGCCCTCATAACTGATATAACGAGTAATAAAAGCACCTAAAAGAATCAGGATAAAAGCCAAATGCAGCAATAAAGTTGCCCGTTTTTCCTTTTTCAACAACTGATAACGTTTGATATTCCCAATGAAGTTAATCATGAAAAACACCATAATTCCTTCAAACCACCAGGTATTATAAACCCAAATTCGAGCCGTATCGGTATTGTATTTACTTTCGATGAAAGTTCCAGTTGCCATTGCTACTGCAAAAGCCAGAAAAAGAAAAGCCATTAAGCGAGTAGAAAATAAAAAAGCGTAGATTTTTTTATCCATTTGTAAGGGATTACATTTTATAAAAGCGCCACAAAAGTACTTAAAAATGTTGACTTCTAAAGCCGTGCAATTGTTAATTAAATCCAAAATTAACCCTTAAAAATCACTTTTATTTTTCTTTTTTTGGGCGTGCCCTTGTTGCAGAACTATTTATGTAAAACTGCTCCTTTTTTTCAGCAACAAGGTCGGGTGATACGCTCTATTTTTTTATTTTGTCCTATTTAGCCTGCCGAAAGACAAAATAAAAAAGATGCCGCTTCTCCCCCTCACGCAAACTCTACTCAAAAGGAAAGTTTTGTTTAATAATTTGTAATAAAAATATTATTTCTATATTTGAGAAAAATAAGTCAATTAATAGCGACAAAATATCCAATATTGGTATATTCTCACTACTTTGTTGTCAGTATATATCAAGCTGGCAAGCATAACTAAAAAAACAACCATGAATTTTTTTAACTTTTTTAGAAAAAAAATCAAGAAAATAGATAGTCAAGTTGACGCAAAAAGAAATATAGAAGTTGTTGGAAAAGTTAACAATTCTGAAAAAACAATAATATACAATTCGTCTACTACACTAATTGAAGTTTTGAATTTTATAAAAGAAAATTCTTCCCATCTCGGCATTCAATTAAACGAACCTGCTACTGATATTGAAATTGATAATTTTAAAAATATTAAAATAGAATTACCAAAAGATTTCAAGATATTATACAGCTATTGTAACGGATTTGAAACAAACGAAGATTTATTCAGACTCATACCCCTTAATGAAATTATTGAGAATGGAAAAGATAACTATTTAATAAGTGACAACTCATTTCATTTTACAGAATATATGATTTATTGTGATATGTGGAGTGTTGACATAAATCCTGAAAATATTGAAGAATATAAAATATATAATAAAGTTGAAGATGCTGTTTTTTTGACAAATTCGATTACTGAATTTTTATGTGTATTTATCAACAAAGGAATTTATGATGGTCTTTATCTGTGGAAAGAAGAAAAATTAAACAACTAATTTGGTTCTTCCAACTAGCTTGTGCCTCAACCTCATGGTGATCGATTGCATTGAGTACCCCGCTCTGCGAAGTCTCCTGACTTCGCAACATACACTGAGCAAAATCTAAATCTACAAACTAGTGTAAGCTCCTTACGGAGATGCTTCCTTCGTCAGCATGACAAGTTTGTGGATAGTTGAAGTGTTGAATAAACGGGGATAACGTTTGCAGCGAAGATTACTAAAACAAAACTATAAAATTTCATATTAAAAAAAGATATACCTTTGTGGTATCAAATTAAAGCATATGAAAACAGTATCACTTAAAATAGATGATTCAATATTTGGAGAAACTGAAAAAATTCTTTCAAATATCAATATTCCTAGAAATAGATATATAAACGACGCAATTGAATATTATAACAAAGTTCAGAAAAGACAAATTTTAGAAAAACGACTTAAAGCCGAATCTGAATTAGTCAAAAAAGAGTCAATGAAAATTTTAAAAGACTTTGAAAAAATTGACTATGCAGATTAATCAATATGAAATTTGGATTGCCGACTTGAATCCACAAATAGGTACTGAAGCAGGTAAAACAAGGCCAGTGCTGATTGTTCAAACAGATTTGTTAAATAAAATCTCACATCCATCTACAATTGTTTGTCCCATAACTACAAATGTTCAAAATGATTCTGATATTTTAAGAGTTCATCTTAAAAAAGGAATGGCGAATTTAAATGAGAATTGTGATATAATGATTGATCAAATTCGGGCAATCGACAATAAGAGACTAATTAAAAAAGTTGGAAAATTACCAACTGATTTAATAGAAAAAGTAAAAGAAAATATATCGATAATTATTGATTTAGATTAACTACAATCGCCCTAAACCCAAGAAATCTTCGCCTTTGCAACGCAGATGACTAAAACATAATTTCTACAAAAATGAACGCCTCAATAAGCCAAAAAATAATAGCCATTTGCAACGAAAAAATTGAAAAGAAAGGAGAAAACGTAGGCCTTTCATTCTACGCTTTTTTTGCTAATAAAAATGACAATCCTCAACTTTTAATGGAAGTTGCCGAGTGGTGGATTATGAAACACCAACTCGATCATTTTGAAAAAGCAGTGAAAATTAGAGAAATGGTACAAAATAAATTGTGATGGCAAACAAATTAAAAATCATAGGAATTAATGGAAGTGCCAGTTCCAATTCTTCTAACCTTAATATTCTAAAAATAATTGCCCAAAAAGGACAATCGGATTTTGAGATGATTATTCTGGACGACTTGAGCGAATTACCACATTTCAAAACAGATTTAACCAACGAAAACACGCCCGAAAAAATAATCGCTTTTAGAAATCAAATTAAAAATGCCGACGGAATAATCATTTGCACTCCCGAATATGTTTTTAGCATTCCCAGCGGATTGAAAAATGCAATTGAATGGTGTGTTTCCACAACTGTCTTTTCTAAAAAACCAATAGGTCTCATCACTGCTTCTGCCAGTGGCGAAAAAGCACATATCGAGTTACAATTGATAATGGAAACGGTAGAAACTCAATTTACAATCGACACTACTTTACTCATTCAAGGTGTAAAAGGAAAAATAAACAACGAAGGTAAAATTATTGATTCGGAAACTGAATATGAAATAGATGCATTAATACAATCGTTCATTAAGCTAACTAAAAAATAGATTACGCTGTCAATGTTAGCATACAGGTTTGCGGTACTTATTAATTTAAATCTGTGCTAATCGGTTTAATCCCTGGCATCTGTGTTCCTTTTTTTATTGATTTGAAAAACGAGTTTTTTTGTTAATTTTGGTGTATGATTAAAGTAAGTATTATTGGCTCTGGAAATGTAGCACAACATCTGATCACTACATTTCAAAACCTTGAACAATCAGGAACTGAAATTGAGTTGGTACAGGCGTTTTCCAGAAAACAGGAAACGCTAACACATTTGCTTAGCCCGGAACAAATTATTACAGAATATACTGATTTACAAGAAGCTGATTTGTATATCATCGCCGTTTCTGATGATGCTATCGAAAGTGTTGCTAGCCAACTTCCGTTTAAAAATCGTTTGGTGGTGCATACTTCTGGTAGTGTGCCTTTAACGGCTTTGCATGACGATAATCGAAAAGGCGTTTTTTATCCCTTACAAACTTTCACTAAAGGAAAAGCAGTCAATTTCAAGACGATTCCTATTTGCTTAGAAGCTGAAAATCCAACCGATTATCAGGTATTAGATAAGGTAGCCAAAAGCATTTCGGAAAAAGTATACGCAATCAATTCAGAACAACGAAAAGCCTTACATGTAGCAGCCGTTTTTGTCAATAATTTTACCAATCACCTCTATTCGATTGGAAATGAGATTTGCCAGGAAAACCGAATTCCGTTTGATAT
The DNA here is from genome assembly GCA_039805885.1 of Bacteroidota bacterium. GTDB lineage: Bacteria > Bacteroidota > Bacteroidia > Flavobacteriales > Flavobacteriaceae > Flavobacterium. The sequence goes on from JBDLTG010000020.1 coordinate 13,690, forward strand.
TTTAAAACCGTTGATGCAGGAAACGGTAGAAAAACTAATCATGCTTTCTCCCGATGAGGCACAAACAGGACCGGCAATTCGCAATGACCAGAAAACCATTGCAGCGCATGAAGCCTTTTTAACCGATGAAAATCAATTAACTATATATAAAATCCTAACCCAATCCATACAAGATAATGGCAAAAAGTTATAAAGAAATAATGAACGACATCACTACTTTTATTTTTGATGTTGATGGCGTACTTACTGATGGTTCCGTATTTGTAAACCCTGATGGCGAAATGTTGAGAACCATGAATATTCGCGATGGATATGCCCTGAAAGCAGCGGTAGACAGCGGTTACAATGTTTGCATTATTTCGGGTGGAAGCAACGAAGGAGTGCGTGTGCGTTTGCGTAATCTGGGAATTACCAATATCCATTTAGGCACACCGGACAAGGTAGAAACCTTTGACGAATACATCGATGTTTACCAAATTAAACAGGAACACATTTTATACATGGGTGATGATATCCCTGATTATCATGTGATGAAATTAGTGGCATTACCAACTTGTCCTCAAGATGCCTGCCCCGAAATTAAAGGAATTTCTAAATACATTTCGCATAAAAATGGTGGACAAGGCGCTGTTCGTGATGTAATTGAACAAGTTATGAAAGTACAAGGCAAATGGATGGAAAGTTTTGACGCAAAATACGACTAGAAGCGGGAAGTTAGGAGTTGGAAGATGGAAGTTTTTAAAATTTATGTATAATGAACATTCTATATTCCGAAATCTGTCTTCCAACTCCCAGCTTCCTACTCCCAGCTTCTAACTTCTAACTCCTAACTTCCAACTTCAAATGTTAAATCTCATTCGATATAAAAACCTATTGATGCTTGCTTTGATGCAAATCATTTTTAGATATGGTTTTTTAAAATTACAAAATATTGATTTGGCTCTGGCCGATTGGCAATACGGTTTATTGGTATTAAGTACGGTTTTAATCGCTGCGGCTGGTTATGTTATTAATGATATTTTCGATGAGGAAACTGACAACGAAAACAAACCCGATAAAGTAATTGTAGGCAAATTGATTTCTGAGAACAAAGCCTACACTATTTACGCATTGTTAAATGTTAGCGGAGTAGCAATTGGATTTTATTTATCCAATGTGATTATGCGACCTAATTTTGCCGCCATCTTTGTTTTGATAGCTGCAACCTTATATATTTATGCCACGAGTTTAAAACAAATGCTGCTTTTGGGCAATATCGTTGTGGCTTTATTATTGTCATTAAGCGTTATTATCATTGGAATTTTCGACATTTTCCCAGCAACTGATGCTACTAATCAGGAAGTAATGGCAAGCCTATTTTCGATACTTTTAGACTATGCTATTTTTGCTTTTATGATTAATTTGCTACGCGAAATTGTAAAAGATTTAGAAGATTTCGACGGCGATTTCAAACAAGGAATGAGCACATTAGCGATTGTTTTAGGCATTCAAAAAACGGCGAAATTAGTTTTTGCTTTGAATTTCGTTCCCATAATTGCATTGCTTATTTATACCAACAATTATTTGGTTGCTCATAATTTGATAGCTGCTACTATTTATAGTTTTGTTTTTATTTTAGGGCCAATGCTTTATTTTAGCATTAAAATTTGGACAGCACAATCAAAAACGGACTTTCAGCTATTGAGCAAAGTCCTGAAATGGATCTTATTTTTCGGAATTTTATCTATTCTATTTATTACCTTAAACATAAAATACCATGCTTCGAAATAAATTAAAACCATACCAAATCATCTTAGCTTCGGGTTCACCCAGAAGACAGCAATTTTTCAAAGATTTGGATATTGATTTTGAAATTCGATTAAAAGAAATTGAAGAAATTTTCCCTCCGGAATTAAAAAGAGAGGAAATCACTAATTATTTAGCCGAACTAAAAGCCGCAGCTTTCGAAGGCGAATTAAAATACAACGAAATTCTCGTTACCAGCGATACCTTGGTTTGGCACAACGAAAAAGCTTTAGGCAAACCAAAAGACAGCCAAGATGCTTTCGAAATTTTAAAATCATTATCCAATGCCACTCACGAAGTAGTTACCTCAGTTTGCTTTAAAACCAACACCAAAACAGAGGTTATATTCGAAATAACCAAAGTTACTTTCAATGAATTAAGTGACGAAGCAATTGCTTATTATATCGAAAATTACAAACCTTTCGATAAAGCAGGAGCTTATGGAATTCAGGAATGGATTGGTTTTATTGGAGTTAGAAAAATTGAAGGCTCTTATGCCAATGTTATAGGTCTTCCAGTAGACAAAGTATATCAATATTTGAGTAATTTAGCTTAAAAACAAAAAGAATGACTTTTTTAGACAACTTAACAAACGAATCAATTGCAACTGGTATAGTAGTATTAATTCTGATTATTTCACGAATTATGTCTACAAAATTAGTACGCAAATTTGCGAAAAGCACTCATATTATTGAGAACAGAACCAATTTAGTTATTAAATACTTTCACCTACTGATAAATATTCTGGCAGTTATTGCTTTGATTATTATTTGGGGAGTAAGTTCAAAAGAAATTATTGCAAGCATTACTTCGGTCGCTACTGTGATAGGTGTTGCCGGTGTTGTCATGATTGCGCAATGGTCTATTTTGAGTAATATTACCTCGGGGGTCATTTTATTCTTTTCCTTTCCCTTTAAAATAGGCGATGTGATCCAAATTCTGGACAAAGACTTTCCTATTGTTGGCGAAATTGAAGATATTGGAGCTTTTCATGTAACCTTAAAAAACAAAGAAAGCCTAACGATTATTTACCCTAACAATCTATTTTTTCAAAAAGGGGTTTCCATACTTCCTAATCTACATGAGGAAAAAGAATTTACAGATTAATTCCTATAAAAATAAAGTTTTTGAGGTATTTACAGTAACTTTATAAAATAGGTTATTCTTCACAAAACCTTTTAAACAATTTATCATGCTATTTAGTCATAAAATAATTGGTTTTGTTTTAATTCTTCTGTGTTGTCAACTTTCTTTTGCACAAGCTAAAACAACGTCGAAAGACAGTAGCGTTGTACATACTAGCATTTTAACTCCGCCAAAAAATAAAACGGCTAAGTTTTTCCATCGCTTAATATTCAAACCTACAAAGTCTAAAAAAGTCAGTAAAAAGATTATTATTCCCAAGCATTTAAAGGTAGAAGGTAAAATTATTAGAAATATTATTATTACTACACTCGATCCTTTTGGGTATTCTGAAATTGATACTAGTAGAATACCTAAACAATGGTCAGAAAAAACAGGAAACTGGGCACATTTAAAATCAAAAAGAATAGCAATCAAAAACATGTTGCTTTTTTCAAAAAACAAGCCTTACAGCTTACTTGAGATAAAAGAATCAGAACGTATTTTAAGAAGTCAAAACTTTATCAATAGAGTAAGTATTACTGAAAAATTAGCAGCTCCAAAATCAGATTCAGTAGATGTTTTTGTACGAGTTCTGGATTCTTGGAGCTCAATTCCTAAATTCAATATTTCGAATTCAAAAACAGGGATCGGGCTCAAAGAGCGCAATTTTTTCGGATTAGGACATCAATTGGATTATTACTATTCCAACCGAAAAAGTGATGGAAAAGACGCTAATAACATGAGTTATCTGATTCCAAATATCAAGAATTCATTCATTAGAACCGAATTAAAATACAATGTCGATTTTGATCGTTATTATACTAAAGGCATTACTATCGAGCGGCCTTTTTATTCTCCATTATCTAAATGGGCTGCTGGAATTGCACTTAATCAAAATTACCTAAAAGACAGTATTCAGGATGTAGACGAAACCTACACTTCGCAAAATTTCAAGTACAGCACTCATGATTTTTGGGTTGGAAGAGCTTTTCGTATTATCAAAGCGGATACTATTACGGAGCGTACCACCAATTTAATTATGACTGCACGCTTCTTAAATATGAATTATCTCATTCGTCCTTCGGAAGCATTAGACCCCATACATTTTTACGATACTGAAAAATTACTTTTAACCGGAATAGGAATCAACACCAGACAATTTATCGAAGACCGTTACATTTTTAAAAACGGACAAACGGAAGACGTTCCTATAGGTAGAATCTACGGAATAACGGGAGGTTATCAATACAAAAACTCCAAATGGCGTCCTTATATAGGAGCCCAAATTTCTTTTGGAAATTACCACCCTTGGGGTTTTTTAAGTACCAATTTTGAGATAGGCAGTTTTTTTAGACAATCAAAAACAGAACAAAGTGCCATCAGTTTTCAAGCGAATTATTTTACCAATCTGATCGAAATTGGAAATTGGAAGTTCAGACAATTTATCAAACCCCAAGTAATTATTGGTATCAATAGACAAAATAGCCTTGGCGATTTATTAACCATTAACGAAAACAATGGCATCCAAGGTTTTAACAGTGCTATTTATGGTACTCAAAAAATGATCTTGACCTTACAAACACAATCGTATTCACCAAAAGCAATTTGGGGATTTCGTTTTAATCCTTATATTAATTATTCTATTGCCGTGCTGGGCAATAAAAATAACCAAATCCATACTAACAAAACCTATTCAAAAATAGGAATTGGAGTCCTTATTAATAATGATTATTTAGTTTTTAGTTCCTTCCAATTATCATTAGCCTATTATCCAAAAATTCCGTTTCAAGGAGATAATATTTTCAAAACTAATGCGTTTGAAACTGCTGATTTTGGTTTTCAAAATTTTGAATTAGCCAAACCTAAAATAGTACCTTTTAAATAAAATTACCCCCTATTAAATTGATTAATAAACAATTAATCAGTATATTTATACAAAAGAATCCATTTTTTAATCTAAAATTTTTAAGTATGAGAAAACTAAGCTTTTATTTGATGGTGATGATACTATCAGTATGCACACTACCTACAAGCACTTATGCAGCAGAAAAAAACTCTTCTGATACTCCAAAAGAAATTCCTGCTGAAGTTAAAACAATGCTGAACCGATTAAATGAAATTAAAGAAATGGACAAGTCTGAATTGTCCTCTTCTGAGAAAAAAGAATTAAGAACCGAGGTAAAAACCATTAAAAAGAATTTAAGATCATCTAGTCAAGGTGTTTATTTATCCGTTGGAGCTATTATTATTATTGTTCTTTTATTAATCTTATTGCTTTAAAAATCAACAAAATACATTGCAAAAACAGCTCATTCCAAAAGGATGGGCTGTTTTGTTTAACTCAAAATTAAACATTGAATTGCTTTTTTGGCACAATAATTGGCTTTTAGCTACTATCAATAGATTTTAAATAACTTAAAAAACATAGAATTATGAAAACTTTAAAATTAATCGCAGCAGGAATTATATTATTAGTTACGAGTGCAACAACTCAAGCTCAAGTTTCAGTAAATGTTAATATCGGAGCTCCTCCAGCATGGGGACCAGTAGGATATTCTAATGTAGATTTTTACTACATTCCAGACATCCAAGTCTATTATGACATCCCTCATGCGCAATTTATTTATTTTGGTAATGGAACATGGGTACGTTCAAGATATTTACCAAGACAATATAGAGATTACGACTTGTACCATGGTTATAAAGTAGTTTTAAATGATTATCACGGAAGAACACCTTATGTATACTATAAAAACCACAAAGCAAAATATTATAAAGGATACAAAGGAAAACCACAAAAAAGCATAGGTTATAGAAATGATGATAGATACGATAATAAGCACGACAATGGACGTGATTATGACAGAGGAAATAATCGTGGGAATGATCATGGAAATAACAACCAAGATCGTGGAAATGGAAGAGGAAATGGTAAAGGAAAACATTAAATTTTAATCACTCAATACTAAAGAAACGCTAATTGCGTTTCTTTTTTTTAGCCCTTTTACAAATGTTAAAAAAAAGTTAACAAAAACAACATTGGCATATTAATTGGAATTAAAATTAAAAATTATAATAAATTAAAAAACAGGAAAAACTTTAAAATTAATAGTAGCAGGAATATTCAATTCTTAAGCAGCAATATGTATACTCAAGTATCCGTAAATGTCAATATTGAACCTCTCCTACTTGGGGACTTATGGGATACCCAAATGTCGATTTTTATCACATTTAAGGTATAGAATTTCATTATGATATTCGTCTGTCACAATTTATATATTTTGACAATGGAAGATGGATTCATTCAAAAAAACTACCAAAATACTATACTAACTATGATTTATATAATGATTATAAAGTAGTATTAAAAGATTATCATAGAAGAACTCCTTATGTATATTATAAAAAACACAAAGTAAAATATTATAAAGCTTACAAAGGAAAACCACAAAAATCAATAGGTAAAAAACACGATTTCCATTACGACGATAAAAAAGACAAGGGAAATAAAAAACACGAAAAAGAAAATAAAAAAAATTAATTCCAACGCTCTTAACAAAAAATAAAACAGCTATTCTGTTTCATTTTTTCATCAAAAAAGTTAAAAAAAAGTTAACAAAATATTTTTGGCACAGTAGTTGAAATTAAACTAACATAATTATAAAAACAATTTAAAACCCCAAAATAACTTTAAAATATAGAAATTATGAAAACTTTAAAATTAATCGCAACAGGAATCATTTTATTTGCAGCTAGTACTTCACAAGCACAAGTTTCAATCAATGTAAACTTAGGAGCACCAGCAGTTATAGTTAGACCTACTTGGGTACCTCAAAACCACGTAGATGTAGATTTTTATTACATCCCTGAAATTGAATCTTATTATGATGTAAACGCTTCATTATACGTTTATTTAGATAACGGTAACTGGTGTCGTACACGATACGTTCCAGTACGATACAGAAATTACGATTTAAATCATGCCAATAGAATTGAATTAAGAGGTTACCACGGTAGCAGACCTTATACTTACTACAACAATCATAACGTTAGATATGATAATAGAAATTATAATACTCGATATGTAGAAGGTCGTCGTTATTCAAACAACAATCGTTATGCCGACAACCGTAGATCTAATGATAGATATGACAGAAATGATAGATACGATAGAGATGATAAACATGATAATAGAGGAAATAACAACGGGCACAGAAACCGTTAATAGACTCCTATAAAACAAAAAGGCGAATTTCAATTTGGAATTCGCCTTTCTACTTTTAGGATACATTACTACAAAGAAAATACGAATGATTTTATTCCAAAAAAATTAATTACTACATTTGAGCTTATTGTGATAAATTATGCAAAAAACACTTAAAAATAAAATTCTATTAATTTTCATATTCCAGTTGTTCTTTCAGTTCACATCAGCTCAAAAACCTCAAAAATTGAATGCTGTTGAAATTTACAACCAAATTCAGAAATTGAATTTTTTAGGAAGTGTACTTTATATTGCAGCCCATCCCGATGACGAAAACACGCGATTAATTTCCTATTTATCAAATGAAAAAAAAGCTAGAACAGCTTATTTATCATTGACACGTGGCGATGGAGGACAAAATTTAATAGGACCTGAATTAAGAGAATTATTAGGTGTAATTCGCACTCAGGAACTTATAGAAGCTAGAAAAATAGATGGTGGAGAACAGTTTTTTTCACGTGCCAATGATTTTGGTTTTTCTAAAAACCCAGATGAGACTTTCGAAATTTGGGATCGCGAAAAAGTATTGGCTGATGTAGTTTGGACAATTAGAAAATTCCAGCCTGATATAATTATCAATCGTTTTGACCATCGCACTTCAGGAACAACACATGGCCATCATACGGCTTCGGCAATTTTAAGTAACGAAAGTTTTAAGTTATCCAATAACCCAAAACGTTTTCCAGAACAATTGAAATGGCATAGTACGTGGCAACCTAAACGCTTATTCTTTAATACTTCTATAAATTTTTACGGAAGCCAGGAAAAATTTGACCAGGCTGATAAATCTAAATTAATTAGTCTCGAAACGGGTGTCTATTATCCTGAATTAGGGAAATCCAATCAGGAAATTGCTGCTTTAAGTAGAAGTAATCATAAATCACAAGGTTTTGGAAGTACTGGAAGTCGCGGCAAAGAAACCGAATATTTAGAACTCATCAACGGAGAAAAATTAAACGACAATTCAAATCTTTTTGATGGTATTGACACGAGCTGGAATCGCGTAAAAGGCGGAAAAGCTATTGGAGAATTGCTTAGCCAAATTGAATCGAAATACAATTTCTCCAATCCATCCGCTTCTATTCCTGATTTAATCAAGCTGTATCAAATGATTGCATCTTTAGACGAAAATCATTGGAAACCTATAAAATTAGAAGAACTTAAAACTATTATTGCCAGCTGTACCGGATTGTATCTTGAAGCAGTTTCTAACATACAACAAGCCACTCCCGGAAGCACTATTAAATTAAGAATAGAAGCAATTAACCGAAGTACTGTTTCAATGGAATTGAGCAGTATAACTCTTTTTCCGAATAATAAAAATAGCACTTTAAACAAAGTATTAAACAACAATATTGCAGAAAAAAATTCTATCGATTTAGAGCTACCCGAAAATTTAGAATACAGTCAACCGTATTGGTTAAAAGACAAAGGAACAATAGGAATGTATCAGGTTTCGGAACAACAAAACATTGGAATTCCGGATATTATAAGAGACGTCAAAATACAATTTAATATTAAAATAAACGATGTTGACATTCCTTTTGAGCGCAATGTAGTCTACAAATACAATGATAAAGTAAAAGGAGAAATGTACAATTACCTCGATATTATACCTGAGGTAAGCACTCGAATTCTAGATCAGATTTCCTTTTTTAATGATGGAAAGACAAAAAAAATGGCCGTTCAGGTCAAAGCTGGAAAAGACAATATTGATGGAAGTGTACAATTAGAATTAGGTGATAATTGGCAAGTATCTCCCGCAACAATTGCTGTTAACTTAGACAAAAAAGAAACTGAAAAAACGGTGTATTTTGACGTTACTCCTCCTGAAAATCCATCAGAAACAACAGCCAAAAGCAGCGTAATTATAAACAACAAAAAGCTTGAAAAAGAACAAATTATCATCAATTATGATCATATTTCAAAACAACAAGTTTTGATGCCTGCAGAAGCCAAATTTAAAAAACTGGATTTAAAAATCACCAATGAAAGAATTGGTTACATTATGGGAGCTGGCGACGAAGTCCCTGAATGTCTGAGCCAAATGGGATACACTGTTAACTTACTAAGTCCTGAAGATATTAATACCAGAAGTTTGGCTAATTTTGATGTAATTATAACCGGAATCCGTGCCTATAACACCTTACCCAGCTTAAAAAACAAACAACATTTGTTGCTTGAATTTGTAAAAAAAGGAAAAACATTGATTGTGCAATACAACACTCCAGATGCAAACATTCCTACTAATATTGCCCCTTACCCTTTGACGCTCTCTCAAGACAGAGTCACTGATGAAAATGCAGCAGTGGAATTTCTTGTGCCAAATCATGCTGTTTTAAATTATCCAAATCAAATTACCTCAAAAGATTTCAAAGGATGGACACAAGAACAAGGTTTGTATTACCCCAATGAATACGATGCTGCCTTTACTCCTATTTTATCTTCACATGACAAAGGTGAAAATCCTAAAAAAGGAGCTTTATTAATAGCTACTTATGGAAAAGGACAATACATTTATACTGGTTTGAGTTTATTTAGAGAATTGCCAATGGGAGTCTCAGGAGCTTATCGATTAATGGCAAACATGATCGCGTTAAAAACTGTCGAATCTGTTAATCCTGAATAATAAAAAATATAAAATGGGACTAAAAAAAGAAAAAAACTGGAAAATAAATTATACATGGGTGCTCATTGCAAATGCGATATACATCATGATTTTTTATTTAATAATGAAATTATACTCTTAAGCCATGCAATTATTTGATTGGATTGTACTTATTATCACCTTGCTCTTTATTGTAATTTATGGCGCTTGGAAAACCAAAGGAAGTAAAAACGTAGAAGATTTTATTCTTGGAAGCAACGAGACTCCTTGGCATACCGTAGGTCTTTCAGTAATGGCTACACAAGCCAGTGCCATTACCTTTCTCTCTACTCCTGGACAAGCCTACCATGACGGAATGGGGTTTGTGCAATTTTATTTTGGTCTCCCAATTGCCATGATTGTTATTTGTGTAACCTTTATTCCCATTTATCACAAATACAAAGTTTTTACCGCTTATGAATACCTCGAAAAACGTTTTGATTTAAAAACGCGTTCCTTAGCCGCTATCCTTTTCTTATTTCAAAGAGGTCTCGGAACAGGATTGACCATTTATGCTCCTGCCATTATTTTATCGGCATTATTGGGGTGGAATCTAACGTACATGAATATTATAATTGGAATATTAGTTATCATTTACACGGTTACAGGAGGAACAAAAGCGGTAAATGTTACCCAAAAACAACAGATGTTTGTGATTATGTCCGGAATGTTGACCACCTTTTTTCTGATACTCCACTTCTTACCTAATGAAATGACTTTTAGCAATGCGCTTCATATTGCAGGGGCTAACGGCAAAATGGACATTGTTGATTTCTCTACTGATCCTGAAGAAAAATATACTATTTGGAGCGGAATAACAGGAGGTTTTTTCTTGGCTTTGGCTTATTTTGGAACCGATCAATCTCAGGTAGGTCGTTATTTATCTGGAAAATCAGTTCGTGAAAGTCAGATGGGATTAATCATGAATGGTTTCTTAAAAGTGCCAATGCAGTTCTTTATATTATTGACAGGTGTTATGGTTTTTGTCTTTTTCCAATTCAATCCTGTTCCTTTAAATTTCAATCCAAACAATAAGGCAACAATTGAAAAATCGCAATATAAAGACGAATACCACGACTTAGAAAAAAAATTAGAACTCCTCTCCGAAGACAAAAAAGTCATCAATCTTTTGTATATCGATCAGTTGAATCAAGATTATGACAATCCTATTCTTAGAAAAGAATTGGTTGCCATTTCAACCAAAGAAAAAGACTTAAGAGATCATGCCAAAGATATTATTCTAAAAGCCGATAGTACTAGCGAAACAAACGATAAGGATTATGTTTTCTTCCATTTTATCCTGCATTATTTACCCAAAGGCTTAATTGGATTATTGCTTGCTGTAATTATTTCGGCAGCCATGTCTTCAACGGCTTCGGGACTCACCGCCTTAGCTTCTACGACAGCCATAGACATTTATAAACGAAATTTAAAAGAGCCTAAAACAGAAAAACATTATTTGAATGCTACTAAATTTTTTACCTTCTTTTGGGGAATCATAGCCATTCTTTTTGCTTGTGTAGGAACTCTTTTTGAAAACCTAATCCAATTAGTAAATATTATTGGATCGATATTCTACGGAACCGTATTGGGGATTTTCTTAGTTGGTTTTTACTTCAAATTTGTAAAAGCCAAAGCTATTTTTTATGCTGCTTTTATTACCCAATTGGCCATTTTTGTCATTTATTATTTCTCTAATTACATCTATCCAAGTGGCGAAGAAAAACTAGGGTATTTGTGGCTCAATTTTATTGGCGCCATTATGACGATAGTACTTTCCTCATTACTACAGGCAACTATCTTTAAAAAAAGAAAAATACAGCAATACTCATAAAAAACAACAAAGCCACTCCGTTATTGAAGTGGCTTTGTTGTTTTTTATGAGTATTGTAAACAAGAACTCAATATTATTCAGTTAATCTATTTCACCGTAACTTCGATGAGTAATTTTTTATTCTAAAAAAAACTATATAACAATGACGTTACAACTTCTCGTCAGTTCGAGTGAATTTTCAAAAAATGCGATAGCTTTTTCTGAAAATTTGTATCGAGAACCATTTTTTAATAAAAACGTCAATGGTAGTAGTTTTCAATTTTAATGCGACAGCTTTACTATTTAATCCCGAAGCGTCTGGACTATTGAGAAGATTAAAAAAGAAGTAGAGTTCTCGATACATTTTATTAAAAAAACTATCGCATTTTTAATAAAACACTCGAACAGACGAATCCTTAACTTCATTTCATTAAAGAATAACAAATATAGTGACTAGATTAAAACAAAAATCCCATTCGTACAATCTCTTGCTCGAATGGGATTTTTATAAAAAATGAAATATCCTATTTACTCCACTCTTCTATACTGGCTTTATTCATTTCAACATATTCTTTATTTCCAGCAGCTTCAGCTGCTAAACTAGACAATTTTGCGGTTTCTATGGCTCCTTGTTTATCTCCTTGCTTCGCTTGAATTAAGGATTTTAATCTCAAATAATAAAACGGAACGTTCTTTGACAACTCCACTGCTTTATCAATATAAGCTCTTCCTTTTTCAATATCGCTATTAGACTGATAATAATATTGAGAAGCTGTATAAAATTCTTCTGGTGTAGGCCCTGCTAATGTTTTTTCGATACTGGCAATAGCTGTTTTTTTTGTAGGTACTTCAAATTTTAAAGAAACAAATGAATTCTCCCAGGAAATATCTAAAGTAGCTGAACTGGTATCCAAATTACTAATTGCCAATGTAAATGTTTCAACCGGTTTAGCTAAAGCTTCTTCATTTACCGTAGTTTTCAAAGCAACCTTCGCTTCGTCAAATTCCTTAGGTGTTCCCCAATTATCTGTTGCCGTATAAAACAATACTTCCCAACTTTGAATATTCGGAATGGTATACAAAGCATATTTTCCTTTTTTCAAAGTTTTACCATTAATCACCACATCATCACTAAAAGATATTGTCGAATTATCATTAGCTCCTGTTCTCCACAGTTGACCAAAAGGAACTAAATTACCTAAAACTGATCTTCCTCTGGCTGAAGGACGTGAATATTCAATTTCGATATCTGTTAAACCCACCACTTGCTTTATAACAGCTTTCGGACTTGTTTCAGGAATTCTCACCTGAGCTTCAACAGCAAAATGAGAAATAATAAGAAATAAAACAATCAATACTCTTTTCATAAATTCTGTATTTTTATTGATTTTCAAATTTACAACTTCTAACTCCCTGGAACTGTTAATTATTGCATAATTTAGAATCCATATCTTTAACTGTAGCGTAATTTAATTCGTTAAAATGATTTACAACACTATCAGCCTCAGACAAATCCTGATTCTTAGAATGCAAACTATTGTACCCAATACACAATATTCCTGCCGCTTTTGCTGCAATAATTCCATTGGTACTATCTTCAATCACAATACAATTCTCTTTTGGAGCTATTGATAAGCTGGCAGCATGTTCAAAAATAGCCGGATGTGGTTTTGATTTTGGAAAATCTTCGCCACTTACTTTATGCGTAAAATAATCATGCAATTCAAAACGATTAAAAATGCGCTCGATAGTTACTTTTGAAGCCGATGAAGCTAAAATTAACTGAACTTCATTTTGATGTAAATCCTCAATTAAATTTCGAACTCCTTCTAATAATTCCAAATCTTTTTTGGTATCAAAAGCGTCATTAAAAATGATTCTTTTTCTTTGGATTAAATCTTCCACATCTTGTTCTAGTTGGAAAATATCTTTTAGCTTTTGAAAAATATTTCGAGTTGAATTTCCTGTAAAAGAAGTGTATAATTCCTCGCTAACTTCAATATTTAATTCTTCAAATTGTTTGTAATAAGCATAACGGTGAACTGGCTCAGTGTCTACAATTACACCATCCATATCAAAAATTACAGTTTTTATCATTTTTTAGTTTTTAGTATTTTTCTGCCTTCTATTTTCTGTCTTCTGCTTTCTGAGTTACTCTTTTTTAAGAATATAACGAATTACTGTTTCGGCTGCATGTAAACCAAACAAACCTGGCATATAACTATTCGTTCCATAAAAAGACTTTTTAAAATTAGATCCATCAGTCATTTTCAAACTCCCTTCATCTGGTTTTTCTAAAGAAAATACGGCTTTCACTCCTTTATTCACTCCCATTTTTTTCAAACGCTTACGTACCACTTTTGCTAAAGGACACACTTCTGTTTTACTAATATCTCTAACAACTACTTTATTAGCTACCATCTTTCCACCGGCGCCCATATTAGAAACAATTTTCACGCCTTTTTTCTTAGCCGCTACAATCAAGTTTAATTTTGGAGTGATACTATCAATACAATCTAAAACATAATCAAAGTCTTTAGTTACAATTTCAAAAGCACGTTCTGGAGAAAGAAATTCTTGCACGCGAATTAATTGTAAAGCAGGGTTAATATCCATTAATCTATCGCCTACAATAGTAATTTTAGCCTGTCCTACAGTAGAATGCAAGGCTGGTAATTGTCTGTTAATATTAGTAATATCAACTACATCGCCATCCACAATAGTCATTTTTCCCACTCCTGCTCTAGCTAAAAATTCAGCCGCAAAAGATCCTACACCACCCAATCCTACTACAAGAATGTGTGCATTTTGCAATTTTTCTAATCCTTCTTTTCTAAATAATAATTCTGCTCTTTCTGTCCATTCAGCCATAATAAAGTATTCGTTAATTTGGTAATTTATTTATTAAAAACAGCATTGAAATTATTTGAAATAATTTGTTGCAATTCCGTTACTGTTATTTTTTTATATTTTGCTGCCAAAGCATAGACTTCCTCGATAGTTTCATCTGAAGTATCTGTTTCCAAGAAAAACCGATTCTCAGGTACACTATTAAAAACCGATTCTAATTCGGGATTTCTCAATAGATATTTTCCAAAAGAAAGGTAAAATCCGTTATTCAATAATTGGACAGCCAACTGTTGATTTTTAGAAAAACCATGAATCACAATAGGAACAGTAATTTGCAATTGATTCTTGATTTCGACTAATTCCTGAAAAGCAGCCACGCAGTGAATCACCACCGGCTTATTGTATTTTTGGGCCAAAAGCAGTTGTTTTTCAAAAACCGTTATTTGCAAATCCATCGGTATTTCAATGCGTTTGTCTAAACCACATTCACCAACAGCGAGACAATTTGGCAAAGGCAATTTGCTTTCTATCGTTATCAAATCACTTTCGATTCTCTCTTCAACTATATGCCAAGGATGAATTCCTATCGAATAATTTGTTATTGACGAATCAAATTCCCAAGGATATTGATTGACTAATTCCAGAATAGATTCCTGATTTTTAAACTGATGCGTATGTAAATTAAAATACTTCATTAGTCATGAAATTTTTTAACTCCTGCGCGAATAGCCACTTTTAAATCGTTTTCCAAAGGCACTTTCGGGCAAGAATAACGATAACTGTAAGCACAATAAGGATTGTATGAGGTATTAAAATCAATCGCAATGGTATTTCCTTTCGGGATTTTCAAATCGATGTATTTTCCACCCATGTAACTTTCTTTACCTGAAGTTTCATCAAAAAAAGGCAAAAACAAATCGTCTTTGTATTTTGGCGTTTTAGAAAATTCAACACTTTGGTAAACATTCAAATGCTGTTTTTTTCCATCAATTTCAAAAATAACCTCTCCATATTTAACATAAATTGGTTGTCTATCGGTCGAGGTTTTCATCTTGAATGGTTTCTCTTTTGGCGTTCTAACCAACTTAGCTACAACAAAATATTTTTCACTTATTGGATAAAAATCCAAACTTTTAAAAGAGCTAAAATCTTCAGCCAGCAAAGGACTCGTTTCTCTATTAGCATATTCTTTATTCAATTCTTGTTGATACTTCTTGGCAGCAGCCCAATCAAATTTTTCCTGGCTAAAGCCAAAAACACTTTGCATCAAAATAACAACTAATAGAATATGCCTCATCTTCAAAATTTTATGCAAAAATAGCGTAAAAGTTATAAAGCCACAAAGACTTAAGCTCTTAATATTTTTGAATTAAGATTAACGATTCTTGACCCGAGCGGAGCGAATTGGCGAAGCATTTCAGATTTAACTGTTCCTCAATTCAAATTGATTGATTTGACTGTCTTCTTCTCTATAATAACAAAATATTTTTTTAATGCAATTGCAAAATATAGAGTTCAATACTCTATAAATCAAACATTAACACTTTAAAAACTAAGAATTTAGTTAAATAACTATTAAAATAGTTTTATAACTAAAAATATAGTTGTATAATTGTATTCAAATTAAACAACTATGGAAAAGTTAACCAACAAAGAAGAAGAAATAATGCAAATTTTATGGAAGCTGGAAAAAGCTTTTGTAAAAGAAGTCATGGCCGAAATCAAAGACGAACAGCCACATTACAACACCCTGTCAACCATTATTAGAAATCTGGAAGAAAAAGGATATGTTTCCTATAATGCTTTTGGGAAAACGCATCAATATTTCCCAATTGTAAAAATGGAAGACTATCGAAAAAAATTCATGAATACTGCCATTGACACCTATTTTAATAGTTCATATAAAAATATGGTTTCCTTTTTTGCCAAAGAAGAGAAAATATCCGCCGTGGAACTGCGAGAAATTTTAGCCATGATTGAAAAAAAATAATCGCTATGGAAAATGGATTTATTTACCTCATCAAAGCAAGTGGCTTAATTGGTTTATTTTATTTTGCCTACTTTTTGTTATTGCGAAAAGAAACTTTCTTTTCCGAGAATCGATGGTTTTTACTATTGGGATTAATCACCTCAAGCGTTTTACCCTTATTTTTTATCACAAAAATAATTTGGGTAGAACCTACTACAGATTCATTTGATTGGTCCAATATTCCTGTGACAACTTCGGTACTTGCTCCAGAACCCCAAATCAATTGGTATTTAATTCTTGCCTATGTTTATTTTATAGGAATTGCCATTTCGTTACTAAAATTAGTTTTTGATTTTAATAGTCTAATCCAATTATTAAAAGGAAAAACAATTCAACAACAAGGAAACTTCAAATTAATTGACCTGGCCGAAAATATTGCTCCTTTCTCCTATTTCAATTACATCGTGTACAATTCGTCTTTATATACTGCTGTCGAATTAGAAAATATTTTAGAACACGAAAAAGTACACAGCCTGCAAAAACACAGCGTTGATGTGTTGATTTCAAGGTTATTTTGTGTCATTTTTTGGTTCAATCCGCTCGTTTGGCTGTACAAAAAAGCCATTGCACAAAATCTGGAATTCATTGCCGATGGTGAAGCTGCTAAAAAAATAAACGATAAAAAAGCCTATCAATTGACCTTATTAAAAATAACCACACAGGAAAATTGTGTTGCTCTTACCAATCATTTCTATGAGTCATTAATCAAAAAAAGAATTATTATGTTGAACCAAAACCAATCAAAAAAATGGAATTCATGGAAGTATATTACAGTATTTCCTGCACTTGTAGCCTTTGTATTTTTATTTCAAATTGAAGTAGTTGCACAGGAGAAAGAAACTCCAAAGCAAGAAACTGAAACAAAATCAAATTCTATTGATTTAAAATCATTTAAAATTGAAAAAGATTTAACCAATATATCAAAAGATAAAGAAATTTATATTAACGGCGAAAAATCAAGTCAGGAAGAATTAGATAAATTAGACCCCAAGGAAATTGAAAAAATAGATGTTATTAAAAAATCCAACAAACCAACTATTTTAGTAACTACAAAACACCTCATTAAACCAGTTAAAATCAGAGATAAAATCATTTATATTGATGGTGTAAAATCGACTAATGA
Organism: Bacteroidota bacterium; assembly: GCA_039805885.1. Lineage (GTDB taxonomy): Bacteria > Bacteroidota > Bacteroidia > Flavobacteriales > Flavobacteriaceae > Flavobacterium. Next base: position 31,326 of record JBDLTG010000020.1, read on the forward strand.
AGAATTTTCTAAATTGGATAAAAATACCATTGACAAAATAGATGTAAACACTAATGAAAATACGGTTAGAGTAACCATTAAAAGAGTAAGCAGACTAACAACTAATAATAACCAAGAAGATGTAGAAAACACTATCAAAAACAGTGATAAAACAACAAATAACACACTTGCTCAATTAGATGATAAAAATAACGTTCAAACAATATTAAAACAAGAAGAAATCCAAAAACCTCTTATAGTACTTGATGGAATACAAAAGGAATCCAATTTTAAAATTGAAGAAATACCCACAGACAAAATACATAAAATAGACGTATTGAAAGGAATTAACGCAATTACTAAATATGGTGAAAGTGGTAAAAATGGTGTTATTGAAATTATCACTATAGAAAAAAAAGGTTTGAATGACTTTAAACCTCTTCCCCGCAAAAAGGTTCAAGGGTTTCAATTACTAAAATAAAACTAGGAAGTTAACGGTTCGATAGTCGGTGTAATACCTACAACACTGAATATAAAACAAACTGTGGCAACTATACTAAATATGGTGACAAAGAATTAAATGGAATCATTGAAATTGAAACCAAATAATCTTAAAAAAAAATAGAATTTAAAACTCAAAAAGACGGTCTCTTATCAAGACCGTCTTTTTTTTATATCTTTAAAAGAAAAAATCGGATGTTTAAAATACTTGCTAAAATCAACAAACTCATTTTACCTAGTTTCAGCAAGCAAGGTCTGGATTTGTCAAAAGCCAAGAAATGGCAATTGGCCATTATTGGCTATCGTTATTATGTTACTTCGAGAGCACTGGATTAATAGGTTAAAGCAGCAAAAATATCATAGCCATTTAATTTCTCGCGACCATTTAGGAAAGTTAGCTCCATCAGAAAATTCAACTGTACAATTTCGCCACCTAATTTTTCTACTAATTCACAAACCGCCTTAGCCGTTCCTCCTGTTGCCAGCACATCATCGTGAATCAATACTTTATCTCCTTTTTGGATGGCATCTTTATGAATTTCTAAAGTATCTGTTCCGTATTCTAAGGCGTAAGATGCTGAAATCGTTTCATAAGGCAATTTGTTAGGTTTACGCACAGGCACAAAACCAGCATTTAATTCTTGTGCCAATAACATTCCGAACAAAAAACCCCTACTTTCAGCGCCAACAACCTTATTTATTTTTTGCCCTTTTAATGATTCTACTAAAATTTTAAGACATTCATGAGTTGCCTTAGCATCATTTAACAGCGGAGTTATATCTTTAAACAAAATTCCTTCTTTTGGAAAACCCTGAATATCACGGATATAATTTTCTAACTTCATTTTTTTTAGTATTTATTGAAATTTATGCTTGCAAGTTACACATTTATCCCTATATTTGCACCCGCAATCACGTTTACAAAACGACTGCAAAATGGCCTTGTGGCGCAACTGAATAGCGCACTTGATTACGGCTCAAGAGGTTACTGGTTTGAATCCAGTCAAGGTCACGAAACCCCAGCATTTGTTGGGGTTTTTTTATGCTTATTTTACACGACAATCCACACGACATCAAAAAATAAAAAATCCCAAACATCTTTTATATGCTTGGGATTTTGTAATTTAAAATCTATTCTTTCAGTTAAGCTACTTACTTAGTATGTATTAAAGTTATTTCTCATTCACTTCTGCATATTCTTCTTCACTCACAGCTTGTAGCCACTTTACTTGTTCGTCTCCTTTAAAATTTGTGACAGCTATATGTACCATTTTACTGCTTGCTGATGCACCATGCCAATGTTCTAGATCTTCAGGAATATTGATTACATCCCCTTTTTTAATTGGCTGTGCAGGTTTTCCTTTCTCCTGATAAAATCCTTGCCCCTCAGTAACAATCAAAATCTGTCCTTTAGGATGAGTATGCCAATTCGTTCTTGCCTTTGGTTCGAAGGTGATGCTTCCTATCGAAAATTCGTTGTTTTTATCTTTCGAAATTAATAGTGATAAAAAAGCATTACCGCTAAACCAATCACTAGGCAATTGTGTGCCTTTTGGAAAAAGTTGGGAAGTATTCTCTGTTGTCATATCTTGTTGTTTTTTATTGTTATTACATGCTTAGCATATAAAGATTTAAACTTAAGCATTTTTAAATTATGTTCAAATATGTGATTGGCTAAAAATTGATATTGTATCCCTCATCAGGTTTTACATTTACTCCATTTATTTCTTTAACAAAGATCTGATGATTTTACAAACGCATCAGTATACAGATTACTGCGTTACCTACCATTTTTACGGATTGTTTACAATCTCTAGCCAATAAAAAAAGGTTCATCTGAAAATTACTTGCAGATAAACCTTTGTGAAATTTGTTTAAAATTACTTCAAATTAGCCTTAAAGAAACTATCCAATTTATCAAAAGGAATTACATCCACTTTATCATACAAATCAACGTGAACTGCATTTGGAATAATAATTAGTTCTTTTGGTTCTGATGCGACTTTGTAAATGTCTTCGCTGAAATATCTTGAATGTGCCTTTTCGCCAGCAATCAAAAGCATGGGTCTTGGCGAAATCTCTTTTACATAAGTCAACAATGGCATATTCATAAACGAAATCGCATTGGTAATCAACCAAGCTCCATTTGAGTTCACCGAATTCGGATGAAAACCACGAGGCGTTCTATAATAATCAAAATATTCTTTTACAAATTGAGGTTCGTCGCCTTTCAAACTTTCCGGTAAGTTGCGTGAACCATCCGCTGGCTTTCCGCTTTCGGCATCTTTCCAACGTTGCTCACTCAATCTTTCCAAAGTTTTGGTTCGTTGTTCTAATGTCACCGAATCGTTATATCCTTTCGACATTACTCTTGTCATATCATACAAACTTGTTGTTGCAACGGCTTTCACACGTTTATCAACCGCAGTTGCGTTTAAAGCAAATCCACCAAAACCACAAATCCCGATGATGCCTATTTTGTTTCTATCCACATTTGTTTGAAGCCCTAAAAAATCAACCGCAGCGCTAAAATCTTCGGTATTGATTTCTGGTGAAGCTAAATTTCTAGGTTCGCCACTACTTTCGCCTGTGTAAGATGGATCGAATGCCAATGCGGCAAAACCACGTTCTGCCATTTGATTGGCATACAATCCGGATGATTGTTGTTTCACTGCTCCAAAAGGCCCGCTGATAGCAAGTGCTGCAAATTTTTCAGTTCCAACATTTTTAGGAAGATACAAATCCCCTGATAATGTAATTCCATAACGGTTTTTAAAAGTTACTTTTTCACGGGTCACTTTATCGCTCAATTGAAAAGTATAGTGTTCTGTTGTGTTCATTTTTTTTGAATTTTTATCTGATGATTTCTGTTTCGTCTGTGCCGATAATTGTCCTAAAGACAATACCATTGCAACGATTATTAAGGTGATTTTCTTCATTTTATCTGAATTTATTATTATTTACATTGCTGTTTTAATCAATTGATTTGATGATTTTAGCCGGAATTCCGCCCACGATTACATTATCCGGAACATCTTTAGAAACTACTGCTCCAGCTGCGATTATCGAATTTTCACCAACAGTCACTCCTGGTAAAATGGTAGCTCCAGCTCCAATCCAGGCTCTTCTTTTTATTAGGATGGGTTTGGTAATTAAAGCTCTTCTGTCATTGGGATCTATCGGATGATTTTCGGTAATGAGATTCACTTTCGGGCCAATTAATACATCATCTTCTATCGTAATTCCGCCCATATCTAGGAATGAACAGGCGTGATTGATAAATACGTTTTTTCCAATGCTAATGAACTTTCCGAAATTGGTGTAAAATGGAGGAAAAACTGTTGTACTTTCCTCTATTTTTGTTCCAATAATTTCACTCAACAATTCCCGAACAGCATCAATATTATCCGAAGCATTTAATTGTTGAGAAAGTTTAATGGTTCTGCTAACGATCTCATTAATTTTATAATATTCGGGATTATTTAAACGAATTGGTTCTCCTGATTTTAGTCTTTCTAATATATCTGTTTCTAAATTTATCATACTGCATTTTTGCTAAATTGTATGAAGCAAATTTAAAGACAAAGCCTCGCAACGACGTTGTTGCGAGGCTCAAACATTCTTTCTGAGGAGCTCAATATATTCATAAAGAGAATGAAGTATTTATTACGCAAATTACGGAACAAGAATTATTTTTCCCACTGCATTTTTAGTCTGTATGATCTTGTGAGCTCTTGACATATCTGCCAAAGGAAACAAATGTGAAATATGTGTTTTAATTTCACCCGTAGATAATAGTTGTGAAATATTTTCAATATCTTTTAGATAGGTGTCATTTGGCGTCACATTTACCCTCTGAACCGTTACGTTTTTCTCTCCTTTTGCCTTATCTATAAATGGCTGGTCAGGGTAAACAACAATACTCGACAAAATTCCTCCGTGTTTAAGTGTTTTTAATGAACGAGCCAAATGGGTATCTTCTGTACTGCTTACGTCTCCTTCTACCCAAACTGCATCGTGCACAATATCGGCATCATTTATAAATTCTTCTACTGCCTGTGTTTTATAATCAAAGAATTCATCCGCGCCTAAACTTAATACAAAATCTCTGTTTTCTGTAGATGCTACTCCAATTACATACGCTCCAAAATGCTTCGCAATCTGCACGGCATAATGTCCAACACCACCGGACGCACCGTAGATAATAGCCCTGTCTCCTTTTTTAACTTTGGCAAACTTTACTAATGATGCCCACGCTGTCAAAGCAGCCATTGTTGCACCTGCGGCTTGTTCAAAGCTTACATTGGCCGGCTTTATTACTAATTCGTCTTCTGGAGCAGCAACAAATTCAGCGTATGCGTTTGCCTGGCCAATAAAGTTAAAATTTCCGAAGACTTCATGGCCTGCTTTGAATCTTGTCACAGCGCTTCCAACCTCGGTTACAATACCTGCAACATCCCATCCCAAAATGATATTTTCTTCATCACCTTTAAGAGCATAAATCATCTCTAATGCAGCTTGATTTCTACGGACAAAAGCATCTACAGGATTAATGGCTATTGCTTTTACCTGAATCAAAACTTCGTTGTCTTTGATTGTTGGAACAGGAACTTCTGCTAAAATCAGGTTTTCAGGAGCTCCTACTTCTTTTAAAATTATTGCTTTCATTGTTTTTTATTTAAAATGATTTGTCAAAGGTAGAATCAGTTTTAAATTTTTACTTTGTTCATAATGTCAAATTTGCTTTGCTGAAATTGTCAAAAAAACTAGAATTTAAAATTTGATAGTGACATTTTAAACAATGATTTTTTGACATTTTAAACAAAACGGCGATGTAGTTTCTGAACTAATTTTGTAGAAGAATAAACAATCAGTAATTAATTAAAAACATTTAAAATGTCAGAACAATCAATTTTGCGGCTCACTATGTCCGCAACGGTAAATCTCAATGAATGGGAAAAATTAGAACAATTTATGGCAACAGCAAGAATCGCAGTGCCGAAAGAAGGAGACGGAGTATTGATACACGAATGTCATTATAATCCTGAGACTTTCGAAATCCTTTTCTTGGAATCTTACGCTAACGAAAATGAATTGATGAAACACGCACAAGCATTTGCTCCAGTGATGAATAATCACAAAGTGGATTGGAAAATCAATAGAATAGACCTGCTTGGCAACTATTCTGATGAGATTTTTGCAATGATGAAATCTATGTCAAACGGTGCGGAAGTAAATCTTTACAAAAAAGTTTTTAAAAACAAATAATAATCCGCAATGGATTATTATTTGTTTTTATCAGATTATAATTCTGAAGGAGAATAGCCAAACTGTTTCTTGAAAGCAAAAGAAAAATGGGAGAGATTTTCAAACCCGATTTCCAGATAAATGTCTCCCGCTTTTTTGTCTTTTTTGGAGAGTTGAAAATGCGCCAATTCTAGGCGTTTTCTTGTAAGCCAACGTTGCGGTGTAATTTTGAAAGCCTTCTTAAAATCCCTGATAAATGTCGAAAGACTGCGTCCTGTGAGATAGGCAAATTTTTCAAGAGGCATATTAAACTTGTAATGTTTCTCCATAAAATCAACCAGATTTATTTTTCCAGGTTCAGAGAAATCTGCGAGAACACTATCAATATTAGGCTCAATAAATCTAAGGATAGAAATAGCTTCATCAAATTTAAGCTTTGCAATATTTTCAGGGAGACTTTCCTCCAATTCGAAATAAGGAATCAGGGATGAAAAGAAACTTTTCAACAAAGGCTGTTCATTTAAAATCCGGACAGACGGATCTGGCGGAATTGAAAGGTTTGGTTTTTCTTTCGCATAAAATGCTTTCAGTCTTTCAACTGTCAGTCCAAAAACAACAGCCTTATAAGGTCTGCCGTCTTTAGGTTGTTTTATCACAGCCGAAATCTGATTTCTTGGAAATAGCAGTATACTTTCTGCACCAAATACATACGATTTGTCTGCCTGAATAATTTTCATTTCTCCTGAAATAATGAGTACAAATGAATGAAATTCCAGACTAAGGTCGTCTTTATAAATGCCTTCCTCGGTAACCGTCCAAACAAGGTCTGTGAATTTGTTAAAGTTTTGTTTTGCCATTGGTTTTGATTTATTATATGCTTAGATAACAGCTGAACCGAATTATCAAAAGTACAAATATTAGCATCAAATCAATTTGTTTAAAATGTCAATTACAGTTTGTTGAAATTGTCATTTTCTATTTTTGGCAAACTGCGCAATTTGAATTGAAATATAAAGTTTGAATTTGCTAATAAATTATTAGTTGTTACTCAACGGTTATCGACTAATACTGAACAAAGTTATGGCAGAAACAAAAGAAAATCAAATAGATAACAAAGCATTTACAGAAGAATGCAACGCAGTTTTAATGGCAGTTTCAGATGCATTATACGCTATTAGTGGCAAATAGAAACTGATGATTATCATTGCAATGGCGAGAGGAAACAAACGTTTTACTGAAATTCAACGACAAGTAAATGGCATTTCGGCAAGGGTACTTTCGAGCGAATTGAAAGAATTGGAACTAAACGGATTCATCATCAAAAAAGTGGCTGTTGGTTATCCAGTAAGTATTGAATATGAATTGCTACCGTATAGTCAAACTCTGGAAGAAGTTGTGGGAGCTATGACAAAATGGGGAATGCAACACCGCCAGAAAATTAGAGAAGAAAGTGCTTTGGAGTCGACATCTAAAAAATAAAATTGCCTACGAAATTTTAAACTTCCGTAGGCGAAATTCCATATTGTTTTTTAAAGGCTGTAGAAAAATGCGAAGGATTTTTAAACCCCACTTCCACATACACATCCTGCACTTTTTTACCTTCTTCTTTCAATTTAAAATAGGCCACTTCAAGACGTTTTTTGATTAGCCATTTTTGCGGAGTAAGATTACTTATTTTCTTGAAATCTCTTTTAAAGGTTGCCAAACTTCTTCCAGTGAAAGATGCAATTTGTTCCATTGTTAGTTCATCCTGATAATTTTCGTTTAGGAATTCAAGAATATCGACTTTCCAGGGTTCAGCAAAATCGAACAGTATTGGATATAATAATTCATTACTATTTAATAAAGCATAAATTCCTTCCAGTAATTTCAGATGCGTTACTCCTTCAGTAGGTTTTACATTACTATCAAAATAAGGATTCAGCGATTGAAACAGACTTTCTATTGCAGGTGTTTGCTTTAGTTTGAAAACATTTTCATCCGTAAGAACAATATTCTTCGGAATTTCTGCCTTATCCATTTTGCTGTAGAACTCGCGCAAAACATTTCGTTTAAAAGTTAACGAAATGCCTTTGTATAAATCTTCTCCCTTGCTGTTTTTGTACATTTTTAAACGATGATCTCGTTTGATAAAAGCACAGTCGCCAGCCTGTAGCACTATTTTTTCGTTCCGGTCTTCAATTACTTGCTCGCCAGAATACAGATAGACCAAAACGTGTTCCGGTGTGGCGTGAATACACTTTTCGCTATAATCGGAGTAGCAAGACAAAAATATGCCTGAATAACTTATGGTTTTCAACTTATCTGTTTGTTTGGCTGTCATATTTTACTGTTCTAATGGAGATTATAATCTAACAAAATTAACGATTAACTTTTAGCTAAACTTTATTTTGAAGCTCATTTTTCTTTGCTCAGAAGCTCATCTGAAAAAATCATTATTTTAAGATGGAACCATCTTCTAATAAAAAAAGCGAAGTAATTACTACAGCCTCCTTATCTCAAAATGATTTTATTTACAATCCGAAAACTTTTTCTAAATGTTTCGGGTAATTTTAAAGGTCAGGAAAAACAGCTCAGGAGCACATTCAGTTGAAATTAATCGATTTGGCCAAAGAACGCATTTTTGACACCGAAAAGTCAGTTAGCCAAATTGCCTTTGAACTGGGGTTTAAATATCCGCAGCATTTTAATCGAATGTTTAAAAAGAATACAGGTTATACGCCTAATGAATATAGAAGTTTAAATTAGGGATTATGAATTATGATTATCTTTTTTTTCTGATACTTTCGGTGACTTGGGTAACTAATTAGCTTATGCTTTTTTTTCATTTTAAAAGTAAACAATCACTTTAATACTAAATTTTAACAAATTATCAATCAAATACATAAACGACACCACCTACACTATTAGTATAAATTAATATTTTACTCGAAAAAGCATCACAATTAGTACACAAAATACTTATTAGCAATAGTTGATGTTACTTAAAAAACAATACCACCAAATTTAAAAAACAAAAAAATAATTCTGGAACGCTTGTTTCAAAAAAAGTTTTACATTTGCAGAGTAAAATTAAATCTTATGGCTCGCTGTGTAGAATTTAACGAAGTTGAAAAAATTGAAAAAGCAATGAATGTCTTTTGGGAAAAAGGATATAATGCTACTTCGATGCAAGACCTTGTGGATGCTATGCAGATCAACCGAAGCAGTTTGTATAACACCATTGGCGACAAGCATCAATTATTTATGAAATGCATTGGTAATTATTTTGATAATGCAATGCTGGAAATAAAAGAAAAAGTGGCTAAAGAAACATCGGCTAAGGCAGCACTGATTAAGATCATTACTGATAAAGCAGATTGGATTGTATCCTGCGACAAAGGATGTCTGGGAATGAAAACAATTTTCGAAATTGCTCCAGATGATTGCACAGTACGTAATCAAATGAGTAAAAACAATGATGTTTTCATCGAATTTATGGCTACAGTAGTTCAAAAAGCGATGGATGACGGCGAAATGGATGATTCGGAAGATGCAGCATTAATGGCTGAATACATTGCTACTTCTTTTACAGGATGGAAGCAATCGTATATTCTTCATGGAAATCCAATCAAAATCAAAAAAATGTCAGAATTCCTGATTAAAAATATATTTAAATAACCGTTTTTTTTAACCTAAATTCTGGAACGTTTATTTCAGATATAATATTTATTACGCATACCCATTTTTTAAACTACAGCATTGATTCTGAAACGATTATTCCAGAATTATCGCTATCCGAAACAATAACCTTTAAATAACAAACAGCATGAATTCTGAAACGATTATTCCAAAAACAATACAATTCAAGACCATTTTAAATACAATTCCAATTATGAAAAAGATTACCCTATTAAGTATACTCGCATTAATCGTTATTAGTTGTAACGATAAGAATGCAACTCCTCCAGTGGCGGCAGCTCCGCTCCTTCCCGTATTATCTATTAAAAGTTCTGATGCTGTAACGGATGCTGAATATCCAGCGGCACTTCAAGGTGCAGTAGATGTAGAAATCCGTCCACAAGTAAGTGGAAACCTGGAAAAAATATATGTAGATGAAGGAGCTTATGTAAGCAAAGGACAAACACTTTTTAAAATCAATGAACGTCCTTTTCGTGAGCAACTAAACAATGCTTTGGCTAATCTTCACGCAGCAGAAGCAGCATATTTAAACGCTCAGTTAGAAGTAGATAAATTAACTCCTTTAGTTCAAAACAAAGTAGTTTCGGACTATCAGTTGAAAACTGCTAAAGCTTCACAGAAAATTGCAGTTGCTAATATTGAGCAGGCAAAAGCAATGGTGGGTTCGGCTAAAATTAATTTAGGATATACAAATGTTACCGCTCCGGTTAGTGGTTACATTGGAAGATTGCCTAAAAAACAAGGGAGTTTAGTATCAGCAACCGATATTGAGCCGTTAACGAACTTATCCGATGTGCATGAAGTGTACGCTTATTTCTCCTTAGGCGAAACTGATTTTATCAAATTTAAATCAGCGTATGCAGGAAATACGCTTGGCGACAAAATCAAAAAATTACCTCCTGTAACTTTAATCCTTGCTGATAATTCAGATTATCCACAACTAGGAAAAATTGATATGGTCGATGGTCAGTTTGATAAAAATACTGGAGCCATTACCGTTAGAGCAACTTTCCCTAACAAAAATGGAACGTTACGTTCTGGAAACACAGGAAAAATTAGATTAGGAGTGCAACATGACGATGCTATTTTAATTCCACAATCGGCTACTATCGAAATGCAGGATAAAGTTTTTGTTTTCACTGTAAATAAAGAAAACAAAGTCAACAAAATGCCCATTACCATCAGCGGAAAAAGCGGTACCAATTACTTAATCAAAGACGGCGTAAAATCAGGTGACCAAATTGTATTAAGCGGTATCGACAAACTTCAGGAAGGACAACTGATTCAACCTGAAAAACCAAAAGCAGCAATTGCTCAAATCATTAACTAAAAATAATTTCTATACAGATGTTCAAAATATTTATACAAAGACCAGTACTTGCCACCGTTATCTCCATTTTGTTGGTGATTTTAGGAGTATTGGGACTTAGCAAATTGCCTTTACAGCAATTTCCTGATATCGCGCCACCATCGGTTTTAGTAACCGCAGTTTATCCGGGAGCGAATGCCGAAACGGTTTTACGTTCGGTTGCTCCATCATTAGAAGAATCGATAAATGGTGTGGAGAATATGACTTACATGAGCTCAACAGCCAGTAATGACGGAACTTTAGCCATTACGGTTTTCTTTAAACTGGGTACTGATGCTGACCGTGCTGCTGTAAACGTTCAAAACAGAGTGGCACAAGCTACCAGTCAGTTGCCTGCAGAGGTTGTTCAGCAAGGTGTTATCACCGCAAAACAACAAAACAGTTTTATTATGGCCATCGGAATGTACACCGATGACGAATCCAAATACGATCAGACCTTTGTTGCCAATTATGCCCAAATTAATATTATTCCTGAAATCAAACGTATTCCGGGAGTGGGTGCCGCCAGTATTTTTGGCGGGGTAAAAGATTATTCGATGCGTGTATGGTTGAATCCAACTCAAATGTCGGCTTACAATGTGACGCCAAATGAGGTTATGGCAGCTATTCAGGACAAAAGTTTAGAAGCTGCTCCGGGTAAATTTGGAGAAAGAAGTAAAGAAGTTTTTGAATACGTAATCAAATACAAAGGAAAACTAAGCAAACCCGAAGATTATCAAAACATTGCCATTCGTTCGAATGCTGATGGTTCTGTTCTTCGTGTAAAAGATGTTGCCAGAGTCGAACTTGGTGCTTATTCATACAACAGTTTAACGCGTTTGAATGGTAAAAAAGGAATTGTAATTGGAGTAATTCAATTGGCCGGTTCTAATTCGAATGATATTCAGGTTGCCATTAATAAATTGATGGTGAAAGCCTCTAAAGATTTTCCTCCGGGCATCAAGCACAATATTTTTTATAGCACAAAAGTATCGTTAGACCAATCCATCGATCAGGTTAAGCATACTTTATTAGAAGCTTTTATATTGGTATTTATTGTTGTGTTTATTTTCTTGCAGGATTTTAGATCGACTTTAATTCCAGCCATTGCGGTTCCAGTTGCGATTTTGGGTACGTTCTTCTTCATGCAGTTATTCGGATTTTCGATAAACTTATTGACCTTATTCGCTTTAATCTTAGCCATTGGTATTGTCGTCGATGATGCGATTGTTGTTGTAGAAGCCGTGCATGCCAAGATGGAACATAAACATCTGTCTCCAAAAGTAGCCACACACGAAGCGATGCACGAAATTACCGGTGCGATTATTTCGATTACGTTGGTGATGGCAGCGGTATTCTTGCCTGTTGGTTTCATGGAAGGTTCAACGGGAGTTTTCTACCGTCAGTTTGCTTTTACGATGGCCATTGCAATTGTAATTTCAGCTGTAAATGCTTTGACTTTAAGCCCTGCCCTAGCCGCTTTGTTCCTAAAAGACAATCACGCTGCACATGATGGAAATATGCCTTATGTAAAAAGAGGATTTAAAGAAAAATTCTTTGACGGATTCAATAACAGTTTCAACTCCTTAACGAATCGTTATGTAGGTGGATTACAATTTTTAATTCGCAGAAAATGGTTGAGTTTAGGTGGATTGGCCTTAATAACTGTTGCTACCATTATAATGGTAAAAACAACTCCATCCGGATTTATCCCAACAGAAGATCAAGGATTTATTGCCATTGCGGTAAATACGCCTTCTGGAACTTCTTTGGACGGAACTCAAAAAGTAATGACCGAAGCCGAAAATACTTTAAGAGGTTTGGAATCTTCAAGATTTGTAACAGCGATTTCAGGTTTCAACTTATTGACTAATTCTACCAGTCCATCATCGGCAGTTGTTTTTGTATTGCTTAAGCCAAATGAAGAACGAGGCGAAATTAAAAATATCGATGAAATCATGAATCAGGTTCGCGGTAAATTAGGCGCGATTTCAAGAGGAAGTTTCTTCGTTTTTAGTTTCCCAACCGTTCCCGGATTTAGTAATGTGGAAGCTTTAGATATGGTGCTTCAGGATAAAACGGGAGGAAAACTGGATAAGTTCAGTGGAATTTCACAAAATTTCATTGGTGAATTGATGAAACGCCCTGAAATTGCAGTAGCCTTTACCTCTTTCAAAGCCGATTATCCTCAATTGCAATTGGATATCAATGATGAAAAAGCAGATCAATTGGGCGTAAAAGTCAAAGACATTCTGCAAACCATGCAGGCTTATTTTGGTAGTGCACAAGCTTCTGATTTTAACAGATTCGGAAAATATTACCGAGTTATTGTTCAGGCTGATATTGCCGACAGAGCGGATCCATCATCAATCGATCGTGTATTTGTGAAAAACAAAAATGGCGAAATGGTTCCCATCAACACCTTGGTAAAACTGACTCGTATTTATGGTTCAGAAACCGCATCGAGATACAATTTGTTCAACTCTATTTCGATTAATGCGATTCCGAAACCTGGATTTAGTTCAGGAGATGCGATTAAAGCTATTGAAGAAGTCGCAGCACAACAATTGCCTGCCGGTTATAGCTACGAATTCTCAGGACAAACGAGAGAAGAAATTTCGTCAGGAGGTCAATCGGCAACGATATTCTTGCTGTGTTTGATATTCATTTATTTCTTATTGGCAGCGCAATACGAAAGTTACATTTTGCCTTTGGCAGTGATCTTTTCCATACCTGCGGGAATCTTTGGAGTATTTGCAGCCATTGGTTTAACCGGAATTGAAAACAACATTTACGTACAAGTGGCATTGGTAATGCTTATTGGACTGCTCGCCAAAAACGCCATCCTGATTGTCGAATTTGCATTGCAAAAAAGAAAATCAGGACAGAATTTGGTCAAAGCTTCTATCGATGCCGCCAAACTCCGTTTGCGACCAATTATCATGACGTCATTAGCCTTTGTGGTGGGATTAATACCGATGATGAGTGCCAAAGGTCCATCAGCACAAGGGAATCACTCGATAAGTATTGGAGCTGCGGGTGGAATGATTTCAGGAGTAATTCTAGGGTTATTTATCATCCCGGTTTTATTCATCATATTCCAACATTTACAAGAAAAGGTTTCTGGAAAACCAGTAGCCGTAATTCATAACGAAGAAAATAAAAATGGAAAATTATATCACAACAATTCTGGTGACAATCATCATCAGCATAACGTACCTGTCCTATAAAATATCGAAAGATCTTGAAACAAAAGATGATTTCTATTCAGAAAAATAAAGACCAAGTATAAAAATGAAAAAGTATATAACAAAAATAGTGATGATTCTTTTTGTCTTCATCACCTTAATATCCTGTACCGTTTCGAAGGATATTGAAACTCCAAAAGATGCATTTCCTGAGAATTTCAGGAATGCATCGGTTTCAAAAGATACCACAAGCATCGCCAATTTAGAGTGGAAAAATTTCTTTACCGAAAAAGATATTATTCAGTTAATCGATAGCGCCGTAACCCGAAACAACGATTTGCAAATCGCTACTAAGAACATCGAAATTGCGCAATATCGTTTCACACAATCCAAATGGGGAAATGTTCCTCAGGCGAATTTGTTTGTCAATGCCAGTACCAGCAACCCTTCCGACAATAGTTTTACGGGAATGAATCTGAATCAGGCTCTGGGTCAAAAACACATTGACGATTATTCGGCTGGAGTTTCACTTTCTTGGGAAGCTGATATTTGGGGTAAAATCCGCAATCAGAAAAAAGGAGCGTATGCAAATTACCTGCAATCTGAAGAAGTGAAAAAAGCATTGCAAACGACTATTGTAGCCAATGTTTCTAAAGGATATTACAATCTTTTGATGTTAGACGCACAATTAGATATTGCAAAGAAAAATGTACAATTAAACGATAGTACAACTAAAATCATCAAATTAAAATACGATGCGGGACAGGTAACTTCATTGGCTATTCAACAATCGGAAGCACAAAAATTAAACGCGGCACAATTGATTCCGTTATTGGAACAAAACATTGCGATTCAGGAAAATGCTTTGAGTGTGTTGACAGGATCTTTTCCAAATTCGAAAGAAAGAACGACTCAGTTGAAATCAGTTGAAGTGAAAAACAATGCGTCAATCGGAATTCCATCCTCCTTAGTTAGCCGAAGACCTGATGTGAAAAGTGCTGAATTGGCTTTAAAAGTTGCCAATGCCAATGTTGGAATCACAAAAGCCGACTTGTATCCTGCGCTTAGAATTACTGCTCAGGGAGGCGTAAATTCATTCGAAACCAGCAATTGGTTCAACATTCCGGCTTCGTTATTTGGAACGGTGGCAGGAGGTTTAACACAACCCTTATTGAACTCTAAAAAAGTACGAACACAATACAATATTGCGAAAGTCGAAAGAGAAAAAGCCGTGTTGAGTTTCAGACAAGCTGTTTTGGTGGCTGTTAGTGAAGTTTCAGATGCTTTGGTAAAAGTGGAGAAATTGCAACAACAAGAATCGTTTTTGCAACAACGTGTGAAAACCTTGCAACAGGCGATAAAAAATGCCAATTTGTTATTCCAAAACGGAATGGCGGAATACCTGGAAGTTTTATCAGCACAAGCGAATTTATTGCAAAGTGAATTGGAACTGGCGAATATAAAAAGAGAACAACTTTCTGCTAATACTGAATTGTATCGAGCATTGGGCGGTGGTTGGAAATAACAGCGTTTATTCTTAAAAAACGAACAACCACCCCGCCTTTCAGGCACCCCTCCTT
>JBDLTG010000021.1:0-14415 GCA_039805885.1 Bacteroidota bacterium
TAATCTAAATGGGTTACCATTCTTAACTTTCTATTTCCAACTGCACTAATCGAGATATTTTTTTGTTTCAATTTCTCAATCAAAACTTCATCTTTATATTCTGGAACTAACGAAAAAATCAAAATATTGGTTTCCACAGGCTCTACTGAAGCTACCCAGCTCTTCTTCTTCAAAATATTAGCTAATTCCTTAGCTCGTCTATGATCTTCGGTTAATAACTTGATATTATTTTCTAAAGCATAAATGGAAGCCGCAGCCAAATAACCTGATTGACGCATAGCGCCTCCCAATACTTTTCTGATTCTCAAAGCACGATGAATTGTCTTTTTATCGCCTAACAAAACCGAACCAACTGGTGCTCCCAATCCTTTTGAGAAACAAACTGAAATAGTATCGAAAATTTTTCCGAAATCTTTCGGATTCTGTCTCTTGGCCACCAAAGCATTCCAGATTCTGGCGCCATCTAAATGCAGTTTCAAACCATTTTCATCACAAACGGCCTTTATTTTTTCCAATTCCTCCATTTCATAACAAGCGCCGCCACCAATATTGGTTGTATTTTCAAGACATACCAAACTCGTCAACGGACTGTGGTAAAAATCGGGTTTATTAATTGCACTGGCTACCTGCTCAGCGGTAATCATCCCTCGATTTCCTTCCAATAAACAACAAGAAACGCCACTATTAAAAGAAACGCCACCCGCTTCAAAATGAAAAATATGCGAATATTTATCGGCTATTAATTGTTCCCCAGGTTGGGTATGCAATTTTATCGCTGTTTGATTCGCCATGGTTCCTGAAGGAAAAAATAAGCCCGCTTCCATCCCAAAAATAGCCGCCACTCTCTCTTCTAATTCAACAACAGTAGGGTCTTGTTTGTAGACATCATCCCCTACATCAGCATTAAACATATATTGTAACATTTCATAAGACGGTTTAGTTACCGTATCACTGACTAAATTTATTTGCATTTTTATATTTTTAATAGAGATACATCGTCTGTAGTCCCTACGTGATTTTTTTTATTATTTTTGCGCAACAAAATTACATAATTTATGACAACTACCGAACAAATAAAAGGTATTGTGGAGCGCCTTGGTGCGTTGAGGAGGTATCTTTGACGTCGATGCTAAACTTATCGAAATTTCTAACGAAGAAGAAAAAACTTTTGCTCCAGATTTTTGGAACAACGCCAAAGAAGCAGAACTTATTGTAAAAAATCTTCGAAACAAAAAAAAGTGGATTGAAGACTACAACAAAGCCATTGAATTAGCAGACGAATTACAGCTCGCCTACGAATTTTACAAAGAAGGCGAACTCACATCAGAAGAACTTGACGAACAACGCCAACTGACTGAAAACCATATTGAAGGCATTGAATTTAAAAACATGCTTTCAGATGAAGGAGATACCTTAAGTGCTGTTTTGCAAATTACAGCCGGCGCAGGTGGAACCGAAAGTTGCGATTGGGCCTCGATGCTGATGCGTATGTACATGATGTGGGGTGAAAAATACGGTTTCAAAATAAAAGAACTGAATTATCAGGAAGGCGACGTTGCGGGAATTAAAACCGTAACACTTGAATTTGAAGGCGATTATTCTTTTGGTTATCTAAAAGGCGAAAACGGTGTCCATCGATTGGTGCGTATTTCTCCTTTTGACAGTAATGCAAAACGTCATACCTCATTTGCTTCCGTTTATGTTTATCCATTGGTGGATGACAGTATCGAAATCGACATTAATCCTGCCGATATTGAAATTACAACTTCCCGCTCTAGTGGTGCCGGAGGACAGAACGTAAATAAGGTAGAGACTAAAGTACAGCTGTATCACAAGCCTACAGGAATCCAGATTCAGTGTTCTGAAACCCGTTCGCAACAAGACAACAGACAGCGTGCCATGCAAATGCTTCGCTCACAGTTGTACGAAATCGAATTGAAAAAGAAACAAGCACAACGTGCCGATATTGAAGCCGGAAAGATGAAAATTGAATGGGGTTCGCAAATCCGAAACTACGTGATGCAACCTTATAAATTAGTCAAAGACGTTCGCACAGGTTATGAAACCAGCAACGTTGATGGCGTAATGAATGGCGAAATCGACGAATTCCTGAAAGCCTATCTAATGATGATGGGACAAAAAGAAGAAGAGTAGTTTTTTTAGTGACCAGTCATCAGTATTTAGTGAGCAGAAAACAGATTTCATATTTCAGAACGCAATCTAGCTTTCATTTTTTTCTAAGACATAGCCGTCCTTAGCTTTCGCAGTCGAGTGTCAAATGTTTGAAGAATGCGTAAAAAGAAAAGCTGTTTGAGCGTTAGCGAGTTCTTTTCTTTTAGCATTCAAAAACTTATTTGACCGACGAGGAAGCGCAAGACTTGATTTTTTTGTTTCTTTTTTGATCAAGCAAAAAAGAAAATAATAAATTCATTTATAAAAAATCTTGATTTAATTCAAAATACAATATCCAAACCCGACAACTTTAAAAACACTGTCGGGTTTAAAAAACAAAAAAATGACCGAGTATTTCTTTGACCAGCACTACAACCGCATCCACTATGGTCTGGAAACGCTCAACCTCAAAGAATTTGAAAGCTGCACATTTACCAATTGCAATTTTTCTGAATGCAATCTTATAGGCGTCACTTTTATCGATTGCCAGTTCAACAACTGCATTTTTAATACTTCCAAAATCAATCACACGGCTTTTAGAACCGTATTTTTTAACGATTGCCAAATCAAAGAAGTCAATTTTGCTATGAGTGACAAACTCATCTTCGAAATTCACTTTAAAAACTGCGCCCTGGATTTCTCTAAATTCTATGCATTGAAAATGAAAGATACCACTTTTACTAATTCCAGCCTTATTGCCGTTGACTTCATGGCCACTGATTTAACTGGAGTGCAATTCAACAACTGCGATTTGTACCGCTCAGAATTTGAAAAAGCCATCGCCAACAAAGTCGATTTTAGAAGCAGCTACAACTACACTATCGATCCCTCGAAAACCAAATTAAAAAAAGCACATTTCGCCCTTGAAGGACTAAAAGGCTTGCTGTATAAGCATGATATTATTGTGGAATAATCTTTTATTTTTTTAGAAATACACTACTAAAACCCTGTCAGAGTTTTAAACTTTGACAGGGTTTTATCGTTAAAAAACATTATTTCTAAAATATATCTTGTAAGAATATTTTAATATATTTGAAAAATTTTAACACATTAAAAGCGACAATAAGTTATTATTAATACAAATTAAATTTTATAAAATGAGAAAATTAAGTTTATCACTAGCCTTTTTAATTATAATTGTTTTTAATTTAAGCTGTGAAACTAGCAATCCTTGTCATGATGGATATACCGAAGTTAACGGAGTATGTATTCCTGATTACGTTATTGGAGCAGAACTAAATCCAAATCTAGGAAATGAATTTTATCATCCAGAATTAGGAATTATAACTTACAAAAATGGCTTATGGCGAGATTCGTCTGGAATCATAAAAAAAACCTTCTAATTAAAATAATATTAAACATCAATCTCCTTTTTATCAAATGAAATCAATAATAATTATCGCAATATTTATTTTACATCAAGCATCATATTCACAAGTCGAAACCAAGTTATTTCATAAGGATGGTAGCGTTACAACCGAATCATGCAAAATAAAAGGTAATACTATAAAGTGTGAAATAGAAAGCAAAAAAATCCAATATAGTTCTACAGATTTAATTGCTATTGAACAATATCCTAATACAGAAAAAGCGGAACGTTATGTATATTTAAAAATAGAAAACAGTAACAAGCCCAAATTAATTAAGGAAATTATCAATGGAAAAGTGTCACTCTATGAAATATCAAAAATAGCTCCACCTCAAGTTGGAGGTTGGACATACATATATTATATAAAAAAACCGTCTTGGGATGTTATCAAAAAGATAGGCACTATGACATTTAAAAAAGATTTAGTTAGAGAATATTTTTCTGACTGTCCATTACTCATAGAAAAAGTTGAGAGCAATTATTTTAAGGGTAGACAACCATCTGATTTGGTTAACTACTTCAATGAAAATTGTGATAAATAATACCCCAGAAATCTTTCCCATTCTCACTCTAATAGTCAGTTTTCAAACAATAAATCTTAAAGAACATGAAACAGAAAATTCTTCTTTTATTCATTATTTTCTTCTCATTAAAAGTTCAAGCAAAAAAAGATATTTTCCCTTTAACTTTAATTACTGCCAGTGCAGACTTAATAGTCATTGGAGAAATTGACATGGTAAAAAACAATACCTATCTATTTAAAATAGGCGAAACTTTAAAAGGGCAAAAATATAGAACAATATCAGTAAAAATGTTTGAAGAATGGACTTGTGATAATAGATTTGAAAAACCCAAAAAAGGACAGAAACTTTTCTTGTTTTTAAAAAAGGGACAAAAGGAATGGAAAATAATAAACGGAAGTTCTGGAGAGATGTTTATTTCAGATAATTTAATCTATTTAGGTGGAGAAGATTCTATGAAAATAGTAAATAATAAAATCACCCGAAATGATATGTCATTAACAGAATTCAAAAACACTATTAAAGATTTTTGCAAATGTTACGTATTCATCGGAGATGGTGATTATCGCAACCCAAACCCTCAGTACTATTTACAAATATGTAGTGACAGACTAATTGCTGAATTCGAAAATCGAAGTAAATTTTCAACTAAATTATTTGAAGAAATGAAAAGTTATCGGGTAAAAAAATTATTAAACGAACTTAATTTTTTATTAACCCCATCAAATTTATAACTATGAAAGTCCTACAACTATTAATTTCACTTTTTGCTACCATAAATTGTATTAGTCAATCAAAAACAGACAAACTAACGAAACCCATTATCGAAGAAGGAAAAAAATTATACCAATCGGAAATGGCTTCCTGGTACGGTACTGATATTTTTTTAGCAAAATATACGGCTAAAGAAAAAATTGGAGGTTACTTTTCATATTCTGAAAATGATAAATCAAAATGTATTTTCTTTTCAAAAGAAGAAAAACCAAAAGTCATTGGAACCGTTACTTTTGATGCTACTTTTGATGTCAATAAGGCAACAACATTAATAGAAGAAAGAACATTTACCAAAAATGAACTCGATTATTATACCTTAAGAGAAAACTCAAAAAAAGCACTGCAAAAAGATACTCTAATCAAAAATTACAACAATAGTAAACTAAATCTAATTCCGTTGATTTCTAATGGAGAGAAAAAAGTTTATATTTTAACAGGACCTGATGTAAATGGAGTTGTTTTATTAGGAAATGATTATGTATTGAATTTTGATAAAAACAATAATTTCATAAGCCGAAAAGCATTGCATAAAAACTTAATTCCAATTCAATACAAAAAAGATCAAATCGATGTGGAAACCATGCACAATCATCAAGCTGAAACAGGTGATTTTATCACTGCTACAGATATTTGTACGTTGATGCTTTATGAAAAATTCGCAAATTGGAAAAATCATATTGTACTATCTAAAAATTATGCTTCTATTTGGAATTGCAAAACCAATGAGCTTCAAATAATAACGGCAGAGGCATTTAATAAAATGTTCGAGAAAAAAGAGAAATAAATGATTCACCACTCAATTTTAAAAAAAAGAATACTGCTGTTTGCCTTAATAACTTTTTTTGCACAATGCAGCACTATAAAAAAAGACAACGAACATTTACAACAATTAATTGGGGTGAACCAACTCAAGCAAGACGTCGATTTTACCCATAAAAAATTACAGAAACTTCATCCTAAACTGGATTATTACATTAGCAAAGAAAGTCTGGATTATAAATTTGACAGTCTTAAAACTACGATTGACAAGCCCTTAACTCCGCTCGAATTTTATAAAAAAATCAGTACGGTTGTGGCTTCAATAAGACAGGGACACAGCTATGTTTTAGTGCCAGAGAAGCAATTTTCGAAAAAAGAAACTAAGGCCATTATCAAAAAAGGAGTTGGGCCTTTTTCGCAATTTGATTTTTCTTTTTACAATGATAAACTGTATGTTATCAAAAATAAATCTTATAACAAAACGATACAGCCAGGAACCGAAGTCCTTTCGGTAAATGGCGTACAACCACAAAACCTCACCAAGGAATACAATCAGTTTTACAGTTCGGATGGATTTAATACCACTTTAAAAAACCGGATTGCAGCCAGACGTTTTGTTTCGAATTTCATCACTGAATATGGTATCAAAGACAGCCTTCAATACGTTTTTAAATCCAATGACAGTATCAAAGCCATCACCATAAAGAGATTTAAACTGGATAGCATTGAAAAAAAATCAAAAAAGAAGATTGAAAAAATTGTCCCGGTTGACAAAGCAAAGCAAAAGGCTTTAAAAAGAAAAAAACGAATTAACGGTTTCGAAAAATCGACCAATACTTTTATCAGAGAACTGCGTTTCCCATCTAAAGACAGTAGCGTTGCCATACTAAAGATTAGAGGTTTTAAAAGCGGGAAATTCAGAAAGTTTTATAAAGAAAGCTTTGCCGAAATTCAAAAGCAAAATACTAAAACCCTGATTATAGATATACGGAATAACGGCGGCGGGCGATTGAGCGAAATCATCAAACTCTACAGCTACCTCGCCGATTCGACTTTTGTATTCTTAAAAAAATCAGAAGTAGTTTCCAGAGCGAGTTTGTTTAATGGAGTCTATTCTAACAAAGGTACTGTTGCGGTAAAAGTAGTAAAAGCACTTTTCGCCCCTTTAATGTATGGCTATTTGTTAGTTAATGTTCATAAGGATAAAGACGGCAAGAATTATTTTGATACCGAAACAAAGCCAAAGCAAATCAACAAAAAAGCATTCAAAGGCAAAATCTATGTGTTAATTAACGGAGCGAGCTTTTCGGCTTCAAGTATTCTTTCGTCTAATTTAAAAGGATCAAAAAGAGCCACTTTTGTAGGCGAAGAAACCGGAGGCGATTATAACGGCACCGTAGCTGGATTTATGCCAGTTGTAACTCTACCGCATTCAAAACTAAAAATCAGAATCGGGATTATGAATATTGCGCCTTATTACCAAACCGAAGTATTAGGACATGGTATTTATCCAGATATTCCCATAACTCCAACTCTTGAAGATCAAATTCAAGGAAAAGATCCTGAACTGGATTGGATAACAAACCAAAATCAGTGATAAATTCTTCCCGATTTTCAAATAGTATTTAATCTGAATTTTACTTGATCTCAAAAGTATTATACTTAATTATTGTTTTTTGAAATTGCCATTGTCATTGTTTTTTGAAATTGTTTTTTGAAATTGTTATTGCGATTGATTTTTGAAATTTCAATCGATTTTAACGCAACTACTGTTCGCTATTATTTTAAAAATCACTACCTTAGTAGTACCATTTTTAAACATACAGCAATATGAACAATGTAAAAGAATTAAATAAATGGGCCAATGCGCACAGTTATTTTACCTTAGATTTACTACGAATTGCACTGGGAGTGTTTCTATTCGTGAAAGGAGTTCATTTTATCACTAATATCCAATATTTAGTCGATTTGATTTCTCCTATTGACAAAATTGGAGGAGGAATGTTCCTCATCCATTACATTACTCCTGCTCACATGATTGGAGGAATATTGATTTCTTTTGGTTTACTTACCCGATGGGCTATTATTGCTCAATTACCTATTTTATTTGGAGCTATTTTAGTGAATTTTATGGGCAAAATGCACTCTGAAAATTTATTTCTTGCCTTAGCGACTTTGGCCGTTTGTTTGTTTTTCTTAGTTTATGGAAGCGGAAAAAATTCTGCCGATCATTATTTTAAAATGTCTCAATAAATCTAAAATAGGCTGCTAAAAATTGACGCAATCATTTGTTTTATTATACAGAAGCTCGATATGTTTTTATCGGGCTTTTTTTTTGTTAGTTATCTTAAGTAAATAACACAATGCTTTTTCAACGAATTCTACGCTTCTATTTGGACATAAAACCCTAAAAACTACGTACAATTATTAGATTTTCAACTATTTCAAAATTCTACTTAGTATGTATACGTGTTTTTAAACCAATAAAAACCAATACATTAATTCATTTTTATGCTTTTACGCCTATTTTTTATTGCTTTATAAAGTAAATAAAATTGGTTTAAAAAGCTTGTTTTTATTGCGCTAGACGTTGAACATAAGTAGAATTACGTAAGTATGTTTGCAGTATAATAATTAAACAACAACAAACTTTAAAATCAACGATTATGAAATTACTTAAGACACTTTCTTTATCAATAATTGGATTAGTAGGTACTGGGGCAATGGCTCAGGAATTCAGTTCTGATATTCAAATCAGACCAAGATATGAGTACACAAACGGTTTTGGAACATTATTAACTCCTACTACAAGCCACACTTCATTTGTTGGACAACGTACCAGATTGAACTTAAATTACAAAGACGAAAAATTAACTGTAAAAGTAGCGTTGCAAAATGTACGTACTTGGGGAAATGTGAACACTCTTGGAAACATCTCAACAGACAAAAACGGAATAGCATTATTTGAAGGATGGGCACAATACAGTTTTACTGATAAATGGAGTACTAAAGTAGGTCGCCAACTTATTGCTTATGACAACCAAAGAATCATTGGAGGATTAGATTGGGCAAATCAAGGACGTAGCTTTGATGCGGCTTTAATCAAATACAAAGGAGCTAAGTCTCAGTTGGATTTAGGTTTTGCTTTAAATGCTGATTCAGAAGGAAAAGTAGCACCATCTACTCCTTATGCTACTGATTTTAAAGACATGCAATATGCTTGGTATCACACTAGTATTAAAAAATTAGGGGTTAGTTTATTAGCTTTAAACCTTGGAAGAGAATACCTAAAAGCACCTTCTGTAATTGAAACCAATTATTCTCAAACTTTTGGAACTTATGCTAATTACGCAGGGAAAAAAGTAACTTTTGACTTTAGTTTTTACGGACAAACCGGAAAAGTTGCTACTAGTGAGGTTTCAGCTTGGGAAACAGCAGCTAATTTAGGATATGCTTTCTCTCCAAAATTCAAAGCTACTTTAGGATATGAATTTTTATCTGGAAAAGACCAAAATTCTACTTCAACAGTGGTGAAATCGTTCAATCCTGTTTTTGGTACAAACCACGCTTTCAATGGTTTTATGGATTATTTCTATGTAAACAACCACGCTGGTTCAGTAGGATTGCAAGATGTAACTTTAAAATTAGACTTCCCTATCAAAAAAGTAAACCTATCAGTAGCACCACACTTATTTTATGCTCCTAACAAAATTGTTGTAGCTAGTGTAGAGCAAGATTCTTACTTGGGTACTGAGGTTGATTTAACTGCAGTTTACAAAGCAAGCAAAGACATCACTTTAATTGCTGGATATTCTCAAATGTTTGGTTCAGATTCTATGGTAGCCTTAAAAGGAGGAACTGGTTTGAATGATACTACTAACAACTGGGCCTATTTAATGGTTAACATCAACCCACAAATATTCTCTGTAAAAAAATAGTTAGCAAACAATTGAGAAAATTTCAAATAAAAAAATTAAATCTTTAATAGTCCTAATTTTAAATAAAGCCCCACAATCTTAACTTCACACTGGGACTATTTGAATTAAAATAATAATTTTTTGGTATTAATTATTTCTACAAAAGAATCGAAGCCTCAAAACTTCGGTTCTTTTTTTTTGTGCCTTTTCCATATAAAATAGTAATCTTGCAGGAATTCTAAAAAATATATTACTACGAACCGAAAATCTGTAGTATAAAATCTAACTTGCCACAGATTATAAGGATTCCCACAGATTAATCCGTGTTAATCCGTTGAATCTGTGGCTGATTTTTTAAAATTTTTAGCTATTTATGTACTCAATAAATTTCAAAAAGCAATGAATATCGAAGACCTGACAGGTAACTTTCAAATTATAGGAAGCAATCAAGATGCCGAGGAAAACAACTATAAAGGAACGCTTTCTTTAACTCTTGACCGCAACAATAGAATCAAAGCAAAATGGCTTATTAATAACGACCAACTCCAAACAGGAACCGGATTTTTTAGAGATAATATTCTGGTTATCAATTTCAAATACCAAGGAGAAGATTCGAAAACCTATAAAGGCGTGGCGGTATATCGTTGTTTGTCTAAAGATCTTTTAGATGGTTTTTGGTCTGAAAAACACGGTAATCCAATGTATTTGGGGAAAGAGCGTGGTTTTAGAATTTCGGAATCAGTGAATTAGACTGTTTTAATACAAAACACAAACTGGAAATACAGCTCAAAACCTTAAGATAAATAATACAGAAGTAGAGATTTTGTAAGATTTATTTATATATTAGCAAAAAAATAAATACTGACGTTTGTCAGACCAATCCACCCATTTTGGGGGCGATAAGTCTGATTTTATCAGACCTATATACTAGTTAGTGGCAAGCTAACGGCAGAATTGAATAAATAAAAATCATATTTATGGACAAAATTAGAGGAAAATTCGAAGTCATTTTAGGTTTCGTTACTCTTGTGGTTTCTTTAAGTGCATTTAAAGATGAATTAGCACTCGTTGAAATTGAATTAGGTTATTCAACTATAACATTAGCAAAATACTTATTATATTCAGTTTATGGTTTCTCTATTTGTTTGTATTTGTATACAATCGAACTAGTCGTAAGAGAAACTAAAATTGGAAGTTGGAAGATTTTTAATTATTTTTTATGGATTGCTTATGTTTTATTCGCCTTTATTCTAATCACTCCTATTTTACTTCTTTTTAATATAATTGCTTTTAAATTGTACGTTAATTATATTAACCAAAATAATATTAAAGCAGAAAGTTTTAGTAAAATTTCTTCAATAATCACTCTTAGTATACAATTGGTTATTGCAATCGCAACAGCTATAACATATAGAAAAGAGCGGAAAATAAAAACTCAACAAAGTATTGAAAATCAAGAAATCATAGAGCTTGACAATGCAAACAAACTTTTTAGCGATGGTTATTATTCAAATTCAATTTTAGAATCATTCAAAGTATTAGAAACTCATCTTTACAAAAAACTTACTGATAAAGATTACAGAATACCACGTCATAAAATAAATGATATTATAAAGATTGCGATAAAAGAAAACATCATTACCCAAGAAGATATTCCTGCAATAAATGATATACGCGGAATGAGAAACGCTACTGCTCATACAGACATAGAACACACTAAACAGCAAGCGGAATTTTCACTTGAATTTGTAAAAGAATTAATTAAACGAAATGGAAAATAGCCAGCCACTAACAGCTACTACAACGGATTTGAGCAATTGGCTTAATGGAAAGTTGTTTTTGTATTTGGGATGATTTGGCAAATCCGAAAATAGGGCTTAATTTAGTCTCAAACCCGCTGTAGTACCGGAACGTTACCTGTCATTTTAAAAGTTGACACATCAGAAAACCGACAATATGAAGCAAGTTATCAAACTTTATTTATTTTCATTATTAACTATATTTTTATCTGCATTTGTTTCTTGTCAGACAAAACCAATTCAAACAATTTTTGAATCGGGTGTTGAAGATACTTCTACGAAACTAAATGATACTAAAATTTACGTTCTAAAAAAGCAAACAATCAATTCAGACTTTGACTATTCAAAATTAGACGATATTGATGATAGTTATGGTAGATTCCATAAACCGAAAAAGATAATTACAGCTTTTGAACCAATAGATGGCCAATATAATTACTATCAATTTATAGCAACTTTTAAAGGACAAAGTTACAATGATGCCGGACCAACTTTGATTAAAGAATTTCACGACATTTTGATTATTAAAACAGATTCTAAAAACAAAATCATTGATGCATACCAATATACTTTAGAATGGTCTGAACCGCCTTTTCAAAATGATGTTTATAAAAGTACAGTGAAAAACTTATTGCTGACCAACAACTTACAATTAAACACTTTAAAATTGACTAAAACTTATGATGGTTGGGATGAAAAAGACAAAAAACTTAATGAAAATGGAATTATTCGTCTTAAATAAAAACGACAGGTAACACACGCTACAACGGATTTGGGCAATTGGCTTAATGGAAAGTTGTTTTTGTATTTGGGATAATTTGCCAAATTCGAAAATAGTTCTTAATTTAATACCCCGCTGTAGTAGCGGGACGTTAGCAGTAATTGCAGAAACCCGATAAATTTCCAAGACTTAAATAAATTATTATGACACAACCGACCAACTTTACATATTTTAAGGTGGCTTTCTTAGCGATTGCAGCAGGACTTACCGCTGGATTAATAACAAAAGGACTATTTAATGCCGACTTTAACGATTTATCAGGCTTTGGTGATCTGATTTTCAAAAGCTTAATTGTGGGAATTATTGTTGGCTTTCTAATGGGACTATTGAATATGTATTTTAAAATAGGATCTTTCAAAAAGCTAAATGACTAAAAATACACGACAAAGAAGCAACCTTTGCTAACATCGGCTAAAAGTCTTGCCAGTTACCGTGCGGGTACAAAATTTTCTGCTTTTTATTTACTTTGGTGCTGGTAAAGACGGAAGTGTTTTTTAATCCGGTACAACTCTTAGCCTTAGCCGTTGTGTGTTATTTTGAAAAACTAAATGCTAAATTTTATGAATTTTATGAATTTTAAAAAAATTATTTTAGGAATCTTATTAATCTTTATTTATTCGTGCAAAAAATCTGAAAATAAAACAGACAGAATCTTTACCGAAAATTATTCAATAGAAGCTCCTAATGACTTTGAAAGAACCAATGAAATGAATGAATTAGCGAAAGTTCAATTTCGAAAAGCTAATGAAGATTTACGTTTCATTGTACTAGAAGAACCTAAAGAAGGATTTAAAAATGCCATAAAATTAGGAATTCATAAAACTTCTCCTAGCTTACTTGGCTATTATAAAGTTATCACAATGCATTTTGATGAAATCACTGAAAATTTTAAAATAAACGATTTTAGCAATACTAAAATTAATTCTTGTAAT
Source organism: Bacteroidota bacterium (assembly GCA_039805885.1). Taxonomy (GTDB): domain Bacteria; phylum Bacteroidota; class Bacteroidia; order Flavobacteriales; family Flavobacteriaceae; genus Flavobacterium. The sequence continues at coordinate 13,025 of JBDLTG010000021.1, forward strand.
GCTATTGTTTTCTCAATGAGCGGTAAGGATTTAGAAGATGGAAAAAGTGTCTTTTACAGATATGCAATATTTGAAGACAATAAAAATCTATATCAAATAATGTCTTGGACTAACATTCATTATAAAGATAAACTTATAGGAAGAATGGAATCAATTATTAATTCATTTAAATCAAATTCAATTTCAAAATGAAAACATCTTAAAATAACTACTACAATGGATTTGAGTAAGCTTAATGCAAAGTTGGTTTTGTATTTGAGATAATTTAAACAAATAGTAATAGTATGGAAAAGTTACAATTTAAAGTAAGCATCAATGCAGCTGTGAGCAAGATTTATGATTTTATGCTTGGCCTCAACAGTAAATCAACCTATGAGCAATGGACTTCTTTGTTTAACCCAACATCGACTTATGAAGGAAGTTGGGACAAAGGAAGTAAAATTCTATTTATTGGAGTAGATGAGAAAGGAGAAAAGGGAGGTATGGTTTCCAGGATAGCTGAAAACATTCCCAACCAATTTGTTTCTATTCAACATTATGGTCTTTTAAAAGCAAACAAGGAAATTACAGAAGGACCAGAAGTGGAAAAATGGGCAAACGGATTTGAAAACTATACCTTCGAAGAAAACAATGGAACTACAACCGTAACTGTTGACTTAGACACCTCTGAAGATTTTTTAGATTATATGAACGAGAACTTCCCAAAAGCACTCGATAAGTTGAAAGAACTTTGTAAAAAATAATAATTTCAATCCCGATAGCCCAGTCTGCCGACAGGCAGGTATCGGGATTAAAAATACAACAAAACACCATTTCAAAATTACAGAAGTAGTTAATTAAACCCTCAATAATCGGATATCTACTTCCCTATCCACATAATTCCATTCTTCTGTTTTTCGTAAAGAATACAATAATTCTTCGAAAGCTTCTTCGTCTGCTGGAGCGTATTCAAACCAGGTTAAAAAATCAAAAGCTTCACCAATATCCCTGCTGTGAAATAATTTTCGCGCTATGGCTGGTAAATATTTTAATCCAGTTTGTGTATGCTTAGAACTGTCTTCCATGATTTTTCTTCTTTCATCCTGAGCGAGATTCCACCATTCAGCCGATTTTCGCAAAGGAATAAATGCGGCCTGCGTTGCCGTTGGTCGGCCTAAATCTTCCTGAATAGCGATTAGTTTTTCTTTTTCGGCTTTCTCTGTATATCTAAGGTTACTTACAATGCCTTTTAAAGTCCAAATACCTTCATTTCCCTTAATTAGCGAACTTGAAGTTTTGTCAATATGAGTGATATCAGCCAGAGCATCACCTTTTAAGGTGTTCATTTTTATTACTTCCCATTCTCCTGTTGTTCCTCCAACAAAGTCAAAAATTGTATTGCTCATATAGGT
>JBDLTG010000022.1:0-10749 GCA_039805885.1 Bacteroidota bacterium
CAGTTCTACAATATTTTCAGATTTTCAAAAAAAACTTTTCCACACAAGGTAAGAGATGTCTCAAAGTAGCGCGAACAATAGTGGAGGAGTGATTACAAAAAAACACAATATCGAAGAGATAAAGTAGGAGGCATTAATACTGCAGAATATTTTTTTACATTTTTTCCCACCAACCCCACCAACATTTTTACAACATCTATTCAAAAATTACCCAGGACCAAACCTTTCATAAGTAGGTACCGCAGTAGCATTCCAATTATTCAATATAGTAGTTATAGCAGACACATCATCAGGACTCATATCATTTAATAATACAATTATATCATCTATAGACGTATTTATAGCATTTAATGATGTATTAGAAGTTCCAACGTTAGTAGATATATTACCCGTATTAGTGCTTATAGTATTTGAAGAACCCACAAGACTTGATAATGAAGCATTGCCAGAGGTATTTAAAGTATTAGACGATGTTAATAATACATTCGAAGCCAACACGGCATTAAGGGTATTACCTGTATTAGTAGCAGTAGAGTTTACACCACTTAATAAAGAAGTTAACCCAGTAACAGTATTACCGGTATTAGTAACAACAGAGGCTAACGAGCTAATTAAAGTAGCCAAATTAGTTAAAATTGTATTCTGATTAGTAATCATTGTAGTCAATTGAGTAGACGCATTTAGTGTTATAGGACCTGTCAAATTAACAGCACCAGTTAATAAATTTTGTGAACCAGTTAAAGTTAAAGTACCAGATTGGGCAGTCATTATATTAAAGAGACAAAACTAGTTCAAACCGGTTCTAATTAATTAATTATTTTTTTTTAAATTTTTACAAGCAAGATATAATGGAAGTAACAAACAAGTCTCAGAGTAGCGCGAAGACATATAATTTTAAAAAGCAAATGTTAGAAAGGTTCTTAGCACAGAACCCCCCAGCAGATTTTAGCACAAATTTCATTAATAATGCACTTAATGTATACGAAGAAACAGGTGACGAGAAAGTAAGAGATATGATTGTAGATAATCTAGAAGAAATGGACACATCTCAGAAGTATGTAGTATCATACAGACAAAACGGACGCATTCATCATATTGCGATTAACCGTAATACCATCAGAACATTCATCAGTAAGATGGACAGGTTTGAAACAAGTACCACAAAGACACACGGATCAGATCAACTAGAAAATTTTGACATTGATGAAATTAGTGATTTTAAGATTGAAAAAATAATAAAAACAAAACAAAATGATGGAGCATTCTTCCCATTCTCAAACGAAACTCCATTCGATTTAACTAGATATCAAATTTACAAACAAGGAGAAGACAGAGACGACGAACATTGCGTACTATTCTCTCTAAGACAGACAGAAAAGTTCACACCAGAAGAACTACAACAAATATATAGTAAAATAGTCAGTAAGTCATTCCCACGCAATAAACTAACAGAGGTTGCAAACATTTTAAACTGTAGAATTAATCTTTCAACATATAATAATGGTAAGATTAACACCACTAACTACGGGAAGAACAAAGATAACACAATCTTTTTGGGCCTTTACGAAGATCATTACTTCATTAACGAGACCTGCCCTATTCACCTATTCGCAGCACGTAACCGAGATAAATTCCCAAATGACTCTAGATTGAATGAAATTAAGAAATTAGGAGGTTCAGGTAAACCATACTACAACGATTCATTCGAAAAGAAAACAATTCACATCATCAAGGAGATTAAAGAAACAAACGGATTCAAAGTTTTATCCTTTTCCGACTTCAAAAACAACATTGATTATCAAACACTTAACGACAAATATAAGACGTTTGAACTATTAGAAGAAGATTGTGAATTTATTGAAACTAAACTAAAGACCAAATTCGAGAAAAGACCTATCTATTTTGCAGATTTTGAAACCTGCACAGAAGGTAAGTTTCACGTCCCATACCTTGTATCCTGGTCAGCAGTAGATAAACCCGAAATCTTCAACGCAACCGGTGAGGAATGTACAGTGGCATTACTTAATGCACTGCCTGATAATGCTATCATTTATTTTCACAACCTGAAATATGATTTCCAACACATTTTTAAACATTGTAGTATTACAGGAGACTGTGAAAAAGATGGACAATATTACAGCATCGATATTAGGTTCTACAGGAAAAAGTTTACCCTTAGGGATAGTTATAAAATGATTTCTGAGAAACTACAAAAATTCGAAGACATGTTTAAACTTGACTGTAAGAAACAAGTAATGCCTTATGATATTTATACAAAGGCAACAGTTAATAAGAATTACATCAACCTCGCAATAGTGGAAAAACATTACAAAGAAAGAAACCAACTATCCACGTATGAAGAATTTCTAAAGGTAGCTGAACCTTTCATCCGTGAAAATAAGTTTAAACACATTGAATATGCCAAATACTACTGTGACCAAGACGTGAGAGTACTTAAAGAAGGTTTATTAAAGTTCAGAGAATGGTGTCAAGAAGCGCTAGATATGGATGCCTTTAATTACCTCACCGCACCATCATTAGCAGATCAATACTTTATCAAAGAGGGATGTTACGATAAAGTATCACAACTTACAGGGTCAATCAGATCATTCGTTCAAGAAGCAATAGTAGGAGGTAGAGTAATGACCAAAGACAATAAAAAGTGGCACTTGAAGGAAAAGATTCAAGATTTTGATGGAGTTTCACTATACCCTTCAGCAATGGCGAGGATTCCAGGATTCCCAATCGGAGCACCAAAGATTGGAATCAACACAGATGCAGACCACTATGTAGTTGAAATTAAACTTAAATCGATTGATAAAGAAATGGACTGTCCCACCTTCTCATACCGAAATAACCAAGGCATTAGGGTGTGGAATCATTCTATCCCCGAAAAAAACATGATTGTTGATAAGATTACACTTGAAGATATGGTAACATATCATGGAGCAAAGTACGACATCATTAGAGGAGTTTATTGGGACCAAGGATTCAACAACAAGATTAATGACTCAATTAGAACAGTATTTGACCTCAGAGCACAGAAGAAGAAGGAAAAAAACGGCATTCAAAACGTCTACAAACTTCTTATGAATTCCGCATACGGTAAGACATGTATGAACCCATCCGACGAGACAGGAGTGTTCAAAACAGGAAAGGAAGCATTCGATAAATATCTACAAAAGAACATTAACATGATCAAGTCATATGAAGAATATCCCAATCAAGACCCCAAGTGGCACTCATACAAGATTAAGAAGTATGTAGCATTGAATAAACATAAAAATAGAGCACACTGTGGAGCCATGATCCTCAGCATGTCCAAGAGAATTATGAATGAGGTAGTACATACAGCTAAACTTGCAGACTGCCCCATCTACTATTCCGACACAGACTCCATGCACATCCCCGACGACAAAGTTCAACCATTAGCAGACAAGTTTCAGGAGATTTACGGAAGAGAACTTATTGGAGAAGAACTTGGACAATTTCACACAGATTTCACGTGGAAAAACCACAAAAACATCGTAGCAATTGAAAGCGTATTCATCGCACCAAAGGTTTATTGTGACAAGTTGGAAGGAGTCCATGAAACAACCGGAGAGATTGAAAACGATTGGCACGTCAGATGTAAAGGAGTGTCCCCGGCATCTATTGAATTCGTGGTCGAACGGGAATACCGAGGGGATAGAATCGCAATGTTTAAATCAGGGAGGGAAATTGAATTTGACCTATTATGCAATTATCAAGTCAAGTTCGAATTTGTAAACGGACAAGGTGTAAGAAACCCTAAGAAATTTATAAGGACGGTCAAGTTTTAAAAAATCACACCTATTGTATAATGACACGTATTACAAATGACAGAGTGAATAAATATTCAAAAAGGGGAATATTCAAACTAGGAGATGGTTATGATTTTTATATAATTGATTTTAAACCATCTAAAAATTTATATGTATTTGAAGATCATTTTTTAGAACACGTGGATAATCATAGTATCATAATAACACAACCCAAAAAGATTCACCCGGGTATTACAGGATGTTAATTCATGATCATAAATATCACATAGGTATTACAGGATGTTAATCAGTGATCATAAATATCACATAAGTATTCTCAAAAGATTCTCAAAAGATTCTCAAAAGATTCAACCCATCAAAAGATTCTCAAAAGATTCTCAAAAGATTCACAAAAGATTTACCACAATATATAATGAAACAAAAAAGATTAATTGATGATAAAGGTAAAGGCCTTATGGGATTTGGATTTGGAGTAAACGCGAGTCCACATGCTAACACATTTAGAGTACTTATTATAGGTCCGTCTAATTCAGGTAAGACTACAATGTTTGCAAACCTTATACCTGATTTTCCAAGACCAATAAAGAGTATAACATATATAGCACCCTTATCTAGTCAAGATGATGAGACTCCAACTAAGCTTAAAACAATATGTGATAAAGTAGGCATCATATGGACAGGGGTAAACGCAGATGAACCTATTGAAATGCCCAATGTAGAGAAGCCAGAGATTGTAGTATTTGATGATTTATATAAACGTAAAGGTATTGAACCACTCGTAGATGAGTTCGCAATTAGAGGTAGACACGAAGGTCGACACGTTGTTTATTTAACACAAAGTCCAGCCTACGTCCCCTCAAGTATTAAAAATAATTGTAACCATCTCATCTTACATAGTGATTTTATGACCGAAGATGCTAAATATAAATTACATCTAGAAGACATGCCAGAAGTCGGAAATGAGAGGAAATTTTATATATTTAAAGCAGGAAAATATGTTAAACCGTATGAACCAATTGAATGGAAAAAAACATCTAATGTATATAAAGTATTTAAATCAATACAGGGGGGTAAAACCCCAGGAGGATATAGGAAATTAACAAAAAAAGAAGAAAATATAGTTAAGGAAGGTATAGGCCTAGCTGGTAATAAATCCATTAAACCCGAAGCTCCCATTTATAAGATTCAAACTGAAGGTGGATTATTAAAGTGTCCTTTAGTACCGAAACCTACATTACATGGTTGGGGAAAAGTGGAAGATCATGTTAAACAAAATAAGCTAACCACAACGTTAAATATAATGGAAACCGCGAAGCCTACGTCAGAATCTGACTCTAAACTCAAAACGTTAAGGATAAATATGTTTAATAACATGTTCTAAATTCTTTTTGAATAGATATATAGATGGCGGATAATAGAATGGCTATTGTTAACACCAATTTAGCATTACCCGTAGATAATCAAAGTTTTACCTTTACTATTCCCCCGGATACTAGTGATTATACTCAAAATTTTGGAACTAGGATTCCGGTAAATAAAGATTATTACAGATGGATTAGTGATATTACATATAGAGTAGACACTTCAGGTATTCAAAACATAACCACAACACAAACAGTAGTATATATTGATGGAAGTGGAACACAAACAGTGGTAATTGAACCTGGATTTTATGATCTAACTGCATTAAACACGGTCCTAACAAATGTAATAAAACCCATAACAGTATCAGGTCCTGGAGCATTTCACGCGTCTACTAAGGCAGGAGTTGTACGGGTAGCATTAACTGCGGCTCCTCAAATTGCTGCTATTTTAAATTGGCCAACAATTGTTACAGCTCCATATACAGGAACCGATGTGATAGATCTCACACAGTCCAAAGATCTTATGTTAGTATATGCTAGTTTTGCTAGACAATCATCTGATAACAATTTAACAAACGTACTAGCAATTCCTATAATGGGCCCTATTGGTAATGTTGTTAATGGTAATTTCCACAGTAAGACTCCATTAATTCATAATCTCGACGTTGTTGACTCTGTTCAAATAAGATTGAGAACTGTAAAGAATGAACCCTTTTCTGTAAGTACTCCTGTATTTTTAAACTTTAAGGTACTTTTTGCAGAGAAGAAGTAAGAACTAACGCGAAGCTTGTCCTCGGACTAATAAAAAGATTTAATTATATATTTTTTGTTACATATATATAATGTCGGCACAAAAGAAATGGAACCTCCAGTCTTTCCCCTCGGGGAGTACCTTATTTGGAACCAACTCGACTTATACTATTACATGTGCAGGGGATAATACATTTGTAAATCTTAATCAAGCAGACCTTATTTTAACAATTAGTGCAGTAGGTCTTGGGGCTAACTCGTATGGAATTACTCGCCCGTCCACCGCTTGGATTTCCCAAATAAATACTACAGTTCAATATATTACTAAAGATGGGCCACAAATTGTCAATTACAATGGATATAATAATAGAGGAGTTGCGGCAAATGCACTTGAAATTCTTGAATATTCTGGTGTCAAGTTTGAACAATATGATGCTTTGGAATATCTTACCCCAGTTGCAGGCCTAACTGACGTTAATTTCGACGTGGTTATCCCTCTCAAATTCTTAGCAGATGTTGCGTATGATGCTCAACTTTTAAACATTGATTATATTTCTTTCAATATCTCATTTGAACCTCAATCTAGAATCTTTACAACCACCTCTACAACTCCCGTTGTTTTCAACACTCCCAGACTAGATATTAAGTATCCTACCATTACAACAACCTCTGCAGATTTAATTCCCGCCCATGTTAGAGAAATCCCCAATCGTCAAGTGTATGTTCAAAATATCGATCTTCTTGCGGGAGTTTCAGCCGCTAATACTCAGGTATCTGTGCCATTCCCTTGTAGTGTACTTTACTATTTCTTCATCTCTAACGGGGGGTCTACTTATAACATGAATCCTAATCCTTCATCTGCTGTTACCAATCATTCTCTAACCTCAATGGGCGAAACATTCCCACTTATTAGTAACTACAACTCTGTCATGACCACTCCTACCTCGGGTGTTGGTATGAAGAGACATTTCATGGAACTTATGGATATTAGTGGTAAAGATCGTCCTGAAAATAACAGTACACTCACCTATCCTACATGGTTGAATACTAACAGAATTTATACAATTGAAGTTGGTGTAGAACATCATGCTGGTCAAAACTTTAACTTTGCTGCCAATTTTAGTACTACCACGACGGTCCCCTCAACTTGTGTTATGGTCTTCCTAGGTCGTAGAATTATTTAGTGCCGTGCACCAGTTCCAAGGAACGATAAAGATTATAAGAACTAAAAATATTTTTTTATGTCACATGTTAAAAGATTTTAACACATATATAAGATGCAAAGCTCGATCAAAGATCTGTCTCTTTTAAAGTCTGATATTCTTTGGGGTACTCATAATGTGCCTAAAGATTCTACCATGGTTTCGAGAATTAATACGGTAGATAATCGTTTAGGACCTTATACTTCAATAAATAGTTCTATGAACTGGTCTAAAGACAATACCGGAACACGTGGTGGGGGGGTGAACTCTCCTATAAGTTATGATGACGTTTACGGTAAAGGGTGGTTTGATGTTCTTTCAAGTGTTGGTAAACATTCATTACCTTTCATACCCGATCTTCTTAAAAGCATTCCTGGAATTGCTGAATTATTTAAAAAGAACCCAAAAAATAAAATTAATGAAGAACTTATGAAACTTTATCATCAAACAGATGATGTTAAATTAAAGGAAGCCATTCTCCGTCAATTACAAAAATAGTTTCGTATAATATATAATGAGTTCGTTAAAAATATATTTTAAAAGTCATAATACCGAAAATGATACATTATTGACTTCTGATGTGGATCGTTCTCATTTACCTATTTTTTATGCAAATAATTGTGACATTTATGTTACACAGTCTGTGTGGGATGCTAATACAGGTAACCTCGGTATCGATATTGGTAGTAGTTGGTCATTCATTGATCCTTGTGTGGCTGCTTCCTTAGATGATTCGAATCGTCCTGACATTGGACTGTTACCTATGTTTAATTGTGGATACTGTTGTTATTTTATAGGTTCTGATGATGTTAATGGGGTACATAAAATAGGACTACCACCTACTACTGAGTTATCGTTAACTAAAGTAGATTTTGTATCAGTTGAAAGTGAGGCCCCTGCGACTCCAATAAATGAAAAAACTGGACTACATTATGTGCAATTGAACACACCTAGTGGTCAAAACATCCTAGTTGCTAATTATTCACAGGCTGGGGAATTGGGGAATACTCAACAATTTGTAAATATGTTATATATTATATCACAGTTAATTACCTTAAGTTCATCTGGTGGTGGTTTACCCTTCATTCTACTCGTATCAATAAAAGCTACCGCAAGTGAAATGAGGTCTTCAGTCACTTCCAACTTTCCTATGTTAAGTGCGTTTCCGAACTATCCTCTCATAACTGATACTAATTTAACTAGTTCTACTTCTCTTTCAGTTCAAAATAATTACATGATAATAACAAATAGTTTAAACATTGGTGTTAAAGTGGTCCCGCCTATAACTCCAGTTAAATATAATGCTGTCGAATTTGGTGCTTTAATTGTTACAGTTAATAATATACCAACTTCTACTTCATTTACGAGTAATCAATCTCTTGTTAATTTCAACACTAAGCCGGAAATGGTTACACTTTCACTTGATTTGTAAGTGTGTTTTTTAATAATTACTATTTCATTAAATTTTTTTACTATAAATATAAGATGCAGGATTCTATTTATTTTCATGATAAAAATGGGGACGTGATTGCTGAAACAAGGGGTGGCTTTCTGGTACCCCTTCTAGCTGCTGCTGCTGGTCCGGTTTTAAATGCTCTTTTAACTAAGGTTCTTGGAAAAGGAGCAACCAGTATGAGCTGTGGTGGTAGACATGCTAAAGTACGTAAGACAAGGGGTGGAAGTATGGATGAGGAAATTTTTGGATATCTTGTACCTCATGTTCAAGGGCGTGGAGTACATAACACGATGAATCACAATTCCTCTCCCGGTTTCCATGGTCATGGTGGTGCTGCTGGTTTCGGTGCTGCTGGTTTCGGTGCTGTGGGATTTGGTGGTTTCCCTACTCACGGTGGTAACTCTGTTCAATATGGTGAAGTGACCTACCCCGTTGGAGGTGCTGCTACTAAAAAAAAAAGATCACACAAAAAGAAGGGGGGTTTCGCAGTAAATCAACAGATGTCCGGACAGAATACGGGATTTATGCCAGGAAAGCGAGTAATGTTCCCTGTGAATCTGGCGTAAATATCGAAGCTTATGATAATGTACTTAAATATGGATTTCTGGGTGAAAACTCTCCTCCTATTTCTAATATACTTATAGAATCATATGGTATACCATGTATGAGTGTTTCAGAATATGAAAAATTATCAAAAAAAAATATTGCTCCCGCTAAATGTATTCTAAATCTCGACTGGAATAAGGGCACACATTGGGTAGGTGTTAAAGACATGGGGGGGTTTGTGAAATATTACGACCCCTTCGGAGTTGATAGCCCCCTAAAAATAAATAAACCCATAATATATAATCCGGTTAGAGATCAAGAAATGAATGAAAGTAATTGTGGGTGGCGTTCGTTGTTTTGGATTCTAAAGGACTAATAACATAAATTCCATTTAATAGACGGGACGAATCCTACAATTTTAAAGAATAGACATTTATCAATAATATCCTTTATATTTTTTTTTATAATCGCAATTGATATATATTCGTTATCGTGTGTTAAAAATATAATATTAGAGGTGTGTTTCACCTTTGCGAATCTTTTTAACAATGCTTTTAATAACTTTATTGCCTTCTTTTCTCCTGTTTGTTTATATATACCCGAGATCATTTCTAGTGATTCTACATTAATTTGTTGTATATTATCATGTTTCATGACATAATTCATAAATCTTTTAGGGCCTAATTTGGGTTTATATTCTATTTCATTTTTGATCTTATTTAAGTCATTTACAACTTCATCATGTGGTGCTGACGGAATACCGCAACTAATTGGAATCTCATTCGGTATACAATTTCCGTCAGTTCCTCTCCGACATCCAATCATTATACTATAAAAACAAAAAAAATATATATTGAAATTTATAATTTCTCTGTTATTGTGGTTGTGATTTTATTCTTCTTTCTTCGTCTTTTTTCTTTAACTATTCCTACAACGGCAATTGATAAGGAGGTTAAAGCTGTCGAAGCTGTTATACATGCTGCAATAGTGAGTAACATTATATCTATATAAAAATAAAAAAATAAAAAATTAATTCGTGCGCTACGCCGACTATGTTAGGATTGCCTCGAATGCTATGATCTCGCCTTTATTTAATAATACTTGTAGTCTATCGATTGGTGTTTTCTTCACATATGTTAATCCAATTCCGTTTTCTTGTTTAGTTATAATTAAAACTTCATACGGGTTTGCTATTAAATTATCTAAGGCTTTATTAAAATATCCCTGTTTACGTTTATTAATTGTATCTCTATTATCGTTTATTTGTTTAAGAATATCGGCTAATGAATTGTCTCTACAATATTGTTTAAGTTCTGGCCATTTTATTTTTTCAATTAATTCCATTGTTGTAGCTAATTTAGCCTCTGGATGATTAGAGAGGTCCATTCTGTCTTCTAAAGATGATAATAATTTATGATCAAATTTGGCGTTGGCTTCTTTTTTATTATTATTTTTAGGTGTTTTAGATGTTGGTTTAGTACAAAGTGATAGAAAAAGTGTTAATAAAATAAATACAATTATAAATATAACTACTCCTCCACTATTGTTCGCGCTACTTTGAGACATCTCTTACCTTGTGTGGAAAAGTTTTTTTTGAAAATCTGAAAATATTGTAGAACTGTGAATAG
>JBDLTG010000023.1:0-6273 GCA_039805885.1 Bacteroidota bacterium
ACTTTATACGGTCATTTGGCGTTAGCTAGTATAAAAAATCTAAAAAACGGAATGCCTTTTAAAAAAGGGCAACAGCTTGCAACTCTTGGGAATTCATCTAAAAATGGTGATTATGCACCACATTTGCATTTTCAAATCATAAAAAATATTGAGGATTACGATGGAGATTATCCTGGTGTTTGCAGTGAATCTGATTTGGATTTTTATTTAGATAATTGTCCCGACCCGAATCTATTATTAAAAATAAACAACAAAAAATGAAAAAACTGATCGTAATCTTAAGTCTAATTGCATTAGTAGGATGTAAATCAAAAAAAGTACATCAAAAAGATGAAATTGTAAAATTGGCTTTAAGCCAAGTCAATACCAATCAAAAAAATAAAGCTTACGAATTAGGAAAACGGGTTTTAATTACTTGCAATACATCAAAATTCAAACCCTTTACAGCCAGCGAAGCTACAACATCAGTTATCAATAATATAACCATCGAAAAACTCTCTAAAACCTGTTTCAAATACCGACAATGGTATGGTACTTTTAAAGACTTAGAATTAGCTGAAGTGTACAAAAACACCAATGACCAAACAACAATATATCGCTTTAGAGCTTTGTATAGTAAAAAAGTAGCCAACAAAGAATTGCGTGTTTTTATAAATTCAGACAATTTAGTTTCGGCCATAAAAACATCTGATTGGACAGATACTTTTACATACAACCCATAAAAATCTCTAAATGAAATCGCCATTAACAACAAGTTTGCACAAGCAAACACCAATAAATAAAAAGGCGATACCATATATGACCGCTAAAAAATAAATTTCACATATATGAAATCAAAAATAGTACTATTCTTTTTATTTATTTCGATTGCAGTCACAAGTCAGCAAATAATGACTCTAAAAGGCAATAAACAATACAAAGCCACTCCTAATTGGAATTTTATAAGTACTAATTATTCCCTTAGTGGTGAAGTTCAAATACAAGTAGCTAAGACAGAAAGCGGGGGTCTATTGAAAATTTCAGTTGCCACGATCAATCCTAAATTTATTATCTCGGGTACAACATATGTGTATCTTAGTGACAACAGCTATATCAGTTGTACTGATAAAGGACTATTTGAAAATAGTGACAACACGCTTAGTTCCTATTTTACTTTTACAGCTGCTGAGATGAACAAACTGAAAAAGTTAAACATCGCATCGATACGTTTTAACATCAAAGGGAAATCGGGTAATTTTAGTAGTCAAACAGGAAATTTCACGGCTATCAATAAAAGATCCTATTATACGACTAGCTATAAAAACAGCAAAAACACATTTGATACTAACAAAGAAATTAGTACGCAGTAAGTATCGTAATTTTGTTTTCATCCAAAAAAATATCACAATATTTATCCCAAAAAAAACATTCAAAACAAAAAATATTCTTACATTTAGTTTAAAATAAAAACTACGCATTTTATCCTAAACGTTTAAAATATGACTCCATCAGAAAAAATAATTCATCAATTATACACTTCAATTGCTGATGGTAAGATTTCAGAAATAGAAAACTGTTATAATCCAAATGTAAAATTTCACGACCCTATTTTTGGCACATTAAAAGGCCCCGAAGTTCCTAAAATGTGGAAAATGTTGATTGAAAAAAGCAAAGGAAACCTAGCTGTAGAATATACAGTTATTAAAAGTGCCCCCCATAAAGGTTCTGCACAATGGACGGCGACTTATACTTTTGGAAAAAACAAAAGACCAATAAAAAATACAATCCACTCAGAATTTTATTTTAAAGACGGACTCATAATCAAACAAAATGACAATTTTGATATTTGGATTTGGGCAAAACAGGCATTCGGTTTTTCTGGTTTTCTTTTAGGTTGGACTGGTTATATGCAAAATAAAATTCATCAAAAAGCCAAATCATCTCTTAAGAATTACATAGAAGCAACATTGTAAAATAAGCCTACTCTATATTAACTTCTCTCGCTAGTTTTTCAAAACCGACTTTATAAATATTTTCATTTTCTAAATGTTAAAAAAAACATTAAATTTAACTGATTATTAAAATCCTGTCCCAATAGTAGTAATCTTTTATAACAAAAAGAATGAAACCTATTTTAACCATAATAGTTCTTTCTCAATTTCTTTGTACTTCATTGTGGTTTGCCGGAAATGCAATTATGCCTGATTTAATAAGTCATCTTCAAGTTAGCGAAGGTTTTCTTGCAGATATTACCAGTGCCATTCAATTTGGATTTATCATCGGAACATTGTCCTATTCTATATTTACTATTTCGGATCGTTTTTCTCCATCCAAAGTATTTGCAGTAAGTGCTTTTTTGGCAGCAATATTTAATTTAGGAATTAATATTGATGCAATCAGTCCTAACATTCTACTTGTATTACGATTTCTAACAGGCTTTTTTCTTGCTGGTATCTATCCAATAGGAATTAAAATTGCATCCGATTATTACGAAAAAGGACTGGGCAAATCATTAGGCTTTTTGGTGGGCGCATTGGTTCTGGGAACAGCTTTTCCCCATTTAATCAAAAGTATAACGACTAATTTACCCTGGAAATTGATTGCTTACGCCACTTCTCTATTTTCTGTTTTGGGTGGTCTATTAATTTTAAATTTTGTTCCGAATGGTCCTTTTAGAACCGCCTCTTCTAAACTAAATTACAAAGCATTCTTGAGCGGATTTAAAAAAGAAGAGTTTAGAACCGTTGCTTTTGGCTATTTTGGGCACATGTGGGAATTATATACTTTCTGGGCTTTTGTTCCTGTAATGCTAGCTAAGTACCAACTCCAGCATCAAAACTTAAACCTAAACCTTCCATTGCTTTCATTTACAATAATCGCTTTTGGAAGTCTTGCCTGTGTTTTTAGCGGTATCTATTCCCAAAAAACAAGCCCATATAAACTAGCCAGCATAATGCTGTTGTCTTCCTGTATTTGTTGTATTATTTCACCTTTATTACTTTCTAATGATTCCATCTATCTCGTGATGTGTTTTTTATTATTCTGGGGTTTTGTAGTTATTGCCGACTCTCCTCTATTTTCTACTTTGGTTGCTCAAAATGCACCAAAAGAAACCAAAGGAACATCGATTACTATTGTCAATTGTATCGGATTTTTTATCACCATAGTCAGTATTCAGTTCATTCAATATAGCTCTAAAATTATCAATTCCGATTATATTTATATGCTTTTAGCAATAGGACCAATAATAGGTTTGCTCAATTTATTTATCCATCGTCCTCAAAAAAAGAACTAAAACCCAAATTGATTCCTTTAAAACAAACCAACAAAACACTGATTACCATTATTTTAAAAATAAAAATCCTTAACTTTAACTAGTAAAAGGATTTATAAATTAAAAATAGGAATCATGAAAAAAATCATTTTTTTAATCCTTTTAGGAGGATTTACATTAACGATTAACAGTTGTAGTGTTGGATATGTTTCCGAACCACCAACTTATGTTGAAGTCAACATCCCTCCCAGACCATACCCTAATTATATTTGGATTGAAGGTGGCTGGGTATGGAGCAGTTCCCGTAATGTTTACATACAAAGACAAGGCTATTGGGCTAACCCTAATAACGCCCGCGCCCATAGAAAAGGACAATGGAAAAAATACGATCGTGGTTATCGTTGGGATAGAAGATGATAAAATAGTTTAATTCATTAAAAAAGGCTTTGGAAAACGATTTTTTCACAAGCCTTTTTTATTAAGGGTAGACAGCTATAATTTTTCAAAATCAAAATTCCAATCCAACTCTTTTTTGTACCACAATTGTCCTGCTGAAACTTCAAGCGGACAATCAAAATTATTGGTGTAAAGCGCACCCGTTCCAAGCCCTTGGGGCATAGAATTCGATTGTAAAAAAGTCCATTGTGCAATCGCATTTAAGCCAATATTACTCTCCAAAGCGGAAGTAATCCACCACCCAATTTGGTACTTTTCGGCCAGTCTAATCCACTCTTGAGTTCCTCGAAAACCACCTACAAAACTAGGTTTTAAAATGATGTATTGAGGCTTTATTTTTTGGAGTAATTCCTCTTTTTTAGCCGATGAAAACACACCAATCAACTCTTCATCTAAAGCAATAGGGAAAGGAGTCGTTTCACACAGCTCTGCCATCCTGTCAGTATTGTTTTTTCGGATAGGCTGTTCAATACTATGTAACTTAAATTCAGATAATTGATTTAATTTATTTAAAGCTTTATTTGAACCAAAAGCACCATTAGCATCTACACGAATTTCTACTTGTTCCGGAGTAAAACACTCTCGAATATAGCGCAATAATTCCAGTTCTTTTTCGAAATCTATAGCGCCAATTTTGAGTTTTACACAACGAAAACCTTGAGCTAGTTTTTCTTCGATTTGCTGCTTCATAAAAGCTGCTTCGCCCATCCAAATCAAACCATTAATTTCGATTGATTTTTCACCTTCGGTAAAAGCAGAAGGAAAGAGCAAAAAAGGAATTTCACTTGCTAAAGATTGAAACGCCATTTCGACTCCAAACTGTATCGAAGGAAACTCAATTAGAGCTTCCCAAAGTGCCTCTTTTCCCAAATGAATATTAGCACAAGTCCATTGCAATTTGGCTTCATAATCAGGTCGATCATCAGCACTTAAACCTCTTAGAATTCCGCACTCTCCTATCCCCTTTTTTCCGTCCTTTTCCAGAACCAGAAACCAGGTTTCCTTTTCGGTCATCACACCACGGGAAGTTCCTGATGGTCGTTTGAAATTAAGAATATATTTATGGTAGGTTGCTTTCATGTTTTTCTAACCGTATTTTTTTACCGCAAAGATTCGCGAAGATTTTAATGATGCATTACTGTGATTGAACTGACAATATTAATCGATAATTTTCAAATTAATATCTTTTGGTATTTCTTTCAACATCTTATTTTCTGACTTACTAATTTCATCATCTAAAAAAACTGAAAAATCTGTCCATTCTCCAATAATTTCACCGTTTTTACGAATTGAAATTATTTTATTTTCACCATAAAAATAACCTACGTTTTCTTCATAATTATATTTAGCACCACCAAAATAAAAATATGTTTGATTAACTTCATATCCACCTTTCCAATAATCATTTGCAGTTTGTAAACTATGACACTGCAAAAAACTTCTTGTCAAAGACGGAATTATACCATACAATGATATATCATACAAAAAGCAACCATTTATATTTTCTAAAAACTCTCGATAAAAAGCAGGAATAATAATTTTACTATCATACTGAAACTCACATAATATCTCCTTACTAGCTCCTTTATAAATCATTAAGCCCCAATTTAATGGAGCAACCCAAGGTCTATGAAGAATATTTAATCTGCTTTTTTCATCAATATTCCAACCATTCAAAATATATTTTCGAGCTTGTTGTATAATTGCAAAATATTTATCCGGATATGAATCAATAATTTTATTAATGTTTTCCATAAATTATTTTCATATATTTTTAACCACAAAGAGCACAAAGGTTTCGCAAAGGTTCACTAAGATTTTAAAAAGTTCAGGACTTAACTCGAACTGAAAAGTCTTTTTTCTTGGCTCTTTTTTCTATATTCTCTTCTCTAATTCAACAACTTCAAAACCCTCTCAAAATTCTCATTTTGAATTCCAGCTTTTACAAAAGTTTGATAATCTTCTTTAATTTTTTGAGTCCAGCTTACACTATCGGTCACATTTTGATTTTGGTATTCTTTGTAAATAGTTTTCGCTTTCGAATATTCACCATTCAATAAATAAGCGTGAGCCAAATTTAATTTTACCAACAATTCGGTATCGTCTCGTTTTTCACCTTCTTTCAAGGATTTAATAGCTTTTCCGTATTGTTTGGTTATTAGATACCCATAACCCAAATTACTGTAATCTAAAGCAGTTGCTTTTTGTTGATTGACAATTTCGTTGTAGTTTTTTATTGCCGAGCTGTAATCGCCTTTTTTAATATTATTAGCAGCTTTTGTTCTCAAATCATTAAAAACAGTTTTAGCAATTCCTGTTTCTTCAAAACAACTCGCTCCAAAATCCTTATACGCCTTAGCTCGCTCCATAGGCAAGAGTTTTTGGAATTCCTGAAAACTATATTGTTTTTGGATTTTTTCACCAATACAGACACAGAAATCGTCTGAATTTGCCATTTTTCTAGCCAAAGCCGAAGTTTTGCATTGACTGATAATATTTTTTCTGTTTTCTAATGTCCAGCCTCTACTTAATTTAGCATCAACCCAAGGCACTACTTCCAGAAC
>JBDLTG010000024.1:0-18388 GCA_039805885.1 Bacteroidota bacterium
TGATTTTTTTGTTTCTTTTTTGATCAAGCAAAAAAGAAAATTGGTAAATCTAATTTTCACTTTTAATAAAAACGTCATTGGTAATGATTTTCGATAGAAAATTGCATCAAGAACAAGAAAAACTTCATTAAAACCGGTTCTCGATACATTTTTAATAATTTCACCCAACGGGTTTCTAATAGTATATTTTAGAAAAAAAAGAGTTATTTCACAGAGCTTGGAACTCCTATTTTATCCCCAATAATAATTTCGTTTACACTAATATTTTGAGTATTAATTAATGTCATTCCGTTTTTAGCTGACTTTACAGTAATTCTATCCAAAACTACATTTTCGACTTTCTTCTCCGGAAAACCTTCAATGATAATAGCCGTATTTGAAGCAGCCTCACAACTGATATTTGAAATAGAGATATCTGAAATTTTAGAAGGATACAAGCCACTGCCTTCTCCGTGGTAATTAGCCGTCATATAAATGCAATCTTCTACTTTTCCTAACGCGATATTAGAGAAATACAGCTCTTTAACAAAGCCTCCTCTGTCTGAATTGGTCTTAATATAAATTCCTCTTTTCAAATAACCTCTGGCTTTACAATTATCTACATACACATTGCGGACACCAGCCGACATTTCACTACCAATAACCACAGCATGCAAACCTTTGAATTCGCAATTTCTAATTACAATGTTTTCAGAAGGGCTATTCGAATTATCACGTCCTTCATTATCACGTCCCGCTTTAATAGCCACATTATCGTCGCCATTATCAAACTGAATTTTCTCAATTAAAATGTCGCTCGAATATTCAGGATCTATTCCGTCATTGTTATTGTTTTGGGCATCATATTTTAATCCGCGAAGGGTAATACTCTTAGATTTTAATAAATGAATACACCAAAACGGTGAGTCTTCAATTTTTACATCCTCAATCAGAATATTTTTCGAATTAAAAAACTGAATCAGTTGCGGTCTTAAAAAATGGCCTTCGCCAAAAACACGATCTTTTAAAGGAACATTGTTATGATTCATATCACGACTTAAAAGCTTGTCTTTTTCTTCAAGAGGCTTCCATTTTATCCAAGTATCCTTAGCTTCACCATCAATAATTCCGTTTCCGGTTATAGCAACATTTTCTACATTATTTCCATAAATTAGCGGACTATAATTGTACAACATTGTTCCCTCCCAACTGGTTAATACCA
This sequence comes from Bacteroidota bacterium, assembly GCA_039805885.1. Classification (GTDB taxonomy): domain Bacteria; phylum Bacteroidota; class Bacteroidia; order Flavobacteriales; family Flavobacteriaceae; genus Flavobacterium. The sequence continues at coordinate 1,202 of JBDLTG010000024.1, forward strand.
AAGGATAATCTTTCGGATTAGAGCCAAATCGTATTTTAGCACCTGTCTCTAAATGCAAGTTGACATTACTAACAAAATGTATCGGCCCATTAATCGTATAAACCCCTTTAGGAACAATAATAGTCCCTCCATGCTTTTTTAAACAGGCTTTCATTGCTTTATCAAAAGCCAATTTACAATTAGTCACCGAATCACCTTTGGCTCCAAATTGAGTCACAGTAACCTTATAATTTGGAATAACAGGCAATTGAATACTATTGACAATTCTTTCTATTTCAACAGCAGTATTTTTAGGATTTGTTTGCGCCAAAAGCATATTGAAACATAAAAGAGTAACGAAATAAAAAGAAATATTTTTCATAGTAATAATTATTTAACGGTAGTGTCCGATAAAAAGACATAAATAAAACGTAACACCCAATATTTATGGTACGTACATACAGGTCGCTCCGCTGGAGCTTGTTTTTTTGTCGATTCTCTTTTTCTACAAACAGTATGTCCCGATGGGACTAAAATTGCTCCGATAGGAGCGAACTGTTTGTAGAAAACAGTATTTTTTTTATAAAGCTCCAGCGGAGCGACCTGCTTATTAAGCATAAATTTAATCGGACAACAATTATTATTTAATGTGTTTTTTCAAGTCTAAATCAGTCTTTTTTAATTCGGCTACAGCCAATTTAGCTATTTCAGTAGCTCCTAACAATGACAAATGAGTATCGTCATGTTTTTCGGTTTTGTAAAAAGCACTTTCGCCAGCATTAAAATGCAAATGCAATTTTTTAGAACCCTCAACTCCATAAGACTCTTCCAATAATTCTGTTAAATATTGCAAATCAATAAATGGCACTTTATAATCCGTAGCCACTAATCGGGTTTCCATTGGATAAAGACCATGGGTATCTACCAAAGTACCTTCCGCATTAAAATTTCTTCTAACAATCGACGAAAACAAAACTGGAGTTGCACCTTTAGCTCTGGTTTCTAATACGAATCGAATTAAATTTTGGCGATAAGCCGTTCGCGGATTAGTATAAACACTTGGTTTATTTTCTTTTTGGTCATTATGCCCAAATTGGATAAAAACATAATCGCCTTTTTTCAAAGTCTTACATACCGAATCCCAACGTTTTTCATTGATAAAACTACGAGTACTACGACCATTTTGCGCTCTATTATCAACCACCACGCTATTGTCAAAAAATTGTTGTAAAACTTGCGCCCAGCCATGTTCCGGATTTTCATTCGGTTTCGATTTATTAGCCATTGTCGAATCGCCAATGGTGTAAACAGTCGTTTTTTGAGCAAAACAACTAGTAGCTATTAATAATAAAAGTAACAATTTAATTCTCATAATTATTTGAAATTTGAATACCAATTAATATTTAGTTTTTTGTTATTGTCGCCAAGAATATTCTCCAGTGTATATGCTTGCGCTTCTGCTTTTTTAAGTTGATGTGACCAGGCTACTCTGCTTACTGGCTGAAACCCTGAACCAGAAGAATTATATTCTCCATAAAAAGAAGCTTTTTCGGCATCGGCCTTAGACCAGTTATTCCATCCTTCTTTCTTAATATGATTTCCCATTTCGCAATTCAGATATACTGTTTTTGCATTAATTCGCCAAGGTCTTCCAAAGTAAACTTCTGTTACTTTTTCAGCTGCGGTCAATTTGCAATTCATAAATACAAAACCATATTTAGAACTTTCTGGTGTTGAAGCCGCTGTTACATAAGCGTTACTTTTACTGTGAATAGTACAATTATCAAATACAGCCGTTGCACTACCAAAAATAAAATCTACCGTTCCTTCAATAAAACAATCCTTGAAATATTGTTTAAATCCTTCGCCAGAAGTATATAACGTATCCTGGTTTCCTGAAATAATACAATTAAAAACCACCGCTCTGTCCGCCACAATTGATAAAGCAATTGCCTGACCAACGGGACCGGCAGTGTTTTGAATGGTTAAATTACTTGCTTTAAAATCATTTCCCTCAACTAATAAAGTGGGGGTTAGAAAAGTACTATTTCTTCCCAGATCGATTTTCCCATAATAATCATCAAAACTGATAATTGTATTTTCTTTGCTTTCTCCAATTAAGGAAACTTTAGTATTCCATTCCGGAATTCTCACTTTTTCATGGTAATTACCATTTTTAATAGTAATCAAAACACGCTGATAAGGAAACGAAGGCGAATTATTTATGGCAGCCTGAATACTGCTATAATCGCCGCTACCATCAAGGGCAACAACAACATTATAATCGTTTTTTGCTGCTTTAGTTTCTTCTTTTTGAGTTGTTTTCAGTTCAGCCAAGCCTTTTTTTTTCCACTTCTCGTATCCTTTCAACACTTCTTTAGGCTCATTGGTATACCAGGAATATCCATTTCTGCGCTCATCCCCAATTTCTGATAATGAATATTTTTTAACCCCATCTCTATCTGAGAAAAAAGGTTTGTTACTATCCAATTCCATAAAACGAGCCCATATAGCAGGAGCATTAGCATCAGCAACCATTTTTTTGTCGCTCACCTTGCCTTTTTCATTCAAAGAACGATCTTCTCTTAAACCTTCTATTTTTACTTTTTCAAACCAAGCTACAGCACTGTTTACTGCTGTAATTATTTCTTTTGAAGGATTTTCAATTGACATTAACAACAATACAATTTTAGCGGATTCTTTCCCGCTCAATGACGGTAATTCATAAGCACGTGCTTTAGCTGGCAAAAAAGTAGTTTCATCATGTTGCGCGCACCAGGCAGTCAAAACACCATTTTGCTTATATTGACTTTTTATAATACAATCGATTCCTTTATCAAAAGCAAGTTTCGTTTTTGCAACGATTTCTTCAGATGGTTTTATCGAATAATAATCGGTTTTATCTTTAATTTCCTTTAAGATAGTAAGGATATTCACCATAGAATCATCATTGTAAGTGATATGAGTATAATATCCTTTTTTCAAAGGATAAAATTGCGGCCATCCTCCATTTTCGTATTGCGCTTTCAGCAAATAATCCAATCCTGAAAGAAAGGCTTTTTTATAGCTTTCGTCCGGTTGTTGTTTATAAATTTTGGAAAGAAAAAGCATTTCCTGACAAGTTGCACTGTTATCGGTAGTACAACCTTCTGTTGAAGTTTTAAGAGCCAACAATTCTTTCTTTTGAGCATCAGAAAGCGGCTTTTGCATCTGAATATTTTTGGGCCATCCACCTATATTGCGTTGATACAACAACACATTTTCGGCTACAGCTTTCGCTTCTTTCGAAGCAAACCAATTCTCGTCTTTCAACTCAGTAATGCTCTTCCATGATTTATCAAGGACTTGAGCCTGAGTGTTTAATCCAGCTACAAAACAAAATAAAAAAGCAATTAAACCTTTAAAAAAATCATTCATCGTTTATTTATTTAGTAAATCTAAACCAATCAATATCTATACTTCCTGCATCATTAATTTTTCCTTCTCGAAGTGCGGTGAATCCTAATTTAGCTCCAATCCATTTTCCTTCACGAGATTTGAAATCTTCTCCTAAAGACTCGAATTTTTTACCATCTAAGCTATAAAAGAAACTACATATTCCTCCTTCTTTTACCTTCACCTGAAGATAAAATGTTTTAGCGACTAACTTAACGGCTTTATTTTCAGTCTCAACAGCTTTTTTATCGGCATTTTTACAAGTTGTTTGAGAAATAAACAATTCCCCATTTTGCTGTTTTACTTTTAGCACGCTATAATCCAATCCCATAATTACCAGACCAACACTTTCACCATCAAAACGAGCATTAAAAGTCATTTTTGCTGTGGCAGTAAACTCATTAGCCGGAAATTTTTGCAATAAAATATTTGGAACATCAAATAAATTCACTGCTTTTTCTGGCATTGGACGACAAAACATGGTATAATACCCCATGCTTGTTGGCAATCCCCAATACACCTGAGCATTAGCATGCCATTCCCATTGCAATCCTAATTTTGGTGAATTGAACTCATCCGAATCTGGCGGAGTCATTATTGGATAGGTTTTTCCAACATTCGGTTTTTTATAGTTTAGAACTGGTTCTCCTTTTCCATCCTTATCTTTATCGATTCCAATAACCGGCCAATCATTAACCCATTTCATAGGTTGTAAATGCACAATTCTTCCGTAAGCTCCTTTATCCTGGAAATGAAAGAACCAATCCTCACCTGTCTGAGTATCCACCCAGGCACCCTGATGAGGCCCATTAATAGGTGACTTCCCCTGATCCATTACTTTTCTTTTCTCATATGGGCCAAAAATATTTTTGGAACGCATAACAGTTTGCCAACCTGTAGGAACGCCACCCGCTGGTGCAAAAATGTAATAATAACCATTTCGCTTGTATAACTTTGGCCCTTCCACCGTAGCTTCATCTAAATGTCCGTCAAGAACCATAACAGCATCATCATTAGCCAGGGTTCCTTCAGGATTCATCGTACAAATAGCCAACATACTTTTTATTCCGGCACGGCTTCCCGCAAAAGCAAAACCCAGGTATGCTTTGCCATCCTCATCCCATAAAGGTGTGGGATCAATCAATCCTTTTCCTTCTTTGATTAATATTGGATCAGACCATAATCCTTTTGGATCCTTGGTTTTAATCATATAGATTCCGTAATCAGGATCTGGATAATAAATATAAAATTCATCATTATGATAACGGATACAAGGAGCCCAAACTCCATTTCCATGCTGTGGGGTATCAAAAACATCAAAAGGAGGCTGTTTTTTAAGCGCATAATTCACTAATTCCCAATTCACCAAATCCTTAGAATGCAAAATTGGCAAACCTGGAATACAATTAAAAGAAGAAGCAGTCATGTAATAATCGTCTCCAACGCGAATTGCATCCGGATCAGAATAATCAGCATGTAAAATTGGATTTTTATACGTTCCGTCGCCATTATCGGCAACCCAAACTTTAGAATATTCATTTGATTTTTGCGCAACTACAAACTGATTAGACAATAAAACTAATCCTATTGCAACTGCATTATTTATAAACTTCATAGTGGTAAGGTAATGGTTGGTTAATATTAGTAAATAGAAAAAGTCTTATCTATTTAATTCAATAGCAGCTAAGATAAATGGCCCTGTTGCTTTAGGATCATTGTCTTTCTTTTTTTCATTTACATAATATTCGTAAGAACCATCACGGTATGGAGTTCCTCCTAAACCTGCTACCTGGCAAGCCTGAGTCAATGTAATTCCGCCATCAGCATCAACTTTAATTAATTTAGTAGTCAATCCGTCAAAAGCATGATTAGCTACTTTTTTAAATTTTGCTGGCAAATATCCTTTGTTTACCCCTTTTGCTAAAGCATAAGCAAACATAGAAGAACCTGAAGACTCCAGATAGTTTCCTTCTCTACCCCCCATATCAGTCACCTGATACCACAATCCTGTTTTTTTATCCTGTACTTTTTCTAAAGCCACAGCTAAGTCATTCAAATAACCTACTAATTCTTTTTGTTTAGGATGGTCTTTTGGAAAATTATCCAATACATCAACTAAAGCCATAGCATACCAACCTAAAGCACGAGACCAAAAATTAGGTGATTTCCCTGTTGCTTTATCAGCCCAAGGCATCATTTTACTTTCGTCCCAAGCGTGGTATAACAATCCTGTTTTAGGATCTTTATCATTCGCCTGAATTAATTCAAATTGTTTAGCAACATCGTCTAATTTTTTTCCATTTTCAAACTTCGCAGTATACTCAGCGTAGAAAGGTTGTCCCATATACAATCCATCTAACCACATTTGGTTAGGATAGATTTTTTTATGCCAAAATCCACCACTTGGAGTTCTCGGTTGGCTATCTAACTGTTTTCTGATGGTTTGCATAGCAACCAAATATTTTTTCTCTTTAGTTTTTTCGTAAATATCAAATAAGATATTGGTTGCTACAACCATATCAATATTGTATTTATCTTCCTCATAGGTTGCAATCTTACCATTTTCATCAATCAAAGCATCGGCATAGCCTTTTACATAATTGTAATATTTTTGATCTTTAGTTTTTTTGTACAATTCTTCAATAGAACTCAACACTAAACCGTGTACATAATCCCATTTTGCAGTAGTTCTATCGTCAATTTGGAATGCTTGTGGATGGCGCATCATTAAAGTCCCAGCCATTCTTTCAGACCATTTCATCTTTGAAGATGATAATCCCTTTTTAGTCGAAGGTGCACTAGGCTGTGATTTACAACTTGTAAATCCCAATGCTCCTATTAAAATAAACGTAAATAAAAATTGGTTTGCTTTCATTAATTTCATCTTGTTATATTTTTAATTAATTGTTATTATTATTTATCTAATTCTAAAGCTGCTAAAAGAAAAGCGCCTAATCCATGAGAATTATCTACCTTAATTTTTTCACTCATATAATATTCATAAGATCCATCTCTATACGGATTCCCTCCTAGTCCGGCACTGGCACAAACTTGAGTGATGTGTATTTCCCCATCTGCATCCACTTTTATCAGTTTCTTTATTAAACCATCAAAACCTTTAGTGGCCACTTTTTTAAAATTAGCTGGCAAATAGCCTTTATGTACTCCTTTTGCAATTACATATACTAACATCGCTGAACCTGATGCCTCCAGATAATTCCCTTTTCCAGTTTGTAAATTTGGCACCTGATACCATAATCCGGAAACATCCTGATATTTACTGACTCCAACGGCTAATTCATTCAAATAGCCAACTAATTCTTTTCGTTTAGGGTGATCTTTAGGAAAATAATCCAACGCATCTACCAATGCCATTCCGTACCAACCCAAAGCTCGTAACCAAATATGAGGAGCGGTTCCCGTTTCCTTATTTGCCCAAGGCATTTTTTTGCTTTCATCCCAGGCATGAAAATACAAGCCTGTTTTTTTATCCATTGCATGATCATGCAGCAATTCAAACTGATGGGCTACATCATTTAATTTATCTCCTTTTTCAAATTCAGCCGTGTATCGGGCATAAAATGGTTCTCCCATATACAAACCGTCCAACCACATTTGATTAGGATATATTTTTTTATGCCAAAATCCGCCAGACGGAGTTCTTGGATAATCGTCAAATTGTCTTCTTAATGTTTTTAAGGCTGTAAAATACTTCTGTTCTTTCGTTTTATCATACAAACCAAAAAGTATTTTCCCCGCATTGATGAAATCAATATTATGATCCTGAGGATTAAAATTTTGAAAAGCCCCGGAATCATCAATCAATACATCTGCATATTGTTTTATATAATCGAAATATTTTTGATTAGCGGTTTTAACATATAGTTTTTCATAGGCAGTTAAAATCATGCCAATTTTATAATCCCATTTAGGAGCTTCATGATTATCAATCTGCCAAGCCTTAGGATGGCGTTTCATAATGGACAATGCCATTCTTTCTGACCATTTTAGCTTATCCGAAATTAATTGCTCTTTTTGATTTACTTTAGAAATCTTTGTTTTTTCTATTGGTTTACAACATAAAAACAAAAAACAAATGGAAAATATTCCTAGACCAGAATACACAAACAAAGAAAGTTTTTTCATAATACTATATTTATCGTGAACACTCAATTCTTTTAATTCTGCCTAATTAACGAGCAAAAATTACTTTGTCTTCTATAATTCTTTAGGACTTTCTACTTTTTTTCCGTTGATAAAAGTATTTATAAACTGTAGATTTTTTACATTTTCAACAGAATACGGCGAAGCTGCTTTATCAATTTTCACATTTTTAAGCACCACATTTTCTATAGGTAACTCTTTATAACCTTTAGCTAAAACTCCGTATTTACCAGCATTTTTAACATTTATATTTTCAAGAAATATGTTTTTAACCTGTGGTATAAACGAACCTGTTTGATTACCATACACATTATAAAACATATCCAGTATCAAAACACATTCCTTTACTTGTCCAACCTCTAAATTCCTAACAAAAACATTTTCAACTAGTCCACCTCTTCTGGAATTTGATTTTATTCTAATGGCTCTGTCTAAATTAGGACTATCCATCACACAATTTTCAACAAAAACATTTTTCACACCACCAGTCATTTCGCTTCCAATTACAACTCCTCCATGACCATCAAGCATTTTACAATCCTGAACAATAATATTTTCGCTCTTCATTGCCACTCTTCTTCCATCGGCATCTTTTCCAGCTTTTATCGCAATACAATCATCTCCGGTATTAAAAGAACAATTTTTAATAATTACGTTTTTTGAATATTCAGGATCACAACCGTCATTATTTGGACCATGACTTTCTACAGTTACACCATCAACAGTTACATTAGTAGATTTCATTGGATGGATAACCCAAAACGGAGCATTTATAATTTTAACGTCTTTTATCAAGGCATCAGTACAGCCAAAAAACTCAACAAAACTTGGTCTTAAAAAAGAACCTTCCCCATACACCCTTTCTTCAACTGGAACAGCTTTTTCAGCAGAATCAACTAGACGAATACGGTTTTTAGGATCACTTTGATTGCCTTTTCCTGCTACCCAACCATATTGTTTAGCACCACACCAATACCACCAATTTTCATTATCGGCTTGGCCATTCAATATTCCTTTACCTGTTACGGCTATATTTTTTTTATTGTAAGCATAAATTAATGGAGAATGATTCATCAACTCTGTTCCTTCAAATGAAGTTCTTACTAATGGATAATCAGAAGATTTATTACTAAACAAAATTTCAGCTCCGTCTTCTAAATGAAGATTCACATTATTATCCAAATGAATTGGTCCAGTTAAAAACTTACCCGTTGGAACAACTACTTTACCTCCTCCATTTTTAGAACAAGCTTCAATTGCTTTTTTAAAAGCCTCTGAATTATTAATTGCTCCACCGCTCTTTGCTCCATAATCAACAATACTATAAGTTTTGTTTGCAAAAGTAGGAGCCACTACAACTTTCTCGATTTGCTGTTTTACTTTCCATGGATTTGCTAAAACATCAATCTCTTTTTGAGCAGAACAATTAACAAAAAAAGCCAAAAACAAGGCTGTAGAAAAACACAAAAACGAACTATAAAACTTATTTTTCATGTATTTGGTATTTTATATAATATTATTGAAAATTCTAAAAAAGCAATCGGTACAACTAACTTGAAGTGAGCTATTTTCTAAATTTAAAAACCTTAGAAAATATTTATAAGCAAAATTATGTAATCGATTACACAAATCTAAATATTTTTTCTGTATTAAACAATTAAAAATAGAACAAAAATATGAGATGCATAAAAAAGAGCTATTTTATTTTAATATTAAACAATTATAAAGTTAATTTTTATTAAAAAAAAGATACCTAAATCTTTACTAAAAAGATAAATAACTAAATAACAGCGTTTTACAAGTCGAATTATAATGCAAAATGTAATCGATAACACTAAATAGCATTATTTATAAAAAAAATATTATTTTTACCGAGATAGACTAATTATAATGAGTGGAAAAACAACAATTTATGACATTGCCAAAGCGCTAAATATTACTGCTGCAACCGTTTCGAGAGCATTAAACGACAACCCAAAAATAAGTCAAAGCACTCGAAAATTAGTCCTTGAAACGGCTAATAAAATGAATTACAAGCAAAATAAATTAGCACTGGCATTAAGAAGTGGAAAAAGTAATAATGTAGGCGTTATTGTGCCACGTATCAATACTAATTTTTTTGCTTCGGTAATCAGAGGTATTGAAGAAGGCTTACATCCCGAAGGCTACCAGGTTATTATTTGCCAAACTCATGAGGACGAGGACAGAGAAGTTGAAAATGTCAACACGCTATTAAACGCTCAGGTTGATGGTATCTTTATGTCCATCTCTAATCTTCCAAAAGAAAACAATCACTACATAGAACGTGTTATTCAAAAAAACATTCCTTTAATATTTTTTGACAGAAAAAAAGAAATGAAGAATGTAAGTTCGGTTACTATTGATGATTACCTGGCATCTTACCAGACTACACAACATCTTATTGAACAAGGCTGTGAAAAAATAGCTTACTTCTCAGGAGATCGTTCATTAGAAATCTACGAAGACCGCTACAGAGGATACGAACAAGCCTTATTAGACAATAACATTCCAATAAACGAAGATTATATCATTAGCATAAAAAGTAATGTTACAGAAGGAAGAGATGCGGTCGAAAAATTATTAGCGTTAGAAAATCCTCCAAATGCTATTTTTTCCACCAGTGATTTTGCGGCTTTAGGAGCCATCCAAAAACTAAAAGAACGCGGCATTAAAATCCCAGAAGATTTTTGTGTTTTTGGTTTTGGAAACGAACCTTTCACCAAGTTCATGGAATTATCTATTTCCACTATTGATCAGTCGCCATTAGAAATGGGAAAAATGGCCGCCCAAGTATTTTTAGATAAAATAAACAATAAGAAATCCGAAAGCAAAGTCGTTTTATTGCCCAAATTACTTATACGACAGTCTTCAACCAGAATCATAACTTAGAGATAAAAAAAGGGAGGCGTTTTAAAAAACAACCTCCCTTTTTAACTAAAAACAAAATCTAAAAACAATCTTTATAGCGATACTCCTCTTTTCCAAGGAATGAAGTCATTTTGATTTAAAATCGCAGCCTTAGTTTTTACATCACCACTAGCTACTTTTATAATAAATTCTAACATTTCATCAGCCGTTTCCTCAATCGATTTTTCACCTGTTATAATTCCACCAGTGTTAAAATCGATAATATCAGACATTTTTTGAGCCAATTGAGTGTTAGAAGACACTTTTACAACCGGAGCAATTGGATTTCCTGTTGGAGTTCCTAAACCTGTTGTAAACAATACCATATTAGCTCCTGAACCTACCATTGCAGTTGTACATTCAACGTCGTTTCCTGGAGTACATAGTAATGTAAATCCTGGTTCGTTGATATACTCTCCATAATCATAAACACCTACGATTGGTGAAGTTCCTCCTTTTTTAGAAGCACCTGCCGATTTCATGGCATCAGTAATCAGACCATCTTTGATGTTACCCGGAGAAGGATTCATATCAAATCCTGAACCTGCATCAACAACAGTTTTTTCATACCATTGCATTAATTCTAAGAAACGTTTTCCGTCTTTATCATCCACACAACGGTTTACTAATTCTTGTTCTACTCCACATAATTCTGGGAATTCAGAAAGAATTGTAGTTCCTCCTAAAGCAACTAATTTATCAGACAATACTCCTAATGTTGGGTTTGCCGAAATTCCAGAGAATCCATCAGAACCACCACACTCTAAACCAATTCTTAATTTAGATAATGGAGCAGGTTTTCTTTCAATTTTATTAGCCTCTTTAATAGCAGCAAAAGAGTCTTTTACTACAGTACTCAACATTTCTTCAATTGTACCAATTTGTTGTTGGTCGTAAATCAAAACGGGCTTGCTGTAGCCTGGATTAATTTCCTTCATCGCATCCTGGAAGATAGAAATTTGTAAGTTTTGACAACCTAAACTCAATACAGTAGCTCCTGCAACGTTAGGATTATTTACATAACCCGCTAAAAGTTTAGCCAAAGAGTGTGAATCCTGACGAATTCCTCCACAACCACCCTGATGCTGGATAAATTTTACTTCAATATTTTCAAATAAATCTACTTCTGTCGATTTTGCAACTACATCGTCAGCACCTGTTTCGGAATTCACCAAAGAACGAAGTAATAATTGATAGTCGTTTTCTTTTGGTTTCTTTAATTCTTTTTCAAAAATTCCTTTTAAGATTTCGATATTTCTGTTTTCACAAAATACTAATGGAAAAAATAACCATACGTTTTCAGTTCCTACCTGACCATCTTCACGGTGGTATCCGTTGAAAGTTTTATCCTTCCATTTGTCAACATTGGGAACATCCCAACCAATAGTTTCTGTTTTACCAGTAACCTTAGCACTTTCGTGTTTTACATTTTCAGTAGTAATAACATCACCTTTAGCAATTTTTTGGCCTGCTTTTCCTACTATCACACCATACATATAAATTTTGTCTCCAGATTCAAAATCTTTCATCGCAATTTTATGTTTCATTTTAGTATCTGATAATACTAAAACGTCTTCTCCTTCAAATGCAATAGTTTCTCCAGCAACTAGGTTTACTAAAGCTACAGCCACATTATCAGAAGGATCTACTTTTATTAATTTTTTTTGCATCTTAATTAACTTGGTTTTTGTGTTTTTTTTAGATTTTTTGAGAAAAATTGACAAACCCTTGCTCTACACCATTGGCATCAATTTCATTTAAAGCTAGCACTAAAGCTTCAGATAAACCATTAATTTTTGTTAAATCTTCACCCCAGAACTCGTTGTTAGCTAAAACTGAACTTACAACTGAATCTACAGTACCTAATTGCCAAGCATTTTTAAATGCTTCTACTATCTCCGGAGAATCTTTTACAGGTAAAGCTTCGTTATTCCAAGTTCCTTTGTAGAATTGGATTAAACAAGCTAATGAAAAAGTCAAATTAGTTGGAAGTTTTGCTTTTGCATTATAATACCCTAATAAACTTGGTAAAACTCTTACTTTGAATTTTGAGATAGAATTTAAAGCAATATCAGCCAGTGCATGCTTGATAAATGGATTTTTAAAACGATCCATTACCTCTTCAGCATAAGCAGTGATTTCATTTTTATCCATAGGAAGCGTTTCGCTAATTTCACTGATCACATTATCTACAAACGATCCAGTAAAATCTCCATTAACCGTTTCCATAACTAATTTGTTACCAAATAAAAGAGAAACAGGAACCATTGCAGTATGTGCACCGTTTAGAATACGCACTTTAATCATTTTGAAAGGACGAATATCGTCAACAATTTTCACATTCAAATCCGTTTTATGAAAAGGTAACTTTTGTTTTAAATCTTCGCCACCTTCAATAGCCCAAAGGAAGAAAGGTTCAGCAGCAACGATTAAATTATCCTGATAATCTAATTTGCTATTGTAGTCTTCAATTTCAGCTCTTGGATATCCAGGAACAATTCTGTCAACCAAAGTACTGTGGTACGTACAAGCGTCAGAAACCCAATTTACAAATGCTTCTTCCAACTTCCATAAATCACAATATTGTAAGATACATTTTTTAAGTGTTTCTGAATTGTAATCAATCAATTCACAAGGAATGATAGTCACAGCTTTAGCAGCATCTCCATTGAAATGTTTGAATCTTTCGTATAATAAAACAGTTAACTTTGCAGGAAATGAAGTTGGTGGCTGCATCTCTGGAGTATCCGTTCCAACAAATTCAATTCCTGCTTCAGTAGTATTTGAAACAATAAACTGAAGTTCTTCTTCTTTAGCTAAAGCTAAATAATCGGCAAAATCAATATAAGGATTGATTCCTTTTACAACATTAGTAATTAACTGAATGTCTTGAATTTTTTCACCTTTTTTGATTCCGTTCATAAACAAAGTATAAAGACCGTCCTGATCATTAATCAGGTGCACCATACCACCTGCCAATGGCTGAACCATCGCAATACCAGCATTAAAATCAACTTCATTATTTAATCTTTGAAAAGCGTAATCAACAAAAGCTCTTAAAAAGTTACCTTCACCAAATTGTACTACTTTTATTGGATTCAATTGTTCTAATCCTCTATTCTTTCTGTTTAATTTTTCCATTACCTCTGACATAATTGGTTGTATTATTTTTTATTTTTTACGTAAATCAGCAATAATTGCTAAAGTATCTTTTACTTTTTGAGTTAATCCAGCGTAATCTTTGCTTTCTAAAACTGCTGCTGAGATTAATTGAGATCCAATTCCAACACAGGTTACACCTGCATCAAACCAAGTTTTTAAATTGTCTCTCTCAGTAGAAACACCTCCAGTAGGCATAATGCTTGTCCAAGGACATGGCCCTTTGATACCTTTGATAAATTGAGGCCCGTAGATTTCTCCCGGGAACAATTTCACAATTTCGCAACCTAATTCTTCAGCTCTGGCAATTTCAGTTAAAGTACCACAACCTGGAGACCATAATACTTTTCTACGATTACATACTAAAGCAATATCTTCTCTTAATACCGGAGTTACAATAAAATTAGCTCCTATTTGCATATAAAGTGAAGCAGCTGCAGCATCAGTTACTGAACCTACTCCCATTATCATTCCCGGTAATTCTTTGATAGCATATTTTGTTAATTCAGCAAAAACTTCGTGAGCGAAATCTCCTCTGGCAGTAAACTCCATCAAACGGGCACCACCATCATAACAAGCTTTCAAAACATTTTTACTTAGTTCGAGATCTTTACTAAAAAACAATGGAATCATCCCTGTTTCTTTCATTGCAGTAGCAACTTCTATACGTGTAAATTGAGCCATTTTATCTTTTTTTATCTTGAAACTTTACCTGTAAAATCACCGTCAAGTAATTTTTCAATTTCATTTTTAGTAATTAAATTATAATCTCCGTAAATCGTGTGTTTTAAACAACAAGCAGCAACCGCAAAGTTTAATGCTCTTTGTTTGTCCAAAGGCTCTTCGTTCAATCCGTAGATTAAACCTCCCATGAATGCATCACCACTACCTACTCTATCCACAACAGGAGTCACTTCCTGAACAGCAGCTTTGAATATTTCGTTTCCATCATAAAGGATTCCTCCAATGCGTTGATGAGAAGCACTTACTGAATAACGCAAAGTAGTTGCCATGTATTTTAATTCAGGACAAAGTTTGAATACTGTGTCGTATAATACTGGTAACGTTTCTTCTTTTTGATAATCAGGATCTACTTTGTCCAAACCTAACATAAAATTAGCCGTATCAATATCGCCTAATATAATGTTACTGTATTTCAACATTTCTGGCATTACATCTTTAGGTTGTTTGCCATAAGTCCAAAGTTTTGAACGGTAATTCAAATCAGTAGATATAGTCAAACCTAATTCGTGAGCTACTTTTATTGCTTCAAGACAAGCTTCGGCAGCCGTTTCAGAAAGCGCAGGAGTAATCCCGCTCCAGTGAAACCAAGTAGCATCTTTTAATATTTCTTTCCAGTCAAATTCTCCTTTTTTCAAAGTAGACATTGAACTGTTTGCTCTATCATAAATTACATTACTTGCACGGGTACTAGTTCCTGTTTCAAGAAAATAAATTCCCAAACGCTCTCCACCTTTCAATACATTTTGACAATTTACATCTAGTTTGCGCATTTCGTGAATAGCACAATTCCCTAATTCATTATTAGGTACTTTAGTAACAAATTCCGCTTTCATGCCGTAATTTACAAGCGAAACAGCTACATTAAATTCTCCCCCACCATAGGTTGCTTTATACGATTCTGCCTGAGCAAATCTCAAATGCCTGTCCGTAGATAAACGGAGTAGAATTTCTCCAAAAGTGACTACTTTTTTCATATGTAGTTAATATTATTTTTAAAGGAATATGTAATCGCCATTCTTCATTTATATTCTTAATAATTGAATCATGGCGATTTCAAATGAAAATTTTTTATAAATTATACTTAATTATTTTTTTAACCTTTTACCGGAAATTTAAAATATTCCTTAGCATTACCATAGCTAATGTCTGAAACCATTTTTCCAATCCATTCCATTTCAGAAGCCGGTAACTCTCCTCTTTTGATTTCATCTCCTAAAAGGTTACAAAGAATACGTCTGAAATATTCGTGTCTTGGGAAAGACAAGAAACTTCTTGAATCCGTCAACATCCCCACAAAACAGCTAATTAAACTCATGTTAGAAAGTGCGTTTAATTGTTTGATCATTCCGTCTTTTTGATCTAAGAACCACCATCCTGAACCAAATTGTACTTTTCCTCTAACACTTCCGTCATTAAAGTTACCAATCATGGTAGCCATAACCTCGTTATCCGCTGGATTCAAGTTATAAATAATAGTTTTAGTCAATTTATCTTTACTATCCAAAGCATTTAAGAAAGCAGATAATTTTTGAGCCTGTGGATAATCTCCAATAGAATCCCATCCTGTATCAGCTCCTAAAATACGGTGCATACGAGCATTATTATTTCTCAAAGCTCCCAAGTGAAATTGTTGTACCCATCCAAATTCATGATACGTTTCACATAAGAATACTAAAATAGCACTTTGGAATTTCAATGCTTCTTCATTGCTGATCGCTTGGTTTTCTCTTTTCTTTTTGAAAATAGCATTTACTTCGCTTTCAGTATAGTTTTCAAAATAAATTTGGTCTAATCCATGGTCACAAAGTTGACAACCATTTGCATTAAAATACTCAATTCTATTTCTCAAAGCAGCACATAAATCAGCATAAGTATTGATATCAATTGATGCTTTTTGTGCTAAAACATCAAGGTATTCGTTATAACCATCGTTTGCAATTAAAATCGCTTTGTCAGGTCTAAAAGCAGTACTCACTGTAGTTTTGAAATCGCTTTTTACTAATTGTGCATGAAAATCTAAACTATCAATTGGATCTTCAGTAGTACAAACTAATTCAGCATTAACTTTACGCAACAAGTTTCTTGTACTGTATTCTGCTGAATTTACCTTAGCAGAAGTTTCTTCGTAAATTCTTTCAGCTGATTTCTCATTTAATAATTCAGTAATATCAAAATAACGAGCCAACTCTAAGTGTGTCCAGTGATACAATGGATTACGCATAGTGTAAGGAACTGTTTTTGCCCAGTTCAAAAACTTATCTTTATCAGAAGCATTACCAGTAACAAATTGTTCGTTAATACCCAAAGTACGCATTGCACGCCATTTGTAGTGATCTCCCTTAATCCAAACATCAGTAATGTTGTTGAAAATTTTATCTTCAGCAATAAACTGAGGATTCAAGTGATTATGGTAATCAATAATCGGTTGATTTTTAGAATAATTATGGTATAATTCTTCTGCGAATTTATTTTCTAATAAAAAGTTATCGTTTATAAAAGTGCTCATTATAATTTACTTAAAATATTAATTTTCATTTGATGGTTTACCAATGGTAGCCAAAATTCCACCATCAACATATAAAATGTGACCGTTAACAAAATCACTAGCTTTAGATGATAAAAATATTGCTGCTCCCGCTAAATCACTTGGGTCTCCCCATTTAGCCGCTGGTGTTCTGCTGATGATAAAATCGTTAAATGGATGTCCGTCTACGCGGATAGGTTTTGTCTGCTCAGTCGCAAAATAACCAGGTCCGATTCCGTTGATCTGAACATTGT
>JBDLTG010000025.1:0-3978 GCA_039805885.1 Bacteroidota bacterium
GATTTATATATAAAAAAAGACCTTTTCAAATATTTGAAAAGGTCTTTTTTTATATATAAATCTAATATTAAGTTTTGTCTCCCTCTCCTTTGGAGAGGGTCGGGGAGAGGATTTAGAAAACCAATTTATATCCCACAAAGAATAACATTACTGCAACGGCATTTCTAAGTAGTAAATCAGGAACTTTACCACTTATCAAACTTCCTATAAATATTCCTGGAAGTGATCCTATTAATAGCTGTCCTAATAAAACTAAATCTAAATTTCCCATTGAGGCATGTCCTAATCCGGCCACAAGTGTCAATGGAACTGCATGCGCAATTTCAGTTCCTACTAATTTTGAAGTAGGTAAAAGTGGATAAAGGAAAAATAATGTAACTGTACCCAAAGCTCCTGCACCTATCGAAGTAAGTGTTACAGTTGCTCCCAGTAAAACTCCTATGGCTATGGTTAGCATGTTTTGAGTTTTGCTTTGGCTATGGAATTTATCTCCGGCATGTTTTTGAGAAAACACAAGAAGTTTCTTTTTAAACAAAATAGCTACCGAGGTAAATAGTAATGCCCACCCTAAACTGTATTTTATTACGGCATTAATAGCTGTAACGTCAGTTTTTATGCTATGTAATATCCATAAAGTTATCAAAGCTGCGGGAACACTCCCTAAGGAAAGCCAACCTGTGATAGACCAATTGATGTTGCTTTTTTTATGATGTACAAGTATACCACCTGTCTTTGTAAATGCTGCATATAATAAATCAGTTCCAACGGCTGTTGTTGGTGGAATACCAAACCATAATAAAATAGGTGTCATTAACGAACCGCCACCTACACCGGTCATACCTACTACAAAACCCACGAATAAACCTGCGACTATAAGTCCTATTTGAAAATCCATAATAAAAAATTTTTGTGCAAAAATACAATTATTTTATAATAATCCTATAGAAAAGGTAGAGTTTGTAGGTTGTATTTGGAAAAAAATAATTAAGCTAATTGGAGTGGGATGAAATCTTGCTGTTTTGATGCGTTTTTTCTGTGAAATCCCTGTTTTAATCTTATGATAAAAGCGTTTTAAGCAGCAAAATGCTAATTTAGATTATTGCTTCGTTTACAACTATTGTTAAATTTTGAATGACCTAATTTTGAGATTGTTTTAGTAAACAAATTTATTTTTTCTATAAAAATGGCGTACTTGTTAGTGTTTCCTAATGATGTTAGAAGAATAGAAAATTTTTCTGTGCCGAATGTTTTGGAAAAGCTTCTTCTTTAAAATGTTAAATATCCAATAGATTGTTTTGTTATTTAGAAATAAGTAGTAAATTTGCGTACTAATCTAGTAAACCGATAGGGTAATAGATTTTAAATAATTTTGGATCTAAAATGAGTAAAAAGATGAGCGAAAATAGTATTGCAATTAAACAACAAGTTTTTTTTAAAGAACGTTTGTGGGTAGTTGTTCCGGTTACATTGTTGGTGGGATTGATTGTGGTACTGGCTTTTAATCATTACGATGAGTTTACGTGGAGTGGTTTTGTAGGTGGTTTTGATCAAGAGTTTTTAATTTTCTTACTTATTGGTATCTTTGCACAATTAGTAGACGGTACACTGGGAATGGGATACGGAGCAACTTCTACATCATTTTTGTTGGCTTATGGAATTCCGCCCGCTATTAGTAGTGCTGGAGTTCACGTAGCTGAGATGTTTACAACAGGTGCATCGGCAATTTCTCATCATCACTTTGGGAATATCAATAAAAAGTTAGTGAAACATTTATTGATTCCTGGTGTTTTAGGTTCTATTACAGGAGCTTATCTGTTGTCGGATGTGATTGATGGTGATGCAATAAAGCCTTTTATAGCAGTGTATATGATTGTTTTGGCGATAATAATTATCAGAAAGGCAATGCGAAAAACGATTGTCAAAAAGAAAACCAAACGATTGAATATCCTGGCTTCTTTTGGAGGTTTTATGGATTCTGTTGGTGGCGGCGGTTGGGGACCAATTGTGACTTCTACTTTGTTAGGGCGTGGAAGAAATCCACGTTATACTATTGGATCAGTAAATGCGGCCGAATTTGCAGTTTCTTTTGCCAGCGGAATTACATTTATGTTGTTTGGAGGAATTCAAGGATGGCAGGTAATTATTGGTTTGATTTTAGGAGGAGTAATGGCAGCACCACTTGCGGCTATTTTAGTAAATAGAATAAAGAGAAAGCCGATGATGATTGTTGTGGGTATTTTAATTATCATTTTGAGTTTAAAAACGCTTTCTAAATTATTATAAAAGAGAAAAAAAAATATGAATGCAGATGTAGTACAATCTTTATTAGCAAAAACAAAGGATTTCTCTATTGAGGAAACTTTTGCTTTTTTGGCTGATGAATACAAAGGTAAAGTGGTTTTTTCAACTTCATTCGGTCAGGAAGATCAGGTGATTACGGCTTTAATTGAAAAAAGCAAAGCTGAGATAACTATTTTTACATTGGATACAGGACGTTTATTTCAAGAAACGTATGATGTTTTCCATAGAACACAAAAAAAATACAAATTACCAATAAAAGTATATTTTCCGGAAGCAAAAGCGGTGGAGGAATTACTGGAGAAAAAAGGGCCTAACAGTTTTTATGAGTCTGTTGAGAATAGAAAAGAATGTTGTTTTATTCGAAAAGTAGTGCCTCTTAAAAAAGCCTTAGCAGGAAATCAAGTTTGGATTACCGGTTTAAGAGCAGAGCAGTCAGAGAATAGAAACGATTTGCATTTGTTTGAATATGATGCTAACTTTGACATCTTAAAATTCAATCCGTTATTGAAATGGTCATTAGAAGAAGTTCAAAAATATATTGACGATAATAATGTGCCGCAAAACAGTTTACATAAAAAAGGATTTGTAAGTATTGGTTGTGCTCCTTGTACTAG
This sequence comes from Bacteroidota bacterium, assembly GCA_039805885.1. Lineage (GTDB taxonomy): Bacteria > Bacteroidota > Bacteroidia > Flavobacteriales > Flavobacteriaceae > Flavobacterium. Next base: position 2,916 of record JBDLTG010000025.1, read on the forward strand.
AGCGATTGCTCCAGGCGAAGATATCAGAGCTGGAAGATGGTCATGGGAATCTAGTCATAAAGAATGTGGTTTACACGGAAAATAATTAAGAGAAAAGATAATAGAATAAAGAGGATAAGGTTTTAAATTTGCAAAAAAAATTAGAATCATAAAATCTTTCAAATTTTAAATAAAAATGATGAGTTCAGTTTTAAAAACAAATGCTTTAGAGAGCGAAGCGATTTACATATTCAGAGAAGTTATTTCTCAATTTGAGAAGCCAGTGTTGCTTTTTTCTGGAGGAAAAGATTCGATTACTTTAGTAAGATTAGCGCAAAAAGCGTTTTTTCCTGCTAAGATTCCTTTTCCTTTGTTACATGTTGATACAGGTCATAACTTTCCGGAAACCATTGCATTTAGAGATAAATTGGTTGAAGAATTAGGTTTAGAGTTAATCGTTCGTAATGTACAGGATGCTATTGATGAAGGAAAAGTAGTTGAAGAAACTGGAAAATATTCTAGTAGAAATAGCTTGCAAACTACGACACTTTTAGATGCAATCGAAGAGTTTAAATTTGATGCTTGTATTGGTGGAGCGCGTAGAGATGAGGAAAAAGCAAGAGCTAAAGAACGTATTTTTTCAGTTCGTGACGATTTTGGTCAATGGGATGAAAAAAACCAACGTCCTGAGTTGTTTGATTTATTAAACGGAAAAATTGAAAATGGGCAAAACGTACGTGTGTTCCCAATTTCAAACTGGACTGAATTAGATGTTTGGAGTTATATCGAACAAGAGCAAATTGAAATTCCATCTATTTATTTCTCTCATAAACGTAAAGTGTTTATTAGAGATGGTATGATTTGGTCACATTCTCCTTTTGTTTACCAAGATGAAGATGAGGTTGTTGAAGAAAGAATTGTTCGTTTTAGAACTGTTGGAGATATGAGTTGTACTGCTGCAGTAGATTCGTATGCAGCAACAATTTCTGAAGTAGTTGGAGAAATTAGAGCTTCTACTATTTCTGAGCGTGGTGCGCGTATTGACGACAAACGTTCGGAAGCTGCAATGGAGAAAAGAAAACAA
>JBDLTG010000026.1:0-15141 GCA_039805885.1 Bacteroidota bacterium
TGCTAATGTAAAAAAGTTTATTCAGCAACAATTTGAAATTAAACTGAAACAATTGAATTTTGGTGAGTGGATTGCAATAGGTTTAGAGTCATTATCAAAAGATGATAAACAAGCGCAACTAATAACGAACGTACTTACTATTTTGGCAGCAGAGTTAGAAGCTAATAAAATGGAGATTCGGGAAAAAGTTAAAAACGCTACACCCTGGTATACATTAGGTGTTGCTGATAAAAAAATTGCTGATGGTGTTTTTAATGGGCTTTACGAATTTTTAGATATGGCAAAACAACCCGACAGTTCTATTCGAAAAAAAATTAATCTATATGTTCTGAATTTTATTGAGGAGTTGAAAAACTCACCCGAAATGCAACAAAAAATTAGTACTATAATTATTGAATTTACACAAAAAGAAGAGGTTCAGAATTACATTGGTTCGATTTGGCAGGAATTAAAAAAAGCTGTTCTCACTGACTTAGAAAAAGGAGATGAGTCTGAAATAAAATTAAATGTAACCAATATGATTCGAAATTTTGGTTCCAATATCCAGAATGATGCCGTTATGACTACAAAAATCAATAATTTTATAAAGGTTGATTTATTAGGTGTTTTGCTTAGAAATAAAAAAGCCATTGGGAATTTAATTGCCACTTCAGTACAGAGTTGGGATAAAAAAGAGATTGCTGATAAGTTAGAATTAGAAGTGGGGAAAGATCTTCAATTTATCCGAATCAATGGGACAGTTGTAGGCGGAATTGTTGGAATTGTGATTTATTTTATGGAGCAATTGATGTAATAAAAAAAGCTGTCCGAAATTGAACAGCTTTTCTAAAAGAATTATCGTTTTGATATTATTTTATTAGTAATGAATGACTACTCATTACAGCAGGTTGATTCACTCCCATTAAATCTAAAATTGTTGGAGCAATATCTCCTAAAACACCATCTTGAATAGCTAGTTGTTCATTGTCAACTAAAATAAAAGGTACTGGATTAGTTGTGTGAGCTGTATTAGGACTTCCATCAGGATTAATCATTGTTTCACAGTTACCGTGGTCGGCGATAACAATTGTTGAGTAACCGTTTGCTAATGCTGTAGTGATTACTTTTTCGACACATTTATCTACTGCTTCACAAGCTTTTATTGCTGCTTCCATAATTCCTGTATGTCCTACCATGTCTCCATTGGCAAAGTTAAGACATACAAAATCAACTTCTCCTTTTTCAAGTTCTGGGCAAAGTGCATCGGTTAATTCGTAAGCACTCATTTCAGGTTGCAAATCGTAAGTTGCTACTTTTGGAGAGTTTCTCAAAATACGGGATTCGCCTTCAAACGGAGTTTCTCTTCCTCCAGAAAAGAAGAAAGTTACGTGTGGATATTTTTCAGTTTCAGCAATACGAATTTGCTTTTTGTTGGCTTTTTCTAAAACTTCACCTAGTGTTTCTGTGATGTTGTCTTTGTTGTAGACCACTTTTACATTTTGGTATGTTTCGTCATAATTAGTCAATGTAACATAGTACAAATTCAATTTATGCATGTTTTGTTCGTGGAAATCCTGTTGCGAAAGTGCTTCAGTTAATTCACGACCTCTATCTGTTCTAAAGTTGAAGAAAATAACAACGTCGTCTTCTTGGATAGTAGCAAGTGGTTTTTCATTGCTGTCTACAGCAACTAAAGGTTGTATAAATTCATCTGTAATATCGTTTCCATAGCTGGTAGCTATAGAGGTAACCACATCATGTGTTGGAGTTCCTGTTCCGTTAACTACTAAATCGTAAGCTAACTTTACTCTTTCCCAACGTTTGTCACGATCCATTGCGTAGTAACGACCAATTACTGAAGCAATTTTTACTGGAGTATTAGTAATGTAGTTTTCTAAATCTTGGATGTATTTTTTCCCCGATTTAGGGTCAACATCTCTACCATCAGTAAAAGCGTGAATAAAAACTTGGTTTAAACCATAATCTTGAGTGGCGTCAATTAATCCACGCAAGTGAGAAGTATGTGAGTGAACACCTCCATCAGAAACTAATCCTAAAAAGTGAACTTTTTTATTATTGTCTTTAGCATATTGAAAAGCATCTTTAAGTACTTGTTCTTGTGCAAGAGTTTTATTGGCTACAGCCAAATTGATTTTAGCTAAATCTTGGTATACAATTCTTCCGGCACCCAGATTCATGTGTCCTACTTCGCTATTTCCCATTTGGCCTTCTGGTAAACCTACGTGTAAACCATCGGTTCTAAGTTGTGCGCTAGGGTATTTTTTATAAAGACTGTTTATAAAGGGAACATTTGCATTGTCAATTGCAGATACTTTCGGGTCAGGTGATTTCCCCCAACCATCCAAAATCATAAGGATTACTTTTTTGCTCATTATCGTTTAGTTTTTGGCAAAGATAAATTATTTCTAAAATCTTCGTTATGAATAAAACGACTATTATGTATTCAAGAATTTAGCTATGGTAAAAATGATAATTTTGTTGCGGAAGTGCTGTTTTTCTAAAATTAATGCACTTTAGAATTTGGTTTTCACTGTATTATAATCAATAAAGTAACGCAAGCTAATAGAGAAAATATTAGTCATATTAGCATTAAAAATGGTATTAAGGTTACGATTTAGATTTTGTTCTACCATATTTGTTTCTTCCTGAGCATAGTTTCTGTATAAAACAGATAATTGGCTTCCTGGAGCAAACCACCAAGAATAGGAAAGGTCTAGGTTCCAGGAATTAAAATTTCTATTTTTATTATTGTCATAAAGATCATTATGGGTTAGATAACCGTCATCTTGAAGCGTATAATAATGTTGGTTGTCAGAGTATGACCAATAATAGCGAGCATTAAGGTTTATTGTCATTTTATTGGTTATAGCATATTTGCCTGTAAGGTTGTTTTGTAGGGTTTCTGTATTTCGTTTGGCAAAAATAATTCCGGTATCGTTAGAGTCAATCCATCCAATGTTATTTCTTTCTTTTGAATAATCGATATAAAAGGCTAGAGAAAATTTGTCGTTAAATCGATATTTGGGTCCGGCGTATATTCGATAAGAAACACGGTTTGTCTCGTCATATTTATCAAAAGACGGGGTTAGGTCAAATGTTAAATTGTTGTTTTTATTGGATTCCATTGCTAGATACCCAGAAATTTTTCTAGGATTATAGACAAATCGACCTGTTTGGCGAGGTTCGTAAAAATCGAATGATTCAAAAGGAGTTAAGGTAATTCCTAGTTGGAAATAAAATAATTTTAATGTGGTTGCTGTTATAATTGTTTGAATCCAACTGGTGTTTTGAAATTTATTAGTACTGTTGTCGACGTCTAAATTTACTTCTTGTTCGATTTTTAAGGTGTTAAATAATTTATTTGGATTCAAAATACGATAACTTGTATTAACAAATCCACTGTAGTAATTGGTGTAGTACAAAATACCAAGATCATTAGAATCAAACTCTTTTGAAGTGTATTTTCCAGTAAATAAGTATCGGTATTTTCCACTTGTTTTGGCAAAATTAAGATAGGTTTTTAAACCGTTAGAGTTTTCGATATCATTGATGCTACTGTATTTGAAATCGCCAGAGAGATTATAAGTGTTTGCTTTTGTGTTTAAATCAAATATTAATCCAGTAACATTAGCGTCTCTAAAACTACCGTTACGAGTTGTATTGCTGTTAATGAATGAAACAGATGAATTTTGTCTAAATCGTTGATCTAATACAAGGATATTGTAATTTGTTAAAGGTTCTATTGCTTCTTTTCTAGTGTTGTTAGTGTCTGTATTTTTTATGGTAGCATACGTTTTTTCGGTAACAGCGTTAAGAAAACCGATACCTAGTCCTTTTTTTGTTCTTCCTGATATTTTTACGGCGTTTATTAAGTCGACACTGCTAGGGTAATTCGTGATTTCTTCGTTATTAGCTAAGGTTTCTTTTAAAGTTGTTTTATCTGTAATTGGAGCTCCTCCAATTCTTCTGGAATAAAAAAGGCCTCCAATGTTGAATAGATTGGTTCCTTCGGTAAAAAAAGGTCTGTTTTCGTTTAGTTTTTGTTCAAAAGGCTTTAGGTTAAGAATGGCATTGTCGAATTTGGTTTGTCCAAAATCGGGAACTAAAATAGCATCCAAAGTAAAAGCATCATTTATTCCGTATTTAATATCTAATCCTGCTTTAAGAGTTTTGTCGGAAGAAGAATTGTCTTTTTGATAATAAGCTGAGGTATAGGGAATCATGAAAAGTCGGGTAGGTGGATTGATATTTTCTATTCCTTCCAGTTTTCCTGATTGTGTTAAAACAGAACCTATTTTAGTGTCGATATGATTCCATGTGAATTTTTGGGCGTTTCTTTTAATTTCGCGTAGGAAATTTAATCCCCAGGTTTGTTTTTTGTTTTTTGGAAAACGGATAGCAGCATAGGGAATTTTCATTTCTACTGTCCAACCCAAATCAGTGATTTTAACACTACTTTGCCAAATAGCATCCCATGTAAAATCTTCAGTATCTTCGGTAGCCAAACAGTCCATTTGTACTCCTGAAGAACTAACATAAAAACGATAATCCTGTTGTCCATCATTAAATCCATTAATGTAAACTGCAAAATGATCTGAAACTCCAAAAACATCTCTTTCAGTTAATTCTCGTTGGATTTTTTCAGGTTCGTTGTCGTATAATATAGCCGAAATGTAAATGGCTTCATTGTCATATAATACTTTGACTTCGGTTTTTTTGTTTTCGCTTATAGGTTTGCCATTATCTGGTTCAAACATGATAAAATTGGTGGCAATTTCGGTATTGTTTAGCCATTCTTCTTCGTCAATTTTTCCGTCAATAGCAATATTTTCACCCTTTGGTTTTGCTACAAGAATTTTTTTTTGAGCAAAAACACTTAGGTTTAATAGGGCGAAAAAGCAATAAATGGATAAACGGTATGACGCCATGAAAAAGATAATATTCGAGCAAAAATAAGAAAATTAGCGGTATTAACAACTTTTTAACAAATATCTCTGTAATATAAAAACTACTAATAAGTTAAAAACATCACATAGTGTTGTTTAGAGTTTTATTTAGCGGCTTTTTTTTCTATTTTTGGCAACAATAATTTAATTGTAATTAAATAATAATCAATGATTTATAAAAGATTTGTATTTTTTTTACTGCTTGCTTTTTTATTAATGTCTACAAACGTATTTTTTTCTAAAGCTAATACAAAGGCAGTGGTTTTAAAAAGTAATGTATTGAAGGTTGATGAGGGATTAAATGCAGAGGAAGTTTATAGTAATTTGCATTCAGCTAATTTTAGTTTGCCTAATTTAGAAAGTTTTAAAGAGGCTTTAAATGGTTTTTATAAGTTAAAAAACCAAGGTCTTGTAAGTAGAAATATAATTACATTGATTGATTTTAGTTTGTCAGCAAATACTAAAAGACTTTGGGTAATTGATTTGGATACTGATACCATTTTGCTACATTCCCTTGTGGCTCATGGAAGAAATACAGGAGATGAATATGCTAATAGTTTTTCTAATGCACCGGAATCTTATAAAAGCAGTTTGGGTTTTTATGTTACCGGCGAAGTGTATAATGGTAAGCATGGGAAGTCATTAAAATTAGACGGTTTAGAAAAAGGAATTAATGATAATGCCAGAGATAGGGCAGTAGTGGTTCATGGAGCTGATTATGTTTCGAGTTCTTTTATTCAAAATAATAAGAGATTAGGAAGAAGTCTTGGTTGCCCAGCTATTCCAATAGAAATTACAAACGAATTAATTAGTACTATTAAAGGCAAATCTTGTTTGTTTATTTATTATCCTTCTGACTCTTATAAACGTTCGTCAAAGTTAATTTCCTAAATTAGATTTAAAAAAGAAAGAGATATCGGTTAAATGATGATTGAGTCAGAAAAAAATATAGAGGTAACAATTTAGTTTTAAAAAAGTTATGGTTTAATTTTAATTTTAAATAAAAATTATGCTTAAAAAATTTGTTTTAAACTTAACTTATTCTTTATATTTGCACCCGTTATGCGAAAGTAGCTCAGTTGGTAGAGCTCCAGCCTTCCAAGCTGGTTGTCGCGAGTTCGAGCCTCGTCTTTCGCTCTAAAAGCAAATTTAGTTTGCTAGAGTTCTAAAAATAATAATGCGAAAGTAGCTCAGTTGGTAGAGCTCCAGCCTTCCAAGCTGGTTGTCGCGAGTTCGAGCCTCGTCTTTCGCTCTTTAAACCGAAACTTAATTGTTTCGGTTTTTTTATTTTAGGCTGGTTGTGGGTAATTTTTATAAATCCAGATAATTGGAATTTGGGAATTTAATGAGTTTTATTGGATAAAACTCAGTTCTGAGGATGGTGCTATTTCCAATGGAATGCGGTTTTTTTGGAATAGTTTAGCTGATAAGTTTCCTTTTAAAATTATTTTACCTTCTTTTATTTCTAGCCAACTGCCTTCTTTTAATCCTAAAACTGGAAAATTATTAAATTGATGGAATTCATTGATTCTAGTTTCGCGCGATTCTCCCATATGTGTCGATTGGGAATCGCTATCTAGGTAATGTACATTTAAATTAAACGGAATTAATCCTAAAGTTTGAAAACTGGGTGGGTAAACAATAGGCATGTCGTTAGTGGTTTGCATAGTTAATCCAGCGATGTTGCTTCCTGCACTGGTGCCTAAATAAGGAATTCCTTTTTCGAGTGTTTCTTTTAGGGTAGTCATGATTTTGTTGTGATACAATTGCTTGACTAATAAAAAAGTATTGCCTCCACCTGTAAATATTCCTCCAGCATTTTGAATGGCTAATACTGGGTTTTCGTATTCGTGAATTCCTTTTATAGCAATGTTTATTTTGGCGAAAGCCAAAGCTGTTTTTTGAGTGTATTCTTCGTGCGAAATTCCGCTAGGTCTGGCGTAGGGAATAAATAATAGGGTTTTGCAATTCTTGAAATGCAGTTTTAATTCTGGCAGTAGGTATTCCAGGTAGTCGCTTCCGTGAAGGGTAGAGGTGCTGGCTAGTAATAGTTTTTTCATTGTGCCTTTTTTTGGATTTAAAGGTATAAAATCAGCTAGCTAATTAGTTTGATTTATTAACAAATTTTTATCAGCTTCTTAGTATCAAATTGGGATGGGCTTGGTTTATTTTTACCTTTTGGTATTGTATGAGATGAATCGATTTTTAGCCGCTTTTTTTATTTTGTTTACTACTGTTGTTTTGGGTCAGCTAAAAAAATCGGCTGAGATAAAAGGACAAGTAAATGCTTATGTGTCTAATTTAGAAGGGATATATGTTATTAATTTGAAAACAGAACAAGCTGTTTTTACTAATGAAACAGGTGATTTTTTAATTAAAGCTAATGTTGGAGATACTTTGGTGTTTTCGGGATTGCAATTTAAACGCAAGGAAGTGGTGTTGTGTGCTGAGGATTTCGAGAAAAATCCGTTTGATGTGCATTTAATGGCAATGGTTAACGAGTTAAATGAAGTTGTTGTTAGAAATTATAGTGGAATTAATGCGGCTTCGCTTGGAATAATTCCGTTTGATCAAAAAAAATACACTCCAGCAGAGAGAAAATTAAAATCTGCTACAGATTTAGACCCTTCCGCAAGTACAACTGGTATGACAGGAGGTTCAATAGCTTTTGACCCTTTAATTAATTTAATTTCTGGTAGAACTGCTATGTTGAAAAAAGAGTTAGAAGTTGAGAAAAAAGAAGCTTATATGAGGCTTCTGGAAAAAATGTTTGACCAGGAACATTTTGTTAACAGATTACACCTACCTTTAGACTTTGTAAAAGGATTTAAGTATTATGTTGTCGATAATCAAAAATTCACCAAAGTGTTAGAAATGAAAAATAAGACTACAATTGAGTTTTTACTTGGAGAATTGGCTGAAAAATACAAAGCAATACTAGCCTGTGAAAACGAATAATACTTTTTTTTTATTACTGCTTTTGTTGTGCCAAATTGTTTTTGGACAAGATCACGATAGAAAAGAAATTCATGGTATTATTCGTGTCGATTCTACTTCGGTGGAAGGCGTGAATATTGTAAATGAAACTACCCAAAAAGCAACTTCAAGTGATAAGAATGGAAACTTTTATCTTTTTCTAAAAGAAGGTGATCTTCTGGTATTTTCTGCAGTAAATCTCGTAACTTTACGTAAAAAGATAGCGCATGCCGATTTAGAAAAATCAAATTTAGTAGTGCAATTGCATGTTGAAAGTATACTGCTTAAAGAGGTAATCGTAAAAGAAGAGTCTCGAATTAGCGCTGAAAGTTTAGGGATTATTTCTTCTGGGCAAAAAAAATATACAGTTGCTGAGAGAAGATTGTATACTGCCAGATCGGGTTTGTTAGATCGACCGCTAAATTGGATGTCTGGAAGGACTGCTATGTTGAAAAAAGAGTTGGTGGTGTCTGAAAAAGAACAATTAGTGACTAAATTGGAATATCTTTTTGAAGAAAAATATTATGTAGAAAAACTGAAAATACCGAAAGAATATATTAAGGATTTTCAATTGTATTGCATTGAAAATAAAGATTTTGTTTCTGCTGTAAAAGCAAAAAATAAAACTTTATCGATGTTTCTAATTATTTCGTTGGCAACTGATTATAATAAAATAGTAGTATATGAAAACTAAAGTAACAATTTTGTTTTTTCTTCTTTTAGGGCAATTATCATTTTGTCAAACTGGAGAAAGAAAAAAATTAGAAGGACAAGTTAGAAACGATTTGGTTCCTGTGGAAAACGTTATTGTTTTTAATGTTAATTCAAATTTAGGGACAGTGGTTAATCAATATGGCTCATTTGCTGTTATGGCAAAAGTCAATGATACCTTAGTTTTTTCTAGTTTGTCATTTAAGTCTAGAAAAATTGTTCTTAGTGAAAAAGATTTTATTACTTCCAAATTGATTGTGAAATTAGATGTTTTCACAAATGAATTAGCCGAAGTTTTAATTCGAGCTAAGAAAGAATTAAATCCTATTGAGGGCAATTCGCAAAAGTATGTTGATTTAAAATTCTTTGATGACGAAAAATCATCACCTAAAAATAGAACAATGCCTCCGGTTGGTGGTATAGAAAACGGAATGGATTTTGTTAGAATTTACAAGGATGTTTTAGGGGTTCTAAGAAAAAAGAATCCTCAAAAAACCGATTTTTATAAGGAAACTAGTTTTTCTGAATTTGCATTGAGCAAAGTGAATTACTCTTTCTTTTCTAATACCTTGCACTTAAAAGACGATCAGATTAAGCTGTTTTTGATTTATTGTGAAAATGATTCAAAATCCAGAGATTTAATGCAGCCGATTGGAGAATTCAAGTTGATGGATTTTTTTGTAACTAAAAATAATGAGTTTAAGAAAATTACTCAATACTAACGAGTGTTTTCTAAATTCAATAAACTTATGAATGGCTTTTTTTATGAAAAATTTAAAAGAGGACTTTTTTAAATTTGGTATATTTGCCCTTTAAAAATAGAATAATATGTTTGGTATAGGAGGAGGAGAATTAGTTTTTATAATGTTTGTAGTATTGCTGTTGTTTGGTTCTGATAAAATACCAGAAATAGCTCGTACAATGGGGAAAGCTATGGCGCAATTAAAAAATGCCACAAATGATATAAAGAATGAAATTCAAAAAGGTGCTGAAGAAAACGGTTTTGATACAAAATCATTGTCAGAAATGACAGGAGGTATCAACTCACAAATCAATAAGGTAAAAGAAGATCTTTTAGGAGATAGTGTTGTTCAGGCAACTAAAATCAAGGAAGATATTGAAGATATTGCAGGTCCAGTAAAACGTAATCGATAATGCTTGATAAACTAGTTTCTTTAGATGTTCAATTGTTTGTTTATTTAAACAGTCTAGGTTCAGAATCATACGATGGATTATGGCTTTTTATAACCAAACAAACCAACTGGACTCCATTGTTTTTGTTTTTGCTTTATATTATTTTTAAAAAATTAGGGGCTAAGCAAACCTTGTATGTTGTTTTGTCTATAGCAATACTTATCCTGATTACAGATCAGTTTACCAACTTAGTTAAATATAGTGTTCATAGATTACGTCCTTGTAATAATCCAGATATTCATTCGATAATCAGGATAGTAAAGAGCTCAAATTCATTTAGTTTTTTCTCGGGACATGCGGCTAATAGTATGGCAGCAGCTGTGTTTTTGTATCATCTTATTAAACCTTATTTTAAATATACTTTTTTGCTGTTTTTGTGGCCATTAATTTTCGCCTACAGTCGTATTTATTTAGGTTTGCATTATCCATTAGATATATTGAGTGGTTATGTTTTTGGGATTTTAACTGGCTTGTTTGTTTTTAGAATATACCAATTTACACATATAAAATATTTTCCGCTTTAAGTTTTTAAAGTGTTTCAAGAATAAAAAACCGCATATTCACAGTTTCTATAAAAGCTGTGAATATGCGGTTTTTTATAATAAATCAGGAAGTGTTTTTAAAGTACTCTACTTACGGTTAATCCATCTCGAATAGGAAGTAAGACGGTTTCTACTCTTGGGTCTTCTTTTAGTAATTTGTTATAATCAAGTAAGATTTTCGTGCTTTTGTCTTTCGGGTTTAATGGTTCTAAAACTTTACCGCTCCAAAGTACATTATCCGATAAAATAATGCCTCCTTTGTTCATTCTAGGAACAATCAATTCAAAATAATTTAAGTAATTTTCTTTGTCGGCATCGATAAATACCAAATCAAATTTGATGTCAAGCGTAGGGATTATATCGACTGCTTCGCCTAAATGTTGAACAATTTGGCTTCCCCAAGGTGATTTGTCAAAATGTTTTCTTTGAAAATCGACTAATTCTTCTTTGATGTCTATCGTGTGAAGTTGACCGTTTTCTTGTATTCCTTCGCACAAACATAAGGCTGAATAACCAGTGTAAGTTCCAATTTCAAGAATATTTACAGGTCGGATTAATTTGGCTAACATACTCAAAACGCGTCCTTGAAAATGTCCACTTAACATTCGAGGCAATAAAATTTTCTGGTAGGTTTCTTTGTTTAAGGCCGCTAATAATTGGGGTTCTTTTTCAGAATGTTGTTCGATGTAGTCTTCTAATTCTTGGGAAATGAAATGCATTATTTTAATTTAAAATTACTTAAATCTTGGTAGTTGTTCCAAAATCGCAATAAGTAAATGGTTTCGTTTTTGATAGAATAATAAATGGTAATTTGTTTTATAATAACCATTTTGTAAACATTGAGATAGTCAGATGGGATGAAAATAACATTCCCTTTTGTTAATAAATTAAGAGAATAATCAACTTCATTTATAAAACTCAGAACTTCCTTTTCTGTTCAATTATTTTCCAGATATTCAATGTTTTTCCAATAATCATCTCAGGATAATAATGTCCATTCAATTTTCATTATTGAAATATTTGGAATATCGTTTTTTAGTTTCTTCCATTACTAATTCGTGAGAAATAGTTTGATTGTTTGCAACTTGAATAAGTGCTTCGTCTATTGCTTTTTTTTCTAGTAATGTTGTTGAATTTGGGATACTGTCATCTGATTTGTTTTCATTCAAATAATTGTCAAAAACCGATGAAACGATACGTAATAAACGTTCATCAGCATTTTCAATTTGCATTTGAATTTTATGTTTTAATTCTAAAAGTCCCATAACTTATTGTTTTACAAAACAAAGTTACAAAATATAATTTTGTAGGTTAGAAAAATTGATTATAATTCAAAATTGTAATTAACTTTGCAGCATGATTGAGAAAAAAGATATACGAGCCTTATCTAAAGAAGAATTACGCAATTTTTTTGTTGCTAATAAGGATAAAGCATTTCGTGGAAATCAAGTTTACGAATGGTTGTGGAGTAAAGGAGCGCACAGTTTTGAAGATATGACTAATATCTCTAAAGAAACTCGTGGAATGCTGGAAGCTAACTTTGTTATCAATCACATCAAAGTGGACACGATGCAACGTTCGGAAGACGGAACGGTAAAAAACGCCGTTCGTTTACACGATGGATTGGTGGTAGAATCAGTGTTGATTCCTACTGAAACGCGAACTACTGCTTGTGTTTCCAGTCAGGTGGGTTGTAGTTTAGATTGTAATTTTTGTGCTACAGCGCGATTAAAAAGAATGCGTAATCTTGAACCTGCCGAAATTTACGATCAGGTTTTAGCTATTGACCGTGAAAGTCGTCTGTATTATAATCATCCTTTGTCGAATATTGTTTTTATGGGAATGGGAGAACCGCTAATGAATTATAACAATGTCATTAAGGCGATTAACATGATTACTTCGGAAGAAGGATTGGGGATGTCTCCAAAGCGAATTATGGTTTCGACTTCGGGGATTCCTAAAATAATAAAGAAAATGGCTGATGATGAGGTAAAATTCAAATTGGCAGTTTCCTTACATTCGGCAATTGATGAAATCAGAGCCCGAATTATGCCTTTTAGTAAAAATTTTCCATTAGCCGATTTGCGTGAAGCATTAGAATATTGGTATCGAAAAACTAAATGTAAGGTATCATACGAATATGTGGTTTGGAAAGGAATTAATGATAACAAGGCTTCGGTGGATGCATTGGTTAAATTTTGTAAATATGTGCCTTGTAAAGTCAACTTGATTGAATACAACCCAATTGATGATGGCGAATTCCAACAAGCATCCGAGGAATCAATCAATGCTTATATCAAAGCACTTGAAGCTACTGGAATTGTAGTGAAAGTGAGGAGAAGTAGAGGTAAGGATATTGATGCGGCATGTGGTCAGCTAGCAAATAAAGAAGCATAAAAAAAGGAGTCAATTTGACTCCTTTTTAGTTTTATAGTTTTTTACAAGTATTTAATTACCTAAGGTAATTTGAGTAGCTGTACCACCATCGATAGATAGCATAGCTAAATTATCACAATCACCTGCTCCGTAATTGATTGTTGCATAGTGTGCATTTTTAGAAAGTTTTAATATTCCTGAAACAGGGAATGGCATCGGATTTTGTAATAAACCACAAGCGGTTTTATGTACCAGTGGAGTGCTTGATTCAATTAAAGAGGTGTAAACATTTCCATTAGGATATGTCGTTGTAAATGTTCCATAAGTAGAAAACACATCATCTGTTGGGCTTGTTCTTGTTGAGAATCCAGCGGTCATTTCTCTTACCTTGTTTCCGTTGCGGGTATAAATTCCTTTAGAAGTTGTTAGCTTCATATTGGTCATGGTAAATGTGGTTTTTGGATGTAAAGTTTCTCCGCTTCCCAGCATTTCTCTTGTCCAGCTTGAAGTTCCTTCTATTTTATTGTCATTAATAGAAAAGTTAGAATAAGTAATGGTCATTGTTTTTGGGAATGTAGTTCCTCTGGTTCGGGTTAGAATAATTTTTCCTTTTAAATAATGTCCTCTAAATTTACAGGCGGTAGTTTCTGTACCAAAAGTAATCGTCCATATCCTAACTAAGTCAGTGGATCCTAAATCACTTGTTTGGATGCAATTCGGTAATATGGTGGTGTAAACAGCAACGTCCGTTTTTCCAGTAGTAGAGCCTTCTGTTACTTCATATTGGTCATCAGCAATAACCGAAATATCATCAAAGGAATCGTCGACTTGTTGGTTTGCCGTAACATCGTTAGCTGATACAGATGTTTCTTGTTCAGAATCTTTAGTGCAACTGGTGTAGGTTAGGCAACTCAGTACCATGCTTAAAAATAAAATTTTTGTTTTCATAGCTAATAGGGTTTAAGGTTTCTCTTTTTTTGATAAAAGAATTGGTTAAAGGTTTAATTGTGGGTTAATTATCGAATAAAATTAATCAAATAATTCTAATATTGTGTATAATGTCGACAAACTACATCATTAGATTAGTAGTTTCAATTTTTGTAAATAAATGTTTATTGAGATATCTGATTTTTTAGGGGAATCGAATTTTAATTGAAATTAAAAATAGTTATCTAAAATTAAGATTGTTCTTGGGAAAGGGCTCGGTTTTTTATTAAAAATAGTATATTTGAAATCTGAATGAATATTACTTCTCAAATAAAACAGCCCATTTTTAATGAAATGGAACTTTTTGAAAAAAAGTTCCACGAATCGATGTCCTCTAAAGTGGCGTTGTTAAACCGAATTACCTACTATATTGTAAATCGCAAGGGAAAACAAATGCGTCCGATGTTTGTTTTTTTGACGGCAAAAATGGTTTCGGATGGGATTGTAAATGAAAGAACCTATCGTGGTGCCTCTGTTATCGAGTTGATTCATACCGCCACTTTGGTGCATGATGATGTAGTAGATGATAGCAACAGGCGAAGAGGTTTCTTTTCTATTAATGCCTTGTGGAAAAATAAAATTGCAGTTTTAGTGGGTGATTATCTGCTTTCAAAAGGATTGTTGCTGTCTATAGACAATGGCGATTTTGATTTACTGCGTATTATTTCGGTTGCTGTTCGCGAAATGAGCGAAGGCGAATTACTCCAAATTGAAAAAGCTAGAAGACTCGATATTACCGAAGCGGTGTATTATGAAATTATCCGTCAAAAAACGGCCACTCTTATTGCTGCTTGTTGCGCTCTTGGTGCAAAATCGGTTATTGAAGATGAAATTCAGGTCGAGAATATGCGCAAGTTTGGTGAATTAATCGGAATGGCTTTTCAAATAAAAGATGATTTGTTCGATTATACCGATGAAGCTATTGGAAAACCAACAGGTATCGACATCAAAGAGCAAAAAATGACATTGCCTTTAATTCATGTTTTGAATCACTGTACTTCAAAAGAAAAAAGTTGGTTGATCAATTCGATAAAAAATCACAATAAAGACAAGAAACGCGTTAAAGAAGTGATTGCTTTTGTGAAGAATAATAACGGCTTGATTTATGCCGAAAACAAAATGGTCGAATTCCAACAGGAAGCACTTCGCCTTCTAGATCATTATCCTAATTCAGAATTCAAAGAAGCCTTGACTTTGATGGTGAATTATGTTATCGAAAGGAAAAAATAAGTAGTTTTAATTTCAATAGCAAAAAACAATAGCAATCACAATTTAAAAGAAGCCTCGACTTTGAAGCTAGAATTTATTATTGAAAGAAGTTTTTTTCTTCTTTGTCAGCTATTGATTTTATTGCCTTTTTTGATTTTTAAATTATAAAATTAAAAATAAATTTACTTCTCATGCAACCT
>JBDLTG010000027.1:0-6828 GCA_039805885.1 Bacteroidota bacterium
AAGTAACATAATTCCATCTAGTCACCTTCCCCTTCGGGGAGGGTTGGGGTGGGGAAAAAATTAAAACAATGGCATCTACATCAGATATTAGAAACGGACTTTGTATTAAATACAATCACGATATTTATAAAATTATCGAATTTTTACACGTTAAACCAGGAAAAGGACCCGCTTTTGTAAGAACAAAATTGAAAAGTTTAACAACTGGAAAAGTATTGGATAATACCTTTTCTGCAGGACATAAAATTGAAGATGTACGTGTAGAAACGCATACTTACCAATATTTATATGCTGAAGGAGATCAATTTCATTTTATGAATAACGAATCTTTTGAGCAAATTACTTTGAACAAAAGCATTCTTGACAATCCGGATTTATTGAAAGAAGGTACTAATGTAATGGTTCAGGTTAATACTGAAACTGATTTACCTTTATCAGTAGATATGCCAGCTTCCATTATTCTTGAAGTAACTTATGCTGAGCCAGGAGTTAAAGGAAACACAGCAACAAATGCGACTAAATCAGCAACTGTTGAAACAGGAGCTACAGTTAACGTACCTTTGTTTATTAATGAAGGTGATAAAATTAAAATCGATACCGCTTCAGGTTCTTACATGGAGCGTGTTAAAGAGTAATGAATCAATTTGATAATTTGTCAATGAGTCAATTAGAAAATTGCTGATGCAATATCAGTTTCGTAATTTATTTTTCTAATTGACACATTTTCAAATTGACACATTTTCAAATTAAAATATATGAAATTTACAACAGCATATTCTTTAAAAGAAATCGCAAATTTACTTAATTGTGAATTTGTAGGGAATGAGAATTTTGAGGTTTTGGGCATGAACGAAATTCATGTGGTAGAAAAAGGAGATATTGTTTTTGTAGATCATCCTAAATATTACGACAAAGCATTAAACTCAGCAGCTACTATTGTATTGATTAATAAAAAAGTGGACTGTCCTGAAGGAAAAGCACTTCTTATTTCGGATGATCCATTTCGAGATTTCAACAAACTAACTAATTATTTCAAACCTTTTCAGTTTTCAGGAGTTGCTATTTCTCCAACTGCTATTATTGGCGAAGGAACTATAATTCAGCCTAATTCTTTTATTGGAAACGGTGTAGTTATTGGAAAAAACTGTGTGATACATTCTAATGTTTCTATTTACGATCATACTGTTCTTGGTGATAATGTTATTATCCACGCCGGAACCATTCTTGGTGCAGATGCTTTTTATTATAAAAAACGTCCCGATGGTTTTGACCAATTACTTTCAGGTGGTCGAGTAGTTATTAAAGACAATGTTGGAATTGGTGCTTTGTGTACCATTGACAAAGGAGTTACTGGTGATACTACTATTGGAGAAGGAACAAAAATTGACAATCAAGTTCATGTAGGTCATGATACTGTTATTGGAAAAAAATGTTTGATTGCTTCTCAAACTGGAATTGCCGGTTGTGTTATTATCGAAGACGAAGTAACTATTTGGGGACAAGTAGGAACAACAAGCGGAATAACCATTGGAGAGAAAGCAGTTTTATTAGGTCAAACAGGAGTCACCAAATCGGTTGCTGGTGGAAAAACTTATTTTGGAACACCAATCCAAGAATCCAGAGAAAAATTAAAACAATTAGCCAATATCAAAAAGATTCCGGAAATTCTTGATAAGCTGAAACAATAGAAAACTTACCATAATTATTGTGTTTTGTTTAAAAACCCAATAGTTTGTGAGTAAGCTAACAAAATGAGTTAAATATCAATCTTTTTTTTGATAAGAAAACCGCTCAAAATAATTTCGAAAACCTTATTTTTGCATCACAAATTTAAAAATCATATAAAATATATATCATGAGTGTTTTAGTTAACAAAGATTCCAAAATAATTGTACAAGGATTTACAGGAAGCGAAGGTACTTTCCATGCTTCTCAAATGATTGAATACGGTACTAACGTTGTAGGTGGTGTAACTCCAGGAAAAGGAGGATCAACTCACTTAGATCTTCCTGTTTTTAACACTGTTAAAGATGCAGTGGATCAAGCTGGAGCTGATACTACTATTATTTTTGTACCACCAGCTTTTGCTGCTGATGCTATTATGGAAGCTGCTGATGCTGGAATTAAAGTAATCATTGCAATTACTGAAGGTATTCCAGTTGCTGATATGATCTATGCTAACAACTACGTTAAAGAAAGAAACGCTAGATTAATTGGACCTAACTGTCCTGGTATCATTACTCCAGGTGAAGCTAAAGTAGGTATCATGCCAGGTTTTGTTTTCAAAAAAGGAACTGTAGGTATTGTTTCTAAATCAGGAACTTTAACTTATGAAGCTGCTGACCAAGTTGTAAAACAAGGTTTAGGAATCACAACTGCTATCGGTATTGGTGGAGATCCAATCATTGGAACAACTACTAAAGAAGCGGTTGAATTATTAATGAACGATCCTGAAACTGAAATTATCATCATGATTGGTGAAATTGGAGGTCAATTAGAAGCTGATGCTGCTAAATGGATTAGAGCTGATGGTAACCGTAAACCAGTTGTTGGTTTTATCGCTGGAGAAACTGCTCCTGCTGGTAGAACTATGGGACATGCTGGTGCTATTGTTGGAGGTTCTGACGATACTGCTGCTGCTAAAAAACAAATCATGAGAGACAACGGAATTCACGTTGTTGATTCACCAGCTGAAATTGGTAAAAAAGTAAAAGAAGTTTTAGGATAATCTCTAAAACCGAATTTTAAATAGATTAAGCCTCACATTTGTGGGGCTTTTTTAGTATAAAACAGAATTAAAGAAATACATTTGCACTCGATTAAAATTAGGAATACTAATTTTGCTTGAAATAAATAAAAAATTAATAATTGGTTTCTAAAAAGCGTGCTTTTGTTTGGGCTTTTTTTGAAAAATCAATTCAAAAGAGAATATTATGTATAAGGAATTAGAAGGATTCAAAGTTAAAAATCAATTTTCATTAACAACCGAAGATAGCTTAGAAGAAGTTTGTAATGCTACTGAAGGTTCAGGTGTGTTTTTAGTTTTTGATGTTGCTGAAGCAAAAGAATTAATCATGGTGGGTTCTACAGGAACAGTGCAAAATGATGGTACTTTGAAAACTAAAAATGGTGGATTGTATGACAAAATTGTTAACGGTCACCAATTTGCAAAAACAGGAAGAAAATATTCTTGGCCTGCACAAATGAAAAAAGAAGAAATTAGCCGTTTAGAAGTGGTTTGGTATGAAACATTTAACGATGATACTAAAGTGATTCCTACTTTTGTTGAAGGACAAGTTTTGCAAAACTTTTTGAGTGAAAATGCAAAATTGCCTAGATGGAATGTAGCTTTCTAAACTAGAATTCATAAAATAATTGAAATGCCCACGTAATTCGTTGGGCATTTTTTTTTGTAAGGAGGGGGGGGCTATACTTGAGTTTAATTTTTTATATTAGTATATCTAAAGATGCTAAAATGCTGAAAGAACAAATACAACAATATTTTGACAGAAATAAAGGAAACTCAAGAGTAGAAAATATTTCGAGTATAAAAAATCATTTTTCTCAATTTTATAAGTTGGGAAAAAAATTAGAAAATGGAACTACTGAAAGAGTTAATTATGCTTTAGTGCGTGCTGAAAAAATTTTCTTAAGTTTATTTGAAAATGATGAAACAGAAATTTTTACGTTGATATATGAATTTCCAGAACCGAATTGTTTTAACGCACCAAATCAATACCTTCATTCTCAATTTTTTAATATTTTAGAGAAGCAAACAATATTTTTAGAAGAAGTGACCATATATATTTACAAGAGTAAATTAAAAGATATACACTGGAAAAATATTTTATGTGCAATAGCTAACACGGAAATGGGATTTGAACCAGCAATTGACCAAAAAATATTTTTCTTCGACATAGAAAAAAATAATGATTTTTATATGTATGATGACAGAGGTTGTCTAAGCAACAATAGTTTGTGACAAATCATCGGAATTGTTACAAGCTACAAGAAAAAGTCCACAAATGAAAAAAGTAGTGGATTTAGAAACTAAAAGAACTTGGAAAATAAGATTACATTGATGATTTAAAACGAAAAGTTATGTTAGACGAAATTAAAAAACTAAAAGAAAAATATCAAAATACAGAAAACGAAAACGAAATTGCTTCTATTCATGGCGAAATGAATTTGTTGTTTACTGAAGACCCGGATGCATTTGCAGATTCTTTATTGGAATGTATAAAAGAAAGTAATAAAAAAGCCGATGAATTGCTGTTAAAACAAAAATTAGAGGATATTTTACCTGTAATTTCGGTTTCTTATTTAGCTAAAAATTATTTTAAAAAAACACCACAATGATTTTATCAAAGACTAAATGGAAATAATGTAAATGGTAAAGAAGCACATTTTACGCACAAAGAATTAGAAACACTAGCACTTGCTTTAAAAGAAATAGGACAAAAATTAAGTGCATCAGCCTCACTCATATTATAGTAATTCCAATATTTAATTCAAAACTTTAAAAGCTTTACTTCGGTAAGGCTTTTTTTATAGCATAAATTTTATAAAACAGCTAAATCGTTTATATTTGTATCTCAATTTAGAAAATAAACTTATTATCATAATATGAAATTACTCGAAGGAAAAGTAGCTATTATAACAGGCGCAAGTCGCGGAATTGGAAGAGGAATTGCTGAAGTTTTTGCAAAAAATGGTGCTAATGTAGCTTTTACTTACAGCTCATCAGCTGAATCAGCTTTGGCTTTAGAAAATGAATTAAATGCTTTAGGTATTAAAGCAAAAGGATATAAATCCAATGCAGCCGATTTTAACGAAGCGCAAACTTTAGTAGATACTGTTTTAGCCGATTTTGGTACAGTTGATATTTTGATCAATAATGCCGGAATTACTAAAGATAATCTGTTAATGCGTATGTCAGAGGCTGATTTTGATCAGGTAATTGATGTGAATTTGAAATCGGTTTTTAATATGACTAAAGCCATTCAAAAAACATTTTTGAAAAAACGTGCGGGTTCAATCATCAATATTAGTTCAGTTGTAGGAGTTTCTGGAAATGCAGGACAAACTAATTATGCTGCATCTAAGGCTGGTGCTATTGGGTTTACAAAATCGGTAGCTTTAGAATTAGGTTCTCGTAACATCCGTTGTAATGCTATTGCGCCAGGATTTATTGAAACTGAAATGACTGCTAAATTAAGTGAAGATGTTGTAAAAGGTTGGACAGAAGGAATTCCTTTAAAACGCGGTGGAACTACTGAAGATGTAGCAAATGCTTGTTTATTCTTAGCTTCAGATATGAGTGCTTATGTAACAGGACAAGTATTGAATGTTTGCGGAGGAATGCTTACTTAATCAGTTTGTTGTTAATGTTTTGTTTTTTTAAACTACAAACTATAACTATAAACCATAAACTAAAAATATGACAACAAACACCATTCTATTAGTATTACTTTCATTATTAATAGCAGCGGGGTTGTCTTATTTTCAATATTATTACAAAGCCAAAAGTAAATTAAAAATCAATTTACTTTTGGCTTTTTTACGTTTTCTAAGCATTTTCGGGATATTAGTATTGTTGGTCAATCCAATAATAACAACAAATAATATAGAAATGTTAAAACCACCGCTTGCAGTAGTGGTTGATAATTCCAGTTCCATATCTTATTTAAAAGCTGAAAAAATAGCTTCTGAATTGTATTTGAAGCTAAAGAATAATAAAGAATTGAATGAAAAATTCAACATTCAATCCTATCAATTTGATTCGGAGTTTTCTCTTTTGGAAAAATTAAATTTCAAAGGAACTCAAACTAATCTGGATGCAGCTGCTAAGGATTTAAAAGCTATCAATAAAAACAGCCAGTTTCCTACGGTACTAATTAGTGATGGAAACCAAACTTCAGGTAATGATTATGTATATAGTTTTGATGGTTCCAATAAAGTTTTTTCCATAGTTTTAGGAGATACAACCAGAGTTTTAGATTTGAAAATCAACCAACTGAATGTTAATAAATATGCTTTTCTCAAGAATAAATTTCCTGTAGAAGTGTTTTTGCAATATTCAGGCACAAAAAACATCGCTGCTGATTTTCAGATTTCTCAAGGGAATTCAGTTTTGAGTAAACAGAAAGTTTCTTTTTCAGCAATTAAAAACACAGCGGTTATTAGTCTTTTGTTGCCTGCCAATAAAATAGGAACGCAGTTGTATAAAGCGAGTTTAGTTTCGAATGAAAAAGAAAAAAACAGCTATAATAATCATAAAAATTTTGCTGTAGAAGTTATAGATCAAAAGACTAATGTTGCTATAGTTTCGTCAATAAACCATCCTGATTTAGCGGCTTTGAAGCGAGCAATTGAATCTAATGCACAACGTAAAGCGACTATAGTTAATCCGAAACAAATCAACGGATTAAATGATTATAATGTTTTGGTTTTTTACCAACCTACAACCGAATTTAAATCTGTTTTTGATGCGAATCAATTAGCTCGAATTAATGCTTTTTTTATTACTGGAACGCATACTGATTTTGGATTTTTAAACCAACAACAAAGTAATTTAGATTTTAAAATGACTTCTCAAAAGGAGGATTATTTGGCTGAATATAATTCGCAATTCAATTTGTTTGCGATTGATAATATTGGTTTCGAAAATTTCCCTCCTTTGCAAAATTCGTATGGAAAAATTAAAGTAAATGGAAACACCACTGTTTTACTTTCTTCAAAAATTAGGAATATCGACACTCAAGCTCCATTGCTTGCTTTTAGCGAAAATCAAGGAAGCCGTTCTGCATTTTTGTTAGGAGAAAATAG
>JBDLTG010000028.1:0-36219 GCA_039805885.1 Bacteroidota bacterium
ACTTATAACCCCATTCAATTGCGTATTCAAATATTTCTCAGTAAATCCTTTTCCATCTACATCAATATCCATACTTACTTTCCCTAAATCATCACGATTTAAAAAAGTTCCAATATCAAAATTTTCTAAAACAACATTTCCGGTATAAGCAGCCTTATCAATAACATCAATATTGGTCATTTCAAAATTAGATTGCAATTTTCCTAATTGTGAAACCACATTCAAATCGGCATCAATGGTTGTTGCAGTAAGTTGGGTATTTCCTTTTATCGAAAAATTGCCTAGCGTTTTTAATTCTACAGGTAATTTCTTTCCAAGAACATTCGGTAGCATAGTCACCAAATTATCATAACTGGAATTGATTTTCGTAAAATCGCCATCCATATAAAATCGTTGATGGTCTTTGCCAAAAATATTTTTGAAATTAATAGCACCATACATACGTGACTTTCTGGAATCAACAAGTTTTAAACGACTTATGTATAAATTATTCAACGTTCCTTTTATATCAGTACTATTAATGTAAAAAAACTGATTAACACCTAAGCCTTTATAAAAATAGCGAATATCATTTGTTGCAATCGAAGCGGAGTGTATCTTAACATCAAACTTTACTTTATCATTAAAACGGGCAAAATCCTGAATTTTATAATTCAGCGCAACCTCAGCTTTAATTCTAGATTCAGGCGTTTTTAAATCTAAATTTTCAAGTTTAATTTTTTTCTTTGTATAACTAAAAACAGCGCTTAAGTCCTCAATAAACAAACCTCTATGATCTAAAAGTGATAATTTATTTATTGTTGCATTTACATCAGGACCGTACAGCTTAAAATCAGTCAATTCGATATTTACATTTTTAAAATCAACATCTTTAGAATTGACTTTATTTTCATCAGTCATTATAAAATGTCCGTGGGCGATATAAGCCTTGTCTGATTTTAATAAAAAATGCTTTCCTGTAGACGGTTTTCCAGAACCAAAAGCTTCAATAAAAATGTCTATATTCGTTTTCTTTTCGTGTTTGTACGTTTTCAAATCAAATAAAACGCCATCCAAACGAATGGTTTTAAACAACAAATCGCCATTTAAAAATCCATTAATATCAAAAATATTGGTATTCAAAATTTTCGAATAAATCAAAGTATCCTTGTGATGATCTAAAATCAATACATTTTGAATTTTAACACCACCTAAAACAGATATCTTAACCTTATCAATATCAATATGAGTACCAAAATCATTATTAACACGATTCATCAAATACTTACCCACTTTAGTTTGAACTGCAGGTAATGATAACGCAATAGCAAGCATCAACAAGAAGATGATGAACCCAAGAATTATACCTGAAGTTATTTTAATCGTTTTTTTGATATGCTATGGTTTTATTATGAAATATTAATTTGCCCAAGGAAAGAGCGAAACCTTTAATAAAAATTCTTTAATTTTGGCTGCGCCGTAAAATTAAATAAAATATAATCGGTTTCTAAAGATAATTCAAAATTTGTGCCTTTTTATGCTAAATCCCGAGGTTTTTATTCTTGCTATTGAAAGTTCCTGCGATGATACCGCAGCAGCTGTTTTATGTAACGACAAAGTCCTTTCAAATGTTGTGGCAAATCAATTAATTCACACACAATATGGCGGAGTCGTTCCTGAATTAGCTTCGCGTGCCCATCAGCAAAATATTGTTCCTGTAATTGATGCTGCTTTGAAAAAAGCCAATATCCAAAAAGAACAGTTGTCAGCCATTGCTTTCACGCAAGGTCCCGGCTTGATGGGGTCTTTGCTTGTGGGAAGCTCTTTTGCTAAATCGACAGCATTAGCTTTAGGAATTCCGCTTATTGCAGTAAACCACATGCACGCTCACATTTTAGCTCATTTTATTGACGAAGAAGGTTTTGAAAAACCCGAATTTCCTTTCTTAGCCTTAACTATTAGCGGTGGACATACTCAAATTGTAAAAGTCAACGATTTTTTTGACATGCAAATAATTGGAGAAACTACTGATGATGCCGTAGGAGAAGCTTTTGACAAAAGCGCTAAAATTCTGGGACTTCCATACCCTGGTGGTCCTTTAGTAGATAAATATGCTCAATTAGGAAACCCAAAAGCCTTCCCTTTTACCAAACCAAAAGTTCCAGGACTGGATTTTAGTTTTTCAGGTCTAAAAACGGCAATCTTATATTTCATTCAAAAGAAAAAAATAGAGAATCCAAATTTTATTGATGAAAACATCAACGATATTTGTGCTTCTATCCAACATACCATTATTCAAATTTTAATGGATAAATTAAAATTAGCAGTACAAGAAACGGGAATTAAACAAATTGCCATTGGTGGAGGTGTTTCAGCTAATTCCGGCATTAGAAATACCCTCAAAGAAGCCGAACAAAAATACGGTTGGAAAACATTTGTCCCTAAATTTGAATACACCACCGATAATGCTGCCATGATAGGAATTGTAGGTTATCAAAAGTTCTTATCCCAAAATTTCGAAAACGCTTCAGTAGTCTCTAAAGCGCGAATTCAATTCTAAACTATGCAATTATTTTACAATCCAAATATTGATGAACAAACTGAAATCTTTTTCTTTGACAAAGAAGAAAGCAAACACATTATCAAAGTCTTACGAAAAAAAGACGGCGATATTTTATTTGTAACCAATGGCTTAGGCTACATTTTTGAATGCGAAATCACCTTAGCTTCAGATAATAAGTGCACGGTGAAAATTAATGCTGTAGAGAAAAAAGAAACCCCAAAATTTCATTTACATCTGGCCGTTGCTCCAACAAAAATGAACGACCGCTACGAATGGTTTTTGGAAAAAGCAACCGAAATTGGTGTTCAGGAAATCACGCCAATTATTTGTGATCGTTCCGAAAGAAAAATAATCAACAAAGAACGATTTGACAAAATTATCCTGTCTGCATTGAAACAATGCAACGAACCCTACTTACCAAAATTGAACGAAGCTGTTAGTTTTAAAGAATTTGTAAATCAAAAAAACAAAGGCACATTATTAATTGCCCACTGCGAGGAAACCGATAAAAAAACATTGAAATCGGTTTTAAAAGCCAACGAAGACATTACTTTGCTTATTGGACCTGAAGGCGATTTTTCGGTTAAGGAAATCACATTAGCATTAGAGAATAATTATATTCCGGTTTCTTTAGGCAACACCCGATTAAGAACCGAAACGGCTGCAATAGTCGCTTGTCATAGTGTGGTGTTTTTTAATGAATAAGTCATTGCGAGGAACGAAGCAATCTTACGATATTAAAAACAAATGAGATTGCTTCGTTCCTCGCAATGACTAAACACAGCATGGGACTAAGGACTAATCACTAAGGACTAAAAAATGAAAAAAATATATCTTGTTTTACTATTGATTTCTTTCGCTTCTTTTTCCCAGGAAATTGCCTTGGTAAAATACAGCGGTGGTGGCGATTGGTATGCTAATCCTACTTCACTTCCGAATTTAATTCGTTTTTGCAACAGCCATATCAACACCACTATCAATCCAAAACCCGCCACGGTAGAGCCCAGTAGTCCCGATTTATTTTCCTATCCTTTTATCCACATGACGGGACACGGAAATGTTGTTTTTAGCGAATCGGATGTGGTAAATCTTCAAAAATATCTAAAAGGCAGTGGCTTTTTACATATTGATGACAATTATGGAATGGATCAATACATTCGAAAAGAGATTAAAAAAATATTCCCTGACAAGGAATTGATTGAAATCCCTGCCAATCATGCTATTTTTCAAAAACCCTATCTTTTTGTCAATGGTTTACCAAAAATACACGAACACGATGGCAAACGCCCACAAGCTTTTGGCATTTTTGTAGACAATAGATTAGTGCTTCTTTATACCTACGAATGTGATTTAGGTGATGGCTGGGAAGATCCAGAAGTGCATAACGATCCCATCGAAGTACGCGAAAAAGCATTGAAAATGGGGGCAAATATTATTAATTACATCTTTAACAACTAATTCAAGTGCAGTTAAAACACGAAGAAAATCAGTTTAAACAAACCCAATTCCCAATCACTTTAGTTTGTGATAACATTTATTTTCAGCAAAATATTGGTTCGCTTTTCAGAATTGGAGAAGCTTTTGGAATCGAAAAAATTATTTTCCTGGGAAAAGATATTCCTCTAAATCCCAGAAAAATAAATAAAACCTCCAGAAGTACCCATTTACATGTTCCTTATACCGTATTTGAAGAAAACGACGCTTTAATTAATTACTTGCAAGAGAATAATTATGAAATAATTTCGTTAGAAATAACTGCAACCAGTAAAACATTAAAAGAAGTTGTATTAGCTTCCAATAAAAAAACAGCACTTATAATTGGGAGCGAAATCAATGGCATAAACGAAGCTCTTTTGGCAATTTCAAATCAAATTGTACACATCAATATGTTTGGTCAAAATAGTAGTATGAATGTGGTTCAAGCCACAAGCATTGCACTTTATGAATTTACTTCAAAAATGATTTGAGTTTCTTTATCTTTATAAACTAAAATACTGCTATGATTACATCAAAAACGATATCCAACGGAATTCTTCGCGCTTTACTAACCGTAGTTGTTATCGGTTTAATTTTGCTTTTTTTATATCAAATCAGCACTGTACTGACTTATTTGGTCGTATCAATCATTCTTACAATGATAGGAAAACCTATTTTAAATTTCTTTAAAAAGCGATTAAAATTCAGCCATGTCCTTGCCACCGTAACTACAATATTTATTTTTGTATTGATTATTATGGGATTTATTTTGATGTTTGTTCCTTTAGTTTCATCGCAAGGACAAAATTTATCGCTGCTTAATACCGCTGCAATAGAAAAAAATATTACCGAATTAGTAAACCAAATCAAGATTTTTCTGGATTCTCACAATATTGATTCTTCCAAAGTATTAAAAGAAGCTAATATTTCCTCAAAAATCAACTTTACTTTTATTCCTGATTTTTTGAATAGCATTTTAGGAACCATCAGTAGTTTTGGTGTAGGCTTGGGCTCGGTATTATTTATTACTTTTTTCTTTTTAAAAGACAGAGTGCTCTTTTTACGTGGAGCTAAAAAACTAATCCCGGATAGTCATGAAGAAAAATTCTTAAATTCTTTCGAAAAAATCAACGACTTACTTTCCCGTTATTTCATTGGATTATTATTACAATTATTCATTGTATTCCTTTTATATCTGATTGTTTTAATCATTTTCGGAATCCCTAATGCGTTGATTATTGCTTTTTTATGTGCTGTTTTGAATATCATTCCCTACATCGGTCCATTGATTGCTTCTGTATTAGCGGCTTTATTGACCATGTTGAGTAATTTAGGAAATGATTTCCAATCTGAAATTTTACCTACAACTATTTATGTATTAATCGGTTTTTGGATTGTTCAACTTATTGACAACAATGTTTCGCAACCCGTTATTTTTTCAAAAAGTGTCAGCTCACATCCTTTAGAAATATTTCTTGTCATTTTAATTGCGGGCTTTCTTTCCGGAATTTTAGGGATGATTATTGCTGTTCCATTGTTTACAATATTAAAGGTTATTGGAAAAGAATTCCTTCCTGAAAACAAAATAATTCAATTGCTAACTAAAGATATTTAGGTTTGGATTCTACTATTTTACAACCCCAAATTCAAGAATTTATTGAAAACCAAATAGGGAACTCCATTTCGAAATTAGCCCTTCAAAAAAATCCATTTCTTGATGTGGAATGGATTAGGATTTTAAACCAAATTGAAGCTAAAACAAAGGCTAAAGATAAATTACCAACTTGGTTTAACACCAAAAACATAATTTATCCCAGTAAAATTTCGGTCGAACAAACCTCTTCTGAACCAACTGCATTATACAAAAGTAGCATCGTTTCGGGAGCATCGTTAATCGATTTAACCGGAGGTTTTGGCGTAGATGATTCTTTTTTTGCTGCCAAAATAAAATCAGTAGTACATTGTGAAATCAATCCTGAGCTTTCGGCAATTGTACAACATAATTTCGAACAGCTCAATATTAAAAATATCGAATGCCATGCTGGTGACAGCTTTAAAACCTTAAAAACACTCTACCAAAAATGGGATTGGATTTACATTGATCCTTCGAGGCGAAATGATGCCAAAGGCAAAGTTTTCATGCTCAAAGACTGTTTACCCAATGTTCCTGAAAATCTAAATTTTTATTTCGAAAACTCGGATGCTATCTTAATCAAAACCGCGCCTTTATTAGATCTTTCGGCAGGATTATCCGAATTAAGAAACGTAAAAGCCATTCATATTGTAGCTCTGGAAAACGAAGTAAAAGAACTTCTATGGGAACTGCATAAAGATTATGTGGGCGAAATCACTTTGAAAACAGTCAACATCAACAAAGGAACTATTGATACTTTTGAGTTTTTAATGAATCAGGAATCGGTATTTCCTGATTATAGTTTGCCTAAAAAATATTTGTACGAACCCAATAGTGCAATCATGAAATCGGGAGGATTTGACGAGGTATCCGTAAATTATAATATTAGTAAACTGCACAAACATTCGCATTTGTACACCGCTAATGAAATTATATCGTTTCCGGGTAGAATTTTCGAAATAACGGCTGCTTTTCCTTACAACAAAATCGAAATAAAAAACCAAATGAGCGGAAAACAATTCAATATTACTACTCGCAATTTTCCCGAAACGGTGGAAAACATTCGAAAAAAATGGAAAATCAAAGAGGGAGGAAATTTGTATTCTTTTTTTAGCACAGACGTAAATAACAACAAAATTGTATTAATTTGCGCCAAAATAAATTAATAATGAAACAACTATTACTTACCGCCTTATTCTTCTTATCTCTAAACACTTTTGCACAAACTGCTTGTGACTATGCTACTAACGTAACTGATTCTATTGGCACTTATAAAATAACCAAGGAATATCTTATTTCTGAGAAAATTTTTGCGGGTACATCAAGCTACATTTTTTACACCTTGTCTATGACTGATGGCCTACCAACGCTTAATGTACAACTCATTCAAAAAAGCAAAGGTTTTATTAAAGCCAATTGTTTTGATAAAAACTCTAAATTATATTTACAGCTAAACAACGGAAAAGTAATCACTCTGGTACATACTACTCTGGAATATTGTGGCAGTATGATTAGAGATGATAAAGGTTTTGATAACCGCGTAATTGTTGGGAACTTCATGTTCATGAAAGGCACAATGGAAGACTTAAAAAGTTCCCCACTTTCATTAATGCGAATAAAATATTTATCGGATACCGAAGATTATATTGTCAAAAAACAACTTGTTTCGGAATTAACTGGAAAAACCTATCAACCCGAAACTTATTTTATCAATAATTTAAAATGCATCGAAAACTAAACCAATAATCGACTGTTTTTTATTTAATTTACCATAAAAAGTCAACACTTTCAAAGTTTAATTAGTCTCTAATAAACCGAAAGTGTTGACTTTTTTATATCTAAAACCTAGTTACATTTCCATTTTTCATTGGCAACCTTATCCGTCAAAGCCGATTTCAAATTATAATGCCACCATTCTGAATCAAAAGAATTAAAGCCATTTTCTATCATAATGCTTTTAAGTAGGATTCGATTATCTTTTACTTTTTGAGATAGATTTTCATAGGCATGACTGGCTTCAATTCCAAAAAAATCAAATTTAGTTCCCATATCTAATTCTCTTCCTCTTTTGTTTACCAATGTAATATCTACTGCTCCTCCCCGATTATGAATCGAACCTTTGGCAGGATCAGCAACATACTCCGGATTAGGAACTATTGCCCACATCTTTTTTTGAATATCCAACGGACGATAACAATCGAAAAGTTTAATTCGGTAACCTTTTTTTATAAATTCCTGATTCGCTACAACTAAAGCTTTAACAGTTTTTAAGCGCAGGTAACATTCAGCACAATCATAAACTTTAGCTTTTAAGAAATTGTCATCGGTAGCATATTTCATGTCGTACACAAAATCGGAACTATAGTCCTTTAGATTTACAAAAGTGGTGTCAGCAACTATTCCTTCTTTAGTTGCAATCACGGATACATTTTGCGCTTTACACGACATAAAGACAGTTGAAAAAACAAACAATACACTTATTTTAATAACAATATTCATAGTATATATAAAATTAATGTTTTGATTGAGTTATGTATTTATCAATCATATATTTAGTAATCGGTTTTAAAGGTTTATCGTTTTCAGGATTAAATCCCGGAGCATTAAAAAATTCTAGTTGATTTCCTTTTTTAGAATACCACACTACGGCTTTTTTGTGTTTGAAAAAAGTAGTGGTATCGCAAACTTCTATTTTTTTAAAATGCAGCATATTTTCATTCAAAGGAACTTTAGAAAATAAGTTTGCTATTCCTAATTTACTTTCTTCACAATCTACAATTTCATAATGATCGGCTTGCCACTGCATACATTCATCCTTCGAAAAAGCATAAATTCCGAGAATACAAATAATAACAAAAACAGCAATAGTTATTTGCTTATAAAAAACTTGACTTTTAGTTTTTTTAATTTGACTTTTTACATTCAAATTAATTTCATTTTCCTTTTTATCTACCAGAACTTCTTCCTTTTCAGTTACAATTTCATCATTGAATTGCACTTCTAATTTTTCCGCTTTAGAAAATTTTAAATAAGGTCTTGGTATAAAATCAACTAAAACGGCTGCCATATTCATGGCTTCAATATCGGCTAAATCCGTTTCACCTTTAAAGAAAGTTTCTATAGGTCTAAATTTATCTGTCAAATCCTTTAATTTATTCGAATGAGTTGTACTGAATTCAAAACCTAAGAAAGACGAAAAAACAATCAAATCCTCCTTATTGCTATTCTCCTTAAACAATTCAAAACACAGTTTACGCAATTTAGCTCTTGAAGGCTTGACTAAAAAACTTGAATGAACAGATAGTTTTTCGATCTCATATTGAGCTTTAATTGCTGTTTTATAACCTTCTAAAGTATTTTTTCTCATAGGCTCATCGGAATATTTAGGAATTCTGGGAATCATAGGAATTCCTTGCAATTATCACTTCAAAACCAGTTTTTCTTTGCATCAGAATTAGTTGCTGTTCTATTTTACGATAAGAACAAATGTACAAAACTACTTCAAAAAAAGTGATGCCCTACCGAATGGATTTTTTATTTCGGGAAGTATAATTAAACTGTTCTGTACGGGTTCACTTCACTTCCCAAAATTCTAATAATCATTAATGGTTTACTGACCAAAAAACATTCGATTTCAATCTCGAACAGCCAAACCTATGTCCAATTTTTTAAACTAAAAAAACATGAAAAAATTATTTTTTATTGCTGTTTTAACTGTAACAGCTTTCGCCAATGCTTCTAATGCAGCAACAACTTCAGGACAATTACCAACACCAAAAGACATTGCAAAATATGCCGAAAAAGAACTAAATATAAATTCGATTAAAACAACCAATAACGATCCTGGAGATGATGAAATAATTATCACTCCTCCAAAAAAAAGACAACCATAGTCTTTTAGTGTAAAATAATTCTTATTTTCGGGGAAAGTTACAACTCATGCAACGTTCCCCGATTGTTATTTTACTTCTTTTAATTTCATTATTAGCTTGTCAAAGAAATTCAGACACCAAACTTCCAATCAAAAATTCTCAATCTAACTACGCACTAGCCACCCAATTATCAGCAGTAGCAGATTCCTGTTATGAAGCAAAACAATATGAGCAGGCATTTCTTAACTACAACAAATCCAAAGAATTATTTGAAAACGAAAAAGACAGTGCTTATACAGCCTATACTTTAATTAGACTAGCCCGAATCCAACAAACTTTTGGGGATTATAACAGCAGTGAAGAAACCTTGACGGAGGCTTTAGGTTACACTAAAAAAAATTCCGAATACCTTTTTGCTATTCATAATTTACTGGGAATTGCTGCCAAAGAATTAAAAAACTACGATGATGCCATTGCTTATTACCAAAGTATATTAAAAACAGTAAAAAAACCACTTTTAAAAATTACGCCAATTAATAATATAGCGAAAATTTACATCGAACAAAAAAAATATGCCGAAGCAATACAGCTCTTAGAACCAATTTTACAATCCAATATAATAGACAGCCTTCCGAATAAAAAAGCTGTTTTTATGGATAATTTAGGTTTTGCTTACTACAAAAACAAAGAGATTAAAAAAGGATTTTCTTTGATGAACAAAGCTTTGGCTATTCGAAATCAAACCAATGATGCTTACGGAAGTATTGCTAGTTATTTGCATCTAGCCGATTATTTCCAAAATTTCAATTACTTAAAATCAAAACAAAATGCTCTTTTGGCATACCGCAAAGCCTTAAAAACCAAGAGCATCGATGAACAACTAGAAGCACTTTCGATCTTGATGTTGCACAATCCTCAAAAAGGTGTAAATCCTTATGCTCAAATGTATATTGAATTGAACGATAGCATTACAAAAGTGCGCAACAATGCCAAAAATCAATTTGCTAAAATTAGATACGATGCCAGAAAAGCAACTTTAGAAAGTATCAAATACAAAGGCGAAAAAACAGAAATAGCACTGGAACTTCAAACCCAAAAAAACCGAAATTACCTGCTGGTTTTCGGATTCCTTTTATTAATACTAACCATCATTTATCTCATTCATTATTTCAAAAACAAAAACAAACAAGAACGCCTACAGGCCAGTTATGCCACCGAAACGCGAATTGCCAAAAAACTACACGACGAACTCGCCAATGATGTTTTTTATACCATGACTTTTGCCGAAACTCAGGATTTACAAAATCCAATAAAAAAAGAAACACTTTTAGATCATCTTGATAAAATATACCACAGAACCCGAAATATTTCTAAGGAAAATAATCCTATTGAAACTGGAATAACATTTGAATACAATCTGAAACAAATGCTTAACAGTTATAAAAACAACCATCTGGAAGTAATTATTAAAAATGGAAATCCAATCGATTGGTCAAAAATAGAAGTTGAAAAAAAAATCGCCTTACATAGAGTTTTACAGGAATTGATGATAAATATGAAAAAATACAGTCAGGCAAATTTTGTTGTAATTGGCTTTGATTGCCAACAAAACCAATACATTATTGACTATTCAGACAACGGAATTGGCTTTTCAGAACAAATAACTTTGAAAAATGGTTTACAAAATGCGGAAAACCGTATTCATGCTGTAAATGGAGTGCTTACTTTTGACACAGAAACTAATAAGGGATTTAAAGCTAAAATTGTCCTCCCTAAATAATACCATTTTATGTTTACAAAAGTTTTAATTGCTGATGATATCGATTTTAATGATTTAGGAGCGGCACAAATTCTAAACGATTTACAAGTAAAAGAAGTGCAATATGCCAAATACTGTGACGAAGCCTTACTAAAAATTAAAAAATCCCATCTGGATCAAGCCCCTTTTGAATTGCTTATTTCTGATTTATCCTTTAAAGTCGATCATCAAGTCAACCAACTCAATTCAGGCGAAGAATTAATTCAAGCTGTAAAAAAGCTATATCCAGACATTAAAATAATCGTTTTTTCAATTGAAGACCGTCCCCATAAAATAAAATACCTTTTTGACGAGCTGGGCATTAATGGCTATGTCATAAAAGGTCGAAATACCATCTATGATTTAAAAGTTGCTGTTCAAAAAGCCTTTGCCAATGAAACTGATAACATTTCGCCTGAATTATTGTACCTTATGCAGGACAAAACCACCAGCGAAATCAATCCCTACGACATTCTTTTAATCAAATACCTTTCTCTGGGCATTAGCCAGGAAAATATGGAAACCGTATTCAAAAAAGAAGGCATTTCTCCAAATAGCAAAAGTTCAATTGAAAAACACCTTAACAAACTCAAAATTTACTTCAAAGCAAATAATAGTATTCATTTAGTAGCCATTGCAAAAGATTTAGGTATTATCTAAATTGTATCTTACCTATTTATCCGTTTCATCCGTGAATCATAATTTTATTTTGTCTGCTTAGCTTAGAGTCATATTACCTAATATAAAAAACTTCCTTTCGGGAGTTTTTTTGTTTTCGACCATTTTATTTCCGCAGTTACGGTTTACCGTAAGGAATCTTTTTTATATGGAAGTATGTTTGGGAAATATTAGAAAGTGGAGTCCAGAAACCACTAAAATAAACGGAGAGTTACTGAAAATCTTTAAGAGTAGGTAAATAAATTAAAAGTTATGTTTAAAAAAATGATTTTAAAAACTACTATTTGTCTTGGATTAATTTTATTAATGCAACAAAACTGTTTTGCACAAAAAACAAAAGAAGAATTAAAAGCTGAAAGAGAAGTTCTGAAAGCTGAAATGAAATCTAAAGAGTCTGAAGAACGAAAAGCAAAATTTGAAAAATTAACTGAACCAAAAACATCCGGGATATCAAGTGTTGATGTACTTGCAGTAAATTCTACAAAAATGTTAGTTTCAACAAAAGAAATTAACATATTAATACCTGAAATGTACAAAAGAACCATTGGTGAATCAGTTGATGGTGTAGCTGATGTCACTGTTAAGAAACCTACATTAGACGAACTTTCTGCATTAGGATTAAATATTGCTACACAAGTTAAAGCAGTTACCGATATGTCTGCAACTATAGCTACTGCAACGACTGATATAAAAAGTGCAGGTATGATGCAAGCACCTAAAGGTTTAAAATCATTAAACTTTTCAAAAGATGTTTTAGGACTTGCCTTACCTGAATTGAATTTGAATTTGAAAGTGGTAAATAATCTAATTGCTACCTTAAAATCATCAGGAAATTTATAATTAATTATGAAAAATATAAATGTTCTTTTATTGTTCTGTTTTGTGAATAGCTTAATTAGCTATTCACAAACAGCTATAAAACCAGTTTTGGGAGTTGCTGAATTTACATCAGAAATAAACTCAAAATATTCTGGTGCAGTTGCCGAAAAAGTAGTTCAAATTGTTACTAATTCTAAACGCTTTATAGTAGTTGATAGAACAAGTTATGATAAAGTAAAACAAGAACTCGAATTTCAAAAATCAGAAGCTTTTATAGATAGCAAAAACACTGTAAAACAAGACATTGCTTTAGCTGCTCAAAATATAATTGTTGGAAACATTTTAAAAATGAGCGTTTATGCAATGAAAAATACCGATGGAAGTATAAATGGTTATAAATCCAGTATTGCATTTACGC
This sequence comes from Bacteroidota bacterium, assembly GCA_039805885.1. Classification (GTDB taxonomy): domain Bacteria; phylum Bacteroidota; class Bacteroidia; order Flavobacteriales; family Flavobacteriaceae; genus Flavobacterium. The sequence goes on from JBDLTG010000028.1 coordinate 13,237, forward strand.
TAAAAGTAAACGAAGTCGAATCTGGAAAAACAACAGAAGCTGAAAGTTTTCAAACTGAAGTAAGTCCATTAATGCTGTCTCCTGAGAGTGCTGTCAATGAAGCATTAAATTCAATTGAACCAAAATTGACTGCATATTTTATAAAAACTTTTCCTTTAACAACAAAAATAAGTAAGATTTTAACGAGCAAAAAAGAATCTGCGTCAACTGTTTTAATCGCCGGAGGCAAAGAATTTGGCTTTAAAGAAGGAGACAAATTAATTGTTGAAAAAAATGAAATTATTGATGGTAAACCTTATCCATCTCAAATAGGAGAAATAAAAGTCCTAAAAATTGCAGGAGATGATTTTTCTGAATGCTCCGTTTCAGAAGGTGGAAAAGAAATATTATCAAGATTTAACGCTGCTGAAAAATTAACTTGTAAAATAATTATAAATAAATAATATGATTTTACTAAAAAAAATATGCGTTTTATTCCTTTTGGTTTTGCTTTCAACGACTTTAAGTTGTAGCAAAAAAACACTTCCTTCTTCTGAAGTCAATTATCTATCTGAAAATGAAGGAACCATGACAATGAGAGCTATGGGAATTGGTTCAAATCAAAATGAAGCAATTGATGAAGCAGAAAAAAACACTTTTAAAGTGCTATTATTCCGGGGACTTCCAGAATCTAAACAAAAAATGGCTCTAATTAGTTCAAATGAATCAGAAGAGATAGAAAAACACAAATTATATTTTGAAAAATTTTACAATCAAAAAAGATACAAAACCTTCATTATGTCAAGCATAGCTGTAAGTGATTTTGCAAAACAAAAAGGAGGTCTAAAAAGTCTATCTGTAGACATCAAAATAAATTTAGTTGCATTACGAAAAGATTTAGAACAAAATAACATAATCCGAAAATTTGGATTTTAAATTCAATTTATGAAACACAAACACATCAATTCTATCGTTTTATTTATAATGCTAAACGTTACCAATTTTGTATTTAGTCAAAATTTGGCAACAAATAGTAGTGGACAAGTTGTGACTGTTCAACCTAAGATTATGGTAATTCCTTATACAAAAGAAGGAGAAGATTTGAGAATGGTTTTAGAAAACGACCCAAATAAGAGAATTGCCATTACAAAAATCAAAGAAGGATTTGATAGTAGAGGATTTACAACTGTAGATTTTATTGCAAAATTAAAAGCAGCAAAAGACAATAATATTTTTACATCTGATAACCAAACGGATATAAAATCTCAAATCATTGAAATGTCGGGTGCAGATGTTTATGTACAGGCAGAAGTTATTATTGATAATGGAAATTCTGGAAATTCAGTAAAACTAATCCTAACTGCTTATGAAACATCAACTGGAAATTCATTATCAAATAAAGTGGGCGAAAGTGGGCGTTTTTATACAGAAGATTATAACAAATTAGCTTCAAAAGCTGTTGAGAGCTGTATTGAAGATTTTTTAAATGTAATGCAAACTAAATTTACCGATATTGTTAACAATGGGAAATCAGTTATTGTAGATATTAGTTTTGATGCAAATTCTCAATATAAAATGGCATCTGAAATTGGTTCAGACGGTTTACCATTATCAGACCAAATCGAGATTTGGATGGAAAAAAATGCTTTTAAAAACAACTATCATATTCAAGGAACAACAGACCTTAAAATGATTCTTGACGATGTAAAAATTCCGTTAAAAGACCAAACAACAGGTAATAATTATAATCCAAATAAATTTGCTCTGGAGTTATTTAAGTTTTTCAAAGGATTAGGTTTACAACCAGCAAAGGACATTAAAAGCAATACCATTTATATAACAATTAAATAATAATGAAACATATTTATTTTATAATAACAGGATTGCTTTTTACATTAATTTCTAAAGGACAATCAAATAATGAAATAGGAAAAATTTCTCTTTCTGTGATTATGCCTCAACAAATTGAAAATTTGAATGATACACAACTATCAAAATTAGATACGAAAATATCGCAAATTGTAACTACATCTGGTTTATCAGACTCTAACTACAATAACAATTTTGTAATTTATCCAAAACTTGCCGTTAACGAAACAAATGTAGTTGAAGGTGGAATGCAAAATATAACTATAGTTTCAATTGAATTGAGTCTTTTTGTAAAGCAGGTTGATACTAATATTTTATTTTCAACAATCAATAAAACAATTAAAGGAAGTGGAAGCAGCAAAGAATTGGCAATCACAAATGCAATTTCAAAAATTGTAACAAATGATTCTGATTACAAAACTTTTATAGAAAAAAGTAAGACTAAAATTATTCAATACTATGAATCAAAATGTTCTGATATCATTAGAAAATCTGATGGATTTGTAAAAACACAACAGTTTGAAGAAGCATTGGGTTTACTTATGTCAGTCCCTGACGCTGTAAGTTGTTATAATCAGGTTCAGGTAAAAGCAATTGAAGCCTACAAAGGGTTTCAAAAAAAGAATTGTACAAAACAAATGCAATTAGCTAAAAATACATTGGCAACTAACGATTACGCTGGCACCCTAAATGTTTTATCTGAAGTTGATCCTGCATCTCCTTGCTTTAAAGAATCACAAGATATTGCAAAAACTATTGAAAATAAAGTAAGTACCGAAGAAAAAAAACAATGGGACTTTCAAATGAAACAATATAATGATGCTGTAAGTTTAGAAAAACAAAGAATTAATGCCATCAAAGACATAGCCGTTTCTTACTATAAAAGCCAAACAATAAATGTAAATCATGTTTCTATTACGCAATAAATTTTGAACCATAACAATAAAATTGGAGAGAAACTGAAAAAGCTAAAAAATTATTCAACAACTATTTCATTTAAACTCAATCCATCCAAAAGTTGTATGGGTTTTACTTCCAATGCAAAAGCTAGTTTAAATAATAAATTAATGGTCATTCCTTGTTGGTGTTCAAACAATCTTCGGATGGTTTTTTCGTCACAATGAGCTGCTTTGGAGAAAGCAAGTTTGTTACCATTGAACTTTTCCAAGAATAGTAAATGTATTCTATTGGTTAGTTCTAGTTGTATTGCATCGAGCTCATTTTGCATAAAGCAAAGGAAAACAACGAAAGAAAAATAAAATTTAAAACAACACGGCTTTTTAGCCGAAAGTAATTACATTTGATTTTAAAAAACAATAAATCAAAACTAAAAAAATGAAAATTGTAGCATCAAGATTATCAGAAGGCAATAAAATATTCCCTGCCGAAATTCACATCGAGGAAAATGGAATTAAAGTAAAAATACCTGGTTTTTTAAGCGGTGACACCCGATTTATAAATTATGAGAATATTTCATCAGTTAATATAGATACACCGATGATTGGATTTTCGAGTTTGACATTTTACTGTCAAGGAAATAGAGCATCTGCTCACGGATTTAAAAAAGATGAAGCAAAACAAATTAAAGAAGCAATAGACAGAGGAAAAGCAAAAGCAAAAATAAAAGTTATAAATCATAATCACAATTATGAAAATCAACCACAACAATATGTTCAAAAACCAATAGCCGACAGAATAATTGAGCAACCAGTAATTATACAACAGCCTATAAATGTTGCTCAACCTGTAACACCAGAAAATACAGAAATGTATAGTATCCAACTAGAAAAGCTTATTGCATTTGCAATGGCAGATGGAGAATTATCTGAAAAAGAAAAACAAATACTTTTCAAAAAAGCTGAAGCTGAAGGAATAGACCTTGATGAATTTGAAATGGTTCTTGAGGCAAAAATACATCAAAGACAACCTTTAAAAAATGAAAAACAAATAATTGAAGCAGCACCGAAATCTGACAAATTAGGAGATATTAGAAAATGCTCAGCTTGCGGTGCGATAACTGAAACTTTTGCAACCAAATGTTCTGATTGTGGCACAGAATTTAGAAATATTGAAGCATCGCAAAATATTATAAAGTTTTTTGAAAAATTAGACGAGATTGAATCAAACAGGAAAAATAGTATTTATGATGAACGAAATACAAATAATATTGGCATAGGTACTATAATTAAATGGTTTTTCTTTTGGATTATACTATTGCCATTAAAAATTACAAGTTTTTTCATAAATAAATCTAAACCGCCTAAATGGTCGACTACAGATTCCCGAAAAGAAGAACTTATATTGAATTTTCCTATTCCAATTTCTCGTGAAGAGATATTGGAATTTCTAACATTAGCATCAAGTAAGATTAATACAAATACATATTTTAACGCGTTTTCGGAAGAGACAAAATATAAAAATTCATGGAATAAAATTTGGCTTAAGAAGATAGAACAAATTCAGTCTAAAGCATCTCTAGCAATGAAAAATGATGGAAAAACGCTTGAAGATGTAAATAGAGTTACAGAAAATGCTCGTGTAGTTGTACAAACTAATGATAAAAAGGTTCTTCATATTGCTTTAGGTTTTGTTGCATTAATAATAACTCTTGTTGTTTGGGTTGTAGTTTCAGGTAATATTAAAGACAGAAAATTAAATGAAGAAAAAGAGTTAAAAGCGAAAGCTGAGACTTTTATTAAATCTAGCGAATACAACAAAGCCGAAGAAATTATTTTAACCTTGAATAATCAAACTTTTATAGTAGAATTAAGAAGTGAAATTCAATTAGAACAACTTGTAAAAAAATTAGATAATCTTGAAGTTTTGCTTTCAAAGAAAAACTATTCAAAGTTAAAACTTGAACTTGAAAAACTAATATGGACTAAGCAGAGTAAAGATTATGATACAGAGAGTACAGAAAGAGAAAGCTATAAAGTGTTTTTAAAGAAAAAAGAAGCTTTAAATAATCAACTTCCTGAAAAATTTAGAATTGAGATAGAGAGTGAGTATTCATTATAAAATCAAATAACATGAGTTTCTTTAATAAAAAATCAGAAGGCGGTTTAATGGATGTTATTCGTTGCGACGAACAAGAATACCTTGTTTGGAAATGGCGACCAGCAGGAGCAACATTAAACGATATTAAAAAAGAAAATGCAATTCGTTTTGGCAGTAGCCTTCGGGTAAAAGCCGGAGAAATTGCTGTTTTCGTTTACAAACAACAAGATGGAACGTTACAGGATTATATCACAGGACCTCTTGACGATACCATAAAAACGGCAAACTTTCCAATTCTTACAAGTGTTATCGGAAGTGCTTTTGGAGGAAGTTCTCCATTTCAAGCAGAAATTTATTTCATCAACCTTTCGGGCAATGTGCAAATAAAATTTGGTATTCCTTACTTTGATATTTATGACCCTCGTTATATGGATTTGGGAGTTCCTTGTGCAGTTCGAGGCACTTTAACATTCAACTTGACTGACTATAAAAACTTCATTAAACTAAACCGTTTAATTAATTTTGACCTTGACGATTTTAAAAATCAAATTAAAGATTTTGTAATCCGAAAAGCTAAATCTGTTGTTTTAAATATTCCTCAAGATGTTGGAATACCTGTTATGCAAATCGAAAGAAAAATTGACGAAATCAGCGATATTATAATGTATAAACTAAGGACTGCTTTTGAAGAAGATTTCGGCGTTAATTTAAAGCGTATTGACATTGGAACTATCGAATTAGATAAAGAACATCCGCACTACAAACAGTTAAAAAGAACAACAGCCGATCAACAAACCAAATTTGCAGAAGCACAAACAGACATTGGAATTACAAACTTGTCAGAAACTATGCGAATTGAAAGAAAGAATTCAGAAATGCAGGTTGAAGGAAACAACTTCACTGTTCATCAACTCAACCAACAAACAGAGGTTTTAAAAACTGCTGCCGAAAGCCTTGGACAAATGGGAAATGTAAATCTTGGTGGTGATGGTGGATTTAATCCAACAGGGATGATGACAGGAATGATGATGGGTGGAGTGATGGCGAATCAAATGAGTGGAATGATGAACAAAGTGGGACAAATTCCACCAACTCCTCCTCCAATAACCATATATCATATTGCTCTAAACGGTCAACAAGGAGGTTCTTTTTCTTTTGAACAATTACAAAAATTAGCAATAAATGGACAATTCACAAAAGAACATCATATCTGGAAAGAAGGTATGATTACTTGGGAATTTGCATATAACATTTCTGAAATTTCACAAATTTTTTCGGCAGTTCCTCCTCCTCCAACTCCTCCAAAACTATAAATTATGAAACTAAACTCAATTACAACAATCATAACCTTTGGCATTTGTACTTTAATTGCTTATGCCTTTTATAATTATTCGCCTATAGAAACAAAAACAATGTTAACTATTGGTTCATTTCTATTTTTGCTTGTTTCAGGTTTAGGTTTTTTATCAGTATCGTTTAAACAGTCAAGAACAACAACCAATATAAAGACTATTTCAGGAATTTTCTTTTTTATTGGCTTAGCACTTAGCATTGTTAGTAGTGTATTTGCTTTTAAAGAACCAACTTATATCATAACACTTGGTCTTATATTTTTGGTATACATTTTAATTGCCTATTCAATTACAAACCAACAACAATGAAATGGATAGACTAAAAAGAAAACTACAAACACGGTTTGGAGTATTAAATTTAAAAAAGTATAAAACTTGAACCATAACAATAAATTTGGGGAGTAACTGAAAATCCTTAAGAGTAGGAAAATTAAAAAATTAAAAAAATGAAGAAATTAATTATTTTATCATGTGTACTATCTTTATTGGTATCTTGTAAAAATTCGACCGAAGAGACGGAAAAACAACTAACCGAAACAGAAAGTATAGATACACTTTCATCAAGTATTGACACTCCTATGATAGAGGATTCAACCTCAGAAAACACTGATATTACAAGTACAGGAAGTGAAGAGTATGACAAAATGTTAGAGGATTATGATGAGTATGTAACCGAATATATCAAATTTTACAAAAAAGCAATGAAAGGTGATCAAAGTGCTTTATCAGAATACCCAGCTATGATGCAAAAAGCTACAGAATTACAAGAAAGTATGCAAGAAGCCCAAGGTAATAACCAATTGAGTGTCTCTCAAATTGCAAAAATGTCTGAAATACAAACAAAAATGTTGAAGGCAATGCAACCATAAATATTTTCATCAAAAAATCTTTTTACGGAAATAAACTAGGTGTATAAAAGTACACCTAGTTTGTTTTTTATATTAAAATAAAAAATTCTTTCTTCCCTTATTAAAATGTAATTCTAAAATCTACCCAAAAGATATTCTTTTTCAACTCCAGCTAAACTTGGGGTTAATTGAAATTTGAAGTCTCTAAGTAAAAAATTACAACTGAAACAAATATGAAACAAATCTACATTGCTTTTACCTTACTCCTCTCCTGCCAACAACCACAAACAATCCCTCAAAAACCACAAGATTTTCATCAGGAAAAAATCATGCCCGATGATATAGAAACCATCACACCAGAGGAAGCCAAAACCTTTCATCAAGACAAAGAAAAGGAGTATGAATACCGAACAGGCAATTCGGGTCATTTTGAATATAATTATGATGTGAAAGGTGTGGATGAAGACGGTAACAAAGTAGTTGGAAAAATAAATATTGAAGGCAAATATGGTGCTGGAAAAATTGATAACCAAGAAGGCAAAACACACAATATAGAAGTAGAATGGTATGGAAAAGGCAAATTAAAAGCCGTGGATGGTGAGGGTAAAATTTATGAACTAAAAGTGGACTAATTTGGCAGTTTTGTATTTCTAAAAAACTGCTTTATAAAATATCGCATATTGCGATATGCAATATTACAGCACAAAACATACAATAGCAACATATTAAAACTTAGAACTGAAATTTTAATGCTGAATAAAATCCTACTTCTACTCTTATCCCTAACCTTTTCATCTTTTGCCCAAACCAAACTCCTCTCCTGGAACATTGAGAATTTTGGAAAATCAAAAAGCAATCAGGAAATTGCCTTTATCGCAGAAGCAACAAAAGACTTTGATATTATCGCTATTCAGGAAGTTGTAGCTGGCAATGGTGGCACACAAGCCGTGGCAAAACTCGCCGACGAACTCAACCGTAAAGGCAATAAATGGGATTACAGCATTAGTGAACCCACCTCAAGCAGTGCTTATAAAACCGAACGCTATGCTTTTCTTTGGAAAACCGCTAAAATCAATAAAATTGGCAAAGCTTGGCTTGAAAAAAAATACCATTTAGAAATTGATAGGGAACCTTATTTTTGCACTTTTGAACAAAATGGAAAACAATTTACTATAGCTAACTTTCATGCCATAACTAAAAGCAAACAACCAGAAACAGAAATTAAATATTTTAAATTCTTACCCGCCGAATACGCTAATTTGAATCTGATTTTTGCTGGCGATTTCAACTGTCCTCAATCGCATACGGTATTTTTTCCTTTGAAAAAAATGGGCTACCATCCGGCATTTGTAAATCAAAAAACCACCTTGAAACAAAAAGAATTCAATGGCAATTCTTTGGCTTCAGAGTTTGACAATATCTTTTATTTTTCTTCTAAAATAAAAAAGCTCAATTCCGGAGTAATTCATTTTTATAAAAATTTTAACTCACTAGAACAAGCAAGAAGTTTGTCTGACCATATCCCTATTTGGATTGAATTTTCATTAAATTAAAAAATAACATTCACTAAAAAAATCTCTTTTTATCCAAATTTCATTAGGCTATTAAATTTAAAAATGTACTTTTATTTTTTGTTTCAAAAAAGCAATTATACTTTTACCAATAAAATTAAAACAACTTAAAAATGATTGTAGATTCATTAAATAATGCTGCGAAATACTATGGTTTACACCCTGCATTCGAAAAGGCATTTCAATTCTTAAATGAAAACGACTTAGCTAATCTGGCTGATGGAGTAACCCAATATTCAGATGATTTAAAAATCATCGTTAATTCTGGAAATGGAAATTCAAAAGAACAAAGTTTAGTTCATTTTGAATGCCATGATAAAAATATCGACATTCAGGTTTGTGTGGCCGGACCAGAAACGTATGCCTGGAAGCCTAGAGAAAAATGTGTGAGTCCAAATGGTAATTATAGTGACGAAAAAGACGTTCGTTTTTTCTTTGATCAACCCGATATGTTTTTTGAGTTAAATCCGAAACAATTCACCATCTTGTTTCCTGAAGATGTTCATGCAGCTATGATTAGCAATGGGAAAATTAAAAAAATCGTTATCAAGGTTAAAATATAAAACCACAACATATTAAGAACAATAAAACTACTTTTTCAGGTAGTTTTATTGTTTTATAGACTTCTTCATACTAGCTGTTGGGTGTAACAAAAACATCAATTCGCTAAAAAAAGAATACAAATGGCTCTTAAAAAAAAGTCTTTGTTAAATCTTGAGCCCACTATTCTTAAAATATTAGGATTATCTATATAGAATCACTTTATTTGAGCCCTCTATTAGAACTAACTTATTAACCACTATATGAAATCCTATTCTATACAAGAAATAAACGAGGTCCTTCAAGGCGTTATTTCTGGCAATACAACGCAAAAAATTACTGCTGCTGAGCAACTTGAAGCTGCTTCTGATTCTGAAATTTCTTTTATTGGAAACAAAAAATACGAAAAACTTTGGGCTACATCTAAAGCCAGTGTTGCAGTTGTAAATGAAGATATATCCATTGAACCAGGAGAAAATAGAGCTTTTATAAAAGTAAAAAATGCCGATTTAGCGATGTCGCAAATATTAGAACTTTTTGCACCGCCTCTGCCTCAATTTTTTGTAGATATTCATCCCAATGCAGTAATTGATAAAACAGCTAGTATTGGTGCTGGAACAAAAATTGGTTCTGGAACTTATATTGGTCCCAATGTAAAAATTGGAGAAAATAGCACTATTTATCCTAATGTGACTATTCTTGACGAATCTACTATTGGGAAAAACACAATAATTTGGTCAGGAACGGTAGTAAGAGAGCGTTGTCATATTGGTAATGCTTGTATTATTCATCCTAATGCTACCATTGGAGCAGATGGTTTTGGATTCCGTCCTTGTCCTGAAAAAGGCTTGGTTAAAATCCCTCAAATTGGAAATGTAATCATTGGAAACAATGTGGAAATTGGTGCCAATAGCTGTATTGACAGAGGGAAATTCAGTTCAACCGTTTTAGGTGATGGCTGTAAAATTGACAATTTAGTTCAAATAGGTCATAACAGTAAGCTAGGAAAGTTTTGTATTATGGCTGGAAACAGTGGATTAGCAGGATCTGTTACACTTGGAAACGGTGTTATCATTGGCGGAAGTGCTTCGATAAAAGACCACACTACTATTGGCGATGGTGCTATTGTTGGTGCTGGTTCAGGAGTTACTTGTGATATTCCTGCAGGAAAAACCATGTTAGGCTACCCTGCTGTTGAAGCACGTGATGCATTAAAACAATGGGCAATTTTAAAAAGACTTGTTAACGATTCTAAGAAATAATTTTTTTTATTTTTATTTTTTTTACCGCAGGTTCGCAAATTTAAAATTTTGTGAATCTGCGGTTCTTTTTTATCATCTTCAATTACACTAAGCTTCGCAAAATCCTTCGACAAGCTCAGGATGACACACTAAACATCACTAAGTTTTTTTTAATCTTTTATCTGCGTGAATCGGCTAAATCTGTTTCATCTGCCTGACGGCAGACAGGTCCGTGTTACAAATAATTCCCAACTGTCGTATTAAGCATAAAAAATATTTCTTTTTCCTATAAAAATGGATTAATGGTTTTGTATTTTAGCCATCAATTTTCTTGCAATTACAAACACCATGGATTTAAACTTCAACAAAAACGAAGATCACAATAAACTTTTACTTTCTGATTTGAGACAAAAATTCTCTAAAATAAAATTAGGAGGAGGCGAAAAACGCATTCAAAAATTGCACAGCGAAGGCAAAATGACTGCTCGTGAGCGTATCGATTATTTATTGGATGCCAAAGCCGAAAGTATTGAAATTGGAGCGCTCGTAGGCGAAGGAATGTACAAGGAACATGGCGGCTGTCCTTCGGGAGGTGTTGTGGTAAAAATAGGCTATATCAAAGGAAAACAATGTATTGTTGTTGCCAATGATGCTACTGTAAAAGCGGGTGCCTGGTTTCCTATTACCGCTAAGAAAAACCTTCGCGCACAGGAAATTGCGATGGAAAACAAAATTCCAATTATATATTTAGTAGACAGTGCCGGAGTCTATTTGCCGTTGCAGGACGAAATTTTCCCGGACAAAGAACATTTTGGACGTATTTTTAGAAATAATGCCATCATGAGCAGCATGGGAATTACCCAAATTTCGGCTATTATGGGTAGTTGTGTTGCCGGTGGTGCTTATCTGCCTATCATGAGTGACGAAGCCATAATTGTTGATAAAACGGGGAGTATCTTTTTGGCCGGAAGTTATTTGGTAAAAGCAGCCATTGGCGAAAATATCGATAACGAAACTCTGGGCGGAGCAACTACACATTGCGAAATCTCCGGTGTGACGGATTATAAAGCCAAAGACGATAAAGACGCCTTAGACAAAATAAAAAATATCGTCGATAAAATTGGGGATTATAACAAAGCGGGATTCAACCGTATCAAAGCTGTAAAACCAACCTTAGACAAAAACGAAATTTACGGCATTTTGCCAAAAGCCCGCACCGAACAATACGATATGATGGAAATCATCAATCGTATGGTAGATAATTCTGAATTTGAAGCTTACAAAGACGGTTACGGACAAACGATTATCACGGGTTACGCCCGTATTGACGGTTGGGCAGTGGGAATTGTAGCCAACCAGCGAAAAGTAATCAAAACCAAAAAAGGCGAAATGCAATTTGGCGGTGTCATCTACTCCGATAGTGCGGACAAAGCCACTCGTTTTATTGCCAACTGCAACCAGAAAAAAATTCCTTTGGTTTTTCTTCAAGATGTTACCGGATTTATGGTGGGTTCCAAATCAGAACAAGGCGGAATCATCAAAGACGGCGCTAAAATGGTGAATGCCGTGAGCAACTCTGTCGTTCCAAAATTTACCGTTATTGTTGGGAATTCTTATGGTGCCGGAAACTATGCCATGTGTGGTAAAGCCTATGATCCAAGATTAATTGTAGCCTGGCCAAGTGCCGAATTAGCTGTTATGGGAGGCACTCAAGCCGCGAAAGTATTGGCACAAATAGAAGCTTCTTCGATGAAAGCCAAAGGAGAAATCGTTGATGAAGCCAAAGAAGCCGAATTGTTTGCCAAAATAAAAGCGCGCTACGACGAGCAAACTTCTCCCTATTATGCCGCTTCCCGCTTATGGACGGATGCCATCATCGACCCTTTAGACACCCGAAAATGGATTTCTATGGGTATCGAAGCCGCTAACCACGCTCCTATTGAAAAAGCATTCAATCTAGGTGTGATTCAGGTTTAGCGTTTTTTTAGGAGCAGACCCTTTTCATTTTCATGACAAGAACAGTCCCGCTTTCGGCTTTATCTCTACGTACCAAAGTTTTGGACTACACGAGGATATCGGCTCATCTAGGCTATTGAAAAGGTTTTATTTATAAAATATCGTGCTGTAATTTATCCTACAAATAAAAACTGTTTAAAATTATTTATAAGAATATATATATATATATATGGATTCCAAAAAATTTGAAATTTTCAGAAATATAAACGAATAATGAATTATTATAAAAAATAGACGATAGTAAATAAAATGGACATGACAGAAAAATCAAACAGAAGAAAAACTGCATTAATAATATTTTCAATGAGCTTGTTTATGTTCAGTCCAATTTTGATGCATTTAATAGGCTATAAAATTCCCATGTTTGAGAATTTAGGATTGTCAATTGGAACATTTGCACCAGTAACTGCATGGATCGTAGCACTTATATTGACTATTTCTTATGTTACTTATACTTTTAAGGTTGTTCCATTTGTTTACCAAATGCACCGAGAAATATCATTATTCAAAATTGTTGGATTGATGACTATTGTAGGCGGAATTATAGAGGAAGTTGTATTTAGACGTTGGTTAATGGATTTATTAATGAAATTAGGCTACGGAGATATAATACAAATAATAGTTTCGGGACTTTCATTTGGATTAATTCATATAAGTTGGGGATTATTTAGTAAGGAAAAACGATTTTTAAAAGGAGCATTTATTGCGACAATGTTTTTAGGATTTGGATTAGCAATTGTATATCTAGTTGGTAACAGAAACATAGGACCTTGTATCATTTCGCATTCAATAATTAATATGATTATTGAACCATGGTTAATGTTAGCAGCAATTTCAAAAACATGGAAATTAAAAAATGAATAAACTCTATTCTACCTCCTCTAATATTCTAAATTAATAATTTGTATTTTTAGTGCTAATCGGGTTTAAAGACAATCAATAGTATCCATTATGGACATTTTAGAACAAATCACAACTAAAGGATTAACAATCGCTAAAGCCAATGGCCTTTTAGACTTAGCCGAAAACTACACAATCCCGCGTGATGAAGACAAGCTAAAAGCGTTTATAAAAACTCAAGCATACGATTTATCCAAATTCTCAACCTTAGAACATTTCTTTAGCCAGGAAAATTTATTCATAAGAGCATTTGTATATACCTATGGAAAAGGATTTGAGTTTGCTCTTGCCTATATGATTGGGGAGCCTTTAGAAAGAATAGCATATAATTTTGATGATTGTATGACCAGCAATGGATTGAAAGCATTACCCAATGATATTAGAAAAATTGCCGAAAGCAAAATTTATATCATCCGAGAGATGTTTACAGAAATGTTTGAAATGACTAGAGATAAACAATCCCAACTTACAGAAGCCAAAATAACATTTGAGGATTGCATTATCAAAATTTTGAATGAAGCCTTTTTTATCGGACGAAGAATAGCTACTTCCATAGAGCTAGATTCTAAAATGACCATTAAGCTAGATGCTGAAACTGAAGATTCTAAATATGATTATGATAACTACGACAATAGATATTCGCTATAAAAAACCAAACCAAAAACAATCCAACCAAAAAACAACCAAAATGAACAAAATCCTATCCAGTTTATTTTTTTTATTTTTAACCGCTATTAGCTTTGCCCAATCCGAAAAAGCATTTTATAAGACAGCCGTAAACGACTTTGAAAAGAATTACAATTCAGATAATTATGAGGCTGTTTTTTCAGGCTTTTCAGCCGAAATGCAAAACGCCTTACCTCTTGACAAAACAAAGGATTTTTTATCCGGATTAAAACAACAAGCCGGAAAAATTACTCAAAGAGAATTTCTGAAATATGAACAAAGCTATGCTTCGTATAAAACTAATTTTGAAAGAGCCTTATTCACACTTAATATTTCGGTAGACAACAATTCTAAAATTAATGGTCTGTTTTTAAAGCCTTTTGAAAACAACACTTTGCCTAAAATAGAACGAAACAAAACCAAACTTATCTTACCTTTTAGAGAGCAGTGGACGGTATTATGGGGTGGCGATACAAAAGAGTTGAATTATCACGTTGAAAGCCAAGCTCAAAAAAATGCTTTTGACATGCTAATTACAAACGATAAAGGAAAATCATTTAAAACTGATGGAAAAACAAATGAAGATTATTACGCTTTTGGAAAAAATTTAATTGCTCCCTGTGATGGAGAAATTGTTCTGGTTGTTGATGGTGTGAAAGACAATGTTCCCGGAGTTTTAAATCCTGTTTATATTCCCGGAAATACTGTAATTATTAAATCAATAAATAATGAATTCTTGTTTTTTGCACATTTCAAACAACATTCAATAGTTGTAAAACAAGGGCAAAAAATCAAACAAGGACAATTACTGGGATTATGTGGAAATTCTGGGAATTCATCAGAACCTCATTTGCATTTTCACTTACAAAATACAGAAGATATGAATACGGCAACAGGAATTAAATGCTATTTTGATACTCTTCAAGTAAACGGGCAAACTAAAACGGATTATTCTCCAATACAAAAAGACCGAATTAATATCATCAAAAAGTAAGATGCTACAAAATCTATATAAAATTTCAAACCCGACAGCTTTTTGAAAGCTGTCGGGTTTGAAGACGGATTTTTAATTTTATACCGTTTTCAAAGCTTCGATTAAGCCATCAATATCTTCTTTAGTGTTATAATGGCTAAAAGAAATACGCAAACTTGGTTTTCTAACCAGTTCATCCGAAAGTATTTCGGCTAATACATGCGAAGGTCTAATACTTCCACTCTGGCAAGCACTTCCTCTGGAAACTGCTATGCCGCGCATATCCAAATGGAATAAAATCATAGCGGTTTTTTCTTCCGAAAAAGGCAACAACACATTCACAATATTATAAAAACCATCGCTAGTTCCGTTGATTTCAAAACTAGGAAAGTTTATTTCTAATTGCTCAATCAAATAGTTTTTGATAGTAGTAATATGCTTTTTTTCTTGCTCTAAATTGGCACAAGAAATCTCTAAAGCCTTTGCCATTCCTGCAATTTGATGCACGGCTTCGGTTCCTGCGCGCAAGCCTTTTTCTTGTTCGCCACCAAAAAACAGGGGTTGCAAGCCTGAATTTTTTCGAACAAAAGCAAATCCTACACCTTTAGGGCCATGAAATTTATGCGCACTAGCCAAAACAAAGTTAACAGCTATTGTTTGTAAATCCAGTTTCATTTTCCCCATCGATTGCACCGTATCCGAATGGAATAAAGCATTATATTGTTTGCATATTATACCTACTCTTTCTAAGTCTAAAACCGTCCCTATCTCGTTATTAACGTGCATCAAACTCACTAATGTTTTTACATCTTCTGAAAGTAAAGTCGATAAATGAGTCAAATTAATTTCGCCATTAGGTAACAAATTCACATAATCTACCTGGATTCCAAATTCTCTTTGCAGAGCTGTAATAGCTAATAAAACGGCATGATGCTCAATTTTACTACTAATGATTCTTTTTACTTTCAAATCCTGAACCGCTGAGCGCAAAATCCAGTTGTTAGCCTCCGTTCCTCCCGAGGTAAAAATAATTTCCTGAGCACTCACATTCAGTTGCTTGGCAATGGATTTTCGGGAAAGTTCGAGTCGGTTTTTAGCATTTCGACCAAAACTGTGGGTTGAAGAAGGATTTCCATAATCTTCCGTCATAACTTTAGTCATTTCTTGAATAACTTCAGGTCGGATTGCGGTAGTAGATGCGTTATCGAGGTATATTTTTTTCATTGCTACAAAGTTATAAAATATCAATTATCAAAAGCCTAATACCATTTGTCATTTTTTGCCTATTTTTGTCAAAATTTTTAAGATGAAAAAAGCCTTAAGCCTACTGGTTTTATTAGCATTATTGAATGCCTGCGATGATGGAAACCTGACTCAGGAAGAGATTAGCTTCGACAAAGTGGCTACCCAAAGTTGTAGCACCAATCATATTATCTACAAACTAAAAGAAAAAGAAGCCTTACTTCTTGAAATTCCAGAAAGTACTTTTACCAGCGAACCTACTGCTGTTAATGCTCCTATCGAATTAAATATCAGTACAACTAGTAACAGAGTGGTGTATCGTTTTTACAACGGAACTGTAGCAACTGATAACATTTGCGAAACTATAGCTCCTGCAACTCCTGTTATTACGGATCAATGGACGGCTACCGATGGTAAAATACAAATTGTAACTACGGCTATTAAAACGACTGATGCCACAACCAACAGTACTAAAATCACAGGATACAACCATAATATTGTTTTTAAAAACGTAACTTTTGCAAAAGCCAATGGAACCCAGGTGTATGAAACTTTCCCTTTTGGCGATTACACTACCTCGGCTACTAATTTGCCGTTTAATTTTGATCAAACACTAGAAAAATGTACTTCTTCTAATGATGTCTACAACTTCAATACAAGTGAAGCTTTAATCTTAAAGATTGATCCTAATTTAATTTTAAATCAGGCAACAGCACTCAATAGTCCTAGAACGGGACTGATTGGAACTACTACAAACGTGTTTACGTATCGCTTATTTTCAAATTTATTAACCTCTGCTTATTTTTGTAACAGCACCACGCCTACAACGCCTGCTGTTACCCAAGAATGGAATGGCGTAGCGGGAGTGAGTGGCGTAAGCGGAATTATTGAAGTTACAACAACTACCAATGGGCCAAATAGTTTTAAACACACTATAGTGCTTAAAAAAGTTTCTTTACAAAAAGGGAATAGCAATTTTACTCTTGGAGATAGTTATACACTAGGAGAGCTATTTACAACTAATTAGAATTCTAATTCGATTAAAGAAAGAATCTTAAATACAAAAAACGCTCATTTGAATGTTCAAATGAGCGTTTTTTGTATAGCTTACCTTTTTTCTATTTCTTACTTTGCTTAATAAAAACCTCGGTTGCACCTTGACCGTATTTTTGATAATTGGCTTCTTGAAAATCAATATTTTCATAGCGTCCTAATAAAAAGTCAAGTTCCGCTTTCAATACGCCTTCTCCAACACCATGTATAAAAACAATTTTAGGAATGCGATTTCTAATGGCAAATTCAATATGTCTTTGCGCTGTTTCAGCCTGTAATGTCAAAATATCATAATTAGACATTCCGTTTTTATTTTTGACTAACTTCTCAATGTGCAAATCAAATTCCGGAACGCCCATTTCATGTTTGTCTTTTTTCTCTTTTACAAAACTTCTTGGTTTTGGAACTGCTTTTTCCTTCTTAATTTCGTCTATATTAATCCTTCTAATAGAATCCATTAAGTTACTGGTATCGTTTAGCTTAACTAACTCATTTACCAAAAAATTCATTACAAAACCTTCATCGGTTTCAATAGTAACTTCTTTGTCTTTCACAGCCAACACTACCCCATTGATAGCATCATCGAGTACCGAAACTTTATCTCCTTTACTAAACATCTTCTTCTTCTTTTTCTTGATTCTTACTTGGTGTTTTAGCACTTAATTGCATCATTCCAAACATAAAAACAGCCATTGCAATTACAGTAACATACACATTTTTATCAGCTGCTGTTTGCTCATAAAAAGCAACCGCAATAGCAACTAGCATTATGGGAATAACTATTTTTCTCATTTTTAATGGTATCAGCTTTCAAAAGTAAGAAATTTAAAATTGTCGTTTTAAGAAAGTAGATTGTTATTCGACAAAATCAGCTTCAAAAACCATAAAAAACATTTTATAAAAAATAGAACAACGCATGAAAGCATGGTTGTTCTTGTCCTTTTATTCAAAATAGTTCAATATATTTGTTTAAAATTAGCAACAGCATTAGAATCAAGTAGTATTCTTTCTACTAACAATCCAAAAGTCATGACAAAGGATCTAATTATAAAAAATATTGACTCTCTAAAAAGTCATCTATCCATCAATTACGGAATAAAAACTAAAATAGAAAAATTCACTGAAAAATTATTCTATACTTTATTTGACTCGAATGCTTCATTGACAGACAGTATTGATGAGCTCGAAGGTTTATTTAAAGATATTTCAAGAGTAGCCTGCAAAAAACCTGAAAGAACTTGTGAATCTATGTGGGATAATTTCCTCGAAAAATTACCAGCTGTGCTTGAAAAATTAAATCAAGACGCTGCTTATATCTTAGAAAATGATCCTGCATCCAATAGCATTGAAGAAGTATATTTAGCTTATCCTGGTTTTTATGCTATTGCTATTTATCGCCTAAGTCACGAACTCTACAATCTGGATTTAATGCTTTTTTCGAGATTAATGAGCGAATATGCACATAAAACAACGGGAACCGATATTAATGCCGGAGCTCAAATTGATTCTCCATTTTTCATAGACCATGCCACCGGAATTGTTATTGGAGAAACCACTGTTATTGAAAAAAATGTAAAAATATACCAGGGAGTTACGCTTGGTGCTTTGAGTGTGAGTAAAGACATGAAAAACGCCAAACGACATCCTACAGTAGAGAAAAATGTTTGTATTTATGCCAATGCTACTATTCTGGGAGGTGAAACCATTATCGGTAAAGATAGTATTGTAGGAGGAAATGCCTGGGTAACCAAGTCGGTTCCTGCAAAATCGATTGTCATGAATACCACAACTACTGAAGTAAAAGTAAAAGAAATTAAATAATATGAAGCCTCAAAAATTAGTTGACTTAATAGGAAATACTCCACTTGTAGAAACAGTCAATTTAGTCCAAAATAAAAACGTAAAACTACTTTTAAAACTAGAAGGAAACAACCCGGGCGGTAGTGTCAAAGACAGAGCTGCTTATTATATGATTAAAGGCGCACTAGATCGCGGTGAAATCAAAAAAGGAGACAAATTAATTGAAGCTACCAGTGGAAACACCGGTATTGCTTTAGCCATGATTGCACAATTACTAGGAATCGAAATCGAATTAGTCCTTCCTGAAGACTCTACCAAAGAACGCACCCAAACCATGCGTGCCTATGGTGCAACAGTGATTTTGACTTCTGCCAAAGAGGGAATCATTGGTTCCAGAGATTATGCGGATAAAAAGGTAGCCGAAGGTGGCTACATCATGCTCAATCAATTTGCCAATGACGACAACTGGAAAGCCCATTACCTTACAACTGGTCCCGAAATATGGAACGATACCGAAGGTACTGTAACCCATTTTGTATCAGCTATGGGGACAACGGGAACTATAATGGGAACTTCAACCTACTTAAAAGAAAAAAATCCTGCTATTCAAATTATTGGAGCACAACCAAGTGATGGTTCTCAAATTCCAGGTATTCGTAAATGGCCACAAGAATATTTACCTAAAATTTTTAATGCTTCAAAAGTAGACCAAACCATAGATGTAACGGAACAAGAAGCACGCGAAATGACCAAACGCCTCGCCCTTGAAGAAGGAGTTTTTGCAGGTATGAGCAGCGGTGGCTCTGTTGCTGTAGCAGTAAAAATTGCCAACCAACTCGAATCGGGTGTGATTGTAGCCATTATTTGCGACCGAGGAGATCGTTATTTATCTTCTGATTTATTTGATTAATTCTTATCAAATACCGTTGGTATAAAATTCATAAACAAAAATGCTCGTGTTCTAATAAAAACGAGCATTTTTTGTTCAAAAAATATCTTTAAACTAACGCAGCCGATGTTGTAATTGTGGTGTTGAATAATTTAGAAATCGGGCAATTATGTTCTGCTTTAGTTACCAATTCTTGAAAAACGGCATCCGAAATCCCTTTTATCTTAGCACTTACAGTTAATTTAGATTCAGTAATTGTACCTTCTACTAAATTAATAACGCATTTGGTTTCGATACTCTCAATATCAAATCCTGCTTCTGTAATATAGGCTGATAATTGCATCGTGAAACAACCCGAATGTGCTGCAGCAACCAATTCTTCAGGATTCGTCCCTACTCCTTCTTCAAAACGGGAATGAAATGAATATTGTGTATCTAATGTTTTACTTTGGGTCGTAAGAACTCCTTTTCCTTCTTTCAGAGAACCTTTCCAGACTGCGGTCGCATTTCTTTTCATAGCTTGTTATTTAATATTTAAATTATGCTTTTCGTTTTTTTTAACTCGCTCTAATTTAATGTTTTTTTGACTTAAAACTTTCAGTAAACCGTTTTTAACTAAAAATTAAAAAGCTATTGTTTTATTAATTTAATCGTTTTTCTATTATCACCTTGAGTAACAATTGCAATATAAACACTCAGTGGTAACTCCTCTCCAAAAACAATTGGTTGTCCATCACTTTTTTCAATAATTTTTATCAATTTACCTAGAAAGTCAAATACTTGAACGGATACTTTTTCATCACTACCTCCTTCCAGAGTTATAGTAAATTGATTATTAGATGGATTTGGATAAGCTATTACATCGAACGGAGTTGGTTCAGAAACAACTTTCTCTGCCATTACAGTCTCTACAGCTGGAGTCACAACATTAATATTTTCTGTTTTAGAAGTACTTGCTTTTGCAGTTTGGCTTAAACCAGAAGTAGATACATAAACATTACCTCCATTTAGCAATTGCTCCTGAGTTTTTGTTACATTCCAATTACTGGAGAACCAAACACCTCCGTTTTTACTTTGCAAGGTAATTCCAAATAAGTCTGTAGTTCCTTTTCCATTATCGGTCATAGTAAGCTGCAACGTAATACCACTTTCAATACCTACTACAGTTCCATTTTCAAGTACTTCAACTAAATTTGATTTACTACTAAACGAAGCATCATTTTTACTTTTGGTTTGTCCCACAGCAAATACCGCAATTGCATTACTTGAAATTTCATAATGATGTAATTGAGAATCAAGTGTACCATTAGGCAAATAATAACTCCAAAAAGTCACATAAGATTTACCTTGTGGATTGGTCATCTTATTATTAAATTTCACATCCATACTAAAAGCTGTTTCAACACCAGTAGCACCTTTTAGTATACCGGATGATGCGCTATTAAGTAAATTACCACCAGCAACTACATACCCACCAGGTATTGGTTTTGAAACAGTAACAACGGCTAACGATGTTGGCTCTGTTTTCTTGTTGATATAAGCTCCAGTTATTCCAACCGCAATAGTGTAACTTGCTGAATTTTGACTACCAATATTTAATTGCACAATAGCACTAGCAGTTCCAATTGAACCATCTGATATATTAACCAATCCAACCGGCAAATTGGTTGCACCAGAAATTGCTGTATAAACCCCACTATTAACATAATAAAAAGTCACTTTTGCACCTCTTACATCTCCACCTGGTGTATTGGCATCTTTGATAGTGGCAACCAAGGCTACTGTACCTGTGCTACTTGTTTCAGTTGGTGTCCAAACAAACTCATCACCAGTATAATAACCTGTCCCTAAATAAGATGCACTTCTTGGTATAACTGTAAGTGTTTTAGAATCAGTAGAACCAGAATAGTTTAAATTAGTACTAGTAAAAGTCGCTGTTACGCTATAATTACCTGGGATAACAGATGCTGGTAACTGATTAATCACCATCGCCTGTACTGAACCATCAACTGAACCTGGAATAGGAACAACATTAGCAGTGTAACTTGCAATGATATTTGTACCTACTTTCACATCAAATTTTACCGAACCTGTCAACGGTGTTGCAGTATTCAAAGGTTTAATTACTGCTGTATAAGTAAGATTATCCATATAACGTACACTTTCAGCACTTAGAGTGAGTGTTGTTATGGTAGATGCCTGTGTAATTGTAAAGTTTGCCCCTGTAAAGGCAACATTGTAATTGCTGATTGCTGAAGCATTCGGTGCTGTATTGTTACGTATAGATAATGCTCCCTGGCTTATTGCATAAGAAGCTACATTTTCTCCAGTCGCTCTTATCAAAGTGCCTGTAAATTCATCGAATGGAGCCAAACCACTTCCACCAACAGTATATGTAAATGGTAATGGATCAGCAGTACCGTGAATCTTAGTCTGGCCACTGTTGACTGTTATTGAAATTGGCCTTTGCGTAATGTTAAAGTTAGCACCAGTATAAGTGATATCATAATTCGTATTATTTAGTGTTCCCTGTGTGATAGCATAATTACCAACAGTCTCTCCTGCTACTCGAACCTGTGCTCCGCTGAAGGAAATTATATGGCCATTCGGTAATCCACTTCCTGAAGCCGGGCTTGATGTATAATTATATGAAGCTGGATTTGCATTACCGTATACTTTAGTTTGTCCAGAATTCGCTATTACTGTTACTGCTAATGGAGTAATGCTGAAGTTGGCTCCATTGTATGTTATATTGTAATTGTCGTTGTTCAATGAACCTTGCTGTATTGCATATTCACCTACATTCTCTCCCGCTACTCTTGTAAGTGAACCGGTGAAGCTGATGCTATGACCATTGGCTAGCAATGTGCCTACTGTAGGTGATGAAGTATAAGTATATGTCGGATTCACTGATCCATAAATTTTGCTCTGACCTGCATCTGCTGATACTGTAATGGCTCTTTTATTAATTGCAAAAGTATTCGATCCTGTTAATGTAACACTGTAGTTAGCTCCTGCATTTAATCCGTTTAAAGTATAAGCATAAG
>JBDLTG010000029.1:0-69863 GCA_039805885.1 Bacteroidota bacterium
AGATAATAAATGTACTCAACTTTAAAATACAAAATACAGTCTTTACAAAAAATTAACAAGTAATAAGAACAGAAGTTAAACTACTATAAGTGAACAACAAAACACCGAGTTAAAAACCTAATATTGAAATTAAATAAATTATTTTCAAAATTTTGTAACATTTTAAAATCTCATACGTATAACCACTTGTACACTATAAAAATTGGGACAACAAAATCATGAGACAACTTAAAATCACCAAGCAGGTTACCAATCGTGAAACTGCTTCATTAGACAAATATTTACAAGAAATTGGAAAAGTTGACCTTATTACTGCCGACGAAGAAGTAGAATTAGCACAACGCATCAAAGCTGGAGATCAAAGAGCTCTTGAGAAATTAACAAAAGCCAATTTACGTTTCGTTGTTTCGGTAGCAAAACAATATCAAAATCAAGGATTAACCCTTCCCGATTTAATTAACGAAGGAAACTTAGGTTTGATTAAAGCTGCACAACGTTTTGATGAAACACGTGGTTTCAAATTCATCTCGTATGCTGTATGGTGGATTCGTCAATCTATTCTACAAGCTTTAGCTGAACAATCTCGTATTGTACGTTTGCCTTTAAATAAAATTGGTTCTATCAATAAAATCAACAAAATGTATGCCTTATTAGAGCAATCTAATGAGCGTCCACCATCTGCTGAAGAAATTGCAAAAGAACTAGACATGACTGTAAATGATGTAAAAGAGTCTATGAAAAACTCTGGTCGTCACTTATCAATGGATGCACCTCTTGTTGAAGGAGAAGATTCTAACCTTTATGATGTATTGCGTTCAGGTGAATCTCCAAATCCAGATAGAGAATTAATCCACGAATCATTGCGTACTGAAATTGAGCGCTCATTAGAAACATTAACTCCTCGTGAGGCTGATGTAGTTCGTTTGTATTTTGGTCTTGGTGATCAACACCCAATGACTCTGGAAGAAATTGGAGAAACTTTCGACTTAACTCGTGAGCGTGTACGTCAGATTAAAGAAAAAGCAATCCGTAGATTAAAACACACTTCCAGAAGTAAAATCTTAAAAACTTATTTAGGTTAATCCTCGCATTAATCTCTTAAAACTCCAGCTCAACACTGGAGTTTTTTTATTACACTCTAATCATACATTTATTTTGGGCGTGCCACCATCCAGAAAAAAGAGCCAACATTCTTTGTGCATACTCGCTCTTTTTCCTGGATGCTGTCGTGCTATCCGCTCCGCTTTGGCGGATTGCTCCTATCACTCACGCAAAAACGGCTCAACTTAGAAAACATAATTTCTAATTTGATTTTGTACCTTTGCAAAAAAACAACACAACACTACTATAATGAAAAACACACTTATTGCTCCATCAGTATTAGCAGCTGATTTTGCTAATCTGGAACGCGACATCAAAATGATTAATGCTAGTGAGGCAGACTGGTTTCACATTGACATCATGGATGGTGTTTTTGTACCTAATATTTCTTTTGGAATGCCTGTTTTAGAAGCAATCAAAAGACATGCTACAAAAACCATCGACGTACATTTGATGATTGTGGATCCAGACAGATACATCACCACTTTCAAAAAACTAGGAGCTGATGTACTTACCGTTCACCTTGAAGCATGTACTCACTTACACAGAACCATACAAGCTATCAAAGCTGAAGGAATGAAAGCGGGAGTAGCTTTAAATCCACATACTAATGTTGATTTACTCGAAGACGTTATCAATGATATTGATTTGGTTTGTATCATGAGTGTGAATCCTGGTTTTGGAGGACAATCTTTCATTGAAAACACCTACGATAAAATCAGAAAATTAAAAGCTTTAATCAATAAAAAAGGAGCCTCTACCATTATCGAAATTGACGGTGGCGTTACTAATAAAAACGCTGCTCAATTAGTAGAAGCCGGAGCTGACGTCCTGGTAGCCGGAAGCTATGTTTTTGGTGCTGCCGATCCAATTGCTACAGTAGCCGATTTGAAGAAAATCACTTCATTATAAAAACCAAAAAAGTCCCAAAAAATTTGGGACTTTTTTTATATCATAAATCATCTGATTAAACCATCATAAACTTTTTAATTTCTTTTTGGGAAATATCAGGATTAGCTCCTTCCTGGCCAGCCACTAATGCACCAATAGCACAGGCATAATTCAAAGATTTTTGTAGCGATTTACCTCTCAACAATCTTATAATTAAAGATGCCAGAAAAGAATCTCCTGCCCCAACGGTATCGACTACTTTTATAAAATAACCACTGTTGTAATAAAACTTATCATTGTAATACAAAACTGCCCCAAAGGCACCCTTGGTCACACAAACATGCTTTGTATTTGTTTTTTCAGCAATAAATTTAATGTTTTGTTCGAAAGAATGATACGGCGATTCTAATAATTGGCTTATCTCATGCAATTCTTCATCATTGAGCTTAATGAAATCAGCTTTAGACATTAATTCGATGAGTACTTCTGCCGTATAATACGGCGCTCTCAAATTGGCATCCAAAACTTTATACTCCGTCTTATCTAAAAGGCCATACAGCGTCGCTCTGGAAACCTCATCGCGGCATATCAAACTCCCAAAGACAAAGGCATCGGCTTCTGAAACTTTTTCATCCATCTCTTTTGTTGGCACAATTTTATCCCAGGAAGAAGGATAGTGAATATCATAGGATGCATTTCCTTTATCATTAATCATTACATGAACCACTCCTGTTTTATAATCTGCCCCTACCTGAATGTAATCGGAACTGACTCCCTGCTCATTTACAAAAGATAAAATTCCATTTCCATCTTCATCAGCACCAACACGACTTATCATCGTTGTTTTTACCCCTAAAGAATTCATTCGAAGTGCCACATTCAATGGAGCACCTCCTATTTTTTTATGCGTCGGAAAAAGATCCCATAAAACCTCGCCAAAGCAAACGACATTTAAAATATATTTTTTATCCATAATAAAAAAAACAAAAATTAAAGGCAAGTTTATTTACTTGCCTTTAAACCTACTTAAACATTAACCAAAAAAATTATTGAACTACATTAAAACTCTTATTGAAAACGAAACAGTCCTTATCGCTATTTAGTTTATTTTGTCAGTAATGGAACACTATAAGTCGCATTTAAAGTTTGAGTAATCAATCCCCATTTTTGCCCTCTCATTCCATAAATTCGATTACTTAATGCCACTTTTCCATTAACATATACAATACAAACACTACCATCACAAACCAAGTCTAAATCATAGGTTTTCCCAGCTTCTATTGTCATCGGAACGCGTGTTACCTCAACTGACTTAGTCCCGTTAACAAGATATCCAGCAATTCTATTATTAGATGGTTCGAAAACTATTTTATAATAACTGTTAGACATATTATCTGCCGCAAATACAAATCCAGTGTTGCCAGTGTTTCCAGTATAAGACATCTGGGCATGAATTTTACTCGATTTCTCAAGTTTAGAAAACAGTAATACTGCAGGGGAATTACTTCCGTCTAAAGAAAAGCTGTTTGAATTCTCAGTAATACCTCCTAATTTATCTTGAATT
The DNA here is from genome assembly GCA_039805885.1 of Bacteroidota bacterium. Lineage (GTDB taxonomy): Bacteria > Bacteroidota > Bacteroidia > Flavobacteriales > Flavobacteriaceae > Flavobacterium. Next base: position 3,557 of record JBDLTG010000029.1, read on the forward strand.
TCTAATTGGATAGGTGTTGTGAAATGATTTGAAACAGATTCGGGAATTTTCAAGCCTAAAGTACCGTCACTATTCTGTGTAAGTTCATAGGTTACCAAATTTCCAGCCCAATCCTTGTTTCCCGAATCGGTCTCAGGGGAACGACGTGCTGTCCATCCAAAAAGGTATCGCTTATTACCATCTGAAGCCGTTTTAGCAGCATATAGAAATTCTCCATCTAACATTTCATTTTTAGGAGTAACCCAAGGACCATTTAATGATGTGGCCATACGGTAATGTGTCCCTTTAGTGTTACTCCAATTTTCAGAAAAGAACAAATACCAATAAGCTCCCATCTTAAAAATATCAGCACATTCCATCATCAGATAATTCTCTGCAACTGTTGTTGTATAAATCGGATTCTGAACTACCCAATTGTTTACCGAAGGATTTGTTGTTGTAAAATGCAATAACACTGCCTTATGTCCCGGATTGGTCATCGTACTGACTATCATGTGATATTTACTGTCTTCACCATTGTAAAACACATGTGGATCACGAAAATCGTAATCATTATAACCCACAGGAGCGGTAAGTTTAAATGATTTAATTTTGGTCCAATTCTTTAAATCTGAACTTGTAGCGCAAAGAACACTTTCCCTCGGATTGTTTTGAAGAAAAGAAGCGATACCATTATTTCCGGTATAATAGAAATAATAAAGATTTCCAACTTTTACAATTGAGCCTGTACCAACACCAAAATCCGCTTCATTAGTCGCACCATAAGGAATCATTCGCCCATTATAATCAAAATTTACAAGATCAGAAGTTTCAAACTCTTGAATATCGTGATATCCTTTACCAGCTGGTTTATTCAAGGCATCATGCAAGAAAAACAAATGAAATTTTCCATTATCAAAATAAGGCATCACATCGCCTACCCAACCCGTGGTATTATAGGAATCTGTTTCTCCCATCCAGCCGACAGGCGGCTGGGGAAAAACGTTAAGTACTCCGTAAATATCTGCTGTAGTTATTTTAGTGATATCATCCTGAGCACAGGATATAAACATCATTGAAAAAATAGCAACTATACAATATATTTTTTTCATCGTTTATTTATTAAAAATTATTTTAATGATCCGCTAAATAATTGATACTATTTTTAGTCAGTTGCTGAATGTTTCCTAAGAAACTATTTGCCTGACTTGGATTCCCGCTGGCATCTGCTTCATTATACCAGTCATAAGCTCCCATGGAGATTTCTACAACATTTATATTAGAAGCACCTCCAGGAAATTCTGAAATGGTTACTCGTCCGTCAAGAGTATCATCCCAGTCTTCACTGGCAAGGTTATTACCTCCAGTTTGTGATCTCCAACCTGCACCATTTACATATCCTCCCCATTCCGGTATAAACCACCATGCAGTATGATTTAATCTAAAAGTACCGCTTTGGAGTAATTTAGCTTTACCTGTTTCAAAAGTTTGAAGATTTTGAAAAATAGGGTGATTTTCATGTCCTTTGAAAGACATTCCCCATGAATTTACATCAACCCATCCACCAGGCGGAAAATCTCCCCAAACATTATTTGGTCCTTTCCCTGCAGGAACAATTCCAAGGGCATCTACATATTGAGAAGCGAAAGAAGTCAATAATAAATTCCCCCCAGAAGTACGGTAATTTTTTAGTGCTGTTATCACATTGTTACTTAAAGCAATAGTAGGTAAGTTTATGGCTGCATCATGATGCCACCAGATAACATTAAAATTAGCTAAGTTAGCCCCTCCGCTAATTTCATCAAAAGAGATGTAAGTTACATTTGAAAAATTATTAAATAACCAGTCAGATGCTGCTTTCTCATCAAGATTAGTAATTCCCTGACGTGTAGCTGCAGTCCCTAGAAAAGCAACCGAAATCCCTGTTACCGGTGTCGTTACTGTTGCTGTGTACTGCACAGAAATTGAACCTGAGGTTATTGTATAAATTACTGGAGAAGAAAAATTAATTGTCGCAGCTGATGTAGGACTAATAGAAACTCCTGCTGACAATTCTATCACTGGAGTTAATGAAGTCAAATTAGTCCCTTCGGGCATAGTCATCATAATGGTTTTATTTGCATTATTGATTGTTGCTTCAACATTATTAATTTTAAAACTTAATATTGGATTTAAAACCACTACGTTTACCACATAGTCCTTATATAGATTTCCATTTATTACACGAATATATACTGGATTTGTAAAATCGATAGCTGTTCCCAATCCAGGATTAATTGATGCCCCTGCCGGAATGACAATTTCAGGAACCGCTGTAGTAACAGTTGAACCGTAAGGGAGTCTTAGGGTAATCTGTTTAGTTTTTTGATTAATTGTAGCATCTATACCATTTACCTTGAATGATGTTATACTAACGTCTACGTCAGTCTCTAAACCGTTTTTATCAAAATTGTCATTGCTACATGAAATGGTCAGCATACAAAAAAGCATTGCGATTGCTGTCAAGCAATTTATTATAATTCTTTTCATAATTTATTTTTTTGGTTTGATTTATATTTAGTTAATAACCTTTATTTTGTTGATACAATCCCTGACTAAAATTAATTTGGGCAAGTGGTATCGGACAATATTCTTCTTTATTTTTATCAAAATGAGCCTCATTAAAAAACGAACGCTTTGTTTTCTCGATATTATAATAATTGTTTAAAGTTTGATCCACAATACCCCAACGTACTAAGTCGAAAAAACGACTTCCTTCCATTGCAAATTCTAAACGACGTTCCCATCGCAATGCCTGACGTGCATATCCTTGTGTCCAAGTGCAATTTGTACCATTTATGTATTCGGCAATTTTCACATTATTATCATAAGCCGAAGTAAATTTGTTACTTTGTGATGCTCGATGGCGAATCTGATTTATTAGTGGTAATGCTTCATTATGTTGTCCTAATTCAATGTATGCCTCAGCTCTCATTAATATAACATCGACATATCTAATTTGGATTCTATTTTTTGTATTCCCATAAAAAGGATCTACGTTAATCAAACAACCGCAAGCAGGATCCACATTCTCTTTTAGTGAAGCATAATTCCCATAAGCATCTGGCGAACGATTCCAGTTCTCCTGAAATGTTAAATCAGCACTATATTTCCAAGGTAATCCAGGAATTGCCACTGTATGATATAATCTTGGATCTACATCATAATTGCTAATTTGTTTATAATTTAAATCTGCATTGTTATACGTATCAAACATTGGTAATCCATCAGCCGAAGTCTTAAATGCATTAACTAAATTTTGACTTGGTTTGTGAAAATCACAACAACCTATACCTTGAGGTGTAGCCAATACATCCGAATAATTAATTCGACCATGAAGTGTTCCATCATTAGCAGAATATTGAATAGCAAAAATTGATTCCTTACCATTTTCGTATGAACCAGGCATAAAATTATTACCAAAATCAGATTCAAGTTGTGCTTTTCCGATTACTTGATCGGTTGCATCAATAACTTGTTGAAGTCTTTCTGGTTTTATACTAACCACATTATAATTATCATCTTGTTGATAAGCCTGATATAAACGTACTTTTGCCAAATAAGAATAAGCTGCTAATTTTGTTGCACGACCAACCTCAGGCTGTGTTTGTGGAAGTTTATCTGCCGCTGCTTGAAAATCTGCTGCAATTGCATCCCATAATTGGTCATTAGTCAATTCACGATTTGAAATTTTGGCATAATCGGCAATAGGGGTTTCTTCAGTTACATACGGAACATTTCTAAACATTATTTTAAGCATAAAGTAAAAATGACCTCTCAAAAAACGCATTTCAGCTTCTCTAGTTTCTTTAAGAGGATATTGCTCTTTTGTCAATAGATCCAAAGCCGCTAGCGCTTTATTTGCTCTTGAAATCCCTACATAACTTATGTACCAAAAACGATCCAATTCGCCAAAATCAGAACGAATATTATTAGATACTTCAAAAAAATGAAAGGCCTGAATATCATTTGGTCCACTTCCTCCCTTATATGCATCATCAGAACGGACATTCCCATAAGGCCATAGACTAAAAGGAGTATCGTAATGATCATTCCCTAACGATGAATAAGCGGCATTCATAAATCCATCTACATTTTCAGGAGTCACCAGCACATCTTGTGAAAGCACCCCTTTTGGATTCTCTACTAAATAATCAGCAGAACAGGAAGATATAGTTATCAGGATTATAAGTCCTAAAACAGAATATATTTTTTTCATAATATTTAATTTTTATAGAGATACATTTAATCCAACTGTGAAAGTTCGTGGTTGTGGATAACCAAATCCAGCATTTTCAGGGTCTACACCTGTAAAATCTGATGCTTTAAGTGTCCAAAGATTTTGTCCACTTAAATAAACTCTAAAACTATCCATTTTAAATTTCGATGATGTTTCTTTTGGTAAAGTGTAACCAAACTGCAGTACACGTAACTTTAAGTAGCGTCCGTTTTCAACGAAATATGTTGAAAACCTGGACTCCGCATTTTTGTCGGTAGTTGAAATAGCTGGTATTGTTGAATTTGGATTAGAAGGAGACCAGGCATTTAATAATCTTATTCCTTTATTTGAACCGACATCATCTACACTCCAGAAATCAGTTTGGTATTTTTTTTGGTTAACTACATCAACATTTCCAATACCTTCAAAAAATGTAGAAACATCAAAATCTTTATAACTAAGACTGATATTAAGTCCATAGGCATAATCCGGATTTGGATTTCCAATCCAAGTTCTATCTTTGTCGTTAATAACATTATCATTATTCAAATCCTTATAACGGATACGACCAAGACCTTTTCCTTCTTGAAAAGCCGAATTGAAAACTTCATCTTCAGTACGGAATAAACCATCAGCTACATAACCATACATTGAGTTTAATGGTCGACCAAGTATATTGTCAGTTGTTCCATTACCTCCATAATTATTTTGTACTGAGGGTGGCAAATAGGTAATTCTATTCTTATTCTTTGAGAAATTAGCGTTAATCTCATATTTTAGTCCCCATGAAGTTGTATCATTATAACCTAAAGAAAATTCCCATCCTTTATTTTCCATCGATGCACCATTTATCCATTGATTTCCACCTTCTCCAATAACTCCAAGATAGGGTGGCATTACAAGAATATCTTTAGTACTTTTAAAATAATAATCGATAGAACCTGATAATTTTTGGTTGAACAAACCATAATCTAAGCCTACATTGGTTTGCGTGGTTGTTTCCCATTTTAAGTCATTATTTCCGGTTTGAATAGCAATAAAACCTGATTTTAATATACCACTTCCCGCTCCAGAAATGTCATAAGCAGTTCCAAAAGAAGTACTCCAGGTTGGATCTCCTCCCGCATAATTTGCTAAATAAAGAGAGTATATTGCGGTATTGCTGATTTCTTGATTACCAGTCTGTCCCCATCCTGCGCGTAATTTAAGATCTGAAACAAATTTTGCATTATCTTTTACAAAATCTTCTTGAGCAATTCTCCATCCTGCTGAAAATGCAGGGAACGTACCATATTGATTATTTTTACCAAAGCGCGAGGAACCATCATGACGCAAAGTTGCCGAGAAAAGATATTTTTTATCAAAATCATATTCTATTTTTCCAAAATAAGATAATAGACTATAGCTTGTTGCTCCTCCTCCAGTATAGGATTTTCCAGTCCCCGCATCCGGAAACATATAATCAGGCGATTCGATTATAAAGTCATCTTTTCTAAGCCAGGTATTTGCAGAGTCATCTTTAAACATCTCTGTACCTGCCAAAATATTGAAATTATTTCGTCCTAATGAAAATTTGTACGTTACCGTATTAGCCCACGTAAATTTATCACTTGTAGATTGTTCAATACTTACTGAATTTTGATCATTTTTCAAATAACCCGAAACATAGCTGCGCTGTAATGACTTTTTATAAAAACTACCGTAATCAATTCCAAAATTTGTTTTAACATTTAACCCTTTTATTATTTGCAAATCGGCATAAGCATTTCCAAAAAGACGCAAATATTTATATCCATTGTCTTTGTTGTATTCTAATAATCTTACTGGATTTTGTCTATCATTCATTCCTCCTACCGGACCACCCCAACCTAATCCATCAACAGTATGAACAGGAATTAATGGAAGTGCGCGCAATGCAGGATCCAGCACCCCTGGCTCCGTAACTTCATTAGTTCTATTGATTGTGAAATTTTCACCAATAGTTAGATTGTTATTCAAAAGTTTATAAGAACTGTTCATACGCCCTGAAATACGTTTAAATTCACTGGTTTTCACTATCCCCTTATTGTCATAATAATCAACAGAAAAAAGATAATTCCCTTTTTCAGTACCATTTGACACCGCTAAATCATAAGAATCAGCTATTCCTGTTTGTGAAATTTCATCATACCAATCCGTATTTGAAGACTTTAGAGTCTGAGCGTTATCTAAGTATTCCGGCACCAATACTTTATTCAGTTTTGGAGTTCCACCAACGACTCCCCAATCAAATTGGTAACTTAAATTATTATTGTTGGGATTAAGGCCATCATTAATATTAGCTTGCCAAAGTGCTTGTCCATATTGTTCTGAATTAAGTACCTTTAAACGATTAGCGTAAGTAGAAAATGAAGTGTATTTATTAAAATTTATACGCATTATTCCCGATTTACCTTTTTTGGTTGTAATTATAATGACCCCATTTGAAGCTCGAGATCCATAAATACTTGCTGATGAAGCATCTTTTAGAACTTGTATCGTTTCTATATCATTAGGATTAAGCTCATGCATCCCTGATTTTGTCGGAACACCATCAATAACAAGTAATGGTGTCGTATTTCCTAGAGTCCCTACTCCTCGAATAAGTACTGAAGTATTAGAACCACTTGGGGAACCGTCTGAAGATATTTTTACTCCAGCCAGTCTTCCTTGTAATGCTTTAAGAGGATTGGGTTCCACTTGCTTATTAAGTTGTCCCATATCAACAACTGCAACAGCTCCTGTGATATCAGCTTTCTTTTGTGATGTATACCCCACCACAACTACTTCATTTAATTGTTGATTGCCAGACACCAATTTAACATTAATAATACTGGTGTTTTTAATTGCAATCGATTGAGAAACATAGCCTATAAAACTAAATTCAAGAGTCCCAGAACCTTTTACGACTTCTATACTATATTTTCCATCAAAGTCTGTGGTTGTACTTTTATTCGTTCCAGAAACTTTAACTGTTACGCCAGGCATAGGCAAGCCGTCATCTAAAGAAACGATTATGCCTTTTACCCCGAAATTCTGCGCATTCATTACCAATATCGGGCAAAGAAAAAAGAGAAAAAGAAAAATTTTGTTTTTCATAATTAATGTGGTTTTTAAATTATAATTGGTTAATAATTAGATTTTTATTTCTGTTTTTGCTGTCGATGATACCTTAAAATCAGTAAAAGGCTGAGTAGGTAAGAAAATTTCAGCAATTACCTTTTCTCCATTAGGGCAATAGAATAGTTTAAATAATATTTTTTTACTTGTCCTAGCATAATTTATCTTTTTATTAATTTTTCACTTAATTCTTCAAGAGAAATCCCTTTGGTTTCCGGCATTAAAAAGGCCACAAACAAAAGTTGAAAAACCATCATTGCTGCAAAAAATAAAAACACTACACCTGGTCCAATTGAGGAAAATAAAAATGGAATTAGTGATGGGATTACAGCTGCCAAAACCCAATGGGTTGTACTTCCAAAAGATTGTCCTGAAGCACGGAGGTGATTTGGAAAAATCTCTGAAATAAAAACCCATATAACTGCTCCTTGTCCAATTGCATGTGAGGCAATAAACAAAAACAAGAATGTTGGCACAGCCATTCCTTCCCATTTCAAAAAGAAAGCTATAGAAACAAGACTAAGTGAAATAATGTAACCTATAGAACCGATATACATTAATATTTTCCTCCCTAATTGGTCAATTAAAAAGACTCCCAATAAAGTAAACATCAAATTAACAACACCAATACCTATGCTGCTTAGTAAAGCTGTACTTTCACCTAATCCAGCTTCTTGAAAAATTCTAGGGGAATAATATAGAAAAGCATTAATACCGGATAACTGATTAAAAAAAGCCATTAAAAAAGCCAAGATTAAAGGAGTACGATATTTTTTTAGAAAGATATTATCATTTGTAGTCGCTGTATTTTTATTGTCGAGTTCTATTTCCTTTTTCAATTGTTCGTAGTCGGCTTCTTGTCCCATTAAAACCAACACTTTTCGGGCTTCCTCATTTCTGGATTTAGACAATAACCATCTTGGACTTTTGGGTATACTAAAAATAAACAGGGTATAAATAAAAGAAGGAAAGGCTTGTACCCCCATCATCCATCTCCAAGAATTCTCTCCTGTATTTCTTAACAAATAGTTAGAGAGAAAAGCCATCAAAATTCCGAAAACGATATTAAACTGATAAAAGGCAACCAATTTACCTCTATCTTTTGCAGGTGCTATTTCTGAAATATATGCCGGGGCTGCAATTGTTGAAGCTCCTACACCAAGACCTCCAATAAATCTAAAAGCTGCAAAAACATATGGATTATTTGCCAATGCTGACCCAATAGCAGAAAAGAAAAATAAAATCCCTATCCATAATAAGGTATTTTTTCTTCCTATTTTATTAGTTGGTATCCCTCCGAATATGGCCCCGAAAACAGTACCCCATAAAGCCATTCCCATAACCACCGTTCCATGAAAGGTATCTGAAGAATGCCATAATAATTGTAATTTTTTATCCGCTCCTGAAATTACAACGGTATCAAACCCAAAAAGAAATCCGGCCAATGATGCTATTAAAGACCAAACAATAATTTTTTTCATTATCTTAAAACATTAAATTCAATTGCTAAGATATCTGTAAAAATTATGCTTGTATTTTGAAGATGTTACGATTTCATACAATATTATCACCCTATGTTTTTTCATTAACAAAATACTCATAATCAATAAGTTATATAAAAAATGCTTTTTTATATAACTTATAGTTATTTCAATTCTGTATCATAAATTTCAATCCTATAACAAATTAAAATTCGAAAAAAGATGATATAAAAATTAAATCTACTTTATATCCGTTTTATATTCCTTAGGTGTGATTCCAAATTTATTTTTGAAGGAAGTTGAAAAATAACTTGGAGTTGAAAAACCAACTGCGTAAGCAATTTCAGAAATTGTTTTATTAGTTTTTTTGAGCATTTCTTTTGATATTTCTAATCTAACATTATTGATATGATCATTAACTCCAATTCCCAGAATTGCTTTTACTTTACGGTACAATTGTATTCTTGAAATATTTAGATTGGCACCAAGATTATCTACCGTATAAGCAGAATTGTTCAAGTTCATTTCAATAAATTGATTCATTTTTTTCAAAAAACCCTGTTCTGACATGCCAAAACTATCTGACTGAACGCTTGAAATAGTATTGGAATAATAAAAACGTAATTTCTCTCTATTAAAAAGTAATCCCTTTATTGATTGCGATAAAACTTTTAAATCGAAAGGTTTGGTTAGGAAAATATCTGCTCCACTTTCTAAGGCTTTTAAATAGGAATCCTGTTCATCTGAAGCGGTCAAGATTAGTATGGGTATATGAGAGGTTAGTAAATCTTTCTTTAAAAATTCACAAATTTGATAACCATTTTTATCTGGTAAATTCAAATCACAAATAATTATATCTGGAACTAATTCTAGTGCTTTTTCTATTGCATTAGTTCCGTCAGAGGTATAAAAAGTATATTCTGAAGAAAATTTATACGAAACAAAATCCAATAACTCTTTATTATCCTCAATATAAAGTACAGAATATTTATCTTCATTTTTATTAGGTTCTGAAATCTCAATTACATCTAAATCTAAATAATCCGATTGATGAACCAAATTTAAAACCGGTTCCTTAATGATTGATTTTTTGTCAAGATGTGCTTTGCCTAATGGTAACGAAATAATGAATTCAGTCCCTTTTTTTGATTTAACATCAATGGTTCCTTTATGAAGTTCTATAAATTTTTTTGATAAATGTAGTCCAATACCTGAGCTAATTTTATAATTATTTGAACCTTGATAAAAAGCATTAAAAACCTCTTTCAATTCATTTTCAGGAATTCCCATTCCGGAATCCTTAAAACTTATTTCAACAACATTATTGGTTTTATCTTCTTTGATTGTAATCGAAATTTTACCTTTATCAGGGGTAAATTTAAAGGCATTTGATAATAAATTAAAATATACTTTATCCATTAAATTTTGATCAATATAAATTTCTAATTCTGGATTATTTATTATCAAAGTAAAATCTATATTTTTTTTCTTCGCCACTTTATCAAAATCATCAACTATATTTTTAGAAAAATCTAATATATTGGTTATTGATGCTCTAAGTTTAAATTTCCTCTCTTCTGTTTTTCTATAATCTAATAACTGATTAATCAACCTTAATAATCTCCTAGAATTATTATACATTAAATTAATTTCTTTATTCACTAAAACACCTTTATTTTTTAATTCATTTCCTAGAGATTCAATGGAACTTAATATTAATGTTAATGGCGTTTTAAACTCATGGGATAAGCCCGTGAGAAGGCTCAGTCTAGCTTCATTGCTTTCCTTTAATTCTTCTGCATATTTCTCTATTTCATTTCTTTGGCTGATTATTTTTTCAACCATCAATTCTAATTCTTTCTTTTTACGACTAATTATTATCCTTGAATAGATACTGTATATGGCTAAACCAAGGAGCAATATTGATAGAAACAATACTATTTTCAGCAGATTACGTTGAGTTGAATATTTATTTACCTGATCTTTTATAACATTCTGCTGTTTTTCTATATCAGATTGCTGGATTGATATCTTATCAAATTGATTACTCATAATATCTGCATTAAGAGTGTCTATCAATATCGTATTCAACTTATTATTTTTAGGAACAATCTCATTACTAGCTAACTTTAAAGCTAATTTAATAGCATCACTTCCTCCTGTTGGGTATAAAACCGTAGCTTCTAGAATTCCATCTTTAACCAACTGAATTCCCCCATTAGAGCCATTCAATCCATCTACACCAACAAATTTGATCTTTTTGTCTAATCCTTTCCCTTTAGCAATCTTCCAGGCATTATAGGCGACAATATCATTAAAAGCAAAAACATAATCTATTTTATTTAGACTATCTAAAATTTTTATATAATCATCTTTAGGCCTTCCATAATTATCCGCAACAATACTGATTAACTTAATATCTGGATATTGTTTTATTATTTGTCTAAATCCTAAACTTCGTTCAGAACCTGGAGTTGTTGTTGCTTCACCTCTTATCTCTAATACATTCGCATTGCCTTTTGACAAGGAAACAATATTTCTTCCTGCTATGCGACCTACTTCTATATTATCAGCACCCAAATATGCCTTGTAATTTGAAGTATTAACTTTTCTATCAACTAGAATCACAGGAATTCCTTTTGCCTTTGCCTTTTCAATTACAGGGACAATAGAATCCGACTCAAAAGGTGAAATAATGATAACATCCATTTTATCTTCAATCATTCTTTCTATATCTCTAATTTGATTTTTTGCTTTCCGATTAGCATTATAAATCTTTAGATTTATCTCTGAATGAAGTGATGCTTCTATTCCCATTTCATGTTCCATTGATTTTCTCCAAATATCATTGTCAATGCATTGCGAAAATCCAATATTAACTGTGGCTTTTTCTTCTTCGGATAATTTACATGAATTAAGTATAAATAGGAAAATTGACAATACTATCAAGCGTGATTTTCTTAACATAGAAATTTAATTAATTGATTATAATGTGAATTAAGAGTCGAATAAACACAAGAAAGAAACATCTTTTAAACTATTCGTTTTAAACACTGATTATCAACACATTTTAAATGTACCTTACATACTTTAAACATATGATAATTCAGACTAAGACTCTAAAATTAGTAAAAATATACCCATCAATCTGTGAGGCATTTGAAAAAGATTTAAAAATCCTTGTAGTCGATTTAGAAATAATAACCAATCCGATTTAACAGACCAAGAAATTATGACAATTTATCTATTTGTTATTAAAGAAGAACAAAGATTTACTGTTAAGCAGATACAATAAATTTGCCTGCGATTATTTACGTTCTTGATTTTATTATCTTAGTTTTATTCAGCATTTTTCTAATCGTTAGAAACATTTGTCAGAATCATTTAGAATTCTTTTGAGTTCACCTTTAATAATATAAAATTTGAAAGCCCAAAATTTATTCGTTTAGAAATATGTAAAAACCAAAAAAGTCCCAAAAAATTTGGGACTTTTTTTATATCATAAATCATCTGATTAAACCATCATAAACGTTTTGATTTCTTTGTCGGAAATCTTAGGATTGGCTCCTTCCTGACCTGCCACTAATGCACCAATAGCACAGGCATAATTCAAAGATTTTTGTGGTGATTTACCTCTCAACAATCTTATAATTAAAGATGCCAGAAAAGAATCTCCTGCCCCAACGGTATCGACTACTTTTATAAAATAACCACTATTGTAATAAAACTTATCATTGTAATACAAAACAGCTCCAAAAGCTCCTTTGGTCACACATATTTGTTTGGTATTGGTTCTTTCGGCAATGAATTTAATATTTTGTTCAAAAGAATGATAAGGAGATTCTAATTTCCGACTGATCTCATAGAGTTCTTCATCATTGAGTTTAATAAAATCTGCTTTTAACATTAATTCGATGAGTACTTCTGTTGTGTAATAAGGAGCTCTCAAATTAGCATCTAAAATTTTATATTTTGCTTTTTCCAAAAGTCCGTATAATGTTGATCTGGAAACCTCATCACGGCAAATCAAACTTCCAAAAACAAAGGCATCTGCTTCTGAAACTTTTTTATCCATTTCTTTTGTTGGCACAATTTTATCCCAGGAAGAGGGATAATGAATATCATAAGAGGCATTTCCTTTATCATTAATCATTACATGAACTACGCCACTCATATAATCCGAATCCACTTGTATTGCATCAGCACTCATGTTGTGGTCTTCGATGTATTTAACTATATCCTGACCATTTTCATCATTTCCAATTTTACTGATTATTGTTGAAGAAACTCCTAAAGAATTCATTCGAAGTGCCACATTCAATGGAGCACCACCAATTTTTTTATGAGCTGGAAAAACATCCCATAAAACCTCGCCAAAGCAAACGACATTTAATGATTTTTTTTTATTCATTTTTTTAAATTTTAAATTCTAATTATTTCACCTCATTGATTTCTAACACCACACTTGTTCTTTGTAAAGTAACATTGGGATTAAACCCTGCTTTCATTAAAAAATCCCCCGTAAACACTCTATCAGCAGCAAGTGTTGAAGTTACTCCCGGATACCCGTTAATTTCTTTTACTGTATATTTTTTCTTTGGATCCAAACCGTTAAAAACTACCGGTCGTTTCGTTGCTGTAATGCTAAATCTATTGTTTACCAAATAGTTAAAAACAATCGCTTTACTTTTATTTTCATTTACATACATCAATGCCGCAATATCATTTTCATGCGGATTTACCAATCGAAACATATTACCATGCCACACTATATCTTTGAATGTGTTATAATTACTGATGGCTTGTTTACAAAATATTTTGTCATTGGCATCTAATTTACTGGCTACAATATCAAAACCTAATTTACCCATACTGGCCACATCCACTCTAAATTTCAGCGGTTGTTTCCCCCAATCGGTTACATGATTATCTGTTGCAATAGAAGGGAAGAAGTACGAATAATCCCATTGTAGAAATATACGCTCTATGGGTTCCGTATCATCACTTGGCCAAAACTCAGTAAAATATTTCAAAAATTCATAATCACCGCGGCCACCTCCACCTGAACACAACATCATGGGAACTTTTGGATATTTGGCACGAATGCGTTGCAATACTTTATACAATCCCTTGACATAATCTACATATAAATTAGACTGAGGTATTCCTTTTTTATTGAGATAAGCAGAATACGCATTATAAATAACCGCATTACAATCCCATTTGATGAACGCCAATTCGGGATTTTTCACAAACAAATCATCCACGATTCCAAAAACAAAATCCTGAACCTCTGGATTCGACAAATCCAACACCAGCTGATTCCTATAATAAATCTCAGGTCTTTCCGGTTGTCGTATTACCCAATCCAAATGTTTTTCATACAATTCACTTTTTGGATTTACCATCTCAGGTTCAATCCAAATTCCAAATTTCACTCCTTCTTTTTTAGCTTCTTTGACTAAATAGCCTAATCCACTTGGTAATTTTTTCTTATTTTCCTGCCAGTCTCCAAGCCCTGCATCATCATTATTTCGTGGATATTTATTAGCAAACCAACCATCGTCCAATAAAAACATATCAACTCCCAAATCCTTGGCATCTTTGAACAAATCCACTATTTTATTTTCATCAAAATCAAAATAGGTTGCCTCCCAATTGTTTAATAAAGTAAGGCGTTCCCCCTGACCATCCAATATTCTGTATTTTCTAGCCCAATCGTGTAAATTTCTACTGGCTTCCCCTGTACCGTTATTCGATAAAGCATAAATCAAAGAAGGGGTTTTAAAGGTTTCGTTTGGAGCCAGCGCATATTCAGACGCAAACGGGTTGATTCCCGCAATAAGACGAAGATTTTTATGAGAATCAATTTCAAAATCCAATTTAAAATTACTGCTCCAAGCCAACTGTCCTAACATAACTGTTCCTTCATTTTCTGAAGCCGGTTTTCCAAATGACACTATAAAATTAGGCGTTTGCAACAACATCGCTCTGGTTCCCAGTTTAGAATCTACCGTTCTTATCCCTTGCAAAAGCTTAGTTTCAGCAGGCTGCATTTCTTTTAAATATTCTCCCTGAAAACTCGTTAGATAAAAATCTTTATTGGCAAAATATAAATTAGCCGAAGCATATTTTTGCAATACAACCGGTTTTTTCTCCTTGTGTTTTATTTCCGTCCATTGCTCGATTATGTTTTCTTTTTCCCAAACTTTATAAAACAAAGTCACCTCAAACGGATACGCAGGATCCTTCAAAAGAATACTGGTAACCGAAGTATTAGCATCTATTTTTTCTTTTTTATGACTCACATACTTCAACTCCAACGATGGATTTCCATCAGCATGTTTCACCTGAATCGCAGGCTCAGAAAGATTCCAAGTCCCCGCAGGAGTGTAGGCCGAATTATAAATCCCAGCATTGGATTCATCATAATTAGAATTGGCAGCAACAGCCTTATACTCACTTTCATTTTCAAGCGGTTTCCCAAAATACACCGTTCTCAATCTATTATTACTGTCTGTTTGCATCAATAACAGATTGTTTTCGGTGGCAATAGGAATGATTGTTTGTGCCGATACATCAGCTATACCTAACATAAAACCACAAAAAAATATGATTTTATTCAAATGTCTTACTCTTTCCTTTTTCATAATTCTCATTTTAAAACGCTGTTTCTTTTTGAATGTTTTTAATCTACATGATGTTTTATTTGATTGATTCTATTCCACTTCAATTTATATAGTAAGTTAAAAAAATCAACCAAAAAGACCTTCTAAACAAAGCACAATCAACACCTAATTTAGATTCAAAATTAAGAAACAGCTAAGGGCAAGTAGAAACTCGCCCTTAATCTGATTCAACTAATTTAAACAACCATTATTAACCTTATTTTTAATACTTAGGATTTTGAGTATACAATCCTCCAGTAAAATCAATTTCTCTTTGAGGTATTGGATAATATTCATCTCTACCCGCTGTGAAATGAGCACTTGAAAGGAAACCTCTTTTTACTTTCTCAACAGCAAGATAAGCATTTAAAACCGGTTCAGCTTCACCCCATCTTACAAGGTCAAAAAAGCGAGGGCCTTCCATTCCAAACTCTAATCTTCTTTCAAATTTAAGCGCTTTCAAAGCATAGGCTTTTGAAGGAAAAGAAAGATATTGCCCTATTTTATAAACATTTGAAGCTCCTGCTGCCAATGGCATTGCAGTACTTGCTGCTGCTCTTGCTCTAATTTGATTAATAATTGGTAGTGCCTCATCTTGTCTATTCAATTGAATTAATGCTTCTGCTTTAAATAATAACACATCTGCATATCTAATAAAATCTACGTTTTTAGAAGTCCCTACGAAAGGCCCGTTTTTAACGTAGCAAGAACAGTCTGGCGATTGTTGCTCTTTCATATTACCAAAGAAACCATAAACTCCAGGATCTCTAGCCCAGCTAAAGTTATAAACCATATCTCCTGCTGTTTTCAGTGTGTTTTTATATTTAAATGGTCTTCCAGGAATCCCTACTGTATGATCAATTCTTGGATCAAGTGTTACTCCTGCAGTTAATGCTGATTTACCACTACCATCTACAGTAGTATAAATATCTGAAGTATTAAAAGTATCCAATAACGGTAAACCTGTAACAGGGTCAGTTTTGAAAGCATTCACCATATTTTGACTTGCCAGGTGAAAACCACAACATCCATAAAGAGGTGTTCCATGAGGTGAATTCAATCCCGTTACAAAACTTACTCTTCCTGTGTTAGTTCCATCATTGATAGAAAACTGAACAGCCCAAATAGATTCCGGTCCATTATCATGACCATCTAAGAAATTGAAACCAAAATCAGGCTCTAAACTTCCCGTTACCTCGTTAGCATAGTTGATAACTTCCTGCAATCTAGCTGCATTAATTCCTGTAACTTGGTGATCCGCATTTTGCTCATATGCCTGATACAATCTCAATTTTGCTAAATATGCCGATGCAGCATTTTTATCTGCTCTACCTACCAGATCTTGTGAAGGAGGTAAATTATCATGAGCAAAAATAAAATCCTCTGCAATTTTATTCCATAATGCATCTGAAGATAAATCATTTGAAGTTTTCAAAATTTGCTCCTTAGTAAGATCTTCTGTAATAAACGGAACTTTATTAAATAACAACTTCAACATAAAATAAGAATGCGCTCTTAAAAAACGTAATTCTGCCTGTCTGGTTTTCTTTAACGGATAATCTGCATCCGGAATGGCATTGATTACAGATAGAGCAAAGTTAGCTCTGGAAATTGCTTTATAGTGATTTGTCCAGGTTCTAGGAAGCATCCAATCGCCATAATCAGCAATAGTAGTATTGTATTGTTCATAGGTATCAATCACATCAACATCTGATCGACCACCTCCACCTTTGTAGGCATCATCTGAACGAACACTACCATAAACCCATTGATTCGTTATGGGTCCAATCATTTCATCATTTCCAATTGCCGCATAAGCAGCAGTAACAAGAGCATCTGCATTTGCTAAAGTAGCAACTTGATCTGGTTTCAATACTCCTGTAGGTTCATAATCTAAAAAATCTGAGCTACATGATGCCAAAAATAAAATTGACAAAAAGCTAATAACTATTTTATTATATTTTTTCATGAGAATTAATTAAAAGTTTAAGTTTACACCTAATGAGAAAGTAGTAGGTACCGGTATTCTATTTATGTTTGTACGTTCTGGATCAGAACCGATATATCCTTTTGGAGTCAACCAAAATAAGTTTTCCCCTTGAGCATATATTCTACAACGAGTAATGAAACCAGTTTTTTCAGTTATACTTTCTGGTAGTGAATACCCAATTTGTATGTTTCTAACTTTGAAATAAGAATTGTTTCTTAAAAAATATTCTGACATCTGATTGTCATTATGTGCCAATGAAAGAGACGGAACATCAGTATTGGTATTTGTTGGTGTCCAAGCATTAAGTGTCCCTGGACCTGCATTTTCTCTACCTTGAACAAAATTATTCCAATAAATATAAGGATCAACTCCTTTTCTTCCTGTCACTCCTGAACCAAAGATGGACATATCCATATTTTTATAAGCCAAACTAATATTAATACCATATTCTAATTTTGGTTGCGTTGAACCTATAAAAGTTCTATCATTAGAATCAATTTTCCCATCAGGAACTCCATTCGGGCCACTAATATCAACATATTTGATACCTCCTAATCTGGAAGCTACTTGTGTAGCATGAGAATCAATATCTGCTTGCGATTGGAACAAACCATCGGTTTTGTATCCAAAAACCTCAAACTGGGAATGACCTACTATTGAATTAATAGCTGTTCCCGGATAAGCTGTTCTCACTTCTTCAGGTAATGCTGTTATTTTGTTTTTAGTAGCACCAAAGTTAGTGGTAACATTAAAATTCAATCCATTCTCTAAAGTATCTGAGTATCCTAAAACTAATTCCCAACCTTTATTCGAAGTAGATGCTCCATTCACAAAACGTTGTTGTCCTTCTCCTAAAACTGAAGCAACTGGTGGTTTAATTAATATCCCGTCTGTTTTTCTGGTAAAATAATCAAACGAACCTGATAATTTGTTATCCAAAAAAGCAAAATCCAAACCAACGTTTATCTCTTTTGTAGATTCCCATTTCAATCCTGAATTGGCCGCTTGTATAGAAACAAAACCAGATGGTAAATTCCCTGTATTAATTCCACCCAAATCATAAGCCGTTCCTACATTATAATAAATATTGAAAAAATCAGGAATAAAAACATTTTGATTAGATCCATATCTAGCTTCATATAAGCCTAAACTGGCATTATCACCAATGGATTGATTACCTACCTCACCATAACCTGCACGAAGTTTTAATGACGAAATTGCTTTAACATTTTTCAAGAAATCTTCATTATTGATTTTCCATCCTACTGTAGCAGCCGGAAAAATACCATATCTGTTATCTGCTCCAAATCGAGAAGAACCATCTCGTCTTATAGTAAAAGTTGCCAAATATTTATCAGAAAACGCATAATTTAATTTTCCAAACTGAGAAAGCAATCTACTTCCTGTTGTAAGACCATTTGATGTTCTGGCTCCAGAAGCAGCCGATAAAACAAAATAAGATTCTGTTTCTACAGCAAAATTCTCTCCACGGGCTAATAAACTATTAAAATCTGTTTTAACCGATTCTATCCCCGCTACAACACCAATTTTATGATTGGAAAGTTTTACATTATAACTTAAAGTATTGGATATCGTTAAACTGGAATATTTGTTGGTATCATAAGTTAAGCTATTATTAGTCCTGTTAACAGATCCATTACTAACCATTGGCTCAATGTCTTTTCTGCTGTAATCATTAAAATCAATACCAATACTATTTCTGTAAGTAAGATTTTTTATCAAATCTATTTCTGTAAAAACATTTCCATATAAAGAGACTCTCCTTGTATTATCCCATCTGTTTAAAAATTGCATCAACAAAGGGTTATTTCTGTCAGAATAACCAGAACCTAATGGTCCTCCATATCCACCAGAATTTGTATAAACAGGAATTGTTGGTGCCAATGAAATAGCTAGAGCTGGAACTGGTGAATTACCTACATCATTAGCCGCTAATTTTTCATTAGACTGTGTAAATTGTGAATTGACACCAAATCTAACCTTATCATTAAACAATTTAAAATTAGTATTTAATCTTGCAGTATATCTTTCATAATTGGTGTATTTCAACATTCCTGTATTGTCTAAATACCCTAAATTCAACATCGCATTCATTTTATCTGAACCTCCCGAAACAGACAAATCATTATTGACAACAAAGCCTGTTTTATACACTACATCCTGCCAATTAGTATCTCCTGCAGGAACATTAGTATTACCCCCTACAAAAGGCTTAACCGATACACCATTCAATACTGGATTACTCAAATTCTGATTCCAGTCAAAATTATAGATTTCGCCATATCCATCTTCTGGTTTTGCTCCATCATTAACTGAAGCTTGCCATAAAACTTTTCCACGATCCACTGCATTAAGCATATCATATCTTTGTTTTTTCTCTGACATTCTAGAAACACTAGTACTATAAGAAACACTCATAGCTCCTCCTTTTGAAGCATTCTTTGTAGTTACTATAATAACTCCATTAGCCGCTCTGGAACCATAAATAGACGAAGCCGAAGCATCTTTCAATACTTGTACAGATTCTATTGCACTTGGATTTAAACTTGCAAAAACTTCAGGTCTTACCGTAGGAACTCCATCAATTACATACAATGGATCTGTATTCCCCAAGGTACTTACCCCTCTAATTAAAACCTTGCTACTAGTCCCACTAGGATCTCCTGATTTCTCAATAGACAAACCGGCAACCCTGCCCTGCATGGCCTGCATAGCGTTACCTGAGCTCATACTTTGGCCCACGATTGGTTTCATTTCAACAACAACAACAGCACCGGTCACATCGACTTTACGTTCTTTAGAATATCCTGTTACAACAACTTCAGTTAATTGTTGCGATTCTGCTTTCAAAACAACATTAATTGTTTCTTGTCCATTTACTTGTACAGTTTGATTGGTGAAACCTACATAGCTAAAAGTCAAAGTTGCTTTTGCATCTACGTTTTTAAGTTCATAATGACCATCAAGATCAGTTGTAACCCCCTTATTAGTTCCGGAGACCAGAACAGATACTCCTGGTAACGACATTCCGTCTTCGGAAGAAGTTACAGTTCCTTTTATTCCTATGTTTTGGGCCGTAAGTGAAAAAAAGGACCCCATTAGAATTAAGTAAAGAATGATTTTTCGTTTCATAATTTAGATAGTTTAGTTAAAATTTAATTGGTTAATTGTTAAGTTTTCGATGGTGAAGTCGAAATTTTCCTTGGTAACAGCAAATGTTTCCATTGGTTTTTCCGGAAAAAATATTTCTGTCATTACTGTTTTTCCATTATTATAAAAGACTTCAATTGACGTTTTATCAACGATAACTCTTACGTCAATTTTATCAAAATCCTTTGTAATAGGCGCTTTAGAAATTTGTTTTGCAAAAACATCTGAAAAAGACAAATCCCCTGATTTTTTTCTGTCAATAAAAAAGTAATTCTCCTTTTTATTGATCCCGAAGCTTATAGTATTTTTACAACCATTAGAAAATGAAAATGTATAGACATCTTTCTTCAAGTTCTTCAAAGTAAACTGAATGTCTAACTTTGTTAAATCAACCAGCGATTTATCAATTAAGACTGTTTTTTTATCCTTAATTTTAAGTGTTTCTTTCTTGATGGTTTTTGCTACATAATTTTGTAATTCTCTAACCGGCTGAGAAGAAAGTCTATAATGATTATCCTCTTTAATCAGTTTTAATTCTCTTGCTATAGTCATACTGCTTCTCCATTTTTGAGTTGGAACTTTTTGGGCATATTCCCAATTCGACATCCAACCTAAGAACAATTTTCGACCATCGGTTTCTGAAATATTAGACCACGTAACCCCTGCATAATTATCCCTTCCGTAATCTATCCATAACCCTTTTTGCTGATTTATATCTTTAGAAAAAGATTCATCCAGTTTAAATGTCTTGCCATCAAAATCTCCCACAAAATACTGCGTAGCCGAACCTCCGTTAGGGCCTCCCGGATTGATACTCAATAAAAGCACCCATTTGTATTCATCCGAACCTTCAACAAGCAACGGGAAGAAATCAGGACATTCCCAAACACCTCCGTGAGCTCCTATATTTTTACCAAAATCAGAAAGCAATTCCCAATTTTTCAAATTTTTTGAACCATAAAACATAGTTTTATCCCCAGCAGCCAGAACCATCAGCCATTGTTTATGAATGTTATCCCAGGTCATTTTTGGATCTCTAAAATCCTTCATACTCGGGAACTCAATCACTGGATTACCCTCATACTTAGTCCAGGTCAAGCCTTCATTTAACGAATAAGCGATTCCCTGAGATTGTACTCCCGGTGCTTTAGCTTTCTCCTTCTCAGGATTATGATAAGTAAACATTGCTACGATAGGCGGATTTTTCAAACTCCCAAAACCGGAAGTATTTTGCAAATCAACTACTGCACTTCCTGAAAAAATATATCCTTTTTCGTCCGGATAAATGGCTATAGGTTTTTCTGTCCAAGTCACCATATCAGTACTTATCGCATGTCCCCAGTGCATTGGTCCCCAAACAGTTGAATCGGGATAATGTTGAAAAAAAAGATGATAGTAGCCGTTGTAATAAAACATCCCGTTAGGGTCGTTCATCCAAGCTTTTTTAGGTGTAAAATGAAAGTTTGGTCTGTACAGTTCTTCATTTGAATACTCTTTTTTATCTGCAAACGGAGTTTGTTTACAACCAAACAAAACCAAAAATCCAATTGTGCTACACACTAATCTGAAGTAGCTCTTTTTATTAATTTCGATCATGACTTTATTTTTTTATTAATTTTTTACTTAATTCTTCTAAAGAAATTCCTTTTGTTTCTGGCATCATAAAAGCAACAAACAAGAGTTGGAAAACCATCATTACGGCAAAGAACAAAAACACTACTCCCGGACCTATCGTAGAAAATAAAAACGGTATCAACGATGGAATTATAGCGGCCAAAATCCAGTGGGTTGTACTACCAAAAGCTTGTCCGGATGCTCTAAGATGATTCGGAAAAATTTCAGAAATAAAAACCCAGATTACCGCACCCTGTCCAATGGCATGGGAAGCAATAAACAAAAACAAGAATGTCGGAACCGCGATTCCCTGCCATTTTAAAAAGAAAGCCATGGCAACAAGACTCAGGGAAATAATATAGCCCACTGAACCAATGTACATTAATACTTTCCTACCCAATCTGTCAATCAGGGAAACACCGATTAACGTAAAAACCAGGTTGGTGGCTCCAATTCCTATACTGCTTAACAAAGCGGTACTTTCTCCCAATCCCGCTTCCTGAAAAATTCTTGGCGAATAGTATAAGAACGCATTAATCCCCGACAATTGATTGAAAAAGGCAATCAAAAAGGCTAAGATTAAAGGGGTACGGTATTTTTTTAGGAAGATATTATCGTTTGCCAGAGCAGCATTGTTATTATCGAGTTCAATCTCCTTTTTCATTTCTTCATACTCCGCTTCCTGCCCCATTAATATCAATACCTTCTTAGCCTCTTCATTTCTGGATTTAGACAACAACCATCTTGGGCTCTTTGGAATAGTAAAAATGAATAGCGTATAAATAAAAGAAGGAAAGGCTTGTACTCCCATCATCCATCTCCAGGAATTCTCTCCCGTATTTCTCAACAAATAGTTAGAAAGGAACGCCATAAGAATTCCAAAAACAATATTAAATTGGTAAAAAGCAACCAATTTCCCTCTGTCTTTTGCCGGAGCTATTTCAGAAATATAGGCTGGAGCTGCAATTGTAGATGCTCCTACACCAAGACCTCCAACAAATCTGAAAGCAGCAAAAATATAGGGATTATTTGCCAGGGCAGAACCAATGGCTGAAAAGAAAAACAATATCCCTATCCATAACAATGTTTTCTTTCTTCCTATTTTATTCGTTGGTATCCCACCGAATATGGCTCCGAAAACAGTACCCCATAAAGCCATTCCCATTACTACAGTTCCATGAAAAGCATCAGAAGAACTCCAAAGCTCTTGTAGCTTTTTATCAGCTCCTGAAATAACGACTGTATCAAACCCAAAAAGGAATCCTGCTAATGAAGCAATCAAAGACCAAACAACTATTTTTTTCATTCTCAAAAATTATTAAATTATACTACTAAGACATTCTTTAAACATGTAAAAACCACCTAGAATCCAACCTACAAAAGCAAAAAGAGGTAGAGTAAGAGCACTTTTCTTTTAGCACATTGTATTATATTTTTTTCAGTCGCAACAGCTTTGTTTCATGACGCTGTACCTTACCATTCCATTTTTTGCCTTTACCAATCACTTTATGTTCCCATAAATCTTTTATCTCGTAGGATTCATTCAATCCCAATTCAGCAAAATTTATTTTTGACATCTGCATGGTTTCTGAACGATTTACAATTGCAATTGCAGCATCACCATTTGCCAATGGTTTTACAAATACACTCCAAGTATCATTCTTGATTTTACAAACTGCCTGTTTACCCAAAGCATCCTGATTGATAGCAATTACCTCATCATTTAATAAAATTCGTTTGGTTTCGGTATTCATATTCCGAACATCATTAGATGCTGCCAATGGAGAATTCATGATAGACCAAAGACTCATCTGGCTTTGGTATTCAGCAACGGTACACCCAATCCCTCCAAAATCACCTGAAGGCCCTTTTTTACCATAAAGCCCAACCACAAGCATATCCATATCATTCCAATGTCCAGGGCCTGCATAAGAAGCGTAATCCTGAGAAAAATCCACAATATCTAATATTCCGGCTCCTTCAGTATCTAAATCTTTAAGTGTTTTCACTGGTTTAAGACTTCTCCATTTATCCCTGACATCGCCAGTTGTACGCCATAACTGGCCACCAACCTGTCCTCCCCAAAGCCAAGGTTTACGGCCACCCCATTCGCAAATACCCAACACAATATCACGTCCGCTATTACGCAAAGCATCCGCCATTTTTTTGTAACGTGTTTTGGCTATTTCCATATCATCGGGAGCACCGCAATAATCGTATTTCAAATAATCAATTCCCCAAGAAGCAAAAGTTTTGGCATCCTGTTCTTCAAAATTCAAACTGGCAGTATAGCCCCCGCAGGTTAAGGGTGCTGCGTCCGAATAAATTCCTAATTTCAATCCTTTACTATGCACATAATCCGCAAGTGCTTTTATACCCGAAGGAAATTTTTTAGGATCGGGAATAATATTATTTCTATTATCTCTTCCACCCTGCCATCCATCATCTATAAACAAATAATCATAACCCGCTTTCACCATACCACTGCTTACCATGGCATCTGCCATTTCACGTATATCAGTTTCATTAAAATTATCAGCAAAATAGTTCCAAGTCATCCAACCCATAGGCGGAGTTGGTGCCAATAAAGAACCATTAGCCGATTTGGTTTGCGCTTCTACACTTCCATAACTCAAGCAGAGCGCCATTAAGATAAGGCTGAAAATTTGTTTTTTCATTTTATATAAATTTGTTACGTTTATTTTTTATTGATTAGCATGGCTCCGAAAACAGTATCGAAGGAACTCCAAAGCTCTTGTAGCTTCTTATCTTCTCCTGAAATAAGCGTGGTATCAAAAAGAAATCCTGTTAATGAATCAATCACGGACCAAACAGCTATTTTTTTCATTATCAAAAATTATTAATTTGAATTGCTAAGATATCCGTAAAAAAAAGCTTCCTATTTTAAATATGTTACAATTACATACAACACATCAAAACCAATACAACCTTCCCTTCAAAATGCTTTATTTCAGCAACTTAAAACAAAAAACAGCCGAAAAACTATTTCGTTATAGTTATAATGATGTTACATCAATTACAATGATGTTACGCTAGTTTTCAGAAAATGAATGTTAGTATTGGTTTCTTAATTGGGATTTAACAGATTCTTATGCTTTTTAAGAGAACACGAGATTATTTTTGTGAAAATTTTAGGCAAATTGATTTCTCAAAACACTATAAATTCAAACCTATTTATTTTGGAATTGAATTAAAATGAAACCATAGTATACTTTTTCTATGAACTATTTTCGTAAATAAGTCAAACAGAAGAATCTTATTTCAAGGAATCGATAGTATTATTCTTTTAGAACAGTTAAACTAATTTGATGATGAAAAGACATAAAAAAAAGCCCGCCAAAAATATCTTTTGACGGGCTTGATTATAAAGAAAAAAATAAGCACGTGCTTTTTCAAAACGTGCTTATTACAAACGATGCTAAATTCTCTTTCACATCTATTTTGGACTTATTTAAAATTTTCCAAGTCTGAAAAAATAACCCATAAATTTAGGTTCATTTTATAATACTGATGACAACTATATATTTTTATATTCTTTAGGAGAAATTCCAAATTTATTCTTGAAGGAAGTCGAAAAATAATTGGGTGATGAAAAACCAACGGCATAGGCAATTTCCGAAATGGTCTGATCTGACTTTTTCAACAGTTCTTTGGATTTATCCAATCGCATATTATTGATATGATCACTAATACTGATTCCTAATATCGCTTTCACTTTTCGGTACAATTGGACACGGGAAATTGCTAAATCTCGCGCTAAATCTTCAACGGTATAGGATGAATTCTCCAAGTTTTTCCAGATTAACTCATTTAGTTTTTTAAGGAAATCCTGTTCGGAAGTGCCAAAACCACCCTCCTCAATATTTACAATATTATTAGTATAATAAAAACGTAGTTTTTCTCTATTAAAAAGCAATCCTTTTATAGACTGCGCTAAAACTTTTAAATGAAAAGGTTTGGTCAAAAATATATCTGCTCCGCTATCCAAGGCCTTTAAATAAGAATCCTGATCATCTGAAGCCGTCAATATAATTGTTGGAATATGGGAAGTTCTCAAATCTTTCTTTAGTGTTTCACAAATTTGGAAACCATTCATTTCCGGCAAATTCAAATCACAAATAATAATATCCGGAATCAACTCTAAAGCTTTCTCCACGGCATCAGTGCCATCAGAAGAGAAAAAAGTATACTCGGTTGAGAATTTATGGGAAACAAAATCCAAAAGATCTTTATTGTCCTCGATGTACAAGATGGAATATTTATCTTCAGTGTTTTTAGGCTCCACTTTCTGAATCACCTCTGAATCCAAATAATCTGATTGATGAACAAAATCTAAAACAGGTTCTTTTATGATCTCTTTTTCATCAAGATGTGCCGTTCCTAATGGTAATGTAATTATAAATTCGGCTCCATTTTTTGAATGAATTTCTATACTTCCTTTGTGCAGCTCAACAAAATTTTTGGATAAATGCAATCCAATTCCGGAACTGTTTCTGTAATTATTAGAACCTTGATAAAAAGCATTAAATACTTCTCCCAATTCATTATCCGGAATTCCAATTCCTGAATCCTTAAAGTGAATTTTAACGATATTATTCGTTTTATCTTCTTTAATGCTAATCGAAATTTTTCCTTTTTCAGGAGTAAATTTGAAGGCATTCGATAACAAATTAAAATACACTTTATCCATTAAATTACGATCCAAATACACCTCTAATTCGGGATTGGTAGTTGTTAATGAAAAATCAATATTCTTTTTCTTTGCTTCCCGGTCAAAATCACTGACAATACTTTTGGAGAAATCCAATAAATTAGTTTGGGATGCTCTTAATGTAAAGTTATGCCCCTCTGTTTTCCTATAATCCAGCAGCTGATTGATCAAACGCAGCAACCTTCTGGAATTATTATACATCAAATTGATTTCTTTATTTACAGAAATTCCTTTATTCTTGAATTCCGTTTCCAAAGACTCTATAGAACTCAAAATCAACGTCAAAGGCGTTTTAAATTCGTGTGACAAACCGGTAAAAAAGTTCAATCTTGCCTCATTACTTTTCTTTAACTCATTAGAAAATTTCTTAATCTCATTTCTTTGATTCTTAATTTTTTTATTGGTGTCTTCTAATTCTAATTTTTTACGGCGAATGACAATTCCAGAATAAATGCTATAAATTGCAAGGCTCAACACAATTACTAATAAAGAAATCAAAAGTTTCAAAAGATTACTTTGAGTTGAATATTTTTTTAACTGATTTTTAATAACACTTTGTTGTTCCTCTATATCCGATTGCTGAATGGTTATTTTATCAAATTGATTGCTCAGAATATCTGCATTGAGAGAATCAATCAATATGGTATTCAGCTTATTGTTTTTAGGGACAATTTCTTTATTTGCAATTTTCAATGCTAATTTAACCGCCTCTGCCGCCCCTGTTGGATATAAAACTGTTCCTTCTAAAATCCCCTCTTTAACCAATTGAAGTCCTCCAGTGGGTCCATTAAGTCCATCAACCCCAATAATTTTTATCTTTTTTTCTAAACCTCTTTTCTTAAGTACCATCCAGGCTTGGTATGCAATTACATCGTTATAAGCGTAGATGTAATTAACCTCGGGAAAGCGGTTGAGTATTTCCACAAAACCCTCTAAGGCAAGTTCATCCTTTCGCGCTTCCATAGTAACCACTTTGATACCCGGATATTTATCTAAAACCTGTCTAAAACCTAAATTCCTTTCAAAACCAGGAGATGTAGAAGAATTACCTTTTATCTCGATAACATTTGCATTCCCTTTAGACAATGAAACAATATGCTTCCCCGCTATTCGCCCTACTTCAATATTATCAGCACCTACATATGCCGTATAATTTGACGTATTTACTTTTCTGTCTACTATTATCACAGGAATCCCCTTGACACTTGCTTTTTCTATTACTGGGACAATAGAATCCGATTCAAAAGGAGAAACAATTATGACATCTACATTATCCTGAATCATCCTTTCAATATCCTGAATCTGCTTTTTTACTTTACGATTAGCATTATAGATTTTTAAGTTAACCTCAGGATGAAGAGATGCTTCTACGGTCATTTCATGATTCATCGATATTCTCCAGACATCTTGGTTGATACATTGTGAAAAACCAATTGAGAGTTCCTCTTTGTCTTCTTCTGATGACTTACATGAATTTAGGATACTTATAAAACCTAAAATCACAATGAAAGAGACTTTTCTTAGCATATTTATATAAATTAAATAATGATAGTGACTGATGATAATGCCGTTTGTTTTAATTGCTTTTAATATTAAAACTTTTAACGGTTCAAAAAATATGATGAAACAGGAAAATTTCAATCGTGAAGTAATTGTCTTTTTAACAAAAATTAAACACAAATTGCAAACAAATATATAAAAACACTGCTATACTACTTTATATATATCAAGAAAAAAAAATAGTATTTTTTTATCATTCCAACTTCAAAATTCAGCAATTAATTATTGTAGCATAAATAACATACAAAACTAAATTTCAATTAGGTGTAATTAAATTATCCCCTTTGAAATTAATCATCCTAGCAATCGTAGTAAATAAATGAGGATGCTGTTTTTTAAAAACATCTGGTGTTTCAAAAAAATGCTCTAAGATGACAGACAAAAATTCAAATTGGTTTTCATAAGCATACAATCTAAAATAGCCTTTGGTTCTCAATTCGGCATTTAAATCAACATCATTATAATATTGTATCACTTTATCAAATTCATCTCTAAAAATAACTGCACTGGGATCTCTTTTTTGGAGACAATGAAAATGCAAGGCGTGTGAAAACTCATGTAAGCCTAAATTAATATTATCATTCAAGGTACTATGACCTAAAACAAAATCTTCCCAGGAAAAAGCAATCACCTTCATCCTTGGGTTGAATTCTCCTTTGTGAAAAGCTTCATTTGTTGTTGAATAATAATTGGTAGCATAAATCAATATTCTTGAAAACTGATTGACCAAATAGTTTCTCATTCCAAAAGTCAACATCACATAAGTTCCAGCTATAAGCATTCTCATTTCTTCTGTCACGGCAATGTCTTTGCCTATGAATTCATATTTACGTATAAATTCATTTACTCTATGTTCAAAATAGCGTTTCTTTTTAATAGATAGGGTGCGGTAAAAAGGGAACTCTTTTTCTAAAACTTGCTTTTGATTGTCCTCCAATTTTTTCAGAAAAGGATATACGTATAAAAACAACGGCTTTTTAAAAAACAACACATACGTCGGTTCAATAATTCTAAATACAATTACCCGAAAAGCAAGTATCCCAAAAAGTAGAATAAGTATAATTTTAAACAATACATTAACATCCATTGAGGCCATTTTATTTTAATACCATTTAAAACATAAAGCTTCAAAAACAACCAAAATTGCTTGATTATTTTTGAAGCTTTAAATTTATTTTTAACCTCCGCAGGATTCCAATTCCAACACTCAGAGTTGGAATTTTATGTTTTATTAAGTCGTTGGGTAAAATTATTTTTTGTTCCACCACGAAGTGTCTGTACTTCACAAAAAACACTACCATGGACTTTTTTATTAAAAGTAAAAAAAAAGATTTATCAATTTTCTTTTTTGCTTGATCAAAAAAGAAACAAAAAAATATTCATGCGTTCATATTGTTTTTTTTGTATTCATGAATCTTCGATTTCAAGTCTTACGTTTCCTCGTCGGTCAAATTAGTTTTCGAACACTAAAAGAAAAAAACTCGCTGCGCTCAAACAGTTTTTCTTTTTACGTGTTCTTCAAACATTTGACACTCGACTGCGGAAACTAAGGACAATAAAGAATTAGATTTCTAAAAGAGTAATCTCAGCTCCATTCAAATCAGCGGTGACGTAGATTTGGCAAGAAAGACGTATAGCTTCGTCAGAATAGCCTAGTTTCTCTAAAGTGGTGGGTTCGTTTCGTTCTTTGATTAATGAAGCTCCTGTAAGTCCTTTTGTAGTTACAACGCAGGTGGCACATCTACCCACTCCGCCACATTCGCCAAAGCTTTCTAATTGTAATTCTTCCTTTAGCAAATACATTAGATTGGGATAGCTGCCATGACGTGTTGCAATCGGAATTTGCGTTCCGTTTTCAATAACTGTGAAGTTGATGGTTTTGATTTCTTTTTCCAAAGTTTTTTATTTTTTTTAACCACAAACCTGTCTGCCGACAGGCAGAGGGCACTGAGTTTTACGCTAAGTTCACTAAGTTTTTTTAATAAACCATTAATATTAAGTTTAGTTAAGATGAATTCTTTTAGGTTCTTTGCGGTTAAGAGTTTAAAATAAAAAACCACAAATTCACAGATTATACAATTTGCGAATTTGCGGTAATTATTTTTGTGTTTTTTGTATAAAACTTAGTGAACTTTGTGGTTCAGCCTTAGTCTTAACAATATTCGTTGTAAGCATCTTGCAAGTTTTCAGCAATCATCTCAGCCGGGCGACCTTCAATGTGGTGACGCTCTAACATGTGAACCAATTCTCCGTTTTTGAACAAAGCCATAGATGGCGATGATGGAGGAAAAGGGAACATGTGTTGTCTTGCAGCATCTACTGCTTCTTTATCAACTCCTGCAAAAACAGTGATTAAATGATCTGGCTTTTTAGCACCTTCTAAACTCAATTTTGCTCCCGGACGTGCATTTCTTGCAGCACAACCACAAACAGAGTTTACAACAACTAATGTTGTTCCTTCAGCTTTGATAGCGTTTTCAACATCTTGAGCACTATGTAAATCTTGAAAACCAGCTGTAGTTAATTCAGCTTGCATTGGAGTTACCATTTCTTGTGGATACATATCTTTTGTATTTTAATTTGTAATTTTTGAATAGGCAAAGTTACGAAGAATCTATCGAACTCTATGACTTGGATTATAAAGTTTTGTTATAGTTTGATAGTCATTTTCGAAATTATAAATAGCGTCCCGATTTTAATAATGCTTTTATAAAAAGCTTTTTAGGACATTTGAGAATGACTTTGATGTCTTCGATCAATGAAGTTTCTTCGTCCAGAAATTTGAAAATCAAAGCGGGATTTCCATTTTTAAACATCGAAGAAAAAATACGGGAACCTAATTCGTTTTGTCGGTGCAGAATATCCAATAAAAGCAAGTCGTAAAACCAGAATCTATTTTTACGGTGGAATTTTCTAAGATCGGTTTCTTGTTGAAGAAAGGCAATTAATTCCGACGATTTTTTATCCGAATTTTTAAAAGTATAACCCGTACTGGCTTTAGTCCATCCACCGGCTGTGCCTATGTTGAGTACGTGTTTGCTGTTTCTTTTCCAAAAAGGGTAAGAAGTCATTGGAATGCTGCCTTGTTCTTTTTCGGTTATTTCGAAGTTTTGAATCCCTAGTTTCTGAATGTAATTTTCAATTTCTGATTCGTATTCTTCTTTCTCTAAAAGTTCAGCTGAGAAAAGTGTATATTCTATTAAAGCTTCGTTTTTAGAAACGGGTAAAACATACATAAATCGCGTATTGCCTTTTTGGGCAACCGAAAAATCCATAAAAGTGACTTGTTCCGGATTGAAAACGGCTTCCGTTGATTTTATTTTCCAACCAATAAAATGCTGTTGCAATACTGGAAATTTCTTCTGTTGGACAACAGCCGCTTTATTGTAAATGCTATTAAAAACCTGGTCGCAAGTAAACGAATTGTTTTCGGTAGCGACATAAACGTGGTTTTCGAGTTCGTTAATATCAGTTACTTTTTCATTTAAAAAAGTGATGTTTTTTTGTTTCGAAAGCAATTCGAAAACAAAATTATAAAAATCCAATCCCTGAATTTTATAATATTGATACGGTTGTAAATCTAAATTTCGATTAGAATTCTCATTGGCAAACAAGGCATAATTCCATTTTTTTGAAACGATGGATTCCCAAATTGAATTTTCTTTTTCCCAAAAACACCAGGTTCTGTCATTTGTTTTTTTCGAATTGTCATCTAATAACAAAATACTTTTATCATTATATTTTCCAGATTGCACCATTTTATAGACCGTCATTAAAGCGGCTAAACCTGTTCCGGTAAAAATGTAATGGAAGTGTTTCATAGATTTTGGAGCGAATTCTTCTCAAAAATAGAGAATTCTATCGCTTTTTACTTATCTAATTCCATAATTTAATTCCAATAAAAGCCGTTCTTGGCAGCGAAGGACCAAAAACAAAATTACTGTCACGGTTTTTGCCCATATCAAAATCAGATTGATAGGCGTTAAAAATGTTTTTGCATCCGCCATAAATTTCAAAATCAAAACCTAATTTTTTACTTTCTATTGTATAGCCAATTTTAGTATTCAGTTCCGAAAAAGTTCTGGTAGTCAACATTTCATCCACCGTTTGATTGACTGCACCGGCAAAATGTGCAATTTTCATCTTTCCTGTATACACATAATTCAGGTTTATATTCCATTGTTTTGTTGGTGTAAAAGTGGCCATTGCAAAACCGTATTGGTTTGGAGTTCTTAAAAAATCCTTGGTAGGCGTAACGCCGTCAATGTAAGTAACGGCTTCTGCATATTTGCTGGTTTGTAGTGTATAACCCGTTTCAAGTTGTAATTTTCTATTAAAATTAGCGCGCAATTCAAGTGTAATTCCTTTCACTGTTGCGTCAGATCCATTTTGTTTTTCGAAAACCTGTCCGAATTCGTCTTCACCTACATTCTCTAAGATAAAAGCATCTTTTAAACGTGTATAAAAACCTTCAAGAGTGAAACCTGCAATCAAACTTTCAGTAGCTTTATCATAATTAATGGAACCGCTAAAACTTTTAGAACGTTCTTCTTTTAAATTTGGATCGTAAATTACTCTCGAAACCCCTCCGCCAGCAAAGGCAATGTGTAAATCGGTATCAAAAGCTTGTGGTGCTCTAAAACCTGTTCCATAACTCAAACGGAATTGTGTTTCGGTTTTGTATTTGTAAAGCAAAGCCAAACGTGGGCTGGCGATGAATTTATCGACTAAATTGTGTTTGTCAAAACGAACACCCGACAGTAAATCTAAATTGGGTAAAATCTCCCAGTCACTTTGTAAAAACGTTCCAAAATCTTTGGTATGTTGGTCTACCAAATAATTGTAAGATGCAATTTGGTCAAAAACCTTATCCGATACATATTCAGTACCAACGGTTAATACATTAGTTCCTTTTAAGAAATCGCTTAGTTTATGATTGAATTGCAATCCGCCTTGTAAAGTTTGCGTTGTAGAAATACCATAAGGAGGACTCGCTAAATGATTTTCAATTTCAGTAGGTTCATCCGGGAAAATACCTGTATAATGTTTTCTATCGGTATTTTGCCAAGCACCATAAACAATCAAGGAACTTTTTTCGTTGTTAAAATTGATTTGGTAATCTAAACTTCCCAGCCAGATTTTGTGTTTTCGTTCTTCGGATTGTTGCGTTAAATAAGCGGGTTTGTCTACCATTTCACCTCCAAAACGGTATTCGTTTAGGTTGCTAATGCTCAATTCGATTTTCTGGTTTTCTGTTGGTAGTAAAAAGAAATTAGCTCCGATAGAGTTGTTTTCGATTAAAGGGATTTCAGAAAAATTATCTCCATTGGCATCATAATGGTCGCGTTCACGGTGGCTCATAAACAACGAAACCCCTGCATTTTTATTTTCATTTACCAATGTAGCATTGCCATTCAGGTTGTAATCATTGCTTTTTCCATTGATGTTGTAATAAGCAGTGTTGATTTCGAAAGCATCTTTTTTAGGGATTTTTGTAATCACATTTACAGTTCCACCAATGGCGCTTGAACCATACAAAGAAGAACCTCCGCCTCGAACTACTTCGATGCGTTCAATCATATTTACTGGTAATTGTTCCATTCCGTACAAGCCCATTAACGGACTGAAAATAGGTCTTCCATTAATCAAAATTTGCGAATAACCACCGGCTAATCCGTTCATTCGTAATTGCGTATAATTACAAGTTTGACAATCTGTTTCTACACGTAAACCGGGTTGGAACTTTAAACCTTCTGACAGATTACAAACTTGTAAATTGCTTAAATTTTTACTGTCTAAAACCGAAACCATTACAGGACTTTCCGTTTTTCTCTTAAAAGTTTTTGTTCCAGTAACTACCACTTCGTTTAGATCGTTTTGATAATTGATCAAATCAAAATTTACTTCTTGTGGCTCATTATTGTCGATGGAAATTGTTTTTTTTACGGTTTGAAAACCCATCCCAGTTACTTGTATTTCATACGTTCCAAATGGTATTTTTCCAAAGCTAAATTTTCCATCAGCATCGCTTACTGCGCCTTTTTTTAATGAAGGAATAAGTATGTTTACATAAGGGACTGTTGTTGTTTTTGAACGCACTCTTCCTTTAATTTTTCCATATTCTTGTGCGTGAAGTATTGTTACTAAAACTAATAAGGCTAGTGTAACTATTTTTTTCATTTCAATTTAAATTAATTTTTAGGCAAATCTAAAAATTATATTTCAATTAACAAAAAAATATAATTATATTTGCCTCAATCAGTTAGGATATACAATGGGAAAATCACTCGAAGAAGTACATGAGTCCGTTTCGACACAGAATCAAAAATCCGTTTTCAAAAAAATATTAGCCTTTTTTGGGCCTGCTTATCTTATTAGTGTGGGTTACATGGATCCGGGAAATTGGGCGACCGATATTGCTGGAGGAAGCCAATTTGGGTATTCTTTACTTTGGGTATTGTTAATGAGTAATATGATGGCTTTGTTGTTACAAAGTTTGAGTGCCCGTTTGGGAATTGTAACCCAACGTGATTTAGCACAAGCTTCCAGAGAGACTTATTCTCCTTTTATCAATTATATTCTGTATTTTTTGGCTGAGATTGCTATCGCCGCTTGTGATTTGGCTGAGGTTTTAGGGATGGCCATTGGTATTAATTTGCTGTTTGATATTCCGTTAATAGAAGGGGTGTTAATTACTGTTTTTGATACTTTTTTACTATTGTTCTTGATCAATAAAGGCATCCGAAAAATGGAAGCTTTCATCATTACATTGGTTACTGTAATTGGGATTTCGTTTATTTTCGAAATGATTTTTGCACAGCCCGAAATGGACAAGGTTATTTTAGGATTGATTCCTACTATGCCTACTGAGGCTGCTTTGTATATAGCCATCGGGATTATTGGAGCTACGGTGATGCCGCACAATTTATACTTGCATTCTTCATTGGTACAAACCAGAAAATTTGATCGAACTACTGAGGGAATCAAGCAGGCTTTGAAATACAATTTCATCGATTCGACCATAGCTTTGAACTTGGCTTTTTTTGTTAATGCTGCTATTTTGATATTGGCGGCAGCCACATTTTATAAAAGTGGTATGTTCGAAGTAGCCGAAATTCAAGATGCTCACCGATTTTTAGAACCTCTTTTAGGAACTAAATGGGCGCCGGTTTTATTTGCTGTTGCCTTGATTGCTGCCGGGCAAAGTTCGACTGTTACAGGAACTTTAGCGGGGCAAATTGTGATGGAGGGCTATCTTAATTTACGCATTCAGCCTTGGGTTCGAAGAATTATTACCCGATTAATCGCTATTGTTCCGGCTGTTATTGTGATTACTATTTTTGGCGAATCTGTAACTGGGAAATTATTGATTTTGAGTCAGGTAATTTTGAGTTTACAACTGGGATTTGCTATTATTCCTTTAATCCATTTTGTGAGTGATAAACAAAAAATGAAAGGATTTCATATTGGTAAAATAACCCAAATTGCTTCCTGGATTATTGC
This sequence comes from Bacteroidota bacterium, assembly GCA_039805885.1. Taxonomy (GTDB): domain Bacteria; phylum Bacteroidota; class Bacteroidia; order Flavobacteriales; family Flavobacteriaceae; genus Flavobacterium. The sequence continues at coordinate 39,651 of JBDLTG010000029.1, forward strand.
TACTATTATTGTTTCATTGAATGCAAAATTAGTTTTTGATGAAATTCAAGGTTGGCTTGAAATTTCCGAAAATCCTATGGTATTGTGGTTTACGGTAATTCCTCTGGCGTTTGGTTTCTTGATTTTATTGCTTTATATCGTATTTAAACCTTTTATTACCAAATCAAAGATTGCTATTCAAAATCACTCTCCGCACCATTTAAAACTGCATTTTTCTAAAGTTGAAGGTTATGCTAAAAAGAATATTGCTGTTTCGATGGATTTTTCTTTTGCTGATGAAATTGCTTTGAATAGTGCTTTCGAATTAGGAGGAAAGGAAGCTAATTATACTTTAATTCATGTGGTAGAAACCGTAGGTGCAATGGTTTATGGCGAACATATTGATGATCATGAAACCTTAGTTGACGAAGAATTATTGAAAGAGTATCAGGAAATGCTTTCGAAAAAAGGATTCAAAGTGGTAACGGAACTTGGTTTTGGTAAACCAACTAAAGTGATTCCTGCTATAATTAATAAAGGTAATTTTGATATTTTGGTAATGGGTACTCACGGTCATACCGGACTGAAAGATTTGATTTTTGGTACAACAGTCGATAAACTGCGTCATAAAATTTCGATACCTTTGTTGATTGTGAAAAAATAAAATAACATAACTCTGTCAGGGTTTAGAACCCTGACAGAGTTATAATTTCTAAATCAAATGACTTTTTCAGAAGAAAATTACCTTAAATCCATCTATCATCTTACCGTAGTTTCAAGCTCGGGAGTAAGCACTAATGCCATTGCCGAAGTGATGGAAACTAAGGCCTCATCAGTAACGGATATGCTGAAGAAGTTAGCCGAAAAAGATTTGGTTAATTATAAAAAATACCAAGGAGTTACCTTAACTGATCAGGGAAAATTAGAAGCTAAAATGATTGTTAGAAAACACCGTCTGTGGGAAGTTTTCTTGGTCGAAAAATTAGCTTTTTCCTGGGATGAGGTGCATGATATTGCCGAACAATTAGAGCATATAAAATCAGAAAAACTGATTAATAAACTCGATGATTTTTTGGGGAATCCTACCGAAGATCCTCATGGAGATCCCATTCCGAATGCTCAGGGACAGCTTCCTAAAATAGACAAACAATTGCTTTCGGATTTATCTGAAGGGCAAAAAGGAATTTGTGTGGGGGTAAAAGATACTTCTTCGGAGTTTTTAAAATACCTAGACAAACAAGGAATTGCCTTAGGTTCGGCTATTGAAATCATTGGAAAAGAGAGTTTTGATCTTTCGCTTCGAATCAAAGTAGATAATGCTCTTTTAAATGTTTCCAGTAAAATTGCCAGTAATCTTTTTGTAAAGTTAGGTTAGTTTTATTGATCTCAAATAGATTTAGCTTTAAAAAAAATACCGCAAATTCGCAAATTTAAAAACATCTTAAAAATGAAATAATTTGCGACTCGAGCGTTAGCGAATAGGCGAAGCAATTTGCGGTAAAAAATGAGGTTTAAATCTCTTAGATTTTTCTTCGAATAAAACTGTTTTTAATGACAGCCACAATCACCGCCACCGCAATCTTTATCCTTTTTTTTCTTCTTTAAAATGAATTTTTTAAAAAGATAGATAACTGCAATCCCAAGGGTTAAAAAGGCTATGATTTCTTGAAACATCTTTTGTTTATTTTAGAATTTGATAAGCTATTAAGGCTGTAATATAAGCAAAACTACTCATAAAGATAAGCTGTCCTAAAGGCCATTTCCAACTATTGGTTTCTTTTTTAGTGATTGCAAGCGTACTGGCACATTGCAGCGCAAAAGCATAGAATAACAATAGCGATATTCCACTGGCAAAATTAAATATTTTTGCTCCGGTTATGGGATTAATTTCAGATTCCATTTTATTCTTGATGGTGGTTTCGTTGTCCGTTCCTCCCACACTATAGATAGTAGCTAAAGTACCCACAAATACTTCTCTTGCTGCAAAAGAACTAATAATGGCAATGCCTATTTTCCAATCGTATCCTAAAGGGGAAATCACGGGTTCTATGGTTTTACCCATGATACCAATATAGGAATTCTCCAGTTTAAAAGCAGCCACTCTATTGTTTAGTTGGGCTTCTGAAAGCGAATGATTATTGGCTTGTGTGCTGATAATGGTTTCGGCATTTTTGAATTTCTCACCTGGCCCATAAGAAGCTAAAAACCATAATATAATTGAAATAGCCAAGATTATTTTTCCAGCACCTGAGATAAAAGCTTTTGTTTTTTCGATTACATTTATTGCTACGTTTTTAAATAAAGGTAATTTATAATTGGGCATTTCGACCACAAAAAAAGTTTTACCGCTTATTTTCATGACTTTATTCAGCACATAGGCAGAGAATATGGCCATTCCAAAACCTAATAAATACAATAGCATCAATGTTAAACCTTGAAGGTTTAAGAAGCCCAGTACGCGATGATTTGGGATGACTAAAGCAATAATGATGGCGTAAACAGGTAATCTTGCTGAACAGGTAGTAAAAGGTGTTACAAGAATGGTAATCAAACGCTCTTTCCAGTTTTCGATATTTCGGGTTGCCATAATAGCCGGGATGGCGCAGGCTGTTCCTGAAATTAATGGAACAACACTTTTTCCTGATAGTCCAAAACGGCGCATGATTTTATCCATGATAAATACCACACGACTCATATAACCACTTTCTTCCAGTATGGATATAAATAGAAATAAGAAGGCAATTTGCGGGATGAAAATTAGGATTCCACCAATTCCCGGAATGATTCCTTGCGAAATTAAATCGGTTAAAATACCTTCAGGTAAATGCTCGGCAGCCATGGTGCTTAAAGTCGCAAATGTACTGTCAATGAAATCCATTGGAACAGAAGACCAATCAAAAATAGATTGGAAAATCACAAAAAGAATCACAAAGAAAATGATGTATCCCCAAAATTTATGCGTTAGTACACGATCTAATTTTGAACGAAAATCTTTTGCAACACTACTGTCAACAGCCAATCCTACTTTTAAAACATCATTGATAAATTGATAGCGTTTTATGGTTTCCTGTTGCTGTAAACGCTTTAATTCGGTATGGGATTTCGTAAACGGGCCCTGTATTTCTTTACGTTCTAAATTTAGGAAATTGACATCCTGGGTAATTACCAACCAAAGTTTGTATAACAATTGGTCAGGAAATGCTTTTTGTAAGTTGTTAAAATATTCTTTGTCAATGATAGAAGCATTCAAACAAGGCTCTGCCGAAATGGTTTTGTAGGTTATAATCAGGTTTTTTAATTCCTCAATACCCTGCGATTTTCTCGAACTGATTAAGGCAATTTTTGTTTTTAATTGCTCTTCAAGATAGGGAATGTCAAGTGAAATTCCTTTGCTTTCCATACGATCCGCCATGTTAATGACTAAGATGGTAGGGATTTCAAGGTCTTTTATTTGGGTAAAAAGCAGTAAGTTTCTTTTTAAGTTTTCGACATCAGTAACTACCAGTGCTACATCAGGGTATAACTTATCGTTTTTATTTAATAGCAGCTCTATTACTACATTCTCATCAATAGAACTGGCGTTTAGACTATAGGTTCCAGGTAAATCGAGAATGTTCGCTTTGATGTTATGGGGTAATTTGCAAAAACCAATTTTCTTCTCTACCGTAATTCCAGGATAGTTTCCTACCTGTTGGTTCAAGCCCGTAAGTTGGTTGAAAACCGAAGTTTTTCCAACGTTGGGATTTCCAATTAAAGCTACGTTAATATTCTGATGAATCATTAAAACTCCGTTTTGATTATTTCAACTTCAATTTCTCTGGCCGTTTCTAAACGAATGGCCAGATGAGAACCATTTACATCTAAGTACAATGGATCTCCAAAAGGAGCTATTTGAAGTAATTCGACCGTATTTCCTGGTAAGCAACCCATTTCAAGTAACTTCAAAGGAATGATATCAATATCAAAATCTTTGATGATTGCTTTTTCGCTCTTTTTTAATGAATTTATAGTGGTACGCAAGGTCTTATTTAGATTGAATTAAGATTGCAAAAATACATATTATATTGCTAACTCGAATGATAATTATCAGTTTTATGTTTTAATTAGAATTAAGTAAAGCATACAATACGCATTTCTGTTTTATTGTCTTTTCGAATAGCACTTTTTACGGTATTCGCTTTTAAAAAAGTTAAACACGGATTTCACAAATTCCCACGAAATTTAAGCTGTTTTAATTACACAAATTCCTAAATCCATTCTATAAATTCGTGTAATTCAATTTTAAAAATTAATAAAATTTGTGCTAATTGGTCTAACCTGCCTGTCGGCAGACAGGTTTGTTTCTGAAAATTTTAATTGCTAATGCTCTGTGTTTTTATTCGTTACAAAGGAAATTAATGTCTTCTATGAGTCGTTGAATTTCTTCTTTTTTAGTGCCGTCATAAAAACCACGAACTCTTCTTTTGGTATCCACTAATACAAAGTTTTCAGTGTGAACCATATCATATAATTCGCTGGGTTTGCCTAGTTTTACGGCCAAATAGGATTTTCTGGCCATCGTATAAATTTCTTTTTTATCTCCAGTTACCAGATTCCATTTGCTGTCGTCAACGCCATGTTTTATGGCATAGGCTTTCAGGACCGCAACGCTGTCTACTTCCGGAAAAACGGTATGCGATAGCAGCATTACTTTTGGGTTATTGCGAATCGCTTTTTGAACATCAACTAAATTAGTGGTCATTTTTGGACAAATAGAACCACAGGTAGTAAAGAAGAAATCGGCAACATAAATTTTTCCTTCGTAATCTTTTTGAGTGATGGTTTTTCCGTTTTGATTGGTAAACGAAAAATCGGCTATAGTATGGTATTTACTAATATATTGAACGGTACTATCCACTAATTCCGGATTTACATCGGCAGGATTGTAAATAGGAAGTGTTTTTTTAGGTTTTAAAGCGCCATAAAAAAGAGAAAGTGTAATTGCTGAAAAAATAAAAAAGATACCAATGAAGATGCGGTATTTATATAAAACAGATTTCATGAATTTTTTTTGCAAAAGTACAAAAACTGTCTTGGAAATCAGGAAGCTTTACTTAATTAATATGTTTGTTTTTTTGCGACTTTGCCTTAGAGATTGATTAACCAGATAAAGTCCCAAAAGCGTCACCGAACTACCTAATGCAATAGAAAGACTCAGTGACTCTCCAAATAGTGCAGCACCCAAAAGAACCGCTACTACAGGATTCATATAAGCATAAATACTGCTTACTTCAGGGGGAAGATTTTGCAAAGAATAGATGAAAATAGTAAAAGTAATCAGTGAACCTACAATAACTAAGTAAGCAATGGCATACCAAGTAGTAATTGGAATTTCACTTAGGCTCACCGAAATTCCGGTAGCTCCATTATAGGCAAATAATAATATGCTGGAAATAAACATTTGCAATCCCAAACTGAAATAGGGATTAAAGGAAGCTGCTTTTTTCTTGGTATACAAGGTGCCAAAAGCCCAGGTAATGGTTGCTATAATCGACAATATGATCCCCAGTCTGAAATCAGCAATCAGGAAATCACCCAGATGTTCATAGAATATAACACAAATGCCTATGAAACTAATTAGGGTGCCTGTTACGGCTAATTTAGCAATTCGCTCTCCTCTAAAAAAAGAAATAATCACCACCCAAATAGGGAAAATAGCAGCAATAATGGCACCCAGTCCGCTACTGATGTATTTTACACCGGCAGTACTCAAACCATTGCTGAGTGTGAAATTCAATACAGCAAGAATGATGATGGTTTTCCATTGTTTGCCTTTAGGCCAAGGCGCTTTGGTAATTAAGAAAAAAAGAATATAGAGTAATCCGGCAATAAATTGGCGAATTGCTGCCATCTGAATTCCGGGGATGTATCGCACTCCTTCTTTAGAGGCAATCCAGGTGGTTCCCCAAAAAAAGCCAACCCAAATCAGTGCTAAAATTGGTAATCCAATAGCATTGATTTTAGTCGAAAAGCTGTTTTTTATCTTATGAATCACCTTTATAAAGGGTTTTTAGTAAAAGTATAGTTTAGTTTTTCTATTAAATAATCACTTAAAATAGTTTTTCCTATCGAAGGATTTTCATGATTAAAGCTGGGTGGAATTAGTTTTTCGGCCACTGCTTTTTTGGAATAAAAGACTTCTCTGCTGGGATGAAAAGGAGTCACCGCATTTAACGTTGTATTCCAGGTATCCGTAGTCAAGATTTTCAGAATAATACCAATGCAATCTTCGAGATCAATTAAGTTAATTGGTGCTTCGGGATTAGCAACATTTTCTTTCCCGGCTAAGAATCGGGCAGGACTTCGGTCTTCGCCAATTAAACCTCCAAAACGTAAAACAGTAGTTTTGAAATGCGTATTTCCTAATAATAATTGCTCAATTTCAAGTAATTGTTTACCACTTTTGGTAACAGGAATGGGAAGGGTATTTTCGTCAACCACATCATTTGCTTCTCCATAAACGGCAGTCGAACTGATAAACAACACATTTTCTACTGAAGATTTTTGGATATATGGAACCAGGTTTTCTATTTTCTTAACGAAAGAATTGTTGTGAGCATCGGAGTAATCCTTGTTTTTTCCTCTTAGTTTAGGTGGAATCGCAATAATAAGTGTTTCGCTGGCTGCTAAAAAATCAGCAAAGGCATCAGGAACAGTAGTAGGATCTAAAGCCAATAAAAAGCTTTGAATTCCACTTTCTTCTAATGTTGCCAGTTTTTCTGCCGATGTAGTAGAACCTTTTACTTGGAAAGCTTCTTTCAATACCGCTTTCGCCAAAGGAAGTCCCAGCCATCCGCAACCTAAAATACTTATTTGTGTCATTTTGCCCTCAATTAGTTCAGATTGCAAATTTCTACATAATTATTTGACTTTTGGGGTTACAGCGAGTTGTTTTTATTTGGGTTTTAATTTTTTTGAAAAGGAATGTTTTGCATATGTATTGAAATAAAATTGTTAATTGAATTAAGCCGTTGGGTGTAATTAGTTTTTGATAATAAATTTTCGGTTTGAGGTGTAATTTTTTTATAAAATATCACTAAAAGTGGGTATTGTCAAAATGGTTTTAAGAGAATATTTTTGCAAAACATATCTTAAATCTACCCAAATGAATAAAATTTTTACTTTTCTATTGTTTTTGTGTTGTAGTATTTCTCAGGCACAAGTAGCTGACCGGATCACTTTTTCTTATGATGATGCAGGCAATCAAATCCAACGATTGTTATGTATCAATTGTTCAACATCAAAAATGATTGATGAGAAAACGAAAGAGATCACTGCATTGGAAGAAGGAGATTTGCTGAAATTCTCTCCTCAAGATCTCATTTCGTATTATCCAAATCCTGTAAAAGAAGAATTGTTTCTTAAATGGGAATTAATTGAGGGGAATTATGTCTCTTCCATACAAGTATATGGACTGAATGGGCAAGTGCTTCAATCCTTCTCCAACCTGGAGAAGAAAAACAATCAAAACATTGCTTTTCAAACGTATCCAACAGGAATGTATGGAGTGATATTGTTTTATAAAAATGGCGAACAAAAATCGATTAAAATCATTAAAAAATAAAATATGAAACAATTTTACTATACTTTATTCCTTTTCGGATTTTCTTTTTTGGTTTCAGCACAAGATATGGGAGGCACTCCAGTTGAAGGTTTGATTCCAATTAGAAGAACAGATAGTCCCGCACAAAAATCATTAAATACCACTAGCGAGTTTAATGCAATGACTGAGATGCAGTCTATGGCTGCAACAACTGCCCCTACAGGGTATTCTACAGAAGTAGGAACTACAGAAGGACAATTATCGGTTTCACTTTCCGGAGCTGCTACTTATAACATTCCAATTATGGTTCCTGCCGGGATTAATGGAGTTGTCCCTCAAGTTAGTTTAGCCTACAATAGTCAAGGAGGCAATGGACTGGCAGGATATGGCTGGAATATTGCTGGAATTTCTAAAATTACCCGAATCCCTTCAACAAAGTATCATGATGGAACGATTGATGGAGTAGATTTTGATAATTTAGATCGTTTTGCTTTAGATGGACAACGATTGATAGTTAAAACTGGAACTTATGGAGCAAATGGAACAATATATGAAACAGAAAGTTTTTCAAACGTAAAAATCACCTCTTATGGAGTGCACCCTGGTGGAGCTAATTATGGTCCTTCTTATTTTATTGTAGAATATCCTGATGGTTCAAAAGGGTATTATGGTAATTCTACTGATTCCAGAAGTATAATGGAATATGCCATTACCTATTGGGAAAATCCACAGGGAGTTCGTATAAGTTATACGTATAATTATACAAATAACAGCTTGAGTATTGCTACAATCAATTATGGGACATTAGGGGCAACAACTCCTATAAATAAAATACAGTTTAATTATTATACGGCTAATCATCCGGAAGAATTTTATGTAGGTAATCAAAAGATTGTACAAGACAAAATTTTAAATAATATAGTTGTTACGGCTAATACTATTGGTTTTAGAAGTTATTCACTTGCATATAATTCTAATTCTCTTGGCTATCAACGTTTAACAAGTATAACCGAAATAAGTGGTGATAATACCACAAGTTATAATCCTACCGTTTTTACTTACGAAAACACTAATGATACATTGTCTTATGCTGATGTTACAACAAGCTTAAGCGTTGGAAATATTACTTCATTAAATGCTGGAACGGTTTCGGGAGATTTTGACGGAGATGAAAAAATGGAGTTTCTGCTTTATCCTACTACCGGTACTGATAGCAAAGCCAAGTATTGGTTGTTTTCAAGTATTGATTCAGGGAATTATACCAATTTTGGCACTCAACATAATGTAGGTGCTTTTGAAACTATTTTTCCGACTATTTGGTTAAGTTGGAATAATCACTTGATGCCTAAACAGGGATGGACTGTTGCTAAAAAGACCAATACTAATTATACATTTACCGTTTATAGTGCAAGTAGTGTATATCCTATTCTTTATCAATATGATCGAACAGTAAATTTTCCTATTCAACCTAGTGGTAGTTGTAATGCAGGAAAAATTATTTCTAAAAAAATATTTTCAGGAGATTTTAACGGGGACGGACTTACTGATGTAATAGCCATTGATAATGAATGTAATTCGAAAAAAGTCTATTTTGTCGATTTAAAAAGGGACAATACGTCTAATTTCTTAACCTATTCCGGAGAATTGTTAGCTACTCTGACTTCAAGTTCCAAAGTAGAAATAGCTGATGTCAATGGAGATGGAAAATCAGATTTTATGGTTTTTGAAAATGGAAAAGTAACCAATTATACCATAAGTGATGCTAATCAATTGGTGCAATTATGGAATTATACCGATACGAATATTTCTGTAGATGCTACAAAAACAATTGTATTAGGGGATTATAATGGTGATGGAAAAACTGATTTTATGATTCCTAGTGGATACGGTTCTACAACCTGGTATAAATACACTTCTACAGGAACTAATTTTTTTAAACTAACAATAGCTTCGAGAATTACGTACTTACAAAATACTTCCACACAAACACATAATTATTTCATGTCTGATTATGATAAAGATGGAAAATCGAATTTAATCAGAACACTAACCACACGAAATTCAGCAAATACTTCAGGTAACATATTGGTTAAATGTTATAAGAATGTAGATGGATTATTTTATCCTGATCAGGCAATAGAAAATACAAGTCCTTATTTAGCAGATATTAATCTCAATTCATTACCTATTTATTTACCAACCGGAAAAGGAATTCAAAGTAAAGACAAACCTTATAATCCTACTTTAGAAATAGCCTTTTTGAGTAATAATAAAATTTTCTATTTTAACTCCAATAAAAACAATACCCAAGACCAATTATTAAGGGCAATTACTACGGGTAACGGTGTAAAAGAATCCATCACTTATAAGCCGTTGAATGATGATTATGATGAAAATTTCAATACTATTTATAATAGTTCTTATTCAGAGAATTATCCTAATTCGAATATTGAATCGGCTTCAAGCATGCAAGTGGTTTCTATGTTAGAAAAACAATCTACCACTGATTATAAAAAGCAATTGTATTCTTATTATGATGGAGTTTCTAATACAGAAGGTTTAGGATTCTTAGGATTTAAATCTACTGCCAATACAAATTGGTTTGATGATAATCATCCTATCATCTCAACGGTTTCTAAATTTGATACTAATTTGCGTGGAGCGAATACTGAAAGCTATACCGTTCTTGGACAGTACAATGCAAGTGATTATGCAGCTCCATCAAATTTTATTAGTAAAACAACATCAACTTATACCAGTTCTTTGGGAGCTACTAAAGTTTTTAATCTCCAACTTAGTTCTTCTCAACAATACAATGGTTTAGAAAACACCAGCACAGAAACATCGGCTATTGTATATGATGCTTATAATAATCCTACACAATCCACTACGCTTGTAAAAGAAGGAGGAACAACCCAACAAACTACCATAACTAATTTGACGTATGCGACACCCACTAGTTCGCCTTATGTGGTGGGCAGACCGATAAATAAAACCCAAAGTGTAACAGCATCAGGAGACACCATGACTTCTGAAGAGCAATATGCATACAATACAGGAGGTTTGTTAACCCAGGTAAAGAAAAAAGGGCATAATACCAACTTTATTACTGAAGACAATATTTATGATGGATTTGGTAACATTACCAAAAAAACTATTTCAGCACCAGCCTTGACCGCAAGAGAAACGAATTATGAGTACGATACTTCAGGACGATTTTTAACTAAAAGTATTGATATTGAGGGTTTAGCCACAACTTACAGCTACAACACGGCAAATGGAGTATTAAATTCTGAGACCAATCCTTATGGATTAACGACCTCTTATTTGTATGATTCCTGGTTCAAGAAAATAAAAACCACCGATTATTTAGGAAAGAGTAATACCCACAGTTATACTCGAAATACGGAGAAAACCCAAATAACGGTAACTGGAGACGATGGTAGTTATAGCGAAGAATTGTATGATGATGTAGGACGAAAAATAACCGCTAGTTCAAAAGACTTAAATGGAAATATTTCAAGTGTTTCATACCTGTATGATATTTATGACAGAAATTATAAGACAAGCGAGCCTTATAATGGCGGAAGTGCCACTCAATGGAATGAAACCCAATACGATGTTTATGGAAGGCCAACTCAAAATATAGCTTTTACAGGTAAAACTACCAGTATCAGTTATTCGGGTTTGACCACTACAGTGAATGATGGTACTAAAACCAAAATTGCAACTAAAAATGCTATAGGCAATATGGTTACTATGACCGATAGTCCCGGAGGAACAATTAACTATGATTATTTTGCTAATGATAATCTTAAATCCTCGGATTATGGAAGTGTAGTCACAACCATAGAACAAGACGGTTGGGGAAGAAAAACCAAATTGACTGACCCTTCAGCGGGTGAATACAACTATACGTATAATGATTTGGGTGAAGCTTTAACAGAAACTACACCCAATGGTATTACAACTTATACACTAAATGCAGTAGGTAAACTAACCCAAAAAACAATAGTGGGTACCAATACCAATAGTACTACTACTTATACGTATGATGGTACTACTAAACTGTTAATGTTGAGTACTTTTACAGATGCCTTAGAAAATAATGCTACAACCACGACAACGTATACTTATGATGGTAATAAGAGACTGGAAAGCTCTGTTGAAACTACGCCTTATGCTACGTTTACGAAACAATTGACTTATGATGCATTTGGGAGATTAGATACTGAAACTTCGATAGCCAGTGCAGCCGGGAAATCGAGTAGTAAAACGGTTCAACACACCTATAAAAACGCACAACCATGGCAAATTATAGACACTGCTAATTCTCAGGTATTATGGCAAACGAATACAGTTAATGCCAGAGGGCAACTTACTGAAGCAACAATGGCTAATGCTAATATTACTGTTAGTAATGCCTACGATTCTTATGGTTTTATTACACAAACCAAACAGGATAGATTGATTGTTTCACCAGACAATATCATGACACTTAATACCCTTTTTGATCCACAGAAAGGGAATTTAACCAGTAGAACCAATAGTTTGTTTAATTGGAGTGAAAGTTTTACTTACGATTCCTTAGACCGTCTTACCTCGTTTAAAAACACAGCAGGAGTAACAGAAACCCAAAGCTATGATGATCGTGGAAGAATTACACAAAATGCGGTAGGAACTTATAATTATACCAATAGTAACAAGGCGTACCAAAACACCTCGGTTACGGTTACCCCTGATGCTTTAACGCACTTTCAAGCGAACCAGGAACAAAATATTACGTATAACGCTTTTAAAAGCCCTTATCAAATTGAGGAAGTAGGAAAAGATAAAATAAGTTTCACCTACAACGATGGTAACGATCGTAGTACTATCTTCTACGGTAGTTTAGACAATAACAAACTGCTAAGACCCTTACGCAAATACTACAGTGCCGATGGTAGTATGGAGATTAAACATAACATCCAGACCGGAGCAACGGAATTTGTTACCTACATAGGTGGTGATGGCTACACTGCTCCTATAGTGTTAAAAAGTGACGGAACCACCCAGAATTATTTATATTTACAACGGGATTATCAAGGTAGTATTGTTGCCATTAGTGATGCTACTGGACAAGTACTGGAAAAACGATTGTTTGATGCCTGGGGGAATGTATTGGTACAAGATGGAGCAGGCAATGTCTTAACAGGGTTAACAATTCTAGATCGTGGTTATACTGGGCATGAGCATTTGCAAAGTGTAGGGCTCATACACATGAACGGGCGTTTGTATGATGCTAAATTGCATCGATTCTTACAGCCAGATAATTATGTACAAGATCCTAATAATACCCAGAACTATAATAGGTATGGGTATGTATTGAACAACCCATTGAAATATACCGATTGGACTGGTGAGAAATGGAAGATAAAGTTAACTTGGAGCGATTTATTTGCTGGGGTTTCAATTTTAGCAGGTACAGCTTTAGTGATTTTTGGAGGTCCAGCCGGAGTTGCCTTAGGGACAAAATTAATTGTCGCAGGAGGCACACATTTTTTAGCAACAACAGCAATGGTAATAACTCAAGGTAAATCTTGGACAGAAGCTTCAAACTATATAGGTTTTCAATCGCCTACTATAACAATTGACACAGGCTGGGGAGATAGTAAACCTAATAAAAATGGTGTTACTCAAAATGAGCCTGTTGTAAAGCCTAAAACAGTTGAAGATGTAAAAAAAGATAAAGGAGAAGATTCATTTCACCCAGGGCAACTTTTGCCTAATTTCAAATCAGACATTGGATTTGATATTTTAAAATTTAAAGGGTTGCATTATGGAGTGCCTGAATTTGAAACTAGTCTTCTGAATGGTAGAGGAGCAATTACACCAGGTCCAATTTCATTCTATCCAACAAGAGGATCTAATGACCCAAATTACTCTACCCATGAACCAGGTCATGCACTACAATTTGCTCTTATGGGAGTGTGGTACTATCCTATTATTGCATTGCCTAGTATAGTGAATGCAAATAGCAAGAATGCTGGCGATAGCTATACTGAAAAAACTGCTAATCAATTATGGTATTGGTGGTCTGGGGAAAAAGATTCAAGAAATAAACGATATAGAGATTAATATGAAAAAAATATTTGCTTTAGTTTGGATTATAATTTTTCAACTTTTATTTAGTTGTCATTATCAACATCATGAATTAAAAATAGTAAATAACTCAAACGAAATTGTTTACTATGAAACCTATTTTCATAAAGATTTAGATAAATATGATGTATATAATAAGTATCAAAAGGTTTATTATTTAGAGGACTATAAAGTTCTCAATCCTAAAGACTCTATTCGTCCAGCAAATCGAAGTGCATGGAGTTATGATATAGAAACTATTTCTAAAGATTCTACATTAACAGTGGCCTTTTTTAGTAGAGATGCTGTTAAAAAATATGGTTGGGATAAAATAATATTATTAAAAAAATACAAAATCTATACCTATAATATAAAACAATTAGATAGTATGAACTGGATTGTTGAGTATAAAGAGAAATAGTAAATTATCTATATTTACAACGGGATTACCAAGGCAGTATTATTGCTATTAGCGATGCTGCAGGACAAGTACTTGAAAAAAGATTGTTTGACGCCTGGGGAAATGTACTGGTACAAGACGGAGCAGGAAATACATTAAGTGGTCTAACTGTATTGGATAGAGGCTACACCGGGCATGAGCATTTACAAAGTGTAGGACTCATACACATGAACGGGCGTTTGTATGATGCTAAATTGCATCGATTCTTACAGCCGGATAATTATGTGCAAGATCCAAGTAATACACAGAACTATAACAGATATGGGTATGTGTTGAACAATCCATTGAAGTATATTGATCCGAGTGGGGAGCAAACATCACCAAATTGTGATATTTGTGGAGGGAATAATAATTATCCGGACTATAATCCAGATAATATGAAAGACCAAAAAGATTTAGCTGACGCTATTAAGCATTGGGTAGGTGGATTTGCAAGTGCAAGAAATTTTGACGAAGCAGGTACTGCGGTAGGAAAAGCGGCTAGAGACGCTACTAATTTTGTTGTTGGTAATGTACGTTCGTTTTTTAAGGGTTTGTTTGACGGAGGAGATCGTTCTTCTGGACCACTGCCTAATATGGGGACTAATGTTAATATGAATCCTTATACACCAAGTGGATCTAATTCATTTGGACAGATTAATAGTTCTAATGCTAATTGGGTTGGTGTAGTTGGAAATAGCTCTAATCAAATAGTATTGCTTCCAAAACCTCAAATGACAGAGTTGGGAATGGGAGCCTTTGAATGGGTAGAAGGTGGGGGATTAATAAAAGGAGGCGAGAAATTATATGAGGTTTATCAATTAGTTAATAAAGAAACCAAGGTAGTAGAGTATGTTGGAAAAACAAGTCAAGGAATGATGAAAAGATTCAACCAACATTTGTTAGATCCAGCAAAACAAGCTTGGATTCATAATGTTGAACCAGTTTTGTTCGAAGGAAATCTTACAAGATTTGAAGCAAAATATTATGAGCAAACCCAAATAATGAGTAAAGGATTAGGTAATTTATACAATCGCATTAATGCGGTGGCTGAAAAATATTGGATTAAATATGGTATCAAGTAAAAATAATACATAATGAGATTAAAAAGAATGACTTCTGGAAATATTTTTAAAATAATTGATGAAAATGAAGTGCGCTATTTTCAATATTTCTATACTGATCAAAATTATTTAGGTGGCGACTTAATTTGGGTTTTTAAACAAAAAACAGAAACCAAAAATTTAAGTGAGATTATCGATTCTGGATATAATTTCTGTTTTTACACGACAATTGACGCAGGAGTAAAATTGAAAAAGTGGCAACTCATTGGGAATATTGAAATCCCCATTAAGATGCAGTATTATTCAGAATTTAGATGGCGAGATATTAAGAATGGAGATTGGTATATAATTAAATACGATGGAAAAATAAATGTTGGAAAAAATTTAAATGAAGAACAATCAAAAGTCCAACCAGTATCGTTTCAATTTCCATACGGAGCAGTTGAGTATATGATTCTTAGCAAAAAAGAATTTCTAAAGAGAATAAAAGACTCCGAAGATAAGTATTATGAAGTAAATGGGAATAAGTTATAATAGAAATATAGATTTTTAACCCCCGCTGCCGCACGAATCCTTTCGTGTGGCTCATGTAAATAAAACTAATTTTCTATATTTACTCTAAATTATAGGAAAAATATGAATGAGTAGAAATTATAAATTTCATAATCCTGGGGGATTGTATTTTGTTAGTTTCCAGAGTGTGCTCCTAATTTCATAGCAGCTATTCTTAATTCCTTAAAAGATCCTGCCAACAAAGAATGGCTTAGTAAAAACATGAGTGCCAGAACTATAGATAAAGCAGGAACCGCCGTTGGTAAAGCAGCAAGAGATGCTAGTAATTTTGTAACAGGCAATATTCGTTCTTTTTTTAAATCTATTTTTGGAGGTAAAAAGAGTTCAGGGCCACCGCCTAATATGGGGACTAATGTTAATATGAACTCTTATACATCAGGAGGAGGTAGTAATTCATTTGGACAAGGTAGTTTTAGTAATGGATTTGGTGATGGATTTAATGCAGGTGTTGGTGGTACAATTGGATTTTTTAAGAGTCTTGGTACAGCCGAAGGTTGGCAAGCAGTTGGTGATGGATTTACTAACATTGGACTCGCAGCATGCTTGATTTGTCCTGAAGGATCTGATACGAGAACACAAATGGTTAACCCGATCGCTCGAACTTGTCGCATGTAGGCAAACGTTAGCGCAGGCATTTGCCTGTGCCCAAAAAGAGGAGCAAAAACAGCAAAAAAGTTGTAGTCATAAAAATGCTACAACTTTTTTGTTTACTTTTAAAATAAAAAATGTCAACAAAATATAAAGCAACAACTACAGAAGATGCCTATTTTGTAACTATAACAACAGTGGGATGGATTGATGTATTTACTAGATTGAATCAAAAAGAATCAATTATCAAAGCCTTACAGTTTTGTCAAAAGAACAAAGGTTTAGAAATTTATGCGTATTGTATTATGACAAGCCATATTCACTTGCTTTGTAAAGCAACAAATGGTTTCGTAATGTCGGATATCATGCGAGATTTTAAGAGATTCACTTCCAAAAAAATTATTGAAATCATATTAGATGAACCTGAAAGTCGAAGAGAATGGATGTTGGAATATTTTAGAAAAGCATGTGAACATTTAAAAAAAGAACAACAATATAAAGTATGGCAAAACGGTTATCATGCAGAGCATATTTATAGCAATAAATTTATTCGTCAAAAACTAGATTATATTCATAATAATCCTGTAAAAGAGAAAATTGTTACTTTACCAGAAGATTATTATTTTAGTTCTGCCAGAAATTATGCAAGTTTGGATAATGAACTAGAAGTAATATTATTAGACTTGTTTTGACAATCTTTGTGGGCACAGGCAAATGCCTGCGCTAACGATTGTAGTGTGTCAAAACTGCGTGATCGGGTTACAGAATGTTCTTTTTTTGGGTTATAGGATTTTAATAATAAAAATCTAAAAACAAAAAAACCACTCATTTGTTTTTTTGAGTGGCTTGAAATGAGGTGTAATGTATTTACATTTTTGTGAGGGTAATTTTCATTTCTTTGCTGTCTAATATCAGTTTGTCTTCTGTAATGGTGCTTTCACAAGGGTATGGAGTGCCATTTTCGTCTTTAATTACGAGAGTTTTACCTTTTTTTGTCAATGCATAGGTGCCATCGTTTATTTCGCTTTGGAAGAATCCATTAACATGTCCGTCTTTAGTAAAAGTTAATTTACCTTTGGTTAAAATTTCATTTTTTGCAGAATCTGAGAGCGGTATTTTTGCTTCTACCTCAGTGGTTTTCCATGAATTAACCAAATTGTTTCGCTTGTTATTGCATGAAACCATTATTACTGCTAATAATAAAATCCCAAAGATAAATAGTTTAAATTTTTTCATGATTTTAGATTGTTAGGTTAGATATGTACAAGTTACAAAAAAGACAAATTAAAAACACTCAAAAACCAGTTGTTTATACTTAAAAAAGAAGAAATCAAATGATTTAAAAGCTGTTTTCTTTTCAGCGCATCTCTTTCGAAATTTTTAATTCAGACTTGGCGATTCGGGGATTTTTATTTTTACTTCCATCTTTTTTAAAACCAATAAATAAGCCGAAAGACAACCTAAAATAATGAACAATCCCATCTCAAATTGGGCAAAAATTTTGTTTCCATTATGCAAGGTGTTGGCTGTTGTTAGCTCTGTTTTTCCTTCATCAATTTGAATTTGTGCTAATACTTCCAACGTATGTAAACTTTGATTACTTAATTGTGCAATTTTTTGCCAATCCTTACTTTGATTCATGGTTTGTATGGCAGCACACTGATTTTGAAAAGTTTTGAAAAGTTTTTTCTCTTCGGGAGTCAAAACCGTAGCCAGGTATTTTTTATCAATGTTGCTAATGTTTTGCAAACGTTTTGAAACAAAACTTTGTTTTTCAGAATCGTTTGGATTGATTTGAATAGCACGAATTTTTATTTGATGAATCGCATTGGTATACTGAAAAATATAATGACTCACCATCAATCTGTCATTGTAAATGGCTTTGATGCTTTCGTTGGTTTTCTTGGAATTAAGGTCAATGAAATAATTACTTATTAAAAGCAAAATGGTAACAAAGATCAATACAGCTGCTGCTTTTGTTTTTTTATTAATAGTATTTATATCTCTCATAATCAATAAAATTGGTTATGAAAGATAAGTCATTCTTTTTGATTTAAAAAAAGATTTTTACTGATTACAAAAGCTCGAAATAGCTTTTATTTATCTTGTGCTATCAATAGGAGCATCAATAAGTTTTAAGGGAGTTCTGGTTTTGGATTTAGATTTTACAGTTTTTTTATTGGGTTTAGGAACTCTGTTTACTTCGGGAATAATTGTTGGTTCACTAACAATTTTAGGTTCCATATCTGGAACTGCTTTTACCGGAATTGGTTTCGTTGTGTAAACTGTAGGTTCGGCAACTACTGATGGCGCTTGAATGATTCCGGGACTAGGTTTAATGGTTTTTTTAATCGCCACAGCATCATTCAAAACAAAAGGCGTTGGCATCATCCAGTCGGCTCTTTTGTTAATGTGAAATAATGGATTTTGCATTAAATCAAACGAACTTTCTAATAGTTTCATGTCAAACACAGTAGCGGCATTGATGTTGAATTCCAAAATTAGCGGTTCGTTATCGACCACATAATAGCTCAGTAATTTTTTACCTTCTCTTTTATATATTTTTCCGTTTTGCTCTAAATGAGAAACGCCATTGGTCTTGATGTTGTAAATGTCCATTTTTTCGTTTGCAAAAATATCGTAACGATTCACTTTTCGATTTGGCGAAATGCGAATTTTCAAATAGTGTAGATTATCCGAAATACTATCGGTAAGAAAGTCAATAGTAGGTTGCGGAATGTTTTTTATAGGTGCTTTGGCAGCAAAAGTAAATTGCGAATCGTATTTACTAAAAAGCGGAATAGCATCTAGACCGCGTGGTGTTTTTGGATTTTCGCCCAAGTAACTTTTAGTCCAGGAATCCAGATTTTTATCATAAGTCAGCCATTGTGCGGAGTTCGTGTCAGCATCATAAAGATAGACGAGACTGTTTGATTTTGCTTTTCCTTTTTCGTAATCGGACTCCGAATGTGCTTTAGCAAAAAAGCCTATGGAAGCCAATAAGAAAAGCAGAGACCAAGTTCCTTTTTGGACGTAATTGCCAAAAGTAGGCAACAGCAATCCGAAACATAAGGTGGTTAGAATGGCGCTTCCAAACAATAGTTTCAATCCTAGTCCTATAGGGAACATTTGGATAAAAGGAGCAATTATTAATAAGGCTGGAATGCCAAAAATCAGGTTTAAAAGAGGGCTGTACTTTTGGGTAAGAATATAAAATCCGAACATAAAGATTCCGAAATAAACGGGAATAATTAAAAATCCAGCTCCTTGTAAACCGAAGGCAATGCCGGCATTGATAAGCAACCAAATCAACAATGGAGCTACAAAATGATTGGCACTAATTTTATTTGGCGTAAAAAAATGATAAAAGGCAAAGCAAATAGCAATGCTTAATAAGACAAAAGCGGCAATGTAAGAATGTCCATTATAAGTGAAACCGTTTAATAAATCATTGTATTGAGGGTAGATTTGCAATAATAATTTCCAACCAAAAAAAGTAATTAATGCTGCTGAAAACAGCGAGCCTATTAGCGGAATGAATCCTTGAAGCATTTTTTGGGGAGTTAATATTCTTTTAGCAATACCTAAGAATATAAAGAATAAGAAAAGTGCAAAAGCAATAATTTCCATTGGTACAACCCAGCTAAAAGGATAGCTGAAGAAACTGAAAGGAATGGAGAAATACACATAATCTTCAATTGATTTTGTAGTATTCAAATCGGCATTCGAGAAATAATTTAATAAAGGCATTAGGTAAGAACCTTGATGTGCTACCGACTTAGGATCTAGATGATTGTAGTCGTCTTGTGCGGTGTGGTAGTTATAATGTTCGTCAATAAAAGCAAAATTGAAGCCTTGGATATCTCCCTGTTCTCTAAAGACAGTCAAATCGGTGTCGTTAGGCAACATTTTGTAAATGCTGTACATTAACGAATTAGAAACAGGGAAAGTAGGATTTGCGGAAGCGAAATTTTTAACCATTCCTGCATTTCCATTGTTGGTTTCCATTAACATATAACTTGGCCCCGAAGTACCGCGAGCTTCAAAGTTAAGTACTAAGCCCACTTCTTTTGCCCATTGATGTTGGGTTACAAAAAGTGCCGCGCCATTGAGTCCGAGTTCTTCGGCATCAGTAAATAAAATAATGATGTCATTTTGATGCGGAGTTTTGTTGTATAAAAAAGCACGAACGCTTTCTAAGATGGTGGCAATTCCTGAAGCATCATCGCCAGCGCCATGTGAAGCCGAATGTGGTGCGCTGTCATAATGGGAAAGTAAGACTAAGGCTTTTCCTGATTGGTTTCCTTTTATTCGGGCAATTATATTTTTGGATTTGGTTAAATTTCCCCAATCGGTTAAAGTATATCCTTCTTGAAAGCTGGTTTTTAAACCTAATTTAGTTAGTTGGTGTTGCAGATAATTGGCTACCTGATTGTGATTTTCTGAACCTACAAAATGGGGTTGTTGACTAATGGATTTTATATGCGTTAAAGCTCTTTTGGTTGAAAATTCAGATAAGGGTTGGTTGTCGTCAAAAGTCCATCTCGGCATTATACTGAGATAAATAAAAGTGAGGACTGCTATAAAAAACAAGGTGTAAACTATGGATGATAAATCTTTTTTCATTTTAGCTAGGTTTGGGGCGGTTTGCTAATTGTCTTTTTTTACAAGAATGTATAAATCGTTTTCTAATAACATATAACCTTGATCATACAAGAAATAGTATGTATTTCCTGTTTTGGTCTTTAAAATATTGGTAAAAAATTCAAAATCAAATCCTTTTCCTAATAATTTAGTTCTTGTGGTTTTCGATTTTCCATCGGTGTTGAGTTCGCTGAGGATGCGGTAATTCTTGCGCAATTTATTATTGATGTTGCGCATGATATTGTTACTGTCCTTATTTATTTTATTGTTGTAGGCATTGCGACAACCATCGCTGCAAAACTTCTTGTCTTCCCGACCGATGATTTTTTCACCACATTCTAAACAGTTTTTACTCATGGTTGATTCTTTATAAGTGGATTAATCGTATTTGTTTTTTAATGATATTGATTATATCTTCAACTTTATTTATATCACAGTTCGTTAATAAAACTTCTTTTATGCCGTTTTTCATTTTTATTTGTAGTTTGTCTGATTTTTCTAAGCTGTTTGTTCCGGAAATAAAAGCTGCTATATATGCGATAACATCAAATGCTTCTTTTATTATTTTAATTTCGACAATATCAGATAATTCTATAACTCCATTATCCTTAGTATAATCTTGATTGTTTATAATTAAAAAATTATTTTCAAGAGATAGTTCAAACAAAGGAAATTTTCTGATTTTAACTTTTGTGATCATAAAATAAAAAGTTAATATTAGTTTTTTAGTTTTTTAATTCGATACAAATCGTGACGGCGGTCTTTTAGAATTTTAACGCTTCCATGTTCGTGCAGCTCTTTTAGTAAATCTAAATCTACATCCACAATTAAAGTCATTTCTGTGTTTGGAGTGGTTTCGGCTTTAATTCCGTTACTTGGAAAAGCAAAATCAGCAGGTGTAAAAACAGCCGTTTGTGCATATTGAATGTCCATGTTGTTCACTTTTGGCAAGTTGCCTACACAACCGGCAATGGCTACATAACATTCGTTTTCTATGGCTCTGGCTTGTGCGCAATGTTTGACACGTGTATAGCCGTTTTGAGTATCGGTTAGGAAAGGAACAAACAGGATATTCATGCCTTCATCAGCCATTAATCGCGATAATTCAGGGAATTCGACATCATAACAAATCATGATTCCTATTTTCCCACAATCGGTATCAAAAGTCTGAATAGTATTTCCTCCGGTAATTCCCCAATGGAAAACCTCGTTTGGGGTGATGTGAATTTTAGTGTAGGTTTCAAAAGTTCCATCTCTTTTGCATAAAAAACCACTATTATATAAGACTCCATCAACTAAGTTAGGCATGCTACCACTAATAATATTGATATTGTAAGAAATGGCTAATTCCTGAAAACGCTTCCTTATCGGTTCGGCGTATTTAGCCAATTCCCGAATGGCATCGGCTTCGGATAAATGATTGTAATCGGCCATTAGGGGAGCAATAAACAATTCGGGGAAAATCGCAAAGTCGCTGCCGTAACCCGATACGGCATCAATAAAAAATTCAGATTGTTCAAATAGCGCATCTAAGTTTTTTAGTGGACGCATTTGCCATTGAATCAAACCGAGTCGAATTACTGTTTTTTCGGTATTGATGATTGTTGGGCTCTCATTATAATAGATGTTGTTCCATTCTAATAAAACGGCAAATTCTTTGGATTTTTTATCGGCTTCCAAGTAGTTTTTCATGACTCGCATCACGTGGAAATCGTTGCTTAACTGAAACGATAGTACAGGATCATGAATTTCTTTTCTTTTAACTTTGTCAATATAGACTTTAGGGTTGATCTCCTGAGCATATTTGGCATAATTTGGAATTCTACCGGCAAATACTATTGACTTTAGATTCAATTGTTCGCAAATTTCTTTTCGGGCATCATACAAACGGCGTCCTAATCGTAAGCCACGGTATTTTGGCACCACAAAAACATCAATACCATACAAAATTTCACCTTTTGCCGTATGTGTAGAAAAAGTATAGTTTCCTGTGATTTTAGCATAATCATGGTTTTGATCTACTAAATCTTCAGCGACAATAAGTGATAGTGCCGAGCCTACTACAATGTCATCAACTAAAATAACCAATTGTCCTGCTGGAAATATTTTGAGTAGTTTTTTGATATCGGCTTCTTTCCAATAATCGTCTACCATTTCAGGATAAGACTCAATCATCGAATTCTTCAATTCTTTATAATCTTGAATTTTTAGATTTCTTAGTTCGACTTTGTTGATTTCTGCTTGCATAAAAGGATTGATTTCCTGAAAGATACGAAAAAATAATTATCCGTTTACAAACGTTTACAAATATTTACAACCGAAAGTAAATAGGTACTAACCGAATAAATTGTGGCGGTGGTTGCAACTTTGTACTGTCGAAACCAACAAAGGATTTCGATTGTATTAACAACAAAGTCTGAAACGAGTTCAGATGATAACAATTAAATTTTATACGCCATGAATGCATTAAGAAACAAAGTACAGTTGATCGGTCATTTAGGAAATGAACCAGAAATCAAAAATTTTGACGGAGGTAAAAAGTTAGCCAATTTCACATTGGCTACTAATGAAAGTTACAAAAACGATAAAGGAGAAAAAGTAGAAGAAACCCAATGGCATCGGTTAGTAGCCTGGGGAAAAACTGCTGAGATTATCGAAAAATATGTTACTAAAGGAAAAGAAATTGCCATCGAAGGTAAATTGACTCATCGTAGCTATGAAGATAAAACGGGCGAAAAACGATACGTTACTGAAGTGGTGGTTTCGGATTTACTTTTGTTAGGAAAGCCTTAATTTTTTAACCGCAAAGTTCGCTAAGTTTTTACGCAAAGGTCAGAAAGTTCAAAAATCTGCAAAATCTGTGTGCTGAAAATTTTTCTCGCAGATTTTGCAGATTTTTAAAATAAACTTTACAAAAACTTTGCGCTTCCTTTGTGAAACTTTGCGGTAAATAAACAACAGTTAAGCTATTAAACAGAAAACCCATCTCGTTTTTAGAACAAGATGGGTTTATATATGAATTTAGGCTACTTTTTTAATCAAGTCATACATAGGACAGCGTTTGCAACGCTTGTTTTCTGACTTTTTGAATTTTTCACAACAGGAAGATTTACAGTTTTCCACTTTTTTAATGACATCAAGAGCTTCTTTTTTCTTTTTGTCTTTCTTCTTGCTTTTCTTGTCTTTTTCTTTCTTGCTCACCTTTGTACGAGTTTAAAACTGAGACAAATATAAAACAAAAATATTATTTTTATGTATTCTAAATAAACTTTAACTTTTTTATTTTGGATTTATAGCAACAGAGCTAGTAACCGTTAGTTGTTGAATGTCACGGTCAAACAAGTATAATCCACCTTTATCATCACCAATTAGGTTGATTTTATCCAAAATTGTTTTAGCTGTTGCTTCTTCTTCAATTTGTTCAGATACATACCATTGTAAGAAATTGTGAGTAGCATAGTCTTTTTCAGAAAAAGTGATGTGTACCAATTCGTTAATGGAATCAGAAACAAAAATTTCGTGTTTGTATAAAGCTTCAAACATTTCTTTGAAAGTAGTGTAGCTGGTTTTAGGCGATTTTAAATCTGTAATTTGGGCGTGTCCACCACGCTCGTTTACATATTTAATTAGTTTAAGCATGTGTAAGCGTTCTTCATCAGATTGCGCATACATAAATTGAGCAATTCCTTCCAATCCATTAGCTTCAGCCCAACAAGCCATAGATAAATAAGTTTGAGAAGATTCCGCTTCAATGCGTATTTGCTTATTTAATGCAGTTTCTATATTTTTTGATAACATAATCGTGAGTTTTTTATTAAACGTAAGGTAAAGTTACTAAAAATCGTATAAAAATTATCGGTAAAACCCGATTTGATTTTTATTTAACAGTAGTTTTTAATTCTCTTGTAAATCTTTAAACATTATATAAGTATCAACAAATCCAAGTTCTTTATGCCTAAAACCTTTAGGAGTTGTTCCAATAATTTCAAAACCATACTTCTTCCAAAGTGCTACAGCACTTGTATTTGTGCTTACGACAATATTAAACTGAATTCCTAAATATCCTTTATCTTTAGCAAACTTTATTGAATGTTCACATAAAAGTTTTCCTGTCCCTTGTCCGTGATATTTTGGATTAACCATATAACTACAATTAGCAATATGGTTGCCTAAGTCAATCTGGTTGGGTTTGATAATGTATGTACCTAATATTTCATTATTGCCATCGACTGCGACAAATGTGTCCATGTAGTCAGCAAACCAATTTTTATCTAAAGATTCTTTTGGAGTTTTTGGGTCAAAAACATAAGTATCAGCTGTTGAAATAACTTTTGTAAAGATGTCCCAAACTTTATCATAATCTTTCTGTTTGTCTGCAACTCTAATAGTCATGTCAAATTTGTTTTTAAAAAATCAATTAATAGAGTTGTCTTTTATGAAATAATTTCAAGTACTTCGATAATTTTTTCAAAAGCACTAAAGTTTTTATGTTTCACTTCGTGGTCAATTTTTTCATGAGCCCAGGTAGTGTGGAAAGGAATATGTACCGCATGTCCACCAATGGCTAAAACGGGTAAAACGTCTGATTTTAAAGAGTTCCCAATCATGAAAAACTCAGAAGGTTCAATTTCCAAACGTTTGATTAGGTCCAGATAATCCTGTTCTTGTTTGTCTGACATTACTTCAATATGGTGAAAATATTTTCCCAAACCTGAATTATGTAATTTACGACGTTGATCTAGTAAATCGCCTTTGGTAGCCACAACCAATTTGTATTTTCCATGTAATGCTTCTAATGTTTCTTCAACACCATCTAAAAGAACGATGGGTTTTTCCAGTAATTCTTTACCATATTGGATAATTTTCTCAATCACTTCAACCGGAATCGTGTTATTCGAAATAGTCATAGCCGCTTCAATCATCGAGAGGATATAAGCTTTGATTCCGTAACCGTATATTTTTAGATTATGGATTTCTATTCTAAAAAGTTCTTGAGCAATACCCTGGTGCGAAAGATAATCACTCATCAACTCGCAAAATTTTTCTTCTGTTTCCAGAAAATAGGTTTCGTTAACAAATAGCGTATCATCGGCGTCGAAGGCAATTACTTTTAGAGGCATGGTTTTTATTTTTACTGCAAATTCGTGATTTATTTTCTTTTAAAGAAATGATTTCTTTTTAAAAAGCAAAAGAGGCTAAATAAGCCTCTTTCTATTGTATTTCTTGAAAATAAATTAACTTTTTTCATAAGGAAAATTACGCCCTACTTTTCTCATCATGTGTTCCATCATAGCCTGTGGATTACTCATTACATCTTCATCCATTTGTTTGTAAAAACGCCAAAGCAAATCACCATCCTGAGCATTGTATAGATTCATTGTCAGGTCAGAAGTTGCTACTTTTCCTGTGCCAAAGCCGATTAATAAACTTTTTACAATAGCACCACCTTCACTGCCTGTTTTTTGATAAGCATAAGCACATTTAATAACAGCATCAACCCCTAAGATTTTTGCTAAAGCTTCTGGAGTTAATTCATCTAATTTATCAAAACTACCATTTTGTTTCAATAGAATATTAGTTTTTTCAGGATCCTGAACAGAAACAGAATATTCAGATGATTTTCTTAATAAATAGGTGTATAATCCAGATTGCAAACTAAGTGATGATTTTTTCTCTTCTTCAGCATTAAGACTGGCATCAAAATTTTTAGGCAATCTCTTGTATGAGATAGTTGATTTAAAAGGCAATACGGCCACTGTTTTGTGTGTTGAAATGGCTTCTTTTAATTTTGGAGATTCAAAAATCTGTTTGCTTGACTGTGCCTGAATTAATGTCGTTG
Organism: Bacteroidota bacterium; assembly: GCA_039805885.1. Lineage (GTDB taxonomy): Bacteria > Bacteroidota > Bacteroidia > Flavobacteriales > Flavobacteriaceae > Flavobacterium. Next base: position 66,479 of record JBDLTG010000029.1, read on the forward strand.
CTATCAAGCAAATTAATAAAGTAATTTTTTTCATGTTTTGGTTTATAAGATAATTAATACGTTGCAAAAGTATTATTTTTCTTAATTTAAAAAATTATTTTAATGAATATTTTTACAAAAAAATAACCATTTTCATTAATGGAAAACCAAATGAAAATGGTTATTTTTTTAACCTAATAGTTTTATTATAAAAAGTGATTCGTATTCCTAAAAGGAGAAAAACGGCGCCAATAATCCTAAACCAACTCATTTTTTCGTCTAAAAATAACCAGGCAAGTAATGTAGCCAAAACAGCTTGACCCAATAAACTAAGCGAAACTCTTGTTGCTTGTAAATGTTGAGTAGAGTAACTAATTAACAACCAGGCGGTCAGTTGGCAAACGGCACCTTGGATAAACAAAACCAACCAGGCGGTATTTGAAAAACCGCTAAAGCTTTCTGCTGAAATCCCGCAAACCAAACCTAAAAACAGACTCGAAGAAACCAAGACAATACTCATAAAAGAGAGTATGTCAACCCGAGATAAGATATTTTTGCTAATTAAGATGTAAGTAGCATAAAGCATTCCAGACAAAAGAGCGAGTATGAAAGCTAAATCAAAGTTGAGTTCGGCAAAAGTTTCAAAACCTACCAAAGTTACCATTCCCATAAGAGCGATTGCGGTTCCAATCCAAAAATTAGCCGATGGTTTGTTTTTTAAAACCAGAAACGAACCTATTCCCACCCAAACAGGAGATAAATTAGCTAATAAAGTAGCTTGTGTTGCACTTGATTTCTGAATGGCAATATTCCAAATGGCAATATCTGTTGCAAATACAACTCCGCAAACTACTGCTAGTAATGTTATGGTGGTAGGTGGTCGTTTGAATTTTCGATTAATAATTACATAAGGCAATAATAACATTGCTGCAATAAACATGCGGTAAAATGCAGAAATCAATCCGTTAGTTAATTGCAATCGAACTAAAATAGGGAATATAGAAATACAAAGTATTCCAAGTGCTAAAGCCAATTTGGGTTTTGCATTTTTCATTTGTCAAAAATAGTAATTGCCACAATACAAAATGTGGCAATTACTTATTCTTAATTGAATTTTAAATCTTTTTTATTTAATGATGTAAAACGGTAATTATATTAATTTTCAATTTCAATAATGTTATATTTTTTATCCAAATCATTTAGATATGACAAGTAAAATTTGTTGTTATGTCTGTAGATATTTTTAAGGTTTAATCCCCATGCAAGATTTTTTTCTTTTTCTATGATTTTTTCCTGTTCATGAATTTTGTCAAAAATATTTTTTTTAACCTCACCTTTAACATGATTGAAATTGTCATCAAACAAGCAATTTATTCGCGTAGATTTTGTATATGAATAACTATTATATGCACCCATAAACGGATTAAATGTTGGGGTAAATATCATTCCTCCCATTGGTATTCCAGCCATACCAAAGCCGCCCATAGGCATCATACCAAAACCACCGCCTCCACTTCGTTCAATATATCCTCCTATCGTAATCTGTTTAATATTATTGTTATTAACAAAAGCAACAATACCAAGTTTTCCATTGTTCACTTTTCTTAAAAATTTAGAAGATTTTTCTAGTTCTCGGACTCTTTTGTTGTCTTTAAACCACATAGAACTATTTTCCTGGATGATAGGTCCGTTTTTAAAAGGAATGCTGTCATTAGTCTCTGAAATATAAAGCTCTTTCAGTAATTTATCATCATTAAAATTTTTTGCGGTTAATTTCAATTCTTTTGATGAACACACTGCCTGATATAAAATTCCATTATTGTATAATGAATTATGCGATGCAGAACTATAAGGTAAATCTAATTTAGGTTTTTCAAAAACAATATCTTTCTTTGAAAAATCAGTTGTGTTAACACTTATAATTGATGTTTTATCATCTTGACTATCGAATGTAAAAACGAGTTCATTACCAATTTGATATAATTTTACTTTTTCTGATGTAGATTCGATGGCGCTAGGGCTGTTGAGATCGATTTTTGTAAGCGATCCGGTATTGCCCCAAGCATTTGAAGTCAATAAGTTATAGGGAGTATTGTTAACAACAACATCGCCTAAAAGATGACTATATGAAACAGAATTAAAATTAACGGCATGCTTTAATAATTGTTTCTGTTGGGTGAATTCATAGAAGTTAACATAATCCGTTTTTTTCTCTGAAGTCATTAAATAAAAAATATTATTATGAGTTATTGCTTCTACGTATTTTTCATTTTCTAGTTTAAAATCTAAAGGGAATTGTGCCACAGTTCCTGATTTAAAATTAAATTCAATGTACCCAAATTTTTTATCGGTATTGTTTTTAAAGAAAATGTAATAAGTATCTCCTTGGATACTATAGCCAATAAATGTTTTAAATTTTCGATCTAATTTTTCACCGCCTAATATTGCTATTTGTTTAAATTGTTCATCTAGCAATGATAAAATAGTTTTGTCTTTATCTTCAATCAATAAAACTAACTCTTTAGTTTTGTTATTTGAAACAGCAATAGACTCCTTATCGCTAAACAATTCACTTGAATATGCAATAGGTAAAGAGGCTACTTCTTTTTGAGCTTTAACAGTCAAACTCATGAATAGGATCAAGCTAAATAATAGTTTTTTCATATAAGTAAAATTTGTTTTTTAGCGGTCATATGTTATCGCTTTTTTAGCTGTCTGATGACAGGCAGGTTTATCGGTGTTTGCTTGCGCAAACTTGTTGTTAATGGCGATTTCATAGTAAAAAATATTTCGAGCGAAATGTAAGATAAATTCTGTAATGTGTGTGTTTTTGTCAATATTTTTGATTGTGACACAAAAAAACCAGCATTCAAAATACTGGTTTTATTAAACTATGTTAAGATAGTATATTAATTTATCGTCTCTCCATTTCCAATACCATCAGTATCTGGATTCACAAAAACCAATTTTCCTTCGGCGTTATTGGTCATTAAAATCATTCCTTGACTTTCTACACCACGCAAAGCTCTTGGAGCTAAGTTAACCAAAACAGTCACTCTTTTTCCAATAATATCTTCTGGTTTGAAACTCTCGGCAATCCCTGAAACAATCGTGCGAACATCAATTCCAGTATCCACTTTTAAAATTAAAAGCTTGTTTGCTTTTGGCATTTTTTCGGCTTCCAGAATTGTTCCAACACGCAAATCCATTTTGGCAAAATCCTCAAACTGAATCAAATCTTTTTGTGGTTCGGCTTTTTTGTTTTCTGCGATATTGGCTGTTTTAGTCGCTTCTAGTTTTTCTATTTGTTTCTGAATTTCTTCATCTTCAATTTTAGAAAACAATAATTCGGCTTCCCCAATTTGGTGATTTGCCGGAAGCAAATCTGAAGTTTCAGCAATAGCAT
>JBDLTG010000030.1:0-25384 GCA_039805885.1 Bacteroidota bacterium
GAATTATGTTACTTAATTATTTATATATGTTTTTTTTGCAATCTGATTTAACTCCCTCTCCTTTGGATAGGGCTGGGGTGAGGATTAGTAGTTTCCTGAATATCCTTTCATGATACCACGAGAAGAATTTCTAATAAAATCGATGATTTCATCTCTTTCAGGAGTAGCTTCCATTTCGGCTTCAATGATTCCTAAAGCCTGAGTAGTATTGTAATTCTTTTGATATAAAATTCTGTAAATATCTTGAATCTCTCTTATTTTTTCGGTTGCAAAACCTCTTCTTCTTAATCCGACAGAATTTATACCTACATAAGATAAAGGTTCTTTCGCCGCTTTAGTATAAGGAGGAACATCTTTACGAATTAATGAACCACCTGAAACCATAGCATGATCTCCAATATTGATAAACTGATGCACTGCTGCTAAACCACCTAATACAGCGTGTTTGCCCACAATTACGTGACCACCTAAAAGCACACCATTTACAATAATAGCATTATCACCTACAACACAATCATGTGCAATGTGTGCTGCCGCCATTATTAAACAATTATTTCCAATAACGGTTTGCCCTGAAGCACTTGTACCTCTATTAATTGTAACACATTCTCTAATGGTACAATTATCGCCAATTATAGCCAATGAATCTTCGCCACCAAATTTTAAATCTTGAGGAACTGCTGAAATAACAGCTCCGGGAAAAATATTGCAATTTTTTCCAATTCTTGCACCTTCCATGATGGTTACATTGGAACCTATCCAAGTACCATCACCAATAATCACATTATTGTGAATAGTAGTAAAAGGTTCAATAACCACATTTTTGGCAATTTTAGCGCCAGGATGAACATATGCTAACGGTTGATTCATCTATTTTGTTTTTATAATTAATTACCTTAATTACTATTAAAAAATCTTTATAGTAACAGGGAGGGAACTGTTTCTATCTATTGTTGTTTTTTTGCTATTTGCGCCATTAATTCAGCTTCAGCAACTAATCGTCCATTAGCATAAGCATTCGCTTGCATGTGACAAATTCCTCTTCTAATAGGTGTAATTAAATCACACTTAAATATTAAAGTATCACCAGGCAATACTTTATATTTAAATTTAACATTATCAATTTTCATGAAATAAGTTAAATAATTCTCAGGATCAGGAACAGTACTTAAAACTAAGATTCCTCCTGTTTGCGCCATAGCTTCTACAATTAAAACCCCTGGCATAACGGGAGCATCTGGAAAATGTCCAACAAAGAAATTTTCATTCATTGTTACATTTTTCATTCCCACCACGTGATTATCTGACATTTCAATGATTCTGTCAATCAATAAAAATGGAGGTCTATGAGGTAGCACAGCCATAATTTTATGAATATCCATCAAAGGTTCTTGATTTAAATCGTAAACAGGAACGTAGTTACGCTGTTCGATTTTAATCATCTTAGCCATTTTTTTAGCAAATTGTGTGTTTACAAAATGCCCTGGTTTATTAGCAATAACTTTTCCTTGGATTTTTGTTCCAATTAAAGCTAAATCACCAATTACATCCAATAATTTATGTCTTGCAGCCTCATTTGGATAATGCAACGTTAAGTTGTCTAAAATACCATTAGGTTTTACATTAATTGTGTCTTTACCAAAAGCTACTTTTAAATTTTCCATTGTAGTTGTAGATATTTCTTTATCTACATAAACAATAGCATTATTCAAATCGCCACCTTTAATCAAACCATTGTCTAAAAGAGACTCTAATTCGTGTAAAAAACTAAAAGTTCTTGATGATGCAATTTCAGATTTAAAATCGCTTATATTTTTAAGTGTTGCATTTTGTGTACCTAATATTTTAGTACCAAAATCAACCATTGTAGTTACCGTATAATGGTCACTAGGCATTACTAGAATTTCGCTACCGCTGGCTTCATCAGTAAAAGAAATAACTTCTTTCACTACATAAACATTACGTTTAGCGCTTTGTTCTTCAACACCTGCTTTTTCTAAAGCTTCAACAAAATATTTTGAAGAACCATCCATAATAGGAAGTTCTGAAGCGTCTAATTCAATGATAACATTATCTAAATCACAACCTACTAAAGCTGCTAAAACATGTTCAGGTGTTTGAATTTTAACGCCTAATTTTTCTAAATTTGTCCCTCTTTGAGTATTTACAACATAATTTGCATCGGCCTCAATTACAGGATGTCCTTCAAGATCTAACCTAACAAAAGTAAAACCATTATTTGCAGGAGCAGGTTTAAAAGTCATTTTAACTTCTTTACCGGTGTGCAACCCAACTCCAGTTAGTGAGATTTCTGTTTTGATGGTCTTCTGTTTAACCATTGTTTCCATTTTTTTGGTTTAATATTTGTTTTTTTAATTCTTCAATTTCTGCAATAATCTTAGGGAAATTTTTAAAATGCACATAGGATTTACTAAAATCACTATAGCCAAATGTTGGGCTTCCTTGCAAAATTTCGTCGTCTTTAATATTTCTGGCAACTCCAGACTGCGCTTGGATTCTAACATTATTTCCAATGGTCAAATGCCCGGATATCCCTACTTGTCCACCAATCATTGCGTTTGTGCCTATTTTAGTCGAACCAGCAACTCCTGTTTGAGCAGCAATTACGGTGTTCTCTCCTATTTCAACATTATGCGCTATTTGAATTTGATTGTCTAATTTTACGCCTTTTCTAATTATTGTGGAGCCTAATGTCGCTCTATCAATTGTAGTACAAGCACCTATTTCAACATCATCTTCAATAATCACATTTCCTATTTGAGGAATTTTCTTGTACGTACCATCCGAATGAGGTGCAAATCCAAAACCGTCTGAACCAATAACCGTTCCTGCATGAATAGTACAATTATTGCCTATTATCGTTTCTGAATAAATCTTGGCGCCCGCAAAAATAGTGACATTATTACTAATGACAACATTATCTCCAATAAAACAATTAGGATAAATTTTTACATTGTCACCCATAACCACATTGGTACCAACATAACTGAAACTACCTAAATATAGATTTTCACCATACTTTACGTCTTCAGCCAATACAGTATGAGATTCAATACCTACTTTAGCTGCTTTTTTTGCCTGATCGTAAAATTCTAATAATTTAGAAAAAGCAATATAAGCATCCTCCACCTTAATTAAAGTAGTTTTTAATTCTGATTCAGGAATAAAAGTTGTGTTTACAATGGTTATTGTAGCCTCGGTAGAATAGATGTAATTATTGTATTTGGGATTAGATAGAAAAGTTAGAGAACCTACTTTTCCTTCTTCGATTTTAGATAACTGATGCACTTCAGCAAGAGGGTTTCCCACTACTTCACCTCCTAAAACACCTGCTATTTGTTCTGCTGTAAATTTCATTCCGACAAAAATATAAAAAAATAGATTTTAAATGTGGATTTATGCTAGTTGTTTTGGGAAACAAATATAATATTTGGTCACCGATTTTGATAAAGATTTTAAATTCAACTGATCAGATGACTCTATAACATCTTCAACAGTACGGTCTTTTTTCAAAATTCGTATAGGTTCAGCTTCCTTATCATAAGCCTGATTTTTTATTTTTCCTTTAAAAATAAAATAATTTGTATCGGCTATACTGATATTGTTTTCTAATGCGAAACGCTCTTTCAATGGATTTAAATCATCAATAGCGACTTTTTCACTCGTTAATTTTATTTTCAATAAATCTCTATTGATAATCATTTTACTCAAAGAAGACAAAATAAAATCATCATGTCTTTGCCAAGCTTTCAATGCGCTAATAATATCAAAATCATCTAATTGAGAGAACAAATCTAAAGTTTCGGTATCAAAGGATTCCAAGATAATTCTATTTTGCATAAAAAATTGTAACGGCTCGCTGCAAGGTAAAACAATTCCTTTTAAAGTCAATTCTTTAGCACGCTTTAATATTTTTGTCAAAATCAATTCGCCCACTAAACTGGTTTTATGTAAATAAGCCTGCCAATACATCAATCGACGCGACATTAAAAACTTTTCAACCGAGTAAATTCCTTTTTCTTCTATAACTAAAAAGTCATCCTCAACATTCATCATCTGAATTAAACGCTCTGAATTGACATTTCCTTCGGCCACGCCCGAGTAAAAACTATCGCGTTTTAAGTAATCCATTCGATCCATATCTAACTGACTAGAAATCAATTGCAACATGAATTTTCGATGATAATCTCCTTCGAATATTTTAATTGCCAAGCTTAATTGTCCTTTGAATTCAACATTCAATTGACGCATAAACAACAGCGAAATTTCCTCGTGATGCACATCTTCTACAATGCTTTTTTCCATAGCATGCGAAAACGGGCCATGACCAATGTCGTGTAACAAAATAGCAATATAAAGTGCGTTTTCTTCTTCTTCTGAAATAGAAACTTCCTTAAAACGTAAAACATCCACCGCTTTTTGCATCAAATGCATACAGCCCAAAGCATGATGAAAACGAGTATGATTCGCTCCCGGATACACTAAATAGGACAAACCCATTTGTGTAATTCGACGCAAACGTTGAAAATAAGGATGCTGTATTAAGTCGTATATTAAGGCGTTAGGTATGGTAATAAACCCATAAATAGGGTCGTTGAAGATTTTTAGTTTATTGATTTGACTCACTACAACTTGAATTTTAGGTTGACAAATATAAGTAAATTAGATTTTAAAAGAGATAAATTACTAATTCTGGTTTACCTCTCTCTAGTAAAAAGGAGCATTTTCTCCACTCCTTTTACCTCTTTTTTAAAGTTTTCTAATCCAAATATTTCTGAATTGATTTTTAGAATCATGATCTTGAAGCGAAATAACATCATCTCCATGAGACGAAGGATAATTGTGTAAACCGATATAAAGTGTTAAGCCATTTATTGTTACATTATTCTGTATCAAAACACCATTTAAAAGTACTGTAATTCTGGCTGGACTATCAATTTTGCCATCTGATTTGAATCGTGGTGCAGTATAAATCACATCATAAGCATTCCATTCTAATGGTGTTTTTACAGCGTTTACTAATGGTGGATGATCTTTATAAATACTTCCCGCCTGACCATTACTATAAGTTCTGTTATTATAAGAATCTAATATTTGCAATTCATACCTATTTTGGAAAAACACACCACTATTCCCTCTTGCCTGTCCACCATCTAAAACTTCATCCGGCGTACTCCATTCCAAGTGCAACTGACAATCTCCAAAAGCCATTTTAGTTTGAATTCCACCAGAACCGGGAACAACTTCCATGTAGTCACCGTTAATAATTTTCCATGCTGCGGGTTTATTGACATCATTTTTACTCACCCATTGATCTAAATTTTCGCCGTCAAATAAAATAATAGCGTCCGAAGGTGCATTGCCAAGGATTTTAGCAGGCGTAATTATTTTTACTTCCGGTTCCCAAATTTCAGTCATTTCAGGTTTCATTGGCATAGGGGAAACTTCCGGCGGTGTGTTTACAAATTTATGTTGTGCCATAGCTACAGTAGCTAAAAATAAGGTTATCATTAAAAAAGATTGCTGCAAAATTTTAAATTTCATGGTTAACTATTTTTGGTTTGTTAAAGATGTTATCAATATTAAGCATTTTTTCAAGAACAAACTTTTAATTGAAATAGAACTATTGATGATTGTTTTAGATTTCACACTAACACATTTTAGCTCTATTGTAAATTCAATAAAAACAGCTTGTTAAAAAAATTAACATAAAATTAAGTTCGGTTAGTTCGGTAATCACCGAACCAATTGTAAATTTGCAAAAAAATTATCATGGATTTTAATACAGAAAGAGAAGAAATAATCGAATTGTACGGAAATCATTTTGAGAAACTATACAATATTCCTCCTCTAGCGGCAAGAATTTTAGGTACACTAATCATTGACGGTTGTAAGACCGGATTAACATTTGAATCTTTAGTCGAAAAATTGGGTGCCAGCAAAAGTTCTATTTCTACCAATTTGAACTTACTCTTAAAAATGGACAAGATATCCTATTTTACTAAAGCGGGAGATCGAAAAAAATATTTCAAACCAGCTAATTTAAGTGAACGATTGGCCAATTTTCATAAATTAATTGATTCTGAAATGGTCATTGTTGATCGAATGATTGATTATCGGGAAGCAACTGCCTCTTGCCCTGAAGAAAAATGCAATTTAGAAAACGTAAAAGCCTACAGAACTCACCTTATAGAAGTTGGAAAAGTGTTTACCAAGACAACCAATGAGTTTAAACAAATAGAAATCAATAATAATAACAATAAATAATCCATCACAATGAAGAAACTTTCATTAACCGTTATAAGTTTAGTACTCTTAGTAGCTTGTGGAAAAAAAGAAGAGCCAGCGGCACCTCCAGTAATGCCCTACAAGGTTGTTGAAATAACAAAATCAAACACTACTCTATTAGCAGAATATCCTGCTACTTTAGAAGGTGTTACCGATATTGATATTCGTGCAAAGGTGGATGGATATATTGAAAAAATATACGTTCAGGAAGGTCAGGAAGTTAAAAAAGGACAATTGCTTTTTAAGTTAGAGACACAAACAGCAAACCAGGAAGCCAGCGCTGCCAAAGCAAAAGTAACTGCTGCTCAGGTGGAAGTAAATCGTTTAAAACCATTAGTGGATCGTAATATTATTAGTGATGTACAATTAGAAACGGCTAAAGCAAATTTAGCCAGTGCCAGAAGTACATACCAAAGTATTATTGAAAAAATAAATTATGCGTCTATTAAAAGTCCTGTTAACGGAATCGTTGGAACATTGCCTTTAAGACTGGGAAGTTACGTAAGCAGCCAAACGGCTGAACCTTTAACCCGTATTTCAGATGTGAGTACCATTTATGCTTATTTTTCAATGAACGAAAAACAGCAATTGGATATCACAATGCATGCCGCAGGAAAAACATTCCAGGAAAAAATTGGTAAAATGCCTAGTGTCAATTTAATCTTAAGTAATGGGATGCAATATGAAAAAGCAGGTAAAATTGAAACTTTTAGCGGACAGGCCAATACACAAACAGGTTCGTTTAATGTAAGAGCAAGTTTCTCCAATGCAAACAAATTATTGCGTTCCGGAGGAAGTGGAACAATTCAAATCCCAACTAATTTAAAAGATGTGATTTTAATTCCACAAAATGCGACTTTGGAATTACAAGACAAACGCGTTGTACTGATTGCTGATAAAGAAAATAAAGTAAAAGCTGTACCTGTTGAAGTGCGTGCTGTACCGGGAGGACAATTTTTTGTAGTGGATAAAGGATTGAATGTAAAAGATAAAATTCTTATTGAGGGAGTCGGTATTGTTGCCGAAGGAACTGTAATCAAACCAGAATTAGTGGATTATGCTACCGTAATTACTCCTGAAAAAAAAGTCATTAACTAACTCGAATAAATAATACTGTATGTTTTCAAAATTCATTGACAGACCCGTTTTGTCAACGGTGATTTCTATTATCATCGTTATACTGGGGATTTTAGGGTTAATCTCGCTTCCCGTTTCGCAATATCCTGAAATTGCACCTCCTACCGTATCGGTATCTGCAAATTATCAGGGAGCAAGTGCCGAAGTAGTAATGAACTCGGTAGTTATTCCTTTGGAAGAACAAATCAACGGTGTGGAAGACATGACATATATGACTTCTACCTCAAATAATGATGGTTCAGCATCGATTAATATATTCTTTAAATTAGGTACCAATCCTGATTTGGCAGCCGTAAACGTGCAAAACCGTGTAGCACGTGCGACCTCATTATTGCCGCAAGAAGTAACCAAAGCCGGAGTTACCACATCAAAAAAACAAAGTGATAACATCTTGATTTTATCTTTGTATAGTGAAAATCCGGATTATGATATTACGTTCCTTCAAAACTATGCTAACATTAATATTTTACCAAAAATTAAGCGTGTAGCTGGAGTTGGAGATGCGATGATTTTTGGTCAAAGAGATTATTCAATGCGTATTTGGCTTAAGCCAGATGTAATGGGGGCTTATGGTTTAGTTCCTTCGGATATTTCAGCCTTATTAGCCGAACAAAATATTGAAGCTGCACCTGGACAATTAGGTGAAAGCAGTGACCAATCTTTTCAATACACCCTAAAATACAAAGGACGTTTACAAAGCACAAAAGAGTTTGAAGAAATTATTGTGCGTTCTACTCCAAATGGCGAAGTGCTAAAATTAGGAGATGTAGCCAGAATTGAACTTGGAGCAGTGAATTATGCCAGTAAATCATTTACTAACGGCAACCAATCTATTGCCATTGCCATTGCGCAAACAGCAGGTTCTAATGCACAAGAAGTGATTGAAGGCTCTTTAAAAGTAATGGATCAATCGGTGGTTAATTTTCCAAAAGGAGTAAAATACACCACTTTAATTAATGCTAATGATTTCCTGGAAGAATCTATTTCTAAAGTAATTCATACGTTGATTGAAGCCTTTTTATTGGTATTCGTTGTGGTTTTCATCTTTTTACAAGATTGGAGATCTACACTTATTCCAGCAATTTCAGTACCTGTTGCGATTATTGGAACCTTCTTTTTCTTAAGTTTATTTGGTTTTACCATCAACTTATTGACATTATTTGCATTAGTACTTGCCGTTGGAATTGTGGTCGATGATGCCATTGTGGTTGTAGAAGCCGTGCACGCCAAAATGGAAGCCGGAGAACACGATTCTAAAAAAGCAGCGCATAGCGCCATGAGTGATATTAGTAGTGCGATTATTTCGATCACCTTAGTAATGTCGGCCGTATTTATTCCGGTTTCGTTTATTAGTGGTTCGGCTGGGGTTTTCTACAAGCAATTCGGATTGACATTGGCCATTTCTATTGTACTTTCTGCAATTAATGCGTTGACCCTTTCACCTGCTTTGTGTGCTATTTTCTTAAAAAATCATGGCGAGAAAAATAATAAAGGATTTGTAGATCGTTTTTATACCGCCTTCAATGCCGGATTTGATACCACTACATCTAAATACAAAAGATCAGTTGAGTTCTTGATTAAACGCAAATGGTTGGCTTTCTTAGGAATTGCTGTTTTTGCAGGGATTTTTGTCTTATTGATAAATACTACCCCAAAAGCCTTTGTACCTAGTGAAGATACGGGAGCCATTCTTTCGGATGTTTCATTAGCACCAGGAACTTCATTGAAAAGAACAGAAGAAGTATTGGTACAAATCGAGAATAAGGTAAAAGACATTCCTGAAATTCAGGAAGTACTTCGTATTTCCGGTCGAAGTTTGATTAGTGGTACTGGTAGTAACTACGGAATGGTAATCGTGAAATTAAAACCCTGGGCCGAACGTAAGGAAGCTAATCAGGAAATAACAGCTATTGTGCAGGAATTGTTCAAGCGTGCCGCTACAGTTAAAGATGCCAAAGTACTGTTTTTTGCACGTCCTACATTGGTTGGATTTGGTTATTCCAATGGTTTCGAATTTCAATTGCAAGATCAAAAAGGAGGCTCTATCCAAGAATTAAGTGAAGTAAATAATAAATTCTTAGAGGCTTTAAACAGTCGTCCGGAAATTAAATACGCGGCAACTTCGTTTTCACCTAATTTCCCTCAATATCGCATTGATTTGAATGTGGCTGCTATCAAAAAATCAGGTTTAACAGTAACCGATGTTTTAGGAACTATGCAAGGTTATTATGGTGGGGTGTATGCATCTAACTTTAACAAATTTGGAAAACAATACCGAGTGGTGTATCAATCGGAGCCGCAATTCAGAAACGATCCGGAATCCTTAAATAAAGTATTGGTTCGAAATAATAATGGTCAAATGGCTCCTATTTCACAATTTGTAAAACTGGAAAAAGTATTTGGACCACAAGCCATTGAACGTTTTAACTTGTTTACTTCCGTTAAGATAACGGGAGCTCCAAAAGATGGATACAGTTCCGGTGACGCCATTAAAGCCGTTCAGGAAGTAGCCAGCCAAAAACTACCATTAGGTTATGGTTATGAATTTTCAGGAATGACGCGTGAGGAAATTAGCGCAGGTGGACAAACCTTGTTTATTTTCTTATTGTGTTTAGTGTTTGTGTATTTCTTATTGGCAGCCCAATACGAAAGTTACATCTTGCCTTTTGCCGTTTTATTATCATTACCGGTTGGTTTAGCAGGAGCCTTTATTTTTGCTTATTTGTTTAAATTGAGTAATACTATTTACCTGCAAATTACGCTCATCATGCTTATTGGATTACTGGCCAAGAATGCCATTTTGATTGTCGAATTTGCTGCCGATGCAAGACGAAAAGGCTTGAGTATTTCTCAGGCTGCTGTTCAAGGTGCTGTAGCGCGTTTGCGTCCTATTTTGATGACATCCTTTGCCTTTATCCTTGGATTATTGCCGCTAATGTTGGCTAAAGGAGCTGGTGCTGTAGGTAACAAAGCAATTGGAACGGGAGCGATTGGAGGAATGTTAATCGGTACAATTTTAGGAGTATTTGTAATTCCAATTTTGTTTATCGTTTTCCAAACTTTACAGGAAAAGATTTCGATAAAACCCTTACCTGTTGCAAATGAATCAGATGTTCCATCTTTAGAGAAAGAAAATGAAAAATAAAATATATAAAATTACAGTGCTCGTACTTACGGCATCAGTAATGCAAGCTTGTTTTGTTGCCAAAGATTACAAGCGTCCGGAGGTGAAAACAGAAAATTTATACCGCTCTGAAAAAGTATCGACAGATACCCTTTCATTAGCGAATGTGAGTTGGGACAAGATTTTTACCGACCCAATTTTACAAGGCTATATCAAAAAAGGATTAGAAAGTAATTATGATGTTCGCATTGCCATGCAAAATTTAGCCGCTGCACAAGCGACTATGTTGCAAGGAAAAGCAGGCTACTTCCCTACTTTGACTGCTACCGCCGACTGGACGCATCAGGAATTATCCAAAAACAGTCAAATGGGGGCTATTGTAAGCAACACCTCCATTGACCAATACCAATTAACTGGAAGTTTAAGTTGGGAAGCGGATATTTGGGGTAAAATTCGAAGCAACAAACGCGGTACTAAAGCGGCTTATTTACAAACTAATGCTGCCAATCAAGCGATAAAAACGCAACTGATTGCCAGTATTGCATCGGCATATTACCAATTATTGGCTGTTGACGAACAAATTAAAGTGGCGGAAGAAACTTTAATCAACAGAGACAAAAGTATCGAAACAATCAAAGCGTTGAAAAAATCAGGAACGGTATCCGAAGTTGGTGTAAAACAAACTGAGGCACAAAAATATGCTACCGAATTGATTATTGCCGATTTGAAAAACAACCGTATTTTATTAGAAAATACTTTAAGTGTTCTTTTAGGTCAGGCACCAACGAAAATTGAACGCAGTAGTTTTGATGCCCAAAAATTGCAACCTACAATCACCTTAGGAGTTCCTGCAAGTTTGCTTCACAACAGACCTGATGTTATTGCAGCCGAATACAATTTGATCAATAATTTTGAGATGACTAATGTGGCTAAAAGTAGTTTTTATCCATCGTTTAAAATCACGGCTACCAGCGGATTGCAAAGTATTGATTTAAAAGAATGGTTCAGTGCCAATTCTATTTTTGCCAATATTGTTACGGGGTTAACACAGCCTATTTTCAATCAAAGACAGCTGAAAACCAAGTATGAAATAGCAAAAGCTAATCAGGAAAAAGCTTATTTACAGTTTGAGCAATCGCTTTTAACAGCAGGAAAAGAAGTTTCGGATGCATTAGCACAATACAACAACGAAACGTACAAAATCACAGTTCGTGAGAAACAAGTAGATGCACTTAAAAAAGCGGCTAGTTTTTCAGATGAATTATTGACGTATGGATTAGCTAATTATTTAGAGGTTTTGACTTCTAAAAATGATGAGTTGAATGCTCAATTGAATTTGGTAGACAACAAATACCAACAATACAAAGCCATCATTCAATTGTACAGAGCCTTAGGTGGTGGCTGGCAATAAAGCTTAATTCTTATACCAGAATTAAATTAGGTTATATATTCAAAAAGCCATTAAGTTCAGTACTTAGTGGCTTTTTTGTTGGTTTGATTTCTAATAAAAATTTATTCTACATCAGTTCTAAAAGGCGAAGCTGGCAAACCTTCGGCATTATATAAATTTACTTCTGGCGCATTAGCCCAACCGTAATGGGCTGCAACTGGATTTTTAATAGCATCATTCGAAATGATAATCTGATTTCCTTTTATAGTTGCTTTTGCAGGAAGAAATTCTTTATCCTTTCCTGCTATTGTAAATCCTTTTAAATCCTCGGATTTATTTACTAAAAAGCCTTTGTTTACGTGATCAAAACTCAAAATAATTTTATCCCCTTTTATTTTGTACGAACGATAAATAGGTCCTGAATAAGCGATATCTTCTCTATAAGCCAATTTTCTTGCTGCCAAAGCCAAACGTTCTCCAACGGGTTGTTTGTGCCCAGGATGAATATTTGTTGGATCACCACAATCGGTGGTAACAATTAAAGCCGTATTTTTTACTTGTTGTGAAACCAATAATTGTGATTCTCTAATCTCTGGTTTCATGTCTTTGTAAGGTGCAATTTGAACTATCAAAAACGGGAAATCTCCCTGATTAAAATCGGCTCTCCAGTTTTTAATCATATTTGGTAATACAATTTGGTATTCTTTAGCTCTATCTTGATTGTTTTCACCTTGATACCAAGCCACTCCTTTCAAAGCCATCGATAATAATGGTGCAATCATCCCATTGTACAAACCATTTTTTACTTGTGCTCCCGGATGCCAGGCCGATTTGGTAATCGAATCATATTTTTGAACAAAAAAGGCTAATTTTGGATTGGCTTCCAATGCTTTTTTACTAGTCCAATCTTCCGCTGGTGTTCCTCCATAAGCCGAATACACAATTCCGATAGGCACTTTTAAATCTTTGTATAAATTTTTAGCCAGAAAATAAGCAACTGCTGAGAATCCCGGCACCGTTTCAGGGGAACACACTTCCCATTTGCTACTAGCATCTTCAATTGGTTCTTTTGAATAATTCAACGGCACTTTATAGCCTCTTATCAAAGGATAATCAACTGATTCTGCTCTTTCTTTTTCCCAATCTGTAATTAAGGGTTGTGGTTTTCTAGATCCTAACTGGCGTTCCATATTCGATTGTCCGCTGCACAACCAAACTTCTCCCACTAAAACATCCTCAATAGTTAATGTGTTTTTCCCTGAAATAACCATCGCTGAACCCTTAGCTAAATAAGACATCGGAGCCAGTTTAACCATCCATTTTCCATTAACCGTAGTGGTTGAAATACTTTGTCCATTAAAAGTTACACTTACTTTTTCGCCTTCATCGGCAGTTCCCCAAACTGGAACTTTAACCCCTTTTTGTAACACCATGTGATTTGTAAAAAGACTATTGGGTTCAACATTGGCTACAGCCCAATTAAAAGCAAATAGTAAAGAAAAATTTAAAAGAGAGAATTTCATAAAGTAATTTTTATTGAATAGTTTTTTTTATTATTTATGAGCAATTGCAGCACTTGTTGGACCAGTCAAAGCTAAAATTGAAGTTGATTTAAAACCAATTTGTTTAGCCCATTTATTAAAATCATCAAATGTATAATCAAAACCATCTCCTGTTTCAATCAGCATGTTTAAACTCATCATCATCCCAAAAGCATTTTGTTTTCTTTCGTTGTCAATTACTGATTCAATAGCAATGAAAACGCCACCATCGGCTAAGGCGTCGTAAGCTTTTTGCATCAGCATTAATTTATTTTCCTCATTCCAATCATGCACAATATTCCCCATAGCAATCACATCTGCTTTAGGAAAAGAATCAGTAAAAAAATCGCCACTAACGGCTTTTACCTGACTCGAAACCTCAAATTTCTGAATGGTCTCTTTTGCCATGGCTTCCACTGCCGGTAAATCAAAAGTAGTACAAGTCATATTCGAATTGTGTTTTGCAACCATCGTAGACAAAATTCCCGCAGAACCTCCTACATCTAAGAAGGTTTTGTATTTCGAAAAATCAAACTTTTGTGCCAAAGCCATGAAATTCCCAATTTGAATTCCTGTCATAGCATTCACAAAACCTTTTAACAATTCCGGATCTTTATATAAAGCCTCAAAAATAGGTTCACCTCCATTTTTAGCTTCATTTTGAACCAAACCTGTTTTCAAACCGTCTTCCAGATTGCTCCAAAAACCATAAAGCCGATCGTTCATCATTTCCAGCATTCCGCCTACATAACTTGTCTTTGCTTTATCTAAAAATAGTTCCGTATCCAGACTGTTTGAATATTTTGCTGTTTCTAAAAGCCCTTCACGCTTTAAAAAACCAAAACAAAATAAGGCATCTAAAAAATCAAATAAATGCCTATCGGTACAATTCAATTTCAACAAGCTTTTAATTTCCTTGGCTGATAAACTCTTCTCTTTAGCCAAACAAGTAAATAATTCAAATTTTACTGCTGTAAGTAAGATTTTTGATGCCCAAAATCCAGAACCCATTT
Source organism: Bacteroidota bacterium (assembly GCA_039805885.1). GTDB lineage: Bacteria > Bacteroidota > Bacteroidia > Flavobacteriales > Flavobacteriaceae > Flavobacterium. The sequence goes on from JBDLTG010000030.1 coordinate 14,515, forward strand.
GCATAATATTTGCTGGTGTGGGCTGATTAGTTTGATTTTTCATTTTGATAGCGTTTTAGTTAGTAATTACCTAAGTATTTATAAATCAATTGTATTAGAGTAAATATAATCTATTTTATAAAAATAAAATGTAAAAACAATTGGTTTTTGCGTATCAAATCAATGCCAATAAATAGCCTAAAAAAGCCCCTCCAATAACAATGAAAGCGCTATTTACTTTTTTATAATTAAAAGCAATAAAAACACTCACAAGCGCAATCAAAATAGTACGCCAATTGGTGATAGTTTCAGTCCCCATTTGAATACAAATCGAAATAATTATAGCAACCGAAGCCACATTAACCGCATCCAGAAACACCGAAAAAAGTTTTAAATTTCTCATTTTGTTCACCAAAGGATTCAGCAAGCCTACAAAGATAAAAGAAGGCAAAAACACTGCTAAGGTAGCCACCACAGCCCCTGAAACCCCATTGATTTGATAGCCCACAAAAGTTACCGAAGAAAAAATAGGCCCAGGTGTAAATTGTCCCACAGCAATAGCGTCAATCAATTCGGTACGGCTAAGTAAACCTTTGGCAACTAATTCGGCATCCAAAAAAGCAAATAAGACATAACCGCTTCCATACAGGATGGCTCCAATTTTTAAAAATATCAGGAATAAATTCCAATTGCTGGCTGTTGCCAAAGTAGTGTGGCTAAGCGGTAAAAAAGTAAGCGGAATCCAGTTGCTTTGTATCGAATTCCGGTTTCGAATTGAAAAGAAAAATAAGGCTAAAAAACCAGCACCAAAAAGCAAGGCGATTTCGTTAAAATGCAATAATGAAAGTACTAAAACAGCGCAACCAATAATTCCTAATTGAATTGTTTTGCATGATTTTTTGGCCAATGGAAAAATGGCTCCTAGAATAATGGCAATAATTGCGGGTTTGATTCCGTATAAAAAAGGTTGAATTTCGGGTAATTGCCCATATTCTTTATAGAGCCAGGCAAAAAATCCAGTCAAAATTACCGCGGGTAGAATAAAACAAAGTCCTGCCACTATTAAGCCCTTCACTCCTGCTCTTTCATGACCAATGTGGATGGCCATTTCAGTACTGTTAGGTCCGGGAATTAAGTAAGTAGCTCCTAATAAATCTAGAAAATGCTGATCGTCGAGCCATTTTCTTTTTACGACTACTTCGTTTTGCATCATCGCCAGATGTACCGCAGGGCCACCAAAACCGATAATTCCTAATTTTAGAAAAAGTTGAGCCAGTTCTTTTAAACGTTGTTTTTCCGACATAAATTAATCTTTATTCTTTTTCAAATACAAATACAATACTTTACCAAATTTATATATTAGAAATAATAAAGCGATTAATAAAATGATATTAAATATTTGCCATAAAAATAAAGACCATTCAAATGTGTTAAGTGTTTTCATAAAAGTTTAATTCATTATTTCAACCGAATAGGAATCCAAATTTCCTCTTCCGAATTAGGATCGCCCTTTTTGTATTTATCGCCTAAAATTTCAAAATGGGGTCTGTCATCCACTACGTAAGCCGAATTAGGAAACCAAGTACCAAAAATAGATTCAAAAAAAGCCGGAGCATCACTCGCATCGCCTTTATAATCAAAAACAGCATACCAACCACTTGGAATCACTAACGAATACATATTAGCAGGAATACTATTAAAATCAGTTACTTCTACTGCCGCCCATTTTTCAAACGCCGTATTCGGATTAAAATTGCGCCAAAAACCTTCCGGAAATTGCTGAGCCGAAAACAAATCAGTACTTACTGTATTTGTAATTTCCTTTTTTATTGGCATAAAACTTTGCCATAATGGAACAGGATTGTAAGCCGCATAATTCATATTTTGCTTGCAACCAATTAATTTTTTCTCTGTAAGTGTGGTGATTCTTGGTTTCATATTAAAAGTCTTAAGCTGTTACAAATTAATATTTCTTTTAGCTTCAATAGTATTTAGTCAAATCAGGTTATTCTTTTCTTATTCTAGATTTTAGTTAAAATAGTATGATTTTAGAATCGCATTATTTTTTATTGGATTTTAGTATTATAGTTTTTACCATCTGAAGCAGTTATCCTGAATTTCCGGATAACTGTATCGTCTTTTAATTCATTGTCATTAAATATCTTTTGTAGATGTTCGTTAATGTTTCTTACATTCACATTGTAAAGCGTTCCCATCATTTTTTGTGTCATCCAAATATTTTCATCTGCATAAATGGCTTCAACTCCTCCTTCTCCCGTAGCTGCTATAAAGGTTAAGTACTCAGCCGTAGAAGAACGTGTTAATGATTTTTCGTCTTTATATTCTTTTTTTTATTCATTTAACTTACTTTTGATGCAATTCAGTTTCTAATTGAATTATATTTTCTAAAACTTCTTGCACAATTTTTGAATCTAAATCACTCACTTCTACTACTGCTCATTTTTCAAACCGATTATAAGCCACATAATTCATATTTTACTTGCAACCAATTAGTTTTTTCTCTGAAAGTGTGGTGATTCTTGGTTTCATCTTAATTTAGTATTTATTTTGCATTTTCATTTACTTGAAAAATTTATAAAGAATTTAATATCCTAAAAATTTTATAAAACGCCAACTTCAAGTTCGTCCAAATAAATAAAATCAGGTGATTTAACTCCAGCTTCTTCTCTAATTTGAACTAATTTTGGAGACTCAAAAAAGTTCTTCGCATCTTGATGTGAAGTCCATCTAGAAAAATGCACAATTTTATTAGAATCCTTCTCGCAATTTAAAACTTGATAGGACAATTCACCTGCCTCTTTCCTTATTTTTGAAGCAGTATCAAATACTTTTTTCCAAGCATTATAATCAGCAACTTCGTGTATAATTAGTACGTACTTCATAATTTATTTCTTGGTGTTTTCTTTTCTCTTTGCTATAAATTGTTCTTTATTAGCAACAAGATGATTTTTCAAACCTATTAATCCGTTAATTACCTTTTCATAATTTACAGGGCTCTCTTTTATAGAATAAAATTGATAATCACTTTGCTTACTATAATCAATAGTTGCTTCTACAATTTTAATATAGTTTTCTACATTTTCACCTAATTTATAATTTATTTCTTGCCCTAAAACGTTAGTTAAAGAAGCAAATATTGCTTTATCTCCATCTGGTTTTGTATCTGGATGAGCTAAAATGTAATACCTATATCTTAACTGACCAACATAAAACAATAAAGCCGATTCATTTACATTGCCATTTTTATAATATTTCCCTGCTTCTTCAAAAAAAGATACTGGATGTGTTTTCTCAAGCATAGCTATTTTAGTCATTACTTCCTGATTAAACAACTCAGGATGAAAAGCTTTATTTTCTTGAGCAAACAAAGAATTCGTAATAATAAATACAGCTATAACTACTATTTTTTTCATGTTTTTTTATTTAAATTTCAATAAGTAAATGTAGGATAATTTCGTAAATATAAAACAAAAGAGTTATCAACAAATAGACATTAGTTATGATGTTGATTTCTTTCTCTTTTCTATTATCTTTTTTCTATATTCTTCCTAATTACCATTTTCTGAATTCTGTTTTATGAGGAAACTTTATCATAATATTAGGAACTTGGAGTATATAAAAACTGTAATTTGCACAATGTACTGACGTTTTTAACGTTTAAGTAAACTATTCATTCGATTACTATTTACATAAATATGGACAAGATAAAAATACTTTGGGTTGACGATGAGATTGATTATCTAAAACCACACATACTTTTTTTAGAGAAAAAAAATTACGAAGTTACTACCTGTAATAATGGGCTTGACGCTATCGAAATATTTGAAAATGAGAACTTTGACATTGTTTTCCTAGACGAAAATATGCCCGGAATGAGCGGCTTGGAAACCCTTTCGGAAATGAAAGAAAAAAAGAGCGCTATTCCAATGATTATGATTACCAAAAGTGAGGAAGAATACATCATGGAGGAAGCCATTGGCGCTAAAATTGCCGATTATTTGATTAAACCCGTGAATCCAAACCAAATTTTGCTAAGTTTAAAGAAGAATTTGGATAATTCGAAACTGATTTCTCAAAAAACCACTTTGGATTACCAAAAGGAATTTCGCAAAATTGCGATGGAAATGGGCATGGTAAACAGCTATGAAGACTGGATCGAATTGTATAAAAAACTATTGTTTTGGGAACTACAGCTCGAAGATATCAACGATCAGGGTATGATTGAAATCCTGGAATCACAAAAAGTAGAAGCCAACTCGCAGTTTGGAAAATTCATTGAGCGCAATTACGAAGATTGGTTTGCTCCGCCTGTTCGCCAAGGCTCGGGTGAACCTAAAGCCGATAAACCCATTCAGTCACACACTTTATTCAAGGAATTAGTGCTTCCTGAACTCAAGAAAAAGGACAAACCTGTCTTGTTTGTAGTCATTGACAATTTGCGTTACGATCAATGGAAATCCTTTGAAAGTGTGGTAGCCGATTATTACAAACTGGAAAAAGAAGTGCCCTACTACTCTATTTTGCCTACAGCTACTCAATATGCCAGAAATGCAATTTTCTCCGGTTTATTGCCTGTAGAAATGGAAAAAAAGCATCCTGAATATTGGAAAAATGATCCCGATGAAGGCGGAAAAAATTTATTTGAAGCCGAATTCCTTTCGGCACAATTAAAACGTTTGGGATTGAATATAAAACAAGATTATTTCAAGATTACCAATTTAGCTTCGGGCAAAAAGCTGGTTGAGAATTTCAGATCCTTAAAAGAAAATGATTTGGTTACCATAGTTTACAATTTTGTGGATATGCTTTCACATGCTAAAACTGAAATGGATGTAGTAAAAGAACTCGCCGCCGACGACAAAGCTTATCGTTCGTTAACATTGAGTTGGTTCAAGAATTCCCCTTTATTAGAGATTATTCAGCAAGCTCAAAAACTAGGTTTTAAATTGATTTTAACTACCGATCACGGAACAATTAACGTCAAAAATCCATCAAAAGTGGTAGGTGATAAAAATACCAGTTTGAATTTGCGTTACAAAACCGGTCGCAGCCTGACTTACGAAAGCAAAGACGTATATGCGGTAAAAGACCCAAAAAAAATTGGTTTACCGGCCATAAATATGAGCAGTTCTTATATTTTTGCAAAAAATGATTTGTTTTTGGCTTACGTCAACAACTACAATCATTATGTGAGTTATTATAAAAATACGTATCAACATGGAGGTATTTCTCTGGAAGAAATGATTATTCCCTGTTTGATATTTAATCCAAAATAATTATATGTTTATGGTTTGTTGTTTATTGTTAACAGCAAACCATAAACATTAAACCATAAACTTTTTAAAGAATGGAAATCACCTTTTCATTAAGCGAAATAAACAATGTTGCCGAATTGATTGTGGCAGCTCAACCCAATAAAGTAGTCCTTTTTAATGGCGAAATGGGCGCTGGAAAAACTACTTTTATCAAGCAATTGTGTAAAACTTTGGGCGTGACCCAAGCAACTAGTAGTCCCACTTTTTCTTTAGTTAACGAATATGAAACTACAGACAATCAAACAGTTTATCATTTTGATTTTTACCGATTGAAAAATGAAGTCGAAGCACTAGACATTGGAGTTGATGATTATTTGTATTCCGGAAATTGGTGTTTTATAGAATGGGCCGAAAACATTACTAGTCTTATTCCCGAAACACATTCGACCATTACAATTGAAGTTTTAGCTGATGGAAAACGTCTTTTAAAATTAAACTAATGCCGAAAAATAATTTATTAAAAACTGATTATCAATATTTTATAAGTTTTATTAAGAAGTCAAATTCCGAAAACACTTCCAAATTATTTCTATAAAAACTTAAAAAATACAACTTAATGTTAATAATTAAACACATTTGTATTTTATCAAAACAGAAAGCTTATTTTTTTAATCTTTTTACGTAATTTTACTTTTTAATTGTACCAAAAACGATGTCAATATCTATAACTCCATTTACCAAACAACAGTTATTACCTCAAGAAGAGAAGCTGGAAGTAGCTAGAAAAAAAGGCGAACTATTTATTGGTATTCCTAAAGAGACTAGCTATCAAGAACGTCGCATTTGTTTAACACCAGATGCTGTGAGCTCGTTAGTATGTCATGGTCATCGTGTGATGATAGAATCAGGAGCGGGAGAAAGTGCCAGTTATTCGGATAAAGAATATTCTGAAGCTGGTGCCGAAGTGACTAAAGACACTCAAAAAGTTTTTGGTTGCCCAATGATTTTAAAAGTAGAACCGCCTACTGTAGCCGAAATCAAGATGATGAACAATCAAACGATTCTAATCTCGGCAATTCAATTAAAAACCAAGAAAAAAGATTATTTCGAAGCCTTAACTAAGAAAAAAATCACTGCACTTGCTTTTGAATACCTTAAAGATGTAGATGAAACTTACCCTGTTGTAAAATCCTTAAGCGAAATTGCAGGAACCGCTTCCATTTTGATTGCTGCCGAATTAATGATTGCCAATGCCCACGGAAAAGGACTTTTATTTGGAAATATTACAGGCGTTCCTCCTACTGAAGTTGTTATTTTAGGCGCAGGAACAGCTGGTGAATTTGCAGCAAAAACCGCTATTGGATTAGGTGCCAATGTAAAAGTTTTCGATAATTCGATTACTAAACTAAGACGACTGCAAAATAGTTTAAGCCAACGCATTTTTACTTCGACGATCCAACCTAAGGCTTTAATGAAGGCACTTAGACGTTGTGATGTAGCTATTGGTGCTATGCGCGGCTTAGAACGCTGCCCAATTGTAGTTACCGAGACTATGGTGGAACACATGAAAAAAGGAGCTGTAATTGTCGATGTCAGCATTGATACTGGCGGTTGTTTTGAAACTTCTGAAGTAACCACACACGAAAAACCTACATTTGTAAAAAACAATATTCTGCATTATTGTGTTCCTAATATCCCTTCCCGATATTCTAAGACAGCTTCGCTTTCTATTAGTAATATTATCACTCCTTATTTATTGAAAATTGCCGAAGATGGTGGACTGGAAAGTGCCATTCGTTGTGATAAAGGTTTGAAAAATGGTATTTATACTTACCACGGAATTCTTACCAACAGAGCCATTGGCGACTGGTTTGATTTGCCTAACAACGACATCAATTTAATTGTGTTTTAAGTAAACTTTCAATTACCTTTGCCCAAAAAATAAATCCATGAAGTTTGTACAACGTTTTTCCTACTATCTAGTAGGCTTAGTATTAGGCTGCTTTTTTGTAGCTCTTGTTTTTAGTGGAAAAGATACCCGCTGTAATTATTTTCCAAATGCTCGAGTTTTAAACGATATTAGAAACAAACCTTTTGAATATTCTGCAAAAGCTTCTCAGGTTTTAGCCGAGAAATGGGTTGACACCGCTGATGTTAGAAAATCATTAGAATTTGGAGACATTGATTTCGATAAAAGCGATACTGATTTTGGAAAAAAATCAAAACTATACGTAATTGAAGGAAAAACAGCTAAAAATGTCGAAATCATATTGACTGTAAAAAACGAAGAAAATAAAGCAATTCTGGAGAACATTATCAAGAAGTAAATTCCAATCAAAAAATTCCAAATTCCAACTGCTTAAAAATTGGGATTTGGAATTTTTTGATTTGAGAATTAATATTTTATCCACTCAATTTCTGATTTATTATTCGCTTTCAAATATTGATTAGTTTGACTAAAATGTTTGTTTCCAAACCATTTTCCCTGATTCGCACTCATTGGTGACGGATGCCCTGATTCTAAAACCAAATGTTTGCTTCGATCAATTTTACTTCCTTTTTTCTGTGCAAATGCACCCCAAAGTAAAAACACCACGTTTTCTTTTTCGTCGGATATTTTTTGAATCACTGCATCGGTAAACAAATTCCATTTTAAATGTTTGTGGCTATTGGGTTTGTCTTTTCGAACCGTAAGCGCTGCATTCAGCAACAAGACGCCTTGCTTTGCCCAATGTTCTAAATTACCGCTTGTTGGAAAAAAGATAGAATCCAAATCATCATTTATTTCCCTAAAAATATTGCGTAATGAAGGCGGAATTTTCACTTCATCATTAACTGAGAAACACAAACCATTCGCCTCTCCTTCTCCATGATACGGATCCTGACCAATAATGACCACTTTTACCTCTTTGAAACTGCAATAATTAAATGCTGAAAAAATCAAGTCTTTTGGTGGAAAACACACCAACTCATGATATTCTTTTTCTACTTCTTGCAATAAATCATTAAAATAAGGTTTTTGAAGTTCTTCAGACAGGATGGATTGCCATCCGGGATTAAGTTTGATGTGCATATTATTTAGTTAAATTTACTTAGCTCCTTTTTTAAAACAATTTCTAATTGAGGTAAGTAATTTTCGCAAATTTGATAGACAATCTCATAATCCAACATTTCATAATGATGAGAAATGAAATCCCTAAAACGAATGATTTTATTCCATTCAATATTAGGATAGTTTGTCTCTAATAAATTGTGTTTTCGAAAAATATTTTTTTATGTTTTCACCTATTGCCTGAAGTCGAGTAACAATAGCATCTAATAATGTTTTTCCATATTCTGTAGCAACAAAATCAAATGATGTTTTTATTTCAGAAAATCTTTTATTACAAATAAAAATGTGTTCTAAAACAGTTTCTAACGAGTATTTATATACCGAATCATACATAAATTAAATCACTTTTTATTGTATCGAGAAAACGCTCAGAAACATGAGGGCCTTTTCTAACAATTTCGATTTTAGTCTTTAATTTATTTTCTAAAAAAGAATACAATCCCATCAAAAAACTATAAGAAGGCTCTTTGAATTCAACAAGAAAATCAACATCACTTTCATCATTTTCAAGTCCTTTAGCATAAGATCCAAATAGAGCAATAGAAACAACTCCGAAATTATCTTTCAGGAATTGTTTGTCAGTTTTCAGGCTATTTATAATTTCCTCTTTTCTCATTTAACAAATATAAAAATTAATTGTTTTATATTAATAGAACTTAACAAGTTTGTAACTTTGCGACTTAGCAACTTATAAAAAAGAATGATATCCATCACCGAAAAAACATTACAAGACCTTCAGTTCCCAACGATTCTCGATACCATTTCAGAGATTTGTAATACGGAAATTGGAAAAGAAAAAGCACTAGAAATTACTCCTTTCAGAGACAAAGAAACTTTAATGCAAGCTTTGCTGCAAACCTCTGAGTATGTGTCTTCTTTTCAAAATAATAATGCGATTCCAAATCACGGTTTTGATGCGATAACATACGAAATTAAATTTCTGGCAATCGAAGACAGTTTTCTTGAAGTAGGTAGTTTTAGAAAAATTGCCAGCTTATCTTCAACGGTAAATTTCTTGTTGAATTTCTTGAGAAAATTTGATGATTACTATCCAAATATCAATGCGAGAGCTTCACGCGTTGAACTTACTAAGGAAATTGTAACTCTTATTGATACCGTTGTCGATAAATATGGCGAAATAAAAGACAATGCTTCTCCGGTTTTACTAGACATCCGTAGAAATATGAACTTGGTTCGTGGGAAAGTAAATCAGAGTTTTGGCATTGCTTTAACCCAATACAATGGCTTAGGTTATTTAGATGATATCAAAGAAAGTTTTGTACAAAACCGTCGTGTTTTGGCCGTTTTAGCAATGTACCGTCGAAAAGTAAGAGGAACTATTTTAGGAAGTTCTAAAACAGGAAGTATTGCATACATAGAGCCTGAAATGACGCTGAAATATTCCAGAGAATTAAGCAATTTAGAATACGAAGAAAAGGAAGAAATCACGCGTATTTTAAAGCAATTATCGAATGCTATTCGTCCATTTTTATCGACATTAAAAGAGTATCAGGAATTTTTAAGTGATGTTGATGTAATTGCTGCCAAAGCAAAATATGCCGAAAGAATCAATGGGATTTTACCTGCCATTACTGAGGAACGTCGTTTGTATTTTAGAGATGCCTTCCATCCTATTTTGTATTTGACCAACAAGCAAAAAAAGGAAGTTACTTATCCGCAAACTATAGAATTACAACAGGAAAACCGAATTATTGTTATTTCGGGACCTAATGCCGGAGGAAAAACCATTTCGTTAAAAACAGTGGGATTACTCCAATTGATGTTGCAATCGGGAATGTTGATTCCGGTTCACGAACGCTCAGAAACTTTTTTATTCGATAGAATTCTAACCGACATTGGAGACAATCAATCCATTGAAAATCATTTAAGTACATACAGTTACCGATTAAAGAACATGAACTACTTCTTGAAGAAGTGTAACAGTAAAACCATGTTCCTGATTGACGAATTTGGTACTGGTTCTGATCCTGAATTAGGTGGTGCGCTGGCTGAGATTTTCTTAGAAGAATTTTATCACAGGGAAGCTTTTGGAATCATCACCACGCATTATTCGAATTTAAAAATATTAGCTAACGAATTGCCTTTTGCTACCAATGCCAACATGATGTTTGATGAAAAATCATTGGAACCCATGTATAAACTGGCTTTAGGACAAGCGGGAAGTTCGTTTACTTTTGAAGTAGCGCAAAAAAACGGAATTCCGTTTGGATTAATCAATCGTGCCAAAAAGAAAATCGAAGTGGGTAAAGTACGTTTCGACAAAACCATTGCTACTTTACAAAAAGAACGTTCTAAACTCGAAAAAACCTCTCAAAACCTGAAAGAAGAAGAAACCAGAGCGCGTGAAGAAGGTAAAAAGATGGAAAACATCAATGTAAAAATCAAACAAAAACTGGAAAGCTATCAGGAATTGTATGATGACAACCAGAAGACCATTTATATTGGGCAAAAAATAGAAGATATTGCCGAGAAATATTTTAAT
>JBDLTG010000031.1:0-10504 GCA_039805885.1 Bacteroidota bacterium
AATGAAGAATATGTATTTTTTTTTAATTGAATCCCGATTTTTGATAATTCTGCGTCAAAATCGGCAAAAAGTTATATTATTTCGTTTTTGTAAAAATAAAAGTCGATAAATTTGCCTCAAGAAAGAAGTTAAAAATGTATTAAAAACTGAGAATAATATGTTAATATCTTCTTTTGAGTAGAAATAATTTAAATAACCAAAACAAATTAAACATGAAAAAAGTAATTTTTATTTTAGCTTTAGCGTTGACAGGAAGCATGACATTTGCACAAGACACTCCGTTAGAAATTTCAGGTTCTGCCGATGTTTACTACAAATATGATTTTTCGAAAATTTCAAATTCTAGTGGGGCTGCTTATACAGGTCAACCTTATACAAGTTTTGGAACAGATCAGAATTCAGTGTCTTTGGGGATGATTGATATTGCTTTGAAGAAAACAACTGGGAAAACTTCTTTCGTGGGGGAAGTTTCTTTTGGGCCTAGAGGGCAGTTCCAATCGATTCCAAATGGAGATGATGGTAATTCATTCCACATTCAAAATTTGTACGCTACTTATAAAGCTACAGACAAATTAAGTTTTACTGCTGGATATATGGGGACTTTTATTGGATATGAGGTAATTTCACCATTAGCAAATTTCCATTATTCAACTTCTTATATGTTCACTAATGGACCATTCCAAAATGCAGGGGTAAAAGCAAATTATGCAATCTCTGATAAAGTAGGTATCATGGTAGGTGCTTTCAATGATTCTTGGAATAAATATGCAGCAGATTCATTTAAAGGATTGAACGCTATTGGAGCGCAATTGTCTTTTGCACCAACTGAAGGAGTGAGTGCTTATCTTAACTTTATGGATGGTTCAGTAAGTGGAACCATTGTAGATTTAACCGCTTCTTTCCAAATAACTGAAAAATTCAAATTAGGTTTGAATTCTGCTGATTATTCTAATGAAGGAGATGCTGGTTATACTGGTGTTGCTTTGTATCCTTCGGTAGCGGTAACAGATAACTTTGGTTTAGGATTACGTGGGGAGTATTTTAAATTTAAAGAAGGATGGGGAGATACTTCAGTAACGGCTTTAACATTATCGGCTAACTTGAAATCTGGTGGATTGACTGTTATTCCTGAATTTAGATTAGATTCTGGTAAAGATAAAATATTTGTTGATTCTGATTTGGCTCCAACTAAATCATTTTCACAAGTTTCAGTAGCATTAGTTTATGGGTTTTAAGAATTACCAAAATTCGAAATATAATAAATAATAATTTTTTTTTTACTGCCAAGGCGCTTTATGTGTCTTGGCAGTTTTTTATTGATACCTTTTGAATTATTAGAGTATAAAAAAAGTTCTTTGAGATAATAACTCAAAGAACTTTTTTGTTTAATAGGTAATCTGTTTCTATTATTGTTTTAGATAAATAGAATAAATGGTATTAATGGTATTTTGATCTAAAATAGCATTCGCTTCTTCTGGTATATAATGCAATTTAAAAGCAGTAATTGCTGCACTTAAATTCTTAGTATTGTAACCAATAATTTGTAATGCTAATTCAGGGTTGAAATCTAAAGGAGCTAAAGGAAGTACATCGTCTTTCCAAATTCCAAATCCGTTCTCGGCTAAAGTTTTCCAGGGAAATAAGGCGCTAGGATCTTTTTTTCGGCTAGGAGCAATGTCTGAATGACCAATAATATTTTGAGCAGGAATATTGTAGTCTTTCTTTAACTTACTCAATAAAGCCATTAAACTGGTGATTTGAGCTTCAGAAAAAGGTTCGCTACCATTATTGTCTAATTCGATTCCTATAGAAGAAGAATTGATATCCGTATTTTTACCCCATGAGCTTGCTCCTGCATGCCATGCACGTAAATAGTCGTTTAGCATTTGTACCACATGTCCATCATCGGCAATTACATAATGAGCACTTACTTGTGCGCTTGGTTTTGTAAAAGTTTTAATCGTTTGCTGAATAGAATCTTGTGCAGTATGGTGTATTATAATAAAATTAGGTTTGCGAAGATTGAAATTCACAGTGCTAATCCATTCGGTTTGAATTCCATTGTTTAACTGGGTTGAACCTACTTTGAAAATACTGTCTTTAAAAGTGTATAATTGTTTGGTGTAAACGCTGTCAATGATTATGATTGTTTTGTTTACAATAGGAAGTGGTTCAGGCTCTTTAGTCGAAATTTGTTCTTTGAACGATTTTAGCTTTGTATCATATGTCTTCTCGCTTTTTTTATAAGGGTTTGTTGAGCATGAAGTAATAATGATTGCTGCAGGAATTAAATAACTAAGATGTTTGTTCATTTTGAATTTATTTTATTAAAAAAGGAAAACTATTCGTCTTCCTTTTTTGATTTTTTCTTTTTCTCTTTTTTGTTATTCCCGCGCTCTTCTTTGAGTGCCTTGTATTTTTGTTTTTGCTCTTCGTTTAAATATTCATTTACCTTTCTTTCATTAACTTCGAAAAGCGCTTTTATTTCGTTTGATTTTTCTTCTTGACTCAGTTTCTCGTCTTTCATTATGGCTGTTTGCGATTTGATAATGTCAGTATATACATTTCCAATGGCAATAGTTTGCAATTCGTCAAGATTTAATTCTGGTTTTAGTTTCTCCATTATTTTCCCCACGGTTACTTCTACAGGGATTTCTTTGGGTTTTGAAGCAGTTTGATCCATCTGGCTCATGCTGTTTCTGCTCATTCCCATACCGCCACCGCCATAACCGTTTCCATATCCATTTCCGTAACCATATTGAGCAAATGCAGTATTAAAGGATATTGTTATAAACGCTAATACGAAGAAAAAAAGTGTCTTGTTCATGTTTATTTTTTTTAAATAGCTAAAATTAGTCTTATGCTGGTTCTCCATAAAGGTCAAATTCTGTTGCTTCTATGATTTTAATCATAGCAAAATCGCCTGTTTTTAAATAATATTTTGAAGCGTCAATCAATACTTCATTATCTACATCCGGGCTGTCAAATTCAGTACGCCCTACAAAGTGTTCTCCTTCTTTTCTGTCGATAATACATTTAAATACTTGTCCCACTTTTTCTTGGTTTAAATCCCATGAAATTTGAGATTGTAATTCCATGATTTCATTGGCACGATCTTGTTTTACATCGTCCGGAACATCGTCTTCAAGTAAATAAGCGTGGGTGTTTTCTTCGTGAGAATATGCAAAACATCCCATGCGGTCGAATTTCATTTCTTGGACAAAGTCTTTCAAAATTTCGAAATCTTCCTGAGTTTCTCCTGGGTAACCTACAATTAATGTAGTACGAATTGCCATTCCTGGAACTGCTGCTCTAAAGTCTTTTAATAGCTGAGTTGTTTTAGCTTGAGTTGTACCGCGACGCATCGATTTCAAAATAGAATCAGAAATATGTTGTAACGGAATGTCAATATAGTTACAAATCTTAGGTTCGCGTTTCATTAGTTCTAAAACATCCATAGGGAAACCAGTAGGGAAGGCGTAATGCAAACGAATCCATTCGATTCCTTCTACTTTTGCTAAAGCTTCCAGTAGTTCAGCAAGATTTCGTTTTTTATAAATGTCAAGACCGTAATAAGTTAAGTCCTGAGCAATCAAAATTAATTCCTTTACACCGTCTCTGGCCAAACCTTGAGCTTCTTTTACTAATTTTTCAATAGGTTGCGAAACGTGTGCACCACGCATAATAGGAATAGCACAAAAACTACAAGGTCTATCACAACCTTCGGCAATTTTTAAATACGCATAATTTTTAGGAGTTGTTGTTAAACGTTCACCTAATAATTCATGTTTATAATCGGCTCCTAAGGCTTTTAATAATTGAGGTAATTCAGTAGTTCCAAAAAACTGATCTACATTAGGGATTTCTTTTTCTAAATCAGGTCTGTATCGCTCCGATAAACATCCAGTTACAAAAACTTTGTCAACCAAACCTTTTTCTTTCTTGTCAGCATATTCCAAAATCATATTTACCGATTCTGCCTTGGCATTATCAATAAATCCACAAGTATTGATTACAATGATATTCCCTTCTCTCTCAGCAGGAGCTTCGTGTTCCACCTCTTTTCCGTTGGCACGAAGTTGTCCCATTAATACCTCACTATCGTATATGTTTTTTGAACATCCTAGGGTAATTACATTTATTTTATTCTTTTTTAAAGACTTGGTTCTCATAGTTTTGTAAATTGGATGGCAAAATTACGGTTTTTTATTCAAATTGAACTTGTTTCCTTGCCATTTAGCTATTTTTTTATGGAGCTATTCGCGCTGTCCACTACAATCTCCCGAAGAAAAATCGGGAGGATTTCCGTTTCCATCACGGCTAAAAAAATAACCGTCTTGTTTCTAATAAAGACAAGACGGTTATTTTTCAGATTTTTATTTAGTAACTATAATTCAAATAACAGCGTTAAGGAAACCGTGTTAGTGATGGAGTTTATTTTGGTTACGTCAGTAAAACCTTGTTTAGGCGTTTGACCTTGGTTAATGAATTGGTATGAATTTCTTTTGGCGTAAGCGTAAGACAAGTCAGCTCGGGTACCTCCAAAATTATATCCTAACCCAGCCGAATAACCATTCAAGTCACCAATGGTTATTTTGTTTTCATACGGACTTTCTTCAAAACGGTAACCAGCTCTTAGGCTTAATCTTTCAATTTTGTATTCTCCGCCTATTCTTACTTCATCAGTCTTGGAAAGAAGTTGATCCATTGCGTTATTTAAAACTTGATAATATGTGTCGTATTCAGGTTTAAATCTAATGTTGCTATAATCTTTACGACTATAGTCAATGCTTATGAGACCTGTTTTTCCAAATACATAGGCAAAACTCGCTGTCAATTTCCCAGGAGTTTGTAATTTATAAGGAGCATAAACATTAGTGAAATTTGGGTCAACCACATCAGGCTCTAGAGCTCCAGTTGTTGAATTGGCGCTTACAGCTACTAAAGTTTGAGTTAGTTTATCATTTAGTTTGTACCAGGTTGGTGATTCGTATGAAAAACCAACTCGAGCTTCAGGAGTTATTTTTCCAATGACTCCAAGTTGGAATGAAAAACCAGAACCATAAGTATATAAATCATTGTTGAATTGAACTTTGTTTACTCTGTAGCTAGTAGGTTCTAAGGTATTGTCATTGTCTTCGTAAAAAACGGATGATTGAGTGTAATCAACAAAATGTGAGTTAAGGTTAATTCCTATGAAAAATTTATCATTACAAGAAGCAGCTGCGTTAAAAGATAGTTTTCCGTTGTAACCATTAGTAATAACAGTGTTTTCTTGATAATAATTACCTCCTTCAGCAATATTTGAGATGTATTCGTTGGGATTAGGGTCGTTATTTGCTGGGTCAATAATATAGGCTTTGTAGGCTAAGTAAGCTTGTTGGGTTGCTTGGTCTAAATTTCCGTAATAGGAATCTTTAAAGCTGTTTAAAGGAATACCGTTTGCATAGCTTAAAAAATAGTTCCCAATTGAATTTGTTGGATTGATTCCAAAAGAGCCAATAGTATTATCGAAATTGTTTTTGTTATCATAATTTATAGCTAAAGAAAACTTTTTCCACCCTTCATTGTTTCTATTGTTGTTATTAAAAACAAATACTAATCCAGCCTGGTTAAAGTCAAAAGAATTGTTTTTTTCTGTATTTGTCGAACCAAAATAATTAGAATTGTTTTTGGTATTGCTATTACTTGCTGTTATTGCCATTTGATTATTTGCAAATATAGCAGAACCAGCAGGATTAACATTTATAGAAGATAAATCTCCTCCTAAAGCGCCAAAAGCACCACTCATAGCTCTGAAACGAGCAGTTCCATTTAAGTTTTCTTGACTGAAACGTACAGCGTCACTTATTTCTTGAGATTGTGCAATACCAAAAGAAAGTACGGATAGTATTAAAAATAGTGTTTTTTTCATTTTAGTGATTTTTTTTTAATGATTATTTATCTTCTACTTCCTCCTGATGATCTTGAACTACTTCCTCCACTACTGCTTCCGCCGCCTCCGCCATAAGATCTGCCACTGCTTTCACTTCCATAAGAAGGGCTACTGTAGGATCTTGTAGGAGT
The DNA here is from genome assembly GCA_039805885.1 of Bacteroidota bacterium. GTDB lineage: Bacteria > Bacteroidota > Bacteroidia > Flavobacteriales > Flavobacteriaceae > Flavobacterium. The sequence goes on from JBDLTG010000031.1 coordinate 6,067, forward strand.
GTAACTTTCGCTTCTGGAATAGTTGCTTTGTTGTCTATTGCTGTTGTAGTCGTTATTTTGACTTTGAGTTGTTCCTCTTCTAGTTATTGTTTGAGTGTTGTTGTTGCTATTAGAGTTGTTGTAGGTTTTGGGGTTTGTAAAGGTGTTATTTCTATTTGTACTAACTCCATTTGTAGAATAGCTTCTATCTGAAGAATAATTTCTGCTTGTCGAATAGCTTCTGGTGGGAGCGTAGTCTCTGTTTGTACTTGTTGAGTTGGTTACAGTAGATCCTCTTCTGCCTGGTGCGTAAGAACGATAGTTATTATTGTTAGGGCGATTGTAATAGTAGTAGTTGTTGTAACCATAATAAGGATAATTCCATCCATAGCTATATGGGTAGTAGTTATAGCCCCAGTTATTCCATCCATATCCATAATAATAAGGAGAGTTCCATCCGAAAGAAAAAGAATAAGGATATCCCCATCCTGAATATCCAAAACCGTAATTTAATCCCCAGTAATTGGAATAAACGTTCACATCTGCTTTGGTGTAATTATTTCCCCAATCACCATAGTTTGAGTAAGCGCTGTTGTTGTTTGTAGGATTGTTATCACTGTAGCTGTCAATATCGGTAAAGGTTTCAGGGGTTTGATTGTCGTTTTGTAGCGAACTAAAATAATCTTTATAATAATTGTCTGAAGATGTATTTCTTTCTACATTTCTGTTGTTTGAAGCGCCATATATCCCATCTCTTTCGTAATAGGAGCTATTTTGATAAGAACCACATGAAACCATAAAAAGGCTTAGTAATCCAATACAGAGATAATTTTGCACTTCTTTGGATGAAAAAATATTAGTTTTCATATCTATTGGGTTTTTTATTGTTGCACATTACAAAAATAGTTAGTTTTGCCAAACTATTTAGTTAAATAAAACAAAACAAAATTTGTGCCAAACTATTCAATATGAGTAAGAACCTTACTACAAGATCAGAAGATTATTCAAAATGGTATAATGAGCTGGTTGTAAAAGCTGATTTAGCCGAAAATTCAGGAGTTAGAGGCTGTATGGTCATTAAGCCTTATGGTTATGCAATTTGGGAGAAAATGCAAGCCGAGTTAGATAGAATGTTTAAAGAAACAGGGCATCAAAATGCTTATTTCCCTTTATTTGTTCCTAAAAGTATGTTTGAAGCCGAGGAAAAAAATGCCGAAGGTTTTGCTAAAGAATGTGCTGTGGTAACACATTATAGATTGAAAAATGATCCTGATAGACCAGGAAAGTTAATGGTTGATCCAAATGCTAAGCTAGAAGAGGAACTTATTGTTCGTCCTACAAGTGAAGCTATTATTTGGTCTACATATAAAGGATGGGTGCAATCTTATAGAGATTTACCTTTGTTGATTAACCAATGGGCTAATGTAGTTCGATGGGAAATGCGTACGCGTTTGTTTTTAAGAACGGCTGAGTTTTTATGGCAAGAAGGGCATACTGCACATGCAACAAGAAAGGAAGCTATCGAGGAATCAGAGAAAATGATGAATGTATATGCTGATTTTGCACAAAACTTTATGGCAATTCCTGTTGTTAAAGGATTGAAAACCGAAACAGAACGTTTTGCTGGTGCAGAAGAAACGTATTGTATTGAGGCTTTGATGCAAGATGGAAAAGCGCTTCAAGCAGGAACTTCGCACTTTTTAGGGCAGAATTTCGCAGAAGCTTTTGATGTGAAGTTTGCTAATGCCGAAGGAAAGCAAGAATATGTATGGGGGACTTCTTGGGGAGTTTCTACTAGATTGATGGGAGCTTTAGTTATGACGCATTCTGATGATCAAGGATTAGTGTTACCACCTAATTTAGCTCCAATACAAGTAGTGATTGTTCCTATATATAAGTCTGATGAGCAATTAACACAAATAACGCAAGAAGTAGATAAGTTGATTGTTGATTTACGTAAACTAGGTATTTCGGTAAAGTTTGATGATAGGACTACGCAAAAGCCAGGTTTTAAATTTGCAGAATGGGAATTAAAAGGGGTTCCTGTACGAATTGCTGTTGGTCCAAAAGATCTTGAAAATGGAACTTTTGAAGTAGCAAGAAGAGATACTTTGACTAAAGAAGTGGTTTCTAAAGCAGGAATTGCAACTTATATTAGTGATTTATTAGCGCAAATTCAAAAAGATTTGTTTGATAAGGCATTAAATTACAGAGAGGCTCATATTACCGAGGTAAATAGTTTTGATGAGTTTAAACAAGTTTTAGACACAAAAGGAGGTTTTGTATCAGCGCATTGGGATGGGACTGCAGTCACCGAAGAAAAGATTAAAGATCTTACTAAAGCGACTATAAGATGTATTCCTTTGGATGGGGTAGAAGAAGCGGGAAGCTGTGTGTTTACTGGGAACCCATCAGCTAAAAGAGTGTTTTTTGCTAAAGCATATTAAAAAAATATTTTTTTTTCGCATCTGCTATTGTACGTTTCAAAAATAGTTGTATTTTTGCATCCGCATTAGAGAAGCAGGCCCGTTCGTCTATCGGTTAGGACGCATGGTTTTCATCCATGTAAGAGCGGTTCGATTCCGCTACGGGCTACTATTTTTTTGCAGATTAAAATAATTCTGAATATAGAAGTTAGGAAATGGCCCGTTCGTCTATCGGTTAGGACGCATGGTTTTCATCCATGTAAGAGCGGTTCGATTCCGCTACGGGCTACAAAAAAAAAGATTAAAGTTACTCTGAACTTAGAGGGGAAAATGGCCCGTTCGTCTATCGGTTAGGACGCATGGTTTTCATCCATGTAAGAGCGGTTCGATTCCGCTACGGGCTACAATTCAATTGTAGTAGATTGAAAAGAACTAGAGGATAAGGTCCGTTCGTCTAGGGGTTAGGACGCCAAGATTTCGTCTTGGTAACAGGGGTTCGATTCCCTTACGGACTACAAAAAAAAGTAAAAGATAAAAAAGCAATAAAATGGCAAATCATAAATCAGCTCTAAAAAGAATTAGAAGTAACGAAAAGAAAAGAGTGTTAAACAGATATCAGCACAAAACTACTCGTAATGCTATCAAGGCGTTAAGAATAGCTACTGATAAATCTGATGCTACTTCTAAATTGTCAAATGTTATTTCTATGATTGATAAGTTAGCTAAAAAGAATATTATCCATGATAATAAAGCTTCTAACTTGAAATCAAAGTTAACTAAATTTGTAAGCAAATTGTAGTACTGCAATTTTGATATATTTAAAAGCCTCTTTCGGAAGAAAGAGGCTTTTTTTGTTTTGTTGATAATTGGTTTCAAGAAAAACCTATGCTTATGGAGCTGGTCTTTGTTTAGAGACGCAGCATTATCCAGATTCTCCAAATCAAAAAGATTTCCCAACTACGGTTTTAAACCCTGGAGAAAACTATAAAACCAAAACTTCTTTCAAGTTTTCTACTAAGTAATATTAGGAAACAGAATTTGTTTGATTTGTAAAACCTGTCTCGTTCTAAACGAGGCAGGTTTTTTTTGTGCTTTTGAATGAAGTTGATTTATATATATAAGAGTGATTTTTCGAAGCTATTTCCCGCTATTCACTACAATCTTTCTTGTCAAACCCTGGCAAGAAAGGATTTTCGTTGCTATCGGGGCTAGGGTTCTGTGATTGAAACAATTTTATATCTTATACTTTATGATTGTTTGTTTGAGAAAACCTTAGCGAATCTCCGTGTTTTCTTAGTGGATCTTTGTGTTAAAGCTTTTAAAGTGTTGTAGAGGGGTAGGGTGGTTGTTTTGTAATAGTGTTTCTTCTTATATATATGTATACTGAATCAGTTAATTTGCTTCATTACGTCGAAAAGGCATTACTATAATAAATCATTGGATTAAAATGTGGCTCATTTTTGGTTTTTCGATCTGTGGGAATCAGTAAAATCTGCCTGCAAATATTGGGTAGAGCGTTTTTCTGGACTATTTCAGGATGTAAAACTCCTTTTTTATTGGTGTTTTTGTTTTTGTGAACGGTATTTGTTCGTGTTTTATTTAGATATACATAAGTCGGAATCCCACTAAAATTGCAGTGATTTTTAAAAATACCTACTTCAAAATAATAAATGCTTAAAAAAGTGGTATTGTAAATGTCAAAAAACCAACAACTTAAAAAATACTTTCAAAATACTTTCAAAATACTTCCAAAAATCTATTGTCAAAACGAATAAAGGTTCTACTTTTGCACCCGCAACAACGCAGACGTTCATAAAAATACTGACAGACAAATAAGCTTAATTAGAGAATTAATTTCTTAAAAAAAAGCTTCAAAAAGTTTGTGAGATTTAAAAACAGATGCTACATTTGCACCCCGCAAAAGCGGCAAGTTATTTGAAAAATTGCTAAGAGATTAAAAGAAAAACGAAGAGAAAAAATCTTCAAAAAAAAACTTTAAAAATTTCTTGCGAGATTAAAAAGAAGTTGTACTT
>JBDLTG010000032.1:0-47889 GCA_039805885.1 Bacteroidota bacterium
GAACCAACATTTCCACCGTTTAATTTCCATTGATAAGCTGGTATTGTGCCTCCATTTGTTGGTGTAGCCGTAAAAGTAACTGATGTCCCTGAACAAATTGCTCCAGAAGGTGAGGCTGAAATACTCACACTCGCAGGCAAATTTGGATTGACTGTCATAGTAATTGTATTCGATGTGGCAGGACTTGCTGTTAAACAAGGTGTAGCATTTGAGGTCAACACACAGGTTACAATATCCCCATTAGCCAATGCGGCATTTGTGTAAGTGGTCGAATTTGAACCAACATTCCCACCGTTTAATTTCCATTGATAAGCTGGTATTGTGCCTCCATTTGTTGGTGTAGCTGTAAACGTAACTGATGTCCCTGAACAAATTGCTCCCAGAGGAGAAGCCGAAATACTCACACTCGCAGGTAAATTTGGATTGACCGTTACCGTTGCACTACCTGAAAGCGCATTTGAACAATTGGGGGTACTTTGATAAACCACACTAACCAAGTTATAAACAAAACCTCCTGCAGTAGTCGTAGCAACTGCTATATTTGAAGAGCTGCTTGCTGCAATATTTATTGTTTGATTTGCTCCTCCATTAATAGTATAAGTTACTGTTATAGCAACAGTTTGAGGATTTGTAAATGTAATATTGGGAGACGAATCACCAACACAGACACTCGTTGTACCACCAATAGTAACTGTTGGCATTGGACGAACAATCAAATTAGCTCCCGAATCCACAATACCTGTAGTAGTCGTACAAAAAGCATTTGAAATAGAAACCAATGTATAACCGGTATTTGATGTTGGATTATCTGCTGGTGCAAAACTATAAGCTGACGAAGATGGAATTGCAATTGTATACTGCAATAAAGTGACATCGTTTCTATAAGTTATACTATAAGGTGCCGAAAAACTAGAAGCTTCAGCGTTAAAAGTCAATTGGGGGCTACCTCCAGCACAAATTGTCGTTGCAGAAAAACCGTTGGTTACGTTATTGGGAAAAGCATTAACGGTTACTGTTTCCGATTTTGTACAACCATTATTATTTTTATATGTTATTACACTTGTTCCTACTGAAACTCCGGTCACTAATCCTGAACTATTTACTGTGGCAATAGACGGAGTTGCTGAAACCCAAGGAATGACAGAATCTGCTGTAGCCGAACCCGTTAATGCTGTAGTTGATCCTACACAAACACTTAGAGTCCCTGTTATTGTTGGAATCGGATTTACCGTTACAACAACTTCTCTTCTTGGCGTAGTAATAGAACCCGTAGTTGCTGCAATATAATAAGTTGTAGTGGAAGTGATTGTTGGTGTAGTCAAGGTCGCATTATACGGACTTGTTGTAGAAGTAACAGTTGAAACAGCACTCCCTCCACTTGCCGCTGTATATAAACTATACGTTGTAGAAGCAGCAGGAGTTGGAACTAGCGAAACCGCTATTGCAGCTGTACCAGAACCGCAAACTGGAGATACCGTTGCGCTTACATAATTATACCCCCCATTAGTAACTAACTGATTAAAAGCATAATCTGCTCCAGCACCACCATTGCAACTAGCAATTAATTCTGTACCTATATATATTCTTTCGGAAGCATTACAACTACCCCCTATCAAACCACCTCCTGGTTCAATTATTATAGAGGAACCTACAGGCAAAATCAATTGATCATTACCTGGAGAAAAATCAACAGAAGCATTATTTCTAACAATAAATTGAATTGGCCCTAACGAACACGAATTATAAAGATCAAGGGTCTGATTCATAGATAAATTAGTACTTGTTGTACCATTACCTATATAGATTGTTGTGTTTCCTGAAAAAGTAGCACATGAATAGGCACTCGAATTTACATTTCCTGTAATTGTATATTGTGCGTTTACATTTAGGGTAAAGTAAATTGACAATAAAATATAAACAACTAGCTTAAGTAAAAATCTTTCCATAATGTCAATTATAAAAGTTAGACTTAAATTCACATCTTCATAAAAGATACTACTAAAGTAACTCATTAAAAATCAGACCTGAAAACAAACTCGTTGACATACATTTTTAATCGTCAATCAACTTTTATTTGCAAATCGAACTCGCATTACTCATAATAAATCATCTGTTTTAATCAGATTAAGTACCTTTATGGCTGATTGTTATTAACAACAATTCGAATATTTAATAAATGAAAGAAGTCTATTCCATCAAAGAAGCTCTCAAAAAAATAGAGCATTATTGTGCTTATCAGGAACGTTGTCACGAAGAAGTGGAGCAAAAATTGCGAAGTATGAAAATGGATTCGGATGAGATTGACCAAATTATAGCCCATCTTATCAATGATAATTTTCTAAACGAAGAGCGTTTTGCCTGTAGTTTTGCCCGAGGAAAACACCGAATCAAATATTGGGGAAAAATCCGAATTACCAATGAATTAAAATTCAAAGGAATCAACCAAACCTTAATTAATATTGCTTTAAAAGAAATTAGTCCCGAAGAATATTATATCACTTTTGATACTTTGGCAAATAGACATTGGGAATCCATTCGAGAAAGTAACTCACTAAAAAAAAGAAAGAAATTTTGCGACTTTATGCTAAGACGCGGATTTGAAAGTAATCTCGTTTATGAAAAAGTTCGGGACTTAGAAAGCAGCGATCAGTGATTCTTTTTAAGTAATCAGTGATCAGTTTTTTTAGTGTTCAGTTAAAAAATATCCCTAAATCTAAGTTCCCTGCCTCTCGGCAGACAGGTCTACGTGCCATTTTAACCGCAAACCTGTCTGCCGACAGGCAGGGAAAGCAAAGTTTTATCGCAAAGTTCACTAGATTTAGGATTTCTTGAATTTACTAAATCCACGTTCCAAAAACTAACCATAAAGTTTTTACGTCACAGTCTCCCCTCCTTCGGAGGGGCTGGGGGAGGAATAGACAACAAAACACTCACCGCATTACCTCCAAAACCTACAGCATTGACCAGAACTTTTTTTATTACCCTTTCAGGGTTCAAAACCCTGAAAGGGTTGTTAGAAAAAGGAACTCCAATAAACTGATTGTGTTGTAACATCAAAACGGCTAATTCAACACTCAACATTCCAGAAGAACCAAAAGTGTGCCCAATTTTCCACTTATTTGTAGTTAAAAGTGGAAGGGCTTCTCCGAAGGTTTTCTGAATCGCCTTGTACTCAGTTAAATCACCTGCTTTGGTGCCTGGAGCATGCATTACAATTACATCAACTTCTTCTGGATTGGTATTTTGCAAAGCCATTTTCATCGATTTCTGAAAACAAGTCGCCTCAGCAGAAATAGAAATATTGTGCTCCAAAATTTCAGTGGCATAGCCTATTCCTTCGATAAAAGCCAAAGCATTATCTTTCTTCCCCATTTCGAGACAACAAACGGCTGCTCCTTCGCCCAGAATCATAGAATTTAATTTTTTATCTAAATTCAGCGCCTGATTGGGATATGCTTCTTCACTATGAGAATATATTTTCAACGCTCGCATTTGAGCAATTGTAAAATCGGTTAAAGGAGCTTCGCTTCCGCCAACAAGGAATTTGTCAACCATTCCGGCACGCAACCAAGCCACACCGTTTAAAAGGGCATGCAAGGCCGTAGAACAAGTAATAGAATGCGAGATTTCAGGTCCTGTACTTTGTAAATCGTGTCCAACCCAAGAAGAAATATTCCCCAAAGTGGTTGTTGGCGAAGCCAAGGTTTGTGCTTTGCCTGTTTCTAAATATTCCTGAAAATGTTTTTCAAATAAATCTGTTGCGCCACGCGAAGAACCAATATTAATTCCAAAAACTGAATTCGCATCCCATCCTGCATTTTCAACCGCTTGACGGGAAGCAGCCATGGCATACAAAACCGATTTGTCTAATGATCTGTATTTAACATCCGATTGCTGCAATTCAGCCACAATTTGCTGTGACTTTTCATCCAACGAAGCAACCCAAGTTTCCTGATTGTCTAAATATTTTTTAGAGAAACAGTGTTTTTCAGAAAGATAATTTTCCCAAATGGTTTTTGAATCGTTACCTAAAGGAGAAATCGATGCTAAAGCGGTTATGGAGATAATTTGTGACAAGACTTTTTTATTTTTATTACACGAAGATTCGCAAAGAATTTTCGCAGAGATGCACAAAGTTTTAAAAAAAACTTAGCGGAGCTTTGTGTTTTCTCCGTGAATCTCTGTGAAAATTTTAGCAAATTTAAACTATTTCCAATGCTTTTTCGACCACTTCATAGACTTTTTGCAACTGCTCATCACTAATAATATAAGGCGGCAAAATGTAAACAATATTTCCTACCGGACGCAGAATGATTCCGTTTTCGATAAAGAAATTATACAATTTTGTACGCATCGTTCCATAATAACTCTCTTCGTTTTGTTTCTTTATTTCCAATGCAAAAATAGTCCCCAAAACCCGGGTAGTAGTCACTTTTGGATGCTTTTCAATATGTTTTTGAAATGCTAAATGGCTGTCATTTACTCGAACCAAATTAGCTTGCATTTCGGGAGTTTGCAACAACTCCAAACTTGCCAAAGCCGCTGCACAACCTGTAGGATTGGCTGTAAAAGTATGTCCGTGAAACAAGGCTTTATTGATATCATCATCATAAAAAGCTTCAAATATTTCCTGAGTAAAAGTAGTAATCGCCATCGGGATTGTTCCGCCTGTCAATGCTTTAGACAAACACATCATATCTGGTTTTTGCTCAACATAATCCATCGCAAAAGTCTTTCCTGTTTTTCCAAAACCAGTCATGACTTCATCGGCAATAGTAAGCACATTATTTTCTTTACAAATTTGGATTAACTCATTCAAAGCATTCGGCTCATACATTACCATTCCAGCTGCTCCTTGTACCAACGGTTCAAAGATAAATCCGGCACAATTGTACTCCTGAATCATTTTCTTCAAAGCATCAAAACTCTGCTGTTCTTGTCCTTTTACCGGAACTGGAATGCGCACCACATCAATAAACATTCCTTGAAAAGCTTGAGTATAAAACGAAATTCCGCTTGCTGCCATAGCCGCAAAAGTATCGCCGTGAAAGGCATTTTCGAAAGCAATAATAGTCGTTCGTTTCTCCCCTTTATTGAAAAAATACTGTAGAGCTACTTTAATCGCTACTTCAACCGAAGTCGAACCATTATCAGAAAAGAATATTTTTTGTTGATTGTTGGGTAAAATTCGAATCAATTTTTCTGCTAAAACTACTGCTGGCTCATGCGTAAATCCTCCAAAGAGAACGTGTTCTAAAGTCGTCAATTGTTTATAAATCGCATCGGCAATAAACTTGTTGCTATGTCCAAACGGATTCACCCACCACGAAGCAATAGCATCGATGTATTGTTTATTGTTTTCGTCCCAAAGTAAAGCACCTTCGCCTTTTGTAATAGCAATAGGCCTTTGAGCCGTTTTATGTTGGGTATAGGGATGCCAAAGGTATTGGCTGTCTTTTTCTGTTAAAGTCATTTTTTGAATATAGAAAATAGAGTATAGAATAAAGACTATACGCTGTGATTTTAGACAAAGATAAGAAAGTCTATTCTCTTTGTTCTTTTTTCTAATCTCTATAAATTTAAAAGATTCTCTCGAAACAAATCGGCATATTCTCGAATTACATTTTGGTCAAAATAAGGTTCTTCGTCAATTCTTCCAATGCATTTAATTCCTATTTTATTCAAAATAATGGATTCTGTGGATTGATTTTCCTTTCCATTAAATAGAATTCCTGCAATCGCAATATCTCTGCTTTTCAAAGCTTCTATAGTTAGTAAAGTATGATTGATACTTCCCAAATAATGGCGAGAAACCACAATTACTTTATAATCCGGCTTTATTAAGTCAATTACACAATCGGAATCATTCAACGGAACAAAAAGCCCTCCTGCTCCTTCAACTACAAGATGATTATTGGTAACAGGTTCTGTGATTTTATTCAATTCAATGGTAATTCCATCCAATTCTGCCGCAAGATGTGGACTTGCAGGCGTATTTAAAACATAACTATTTGGGTGAATCGCCGTTTTATCATTCGACAAATACGCTTTTATTTTATGACTGTCCGAAGTATCTAAATCTCCTGCCTGAATGGGTTTCCAATAATCGGCTTCTAAAGCTTCTGTTATAATAGCTGAAGCAATCGTTTTACCTACATCGGTGCCAATTCCTGTAATAAATAATTTCATTTATTAAAATTCAAATTTACATTTGTCACATCTATACTTATGCTTCGTACGAAAAGGAATTCCCAAAAGAAGTGTTGAGAATGTGAATGAGATTAGCGATTTAAAATCTTTTATTGAAGTAAACATACCTACTTGTTCTGCTTTACAATTTGGACATTTAATAGATTGGTTATTATCATCTAATGAAACTTTACTTATTTGTGATAAAATTTCTTGAGCACTTACTAAGTCTTTATTTTCGACATATAATTTCACCCCTCCCACAGCATTACTATACAATGGATTAGCATCAATCACAGCGTTGTCTCTTATAAAAACAACAATGCCTTCAGACTCTAATTTTCCTTTATAAATTAGAGCTTCTGATGTATATTGATATCTCCCTATTAATGTAAAAAATGATTCTTCCATTTGTGTGACCTGTATATTTCTTTTTATTTAAAAACAAAAGTACTCAATAACTGCAAAACATCCGAAATTTCATTCTTAGTATTAAACGCATGCAAACAAAATCGTAATCTTTCTTGTCCTTCAGGAACAGTTGGAGATAAAATAGCTTTAACATCAAAACCGTTTTCCTGAAGTTGTTTTGCAATGTATTTTACCTTTTCATTTCCAGGAATAATAACCGATTGAATTGATGATTTACTTCGAACGAAAATGGTCTTTAAACCCAATAAATTCTTTTGCTGATTGAAATGAATAATATTCTCACGCAGCAACCCAATATCCTTATTTTCTTTTTCTAAAAACTGATACCCAATTAGAATTGTCGCAACAGAATGCGGAGAAAGTCCAGTTGTATAAATAAAACTTCGGGCGAAATTGACCAAATATTGCTTCAACTCCTGAGCACCTAAAATAGCTGCTCCATGACATCCCAAACCTTTTCCAAAAGTCATAATTCGCGCAAAAACTTTATCCTGTAAACCAAACTGCTGAACCAATCCTTGCCCTTTATCCCCAAAAACACCTAAAGCATGCGCCTCGTCAAGAACTAAATAGCAGCTGTGCTTTTCAGAAAAACGAACTAATTCTTCTAAATTTGGAGTATCACCATCCATCGAAAACACACTTTCAGTCACAATATAAATGGCTGAAGCTTTTTCATTGAAGTTGTTATTGCCATTGAAATTGATAATTTTTCTTTCTAAATCTTCAAAATCATTATGATTGAATTTATAGGCTTTCGCATAAGACAATTGGATTCCGTCTCGAATAGAAGCATGACATAGCTCATCATATAAAATCAAATCTCCTTTTTGAGGAACAGAACTAAAAAATCCCACATTAGCATCATAACCAGAATTAAAAATCAATGTGGTTTCAGCTTGATGAAATTTGCTAATAAAATCTTCTGTTGTACTATACAAATTATGATTTCCAGAAAGCAATCGAGAACCCGTTGCTCCGTTTTGAACAAAAGCATTATCTAATAAATATTGATGGGTTTCTTTAAAAATCTGTTCTGATTTTGAAAAACCAAGATAATCATTGGACGCAAAATCAATTAAATTAGCCTCAGAAGGCAATTGGCGCAGTGCATTATTTTGAATTCTAGATTCTAATTTTGCTTTAAGAATATTAGGTAGATTCCTCATAAATCAAAAGTAAAAAAAAACGCCAAGCAAAGCTTGACGTTCTTGTATAAATCTAAATTGTCTTAGTCCGCTAAAACAATTACTTTATTGTCTTTCATTTCAATAGTCCCTGAAGAAATAGCTAAAGTGTAGTTTTGATCATTTACTTTCGAAAATAATTTTGCTGCTTCTTTGCTAAACTTAAAACTTGGCGCTGTAATTTTTACAGTTCCTTTTTGAAGTAAGGATACTATTGGAGCGTGGTTATTCAAAATTTGAAAGCTTCCATCAACACCCGGTAAAGTGATTGATGTTATTTCTCCTTTAAACAAAGACGCTTCTGGTGATACTATTTCTAAAATCATTTTTTTTAATTTAAAATTCCAAATTTTAAAATTCCAAATTCCAAATTGGGATTTGTGATTTTATTTTTGAAGTTTATCAAGCTTCGCTTGATTTATGCTTCAGCCAACATTTTCTCTCCAGCTTCGATAGCTTCTTCGATAGTTCCTTTAAGGTTGAATGCTGATTCTGGTAAGTGATCTAATTCACCGTCAATAATCATATTAAATCCTTTGATAGTATCTTTAATATCAACTAATACACCTGGAATACCTGTAAATTGCTCAGCAACGTGGAACGGTTGAGACAAGAAACGTTGTACACGACGTGCTCTGGATACAGATAATTTATCTTCTTCAGATAACTCTTCCATACCTAAGATTGCGATGATATCTTGAAGTTGTTTGTATTTTTGAAGAATCTCTTTTACTCTTTGTGCACAGTCATAATGCTCATTTCCTAAGATATGTGGAGTCAAGATACGAGAAGTAGAATCCAATGGATCTACCGCAGGATAAATACCTAGCTCTGCAATTTTACGAGACAATACTGTTGTTGCATCAAGGTGAGCAAACGTTGTTGCTGGTGCTGGATCTGTTAAATCATCCGCAGGAACGTAAACCGCTTGTACAGATGTAATAGATCCTTTGTTTGTAGATGTAATACGCTCTTGCATAGCTCCCATCTCAGTTGCCAATGTTGGTTGGTAACCTACTGCAGATGGCATACGTCCTAATAAAGCTGATACCTCAGAACCTGCTTGTGTAAAACGGAAGATATTATCAACGAAGAACAATACGTCTTTTCCTTGATCAGATCCAGCTCCATCACGGAAATACTCAGCAATAGATAATCCAGAAAGTGCCACACGTGCACGAGCTCCTGGTGGCTCATTCATTTGTCCGAAAACGAAAGTAGCTTTAGACTCTCTCATTCCTGGTAAATCTACTTTAGACAAATCCCATCCTCCATTTTCCATAGAGTGCATGAATTCCTCACCGTATTTTATAATTCCTGACTCTAACATCTCACGAAGCAAGTCATTTCCTTCACGTGTTCTTTCTCCTACTCCTGCGAATACTGAAAGTCCACCGTGACCTTTTGCAATATTGTTAATCAACTCCTGAATCAATACTGTTTTACCTACTCCAGCACCACCAAACAATCCAATTTTACCACCTTTTGCATAAGGCTCAATCAAATCGATTACTTTAATACCTGTAAATAAAACCTCAGATGAAGTTGATAAATCTTCAAATCTTGGTGCTTGACGGTGAATTGACATTCCGTTCTCACCTGTTTTAGGCAATTCTGGCAAACCATCAATAGCATCTCCAACAACGTTGAATAAACGTCCGTAAACATCTGCTCCAATCGGCATTTGAATAGGATTTCCTGTTCCTACTACCTCATAACCTCTGCTCAAACCATCAGTTGAATCCATCGAAATGGTACGAACTGTATTTTCTCCAATATGAGATTGTACCTCAAGGATTAATTTAGTACCATCTTTTTTTATGATTTCTAATGAATCATAAATTTTTGGAAGTTCAACATCCTTACCGTTGAAAACAACGTCAACTACTGGGCCAATGATTTGGGCAACTTTTCCTATTACTTTAGACATTACTTATGTATTTATTAAACAGCTATTTAGGTTTACAAAACTCACCTCATCAAAATTCAAAGATTTAGGTGTTTTTTCAGAGCGCAAAGATAATTTTTTAAAATAAAAAATCAACAATTTTATTTAAAAAACATAAAAAAATATAACAAGACTTTAAAACGGCTTCAAAACCGCCTATGAAAAAACATTTTTTTCAAAAAACCCAGAATCATAACATAAAAAAACGAATGTTTTTTTAGCAAAATCTACTACTCTTTTTAAAACATCAAACAGCAGCACAAAATTAAATTCGAAAAAACATTCGTTTTCTTAAAACATTCTTTACGGATTTACCGTCCAAGAAGCAAAATACATTTGCCCAATCAAACCAGCACCCAAAACCTGTGCGTATTCTTTCCCTCCAATATTAGAAGCCCCTATTTTCAACGTGGATTTAAGCCCAGGCATAGTATAATTAATTTGAGCATCAAGTACTGTAGCAGATTCAATCATACCCGTAGCAAATGATGATTCCCACAAATAGGCACTATTCCATCTTCCACTAAAATTGAAACCAAAATTTTTAAACAATTTTTCATTTCCAATAGATGCTTTAACTCTGTTTTTTGGCGTATTAAATCCTGCTTGAAAACTTGGATCTGCCGACTGATCAAAACTAAACTCTGCATAATTATAATTAATTCCCACATCATAATTTCCAAATATTTTTTTCGAAAGTCCAACTCCCAAACCAAAAGATTTAATTTCTAATGGAGTATTGGTATACAATTGATACACTCTGTAATCAGATTTTGAAATAGCCAACAAACTTTGAACTTCTGGATTAGTCGAGTATGTAGGAGCGCCGGAAGCAAAATTAAAAGACTCGCTTGCCTTACCATATAATGGAGCTACAGCCAAGGCTCTTCCAATAAAATCATTATAAATATTATAATACCCATTAATATCTATATTTACTTTCTGAACTCGAGAACGATAACCTAACTCAATTGCCTTTACTTGCTCTGGCTTAACTAAACTCACATTTGTTTTTCTCAATAATGCAGCAGCACCAGGTGTATTCCCTGGATTAGCAGCCAAGAAAGCTCCAAAAGCCTCAACCGAAGTTCTAGTATAAGAATTATAATAAGCATTATTACCATTCACCGTAACAGTAGACGCTCCACCAGTGTAAAACTGCCCGGCAGTAGAAACTGCTAACGTTTCTGAATATCTTAATAAATTATCTGGTGCCGAACCTAACAACAACGCTGGCCCAGCATTAAAACCAATGTATTGGTCTTGAGTTCCAGGATTTCTAAAACCCGTTTGATAAGAAACTCTGAAGTTGTGACTTTTTTCCTCACCTCCCGCATATACAAGCGACAGCCTTGGAGAATAATTTCCATCAAAATTCTTAGACTTATCATAACGAATAGAACCTGTAAATTTCAATCTCTCATCCAAAAATTTCTTTTGCAACTGAGCATAAAACCCATAATCATTATAATTAATTCCGCTAGTAGCATCGGTATAAATTCTTCCGTGTGAGTTCAACAAATACTGTCTATAAGAACCACCCACCTGAATCTCCCCAAATTTTATTAAATCTTTAAAATTATAATTAACATCTGAATGATAAATTTTAGAATTATCAACCAATTTTGAACCTGTCAATGCATCTGGCTCAGCAATAACACCATTAAAAGCCGATTTAAAAGCTGCAGTACCCGGAATCAATCTACCAATATCAGCTTGACTACGAGCAAAAGCATGTGAAGCAGGAACATCACCCGGACTAATCCCCGGAACCAATCCAGAATAAGCACCAACATATTTTGTCAAATAATCTGTAAACCATTGTTTATTTGACTTCCAAGCATTGTTTATATTCCAACCTGTAAAAAGCATATCATAAGATTGACCTCCATCTTCAGAAGTAGTATAACCTCTTACATAAAAGTTCTTCCCTTTAATTTCTAATTTATGCTGTTGCATAAAAAAATTATTCAAATAATACCTATTTCCTCCTTGATATACAGCATTTCCAAAACCAAATTTACTCAACCAAATCACTTCCAATCTCTCATCGCCCAATGGACGAAAATGAAGAGACAAATCGATTTTAGTGTTACTGGCTTTATTATCCGTCAAATCCACTTCGTTATATCCAGTTCTCGAAACAATTGTATTTAAAGACGGAATTGCGGTAACCAAAGCCCCTGGAGCTATACTTGCTAAATTTGTTGCAATTTCATCTCCATACACATTCAACCCATTATATCCTGGACTGACTCTGGTTCGACCTGTAATTTGCCCATTATTATACTCATTATAATTAGTTGCATACCAATCGGTGCCTCGCATATAAGTAAAATTGGCTTTCGCAGCAAAATGCTTGTCGAAAGCATGAGCCATACGAATTCCGTAATCAATATAATCATTAGCACCAGCAGCCTTTTGATTGGTTTGCCCAAATTTTACATAAGCAGTAATTCCTTGACTAACAAAAGGACTCTTACTATTCATAAACATAATACCATTAAAAGCATTTGCACCATATAATGCTGAAGAAGCACCAGGAAGCAACTCTACATTTTGAATATCAATCTCTGAAACACCAATCATATTTCCTAAAACGAAATTCAAAAGTGGAGAAGAATTATCCATACCATCAACCAGCTGTAAAAAACGCTCATTTGCCACTGTTGCAAAACCTCGCGTATTTATAGACTTAAAAGTTAAGCTACTGGTATTCATTTGAACTTCTTTCAAATTTTCCAAACCATCATAAAAAGTAGGAGAAGCTGTTTTTTTAACATCTGCAATCCCCATTCTCTCAATGGTAACGGGTGATTCAAAAACTCTTTCTGGTGTTCGAGAAGCCGACACCACAATTTCATCGAGTACGTTTTGCTCCTCTTTAAGAGTAACATTAATCACTTGCTTTTTTGAAGTAACAGCCATCCTTTTTGATCCAAAACCCACATTACTAACTTCGATCTCATACGGAAGTTGTTTAGATGTGTTTAGAATAAACTTTCCATCACTATCAGTTACTGCTCCAGCTGAATCACCAATTACTTTAACATTAGCTCCAACAACTGGCTGACCACTACTTTCAGTAACTACACCTTGAATCGAATTCTGCGCACATAGTGCATTACAGAAAAACAATGACAAAAAAAACAAATACGTTCTCATATGATTTAGTTTTATTGATTTATACATTCAAAAGTCTTCAACTTTCTCAAACCAAACCGCATCACCAAAAAAACAAGCGTTTCCGACTTATTAAATTTAATCAAAAAAAACTGTACTTTAACAAAAAAAAAGTCGGAAAATTCAATTTTTAATACATTTGGCTAATTTGAGAATTTTTCACACAAAAAAAGCAAGGCGATTTGCCTTGCTTTTTTTTATATTTTCAATCTTAATGATTTACTCTACTGTAACCGATTTTGCTAAATTTCGAGGTTGATCAACATTACAATCTCTATAAACCGCAATATAATAAGACAATAATTGCAGTGGAATTGTAGTAATCAACGGTGATAAAGCATCTGAAGTTTCAGGAATTTCGATAACATAATCAGCTAATTCTCTAACCTGAACATCTCCTTTAGTCACAACGGCAATAATTTTACCACTTCTTGACTTAATTTCTTGAATATTACTCACTATCTTGTCATAATGCCCTTGTTTTGGCGCAATTACCACAACCGGCATCTGCTCATCAATCAAAGCAATTGGACCGTGTTTCATTTCAGCAGCAGGATAACCTTCCGCGTGAATATATGATATCTCTTTAAGCTTCAAAGCTCCTTCTAAAGCTACTGGGAAATTATAACCGCGACCTAAATACAAACAATTAGGAGCATCTTTGAACGCAGCAGCAATTTCTTTTGCTTTGTCACTAGTTTCTAAAGCTTCTTTTACTTTTTCAGGAATCAATTCTAACTCTAACAAATATCTATGGTAATCAGAATGAGACAAAGTTCCTTTAGCTTTCGCTAAACGCAAAGCTATCATTGTCAAAACAGTAATTTGAGTAGTGAAAGCCTTTGTAGAAGCCACACCAATTTCTGGCCCAGCATGCGTATAAGCTCCTGCATGTGACTCTCTTGAAATTGAAGAACCCACCACATTACAAACTCCAAAAACAAAAGCACCATGTTCTTTAGCTAATTTAATAGCCGCCATAGTATCAGCCGTTTCACCTGATTGCGAAATTGCGATAACTACATCGTTACTTTTAATAATAGGATTTCTATATCTAAATTCTGAAGCATACTCTACTTCTACTGAAATACGAGCAAATTCTTCAAAAATATATTCAGCAACTAAACCTGCATGCCATGAAGTACCACAGGCTACAATAATTATTCTATCGGCATTTAAGAATTTTTCCAAATTATCCTCAATTCCAGACATCTGAATAATTCCTTTATCCGCATGTAATCTACCACGATAAGTATCTTTTATTACACTTGGTTGCTCATAGATTTCTTTCAACATGAAGTGATCAAATCCCCCTTTTTCAATTTGCTCCAAATTCATTTGAAGTTCTTGAATGTAAGGATCAACCAAACTATCATCTTTTATTTTTCTAATCTTAATAGGCTTATGAAGTCTAATATTAGCCATTTCGCCATCCTCTAAATACACTGCATTTGAAGTATATTCGATAAAAGGAGAAGCATCAGAAGCAATAAAATACTCTCCTTCACCTACTCCAATTGCTAAAGGACTACCTAAACGAGCGGCAACAATTTCATCTGGATTTTTTGTATCAAAAACAGCAATAGCATAAGCACCTACCACTTGATTAAGTGCCAACTGAACTGCTTTTCCTAATTTTAACTTTTCTTTCTTTTGAACCTCTTCAATCAAATTCACCAATACTTCGGTATCTGTATCTGAATGAAAAACATAACCACGTTTGATTAACTCTTCTTTTAATGGAGCGTAATTTTCAATAATTCCATTATGTACAATTGCTATTTCTCCAGAGTTTGAAACATGTGGATGCGAATTTACATCATTTGGAACACCATGAGTAGCCCACCTTGTATGACCAATACCAATAGTTCCATTAGTAGTAATCTCTTTCAAAGCACGTTCCTCAAGAGAAACTACTTTCCCTTTTGTTTTACAAACTTTAATCGCACCATCATAAACCATTACACCAGCACTATCATATCCTCTATATTCAAGTCTTTTCAACCCTTTAATAACAATAGGATAAGCCTCTCTATGACCTATATAACCAACTATTCCACACATAAATTTTAAATATTAATTTGGTTTTGTGTAATAAATTTCAAATTTTAATCTTTTATCTCCAGCAGTAATATTACTTCCAAACAAGACTACTCCTGAAGGACTCATCACTGAAGCCTGAGGCACTTTAGTTAATATTGTTCCTCCCGGCAAACTCAAAGGCGAACGCAAGTTATTCATCGTAATATTATTGATATCTTCTGTAATAACTACTCCTAGTTTAACATTTGCAGCATCTCTATTTTTTACCAAATTCCTAATCTGACTAGTTAATCTAATCTTATAGGTTTTATCACTAGTGTTTGTTGAGTTTAAAATACCACTATAAATCAAATGCCCAGTCTGAGCATTAGCCACAGCTGTTCCATCATAAAGATAATCCAACACAGGGGCACTATTAGTCAAATCATACAAATAAATACGGTTTGGTATTTTGTTTGCCCCCATTGTAGTCGCATCAAGATGAAAAACAAGATTGGCCTCATTAATCAATAATTTTTTCTTTATTGCAAGCTCTTTTAAATCCTCTAATTCATCAGAAACTCCATTCCCTCCAACAGTAGGGTTTCCATCAGTATTATATCCTCTAACATCTGTTTTATTAAAAAGCTCTAAAACAGCCATTGAACCTTCGCCACCTCTTAAATACAATCTGCTATCTCCGGCTGTACTATTTGGATTAGTAATAGCGGTATCATAACTAGGTAGATTTGTATTCGATAACAAACTCACGGTATTTCCAGTTAAATTCAATACAATTGATTTAGCAACTCTAGTTGTAGTAGTTGTAGTAACCCCATTGACTGTTGTAGTAGTAACAAGATCTTCTTTATAATTAACTGTAACCGTTCCTGCTTTAAAATTCATCATGGCCAAACGACTTGGATTTGAACCTGACTTTTCAACTTTAAAATACAAACCTCTGAAATAATTTTTAAAAACATCATTTGTAGTCAACTTTCCCGGATCAGTACCATCAGCTTTCTTAGCAGCATTAAGAATTTTTATTTTAAAATAGGTTGTATCCAATGCTATACGCATAGCTGGAGCTGATCTGACAGTAGTTTCAACACCATTTTCATCTTTAGTTTTTTTCCTGATTTCACTTTTATCAAAGAAAAACTCATCATTTTGCGAAACAATACTATCATTCAATCTCTGAGAAACTTTAAAACCATCAAACTCACTTCCTTGATTAGTATAATATTTTTGCGCTTCCGATAAACCGGATGCAGGATCCAAATCCCTCATATAATAACCGTTTTCATAAACACTTAATTTAATCTTACCTGTTTCAGGTCCGTAAATTGAATCTAATACATAAGTACTATTCCCCGTAGTCGCATCAGTAGATTCAATATGACTAAAATAAGGAATATTCAAAACCACATTATCTATCTTTGGATTTAAACTTAAATCAATAATTGGATTTTCTGAATTCACAGGAAACACAACCTGAGTAACAAAACTCGCTGTGGTAGTACCAAAAACATCATCAGTATAAACACCTAAAGCATTTACAGCTAAATTATTAGATTGTACAGGACCTAATTTTTGATTATAAGAAAGGACATCATGAGTCATACCTTCTAAACCAAAATGATCATCACCCACTAAATCATCCCCAATGGAATTAAAATCTTTATCACAGGAAGATAAAAAAACGACACTTATTGCTATTAGAATTATCTTAAAAAAAGAACTATTACGCATATTTGATAATAAAAAGTTGGGATTAAAGCATTTCTTTGTAAAAATTGCTATACGCTTCCGCGAAAGCATCTTTCGGGACGTAAGGTAAAAAAGGTTTTCCTGAAGTTTCAATAAATTTTGTTAAACTTGAACTTACATTTGACGAAGCAATTATTACCGCATCCGAATGCATTACAGTTGCCTTAATAATA
Organism: Bacteroidota bacterium; assembly: GCA_039805885.1. GTDB lineage: Bacteria > Bacteroidota > Bacteroidia > Flavobacteriales > Flavobacteriaceae > Flavobacterium. The sequence goes on from JBDLTG010000032.1 coordinate 16,905, forward strand.
TTCTCGTAATCAGGAGTTGAAAGCATGGCTACTTCCTCTTGAGGCACTCCATCAAGCTTTACTTTATTAATCATTTCAATATCTAAAGTTCCGTCAAAAGACTGTCCGTAAACTGAAGTAACAATTTTAGTTTCAGAAAACAAAGCTTCATTTTTATAAAAATGCTTCATATAAACAGGCAACATTGCTGCCATCCATCCATGAACATGAATAATATCAGGCACCCAATTCAGTTTTTTAACCGTTTCAACAACTCCTTTTGCAAAAAATATAGCACGCTCGTCATTATCAGGATACATCACCCCATCTTCATCAGCAAACGTAGCTTTCCTTTTGAAATACTCATCATTATCAATAAAATACACCTGAATTCTTTCTTTAGGAATAGAAGCTACCTTAATTATCAAAGGCATATCTAAGTCATTTACTACCAAATTCATTCCAGATAGACGAATTACTTCATGCAATTGGTGTCTTCTTTCATTAATATTCCCGTATCTTGGCATAAAAATCCTAATCTGTCCCCCTTGATCATTCACCATCTTAGGAACATCATAAGACATTAAAGAAACCTCATTTTCAGCTAAATAGGGAACCACTTCAGATGATACATATAATATCCTCTTATCTTTCATATTGTAATTTACTTAGTTAAGTTGGTAATAAAAACCACGCAAAATTACGAAATTTTATGCAGTTATTAACTAATATATTATGTTTGCATTTAATTTTAATAAAATAATCATGCCTATTTTCTATGGAAAAGCAGCTTTAATCGAATTTTTAAATTCCATTAAAACGCCTAATTCCACTATTGGCTTTGTTCCAACAATGGGTGCACTACACCAAGGCCACCTCTCGCTGATGCAACAATCACTAGCAGAAAACAACAATACTGTAGTAAGTATTTTTGTCAATCCTACTCAATTTAACAATCCTGAAGATTTAAAAAAATACCCAAGAACCTTAGAAGCAGATACTCAAAAAATTTCCGGTTTAAATGCAAATATAATTGTCTATGCCCCGACTGCAGATGATATTTACGAAGGAAAAATAGTATCGCAGGATTTTGATTTTGATGGATTAGAAAATCAAATGGAAGGCAAATTCAGACCCGGTCATTTTAACGGAGTAGGAACTATCGTAAAACGTCTATTCGAAATTGTTTCACCTACCAATGCTTATTTTGGAGAAAAAGACTTCCAACAATTGCAAATTGTCAAAAAAATGGTCAGCAAAAACCATTTGGATGTAAACATCATTGGTTGTAACATTTATAGAGAAGCTAATGGTTTAGCGATGAGCTCCAGAAACGAACGGCTATCAATTTCCGAAAGAGAAAAAGCATCAATTATCTACCAGACATTAATTGAGGCCAAAGAAAAATTCAAAACTCAAAACTGTATTGAAGTAAAAAAATGGGTAACAGAAGTATTCGATTCCAACCCTATTTTTGATTTAGAATACTTTGAAATCGCCGACGAAGAAACCCTTATTCCTTGTAATGAGAAATCAAAAGATAAAAATTATCGCGCATTTATAGCCGTATTTGTTAATAATATTCGATTGATTGATACCATTTCACTAAAATAATTTACTTTTGTGCCATGCAAATTCAAGTACTAAAATCAAAAATTCATCGGGTAAAAGTAACGGGAGCCGATTTAAATTATATTGGCAGCATTACCATCGATGAAACCTTATTAGAAGCTTCAAATATTATTGAAGGAGAAAAAGTATCTATTGTTAACATCAACAACGGAGAACGTTTTGACACCTACGCTATAAAAGGAGAAAGAAATTCAGGCGAAATTACACTTAATGGTCCAGCGGCTAGAAAAGTACAAAGAGACGATATTATTATTATCATTTCTTATGCAACTATCGATTTCGAAGAAGCAAAAACCTTCCAACCTTGGATTATTTTCCCAAATGAAAATGACAATTCATTGACCTAAATGAGTATTTAAAAACATCAAATAATTGAAGCGTTTCCTAAAAGAAACGCTTCTTGTTTTTTAGGCTATATCTTACTTTGATTAAAAATTAGTATCTTGCTATTCCATTTAGAATTCTCATTTTAAAACTCCCAAATCATGAAACAAACTCTACTTTTATTCTTCTTTTACATTTCATTATTTGCTCAAAAAACTACCGAAATAATCAAGTCTAATAAACTGGGAGAAAGCAGAGAAATCATAGTCAGCTTGCCTTCTTCTTACGAAACCAGTCCTACAAAAAGATATCCTATCCTATTATTATTAGACGGAGATTACTTATTCGATCCTTTCCAGGGTGCTTTAAAATACGGCGAATATTGGGACGATTTACCCGAAACAATCATTATAGGAATTAATCAAAAAAACAGCCGCATGAACGACTGTGGTTTTGACGAAACCGAGGGCACACCAACAAAAAAATCGGCTGCCTTTTACAACTTCATTGGCGAAGAATTGATGCCTTTTATCGAAAAAAAATACCGAGTGGCTCCTTTTCGAATTATTGCCGGACATGACACCACAGCTGGTTTTTTAAATTTCTTTCTTTACAAAGAAAACTCCTATTTTAACGCCTATATTTCATTAAGCCCTGAACTCGCTCCAGGCATGATAAATCAAGTTGCTACGAGTTTAACCAATACTAAAAAATCGTTGTTCTACTATCAATCCTCAGCCGATGGCGATATCAAACAATTGCGTGAACCCATAGAAGAATTAGACAGCAACATAAAATCGATAACGAATCCGCTAGTGAATTACCAATACAACAAATTCGGCAACGCTTCACATTATTCCTTAGTTTTATATTCGATTCCAAATGCTTTGTACCAAATTTTCGACAGCTACAAACCTATTTCTTCAACAGAATTTTCCGAAAAAATTGTTATTTTACCATCTGGTTATGTGGATTATCTGATTAAGAAATACCAAACTACGACCGAAAAACTAGGTTTAAATATTCCTGTTCGAATCAATGATTTCAAGGCAATCGAAGCAGCAATTTTAAAGAACAAGGCTTATGACGAACTAGAAAAACTAGCCCAAATTGCCAGTAAAAATTACCCAAAATCAATGCTTGCCGATTACGAATTAGGTTTAATGTATGAAAAAACAGGCGATGCCAAAAAAGCCGCTAACAAATACCAACGCGCATCGCAATTAGATGAAATTGGTGATTTGACTAAAGAAATGATGTACAATAAGTACGATGATATGAAAAGCTTAACCGTTAAAAAATAATGTCAAAAGTTAAAACCTCTTTTTTCTGCCAGAGTTGCGGAACATCTTATGCCAAATGGCAAGGTCAATGCAACGCCTGCAAAGAATGGAACACCATTGCCGAAGAAATAATCCAAAAACAAGATAAAGTAGCTTGGAAAAATGAGCCAACATCAAAAAACAGAGCTCCAAAACCATTACGAATAAATGAAATCGATTCGACGCAGGAAATCCGAATGGATACCACTGACAACGAATTGAATCGCGTTTTAGGTGGCGGAATTGTTCCGGGATCTCTCATCCTTTTAGGTGGAGAACCGGGAATTGGAAAAAGTACGCTTTTACTCCAAATTTCCTTAAAACTACCCTACAAAACCTTATATGTTTCGGGCGAGGAAAGTCAGAAGCAAATAAAAATGCGCGCCGAAAGAATCACACCAAGTAGTGATAATTGCTACATTTTGACAGAAACCAAAACCCAAAACATCTTTAAACAAATTGAAGCCATTGAACCCGAAATCGTGATTATCGATTCGATTCAAACCCTTCATACCGATTATATCGAATCGACAGCGGGTAGTATTTCCCAAATCAGGGAAACAACTGCTGAGCTAATCAAGTTTGCTAAAGAAACTAATATTCCTGTGATTCTAATTGGTCACATTACCAAAGACGGAAATATTGCAGGACCAAAAATTTTGGAACACATGGTCGATACCGTTTTGCAATTTGAAGGCGACCGAAACCACGTATACCGTATTTTGCGTTCGCATAAAAACCGTTTTGGTTCCACTGCTGAAATCGGAATTTACGAAATGCTAGGCAGCGGATTAAGAGAAGTTTCGAATCCATCGGAAATATTGATTTCGCACAAAGACGAAGAACTATCAGGAACAGCCATTGCCACTACACTAGAAGGCATGCGCCCATTGATGATTGAAATCCAATCCTTAGTGAGCACTGCGGTTTATGGAACACCACAACGCAGCACCACAGGTTATAATGCCAAAAGATTAAATATGATTTTGGCCGTTTTAGAAAAAAGAGCGGGTTTCAGGCTTGGTGCCAAAGACGTTTTCCTAAACGTTACCGGAGGAATTTCAGTAGATGATCCAGCAATAGATTTAGCTGTTGTTGCCGCCATTTTATCATCTAATGAAGACATTCCCGTAAATAAAGATTTTTGCTTTGCTGGTGAAGTTGGTTTATCAGGTGAAATTCGCCCCGTAAACCGAGTAGACCAACGCATTCAGGAAGCCGAAAAACTTGGATTCTCAACTATTTTCGTATCCAAATACAATAAAATTGCTTTAAAAAATACTGGAATTAAAATCGAATTAGTCGCTAAAATAGAAGATGTGGCAAGTATGCTTTTTGGATAATTCCTTATTATCATATAGTAAACCCGACAGGTTTTTAAAAACCTGTCGGGTTCGATTAAATTCTTAAATTCCAATCCAATCTTTAATAATTGCATTATAACTTCTACCAGTTGTAATGCTAGTTTTTCTATTATTATTTAATGTTATTACAAAACGACTATTAAAGTATTTTTGGACATCCAACACCTGATTCTTATTGACAATAAACGAACGGTGAACCCGCAAAAAACATTCTGGTAATTTTAGCTCTAATTGAGAAAGTGATTGCTCTATTAAATGATTTTCTTTCGTTGTATAAAGGGTCACATATTTTTCATCGGCTTCAAAATGGGTTACTTCATCCAATTTTATAAAAATGAGTTTGTCTCCTTTTTTAACTGTTATCGAAGTCATCTTTTTTTCTTCTTTTTGACTATAAAATTCTTTCAAAACTGACATGATTGTAGCAGAAGACAGATTGTTTTTAAAACTACTCAATTTTCCCACCGTTTGCTGTAAACGTTCCAATCGTACAGGTTTTAACAAATAATCAATACTATTGGTTTCAAACGCTTTCAGAGAATATTGATCAAAAGCCGTACAGAAAATCACAATCGGTATTTTCTCTAAACGCTCCAACAATTCAAAACCATTCAGTCCTGGCATTTCAATATCGAGAAAGATAACATCAGGCTGTAATTGATTAATTTTTTCCACAGCTTCTATTCCGTTTTTGGCCTCATCCACCACCCGAAAAGTTTCAGGAAAATTTTCCAACAATTGATACAAACGTGCTCTTGCTGGCGGTTCATCATCTATAATTAATGTTGTATAGGCTTGAATTTTCATTAAATCATATTATTTATCTGAATTGTAATTTCTTTTTGAGGTTGGTTATACCAACTTATTGATGCTTTATCTCCATAACTCAATTTCAGTAAATCATACACTGTTTGCAAACCGTGACCACTCACTAATCCTTCCGGAAAATCAGGGCCATTGTCTTGTATCGAAATCAAAATACCATTTTTCTTAGTTACTTTCAAGATAATTTTACCTTGTCCTTCTATTTTCGAGATGCCATGTTTTATAGCGTTTTCGACCAAAGGTTGCAAAACAAACATTGGTATTTCTACAGTCAATAAATCAGGATCGACATCAATAGAAAACTCCAATCGGTCACCAAAACGGATTTGTTCAATTTCTAAATAATTTTGAACTAAGCTTAACTCATCACCCAAGGTATTTACTTTTTCGCCTTTTCGATTAATGCTGTGTCGAAATAAATCCGACAAAGACAACGCCATTTTTTCGGTTTTATCAGCATCCGTATGTGCTAAACTGGCAATTGAATTTAAAGCATTATACAAAAAATGCGGATTAATTTGGGATTGTAATACTTTGACCTCAGCTTCGGCTTTGGCTTCTTTTAAACGGCTCAACTCTACATCTTTTTCTTTAACCAAAGATTCAGAAAAATGATTCAAGTACAATAATAATCCTCTACCTATGGCTAATCCTGCTGAGAAAAAAATGTATGGGAATACAAAAAGCAATACTCCTTTTGTATCCGAAATTACAATAACAATCACCACTAATAGTACTAAAAATGAAATGAATGTGAAAATTACTTTCAAAAGTAATTGATAGCTGAAACTTTCATTGCCTTTAAGACAAATTTTCTCCAATCCCCATAACAAAAAGGAAATCAAAGCAGAAACTAAAACCGAAAAAACTAATTGAAATAAAATAGTATTGACCCAGCTCGTAATTATATTAAACTGCGTTAAATACTTATAAACATTGTCCAGATTTATAAAATAAATGAAGGCAAAAAAAGTTGGAAACAAATAATTAAGATAGGAATATTTGAATTTTTTATCTTGAAAATAACTCAGCATTAAACTAAAAGCTAATAGGCCTACACCAATAACAATTCCCCAAACTTTAAATTCGTGGATTTCTTTATTAATAAAACTACTCGCATAACGCCATGGATAATTGGCATACATATAGGTTTCAAATTGTTCTATAAAATCATCTGAATATAGTTTTTGCAATAGAAATTTATCACTATCTGTGAATTTCGAATTTTCCGGATTGTGTAGAGCAGACTTAAAAACACTGTTTACATGCCCTTTTCCATATGCGACAGGAATTAAATTGGCATCAGCAATATAACAAAGTGATCTTAATAATTCATATTGAATATAGGTTTTCCTTTCATTATAAGTTATCTCTTTATTAATATCAAATGAAATAGAAATCGGCTTATAAATATTTTGTGATTTTGAATCAAAAACTTCTCTTGTTATCGTCCCAATTTTATTCGGTAATCGATAATCTATATTTCTTTCAGAATCTACCTTAGGAGGCAAAAGATACCATATGTGTTTTTCAGATTCAAGTCTATTGTCAACTCCTGAACTTTTATAAAAACCCAACTCAGTTGTTGATCTTGACAAGTCCCATAAAGAGATACCTTTGTATTTTTGATTGTAACCATTACTTAATGCAATTTCAAAAGGTACTCCCGTAAAATTATTAAAGTAAGCAACAGTTTTATTCGGAATAACCGTTCGTAATTCCCTAATAATTTCATTAACAATTAAACTATCTTGTTTCGAAGCATATTTTAGCGATATAAGTATTGGCCCTTCACGCTTATATACTTTTTCAGTTTCTCCGTCAAACAATCGGTCTTTTACATATTCCCAGTTCTTGTTTTTAGGATTGGGATTTTTGCTGTTTTCAATGGCAATTTTTATGTTTAAAGGTTTCTCTTCGTTAGAAACAACAACAAAACTGCTAATTACCAAAATCAAGATTAATGCGATTAGTTTTTTCATATTTGTGGGTTGGTTTAATTATTTAGCAAATGAACTAAACCAAGCCATTTGAAAAAACATTTTTCCGACGAACTGCAATTAGACATTATAAGTTGCATTTTGCTGTAATGCAACGCTATTATTAAACATCAGCAATTTATATTAATCTGAACACATTTTTTTAAAACAACCAAAAAACTTTCTTACAAAAACAATAGAGGTTTTAAAGCTGTCGAGGTTTTTAAATCACTCAGACTTTATTAAACTTTACACAAAGAATATTCATTAAGCAAAAAAGTTATTATTTTAGCCAGCTGCCTAAATACTCTAAATATTCATGAAAACGGGAAAACAAAAGATAATCTTAGTTGCAAAAATAGTTGTTGCCTTTATCGCAATTGCTGTTATTGGGATTTTCAGTTTTAGAGAAACGCTTTTACAGCAAATTATTGCCAAAACAACGACCAAAATGGAAGTGGACTACAACAGTCGCTTTTTGGTAAAAAAAGCCAGTTTTGAAGGACTTTCAGGCATCAATCTAACCGATATTACTTTAGTACCCCACAACGCAGATACCTTGTTTAAAATCCAAAAAATGAGAACCAACGTCAACATTTGGCGTTTGTTAGTTGGCGATGTACAATTAGGGACTTTAGAAATCAAAAATGGCTTTGTTCAATTAACTAAAAAAGGGGAAGTAAAGAATTTTGCTGCTTTTTTAAAAAGAAACAAAGACGAGGAAAACACAACTAATAAAAGAGACTATGCCGCTTTTGCGTACCGCATTATTTCGAGAGTACTGAATCTAATTCCGACAGATATGAATGTCGAAAACCTGAAATTCAAACTCGATGACAACGGCAAAAAAGCCACTATCGACATTAAAAAATTAGTGTTAGTAAATAAGGAACTCGAAACTTCGATTCATGTAAAAACCAATACGTTTGCCCAAAGATGGAAAGTAAAAGGTTTTGCCGATCCTCGAAATAAAAAAGCCGATATTCGCTTCTTCAACATCGATACAGGAGCTATTAAAGTCCCGTATTTTGACGAGCGCTACAAGCTTATCTCTAGTTTCGACTCCATTCGATTAAACATTGAAAACATTGACAAAAGTGGAGGCGAATTGCATATTGACGGCTTTGCTTCTATTGCCAATTTAAAAATCAATCATGCAAAAATTGCCCGAAAAGATGTACTGATTAAAAACGCCCGTTTTGATTATCGATTGCTTTTGGGTTCTGATTTTGTTTCAGTCGACAGTAGTTCTACGATGCAATTTAACAAAGTAAAATTCCATCCTTATTTGGCTTACGAAACCGAAGAAGATACCATTTACAAACTCAAAGTCAACATCCCAAAAATGAAAGCACAGGATTTTATTTCATCGCTTCCTGATGGCTTGTTTACTCATTTTCAAGGCATGGAAGCCGAAGGAACTTTTGATTATAATTTAGACTTCAAATACAACAAAAACAAGCCAAACGATTTGGTTTTCAACAGCAATCTAAAGAAAGAAAACTTAAAAATCACCAAATATGGCGAGGCAAATTTGAACAAACTCAATGGCGAATTCATCTATCGAGCCATTATACAAGACGTATTGCAACGTCCAATTCTTGTTGGGGCAGCCAATTCAAATTACACCCCTTTAGACCAAATTTCGCCTTATTTAAGAAAATGCGTTTTGACCACCGAAGACCCTTCGTTCTTTTCACATCATGGTTTTATCAATGAAGCTTTCAAACAATCTATTGTAAAAAATATCAGAACTAAGAAATTTAGTCGTGGTGCCAGCACCATTAGCATGCAATTAATCAAAAACGTTTTTCTGACCAGAGAAAAAACCTTGTCCCGAAAATTGGAAGAAATCCTATTGGTTTACATTTTAGAAAACAATCGAATTGTAAGCAAAGAGCGCATGCTGGAAGTGTATTTTAATATCATCGAATGGGGGCCAAATGTGTACGGCATTGGCGAAGCAAGTCAGTTTTATTTCCAGAAAACTCCAGCCGATTTAACTTTTAATGAATGCTTATATCTAGCTCGAATTATTCCTAGCCCTAAAAAATTCATGTACCAGTTTAATGATGAAGGAAACCTAAGAGAATCAGCAGCACAACAAGTTTCTTATCTAACTAATTTAATGATCAAAAGAGGATTATTAAACATAGATGATACTATTTTTAAAAGCCAACCTACGATTCTAACTGGACCAGCGAAATCCTATCTGAATATAAAAGTAAAAGACACTACGGTTGTTGATTCTTTATTGGTAAAAGAAGAATTTGAGTTTTAATATCTAACCACGAAGATCACAAAGTCCTTCGACAAGCTCAGGATGACACACAAAGCTCACTAAGATTTTTTTTAGCATTAAAATTAAGTTTCATTAAGAGGTTCTTTTTATAAAGTTTTAGAAAAAAAACAAACCGCAAATTCACAGATTACAATTTGCGAATTTGCGGTTTGTTTTTTTTAATTTGCTTTGTGTTATTTGCGAAAAACTTAAAAACTTTGCGGTTAGAAAAAAAATTAAGGCGCAGGATCAGGAACAATAGCATGAACCGCATCTATTTCACTGATAATTTCATCTGACAGCACAACATCAATCGAACCAATATTTTCTTTTAATTGTCCCAAAGTAGTTGCTCCAATGATATTACTACTCACAAAAGATTGCTGATTTACAAAAGCCAAAGCCATCTGTGCTAACGATAAACCATGTTTTTTTGCAATTTCACTGTACAATTTAGTCGCTTGAGTACACTCTGCGCTATTGTATCTTGAAAACTGTGGAAACAATCTAATTCTGGCATTTGGATGTTCGAAACCAGTTAAAAACTTCCCGGACAAAACGCCAAAAGCCAATGGAGAATAAGCCAATAAACCCACATTTTCTCTGATACAAACTTCGGCTGAACCTCCTTCAAAAAGTCTGTTTAAAAGAGAATACGGATTTTGAACGGTCTTTATTTTTGGCAATTTTTTATACTTGCTTTCTTCCAGAAAACGCATAATTCCCCAAGGTGTTTCATTTGAAAGTCCGATATGTTTAATCTTCCCTTCTTTGATAAAACCTTCTAAAGTTTCCAATACCAATTGGATATTGTCTTCCCAAATATCTTCTTGCACTTTAAAGCCACGCTGTCCAAAAAAATTAGTTTTTCGCTCCGGCCAGTGCAATTGGTACACATCAATATAATCGGTTTGTAAACGCTGTAAACTTTTGTCTAAAGCATGTTTGATACTGGCAGGCGAAAAATCATTCTTTTCACGCATGTAAGTAAAATTAGGATTAGGTCCTGCAATTTTTGTTGCTAAAACAATTTCTTCTCTTTTTCCTGATTTTTTAAACCAGGTTCCCAGAATTTTCTCAGTACTTCCATAGGTTGATTCATGTGCTGGTACCGAATACATTTCGGCAGTATCAAAAAAATTAACGCCGTTGGCTACTGCATAATCCATTTGAGCGTGTCCATCGGCTTCCGTATTTTGTTGCCCAAAAGTCATTGTACCAAGGCATATTTTACTCACTTTTAAATCGGTATCGGGTAAAGTAGTGTATTTCATTGTCGAATTTTAAAAATTAAAAAAATAAAGTTACAAAGATTTGCATGAACTATTCAAATCGAAAAAGGTTCAAAGCATTGCTTCAAACCTTTTTAACTTTTATTTAGAGTTCTTTCAAATTTATATTATGTCAGTCTGAGCCTGTCGAAGACTTCATCTTTCTAATGTATAAACACTTCGACAAGCTCAGTGTGACAAAAAACATAGAATGTTTAGAAAAATTCAAACAGATTCTCATCAATAAATCTTAATTGATTTCGTTCAACATTTCGGCAATTTCGTCTAATCTTGGCGTTAATATAATTTCGATTCTACGATTCTTCGCTTTCCCATCGGCAGTTTCATTAGTCGCTAAAGGCGAAAACTCTCCTCTTCCCGCAGCAGTCAAACTCTTTTTATTGATAACTTTATTTTCGCTCAAAATACCTACAATAGCCGTTGCTCTTTTAGTCGATAAATCCCAGTTATCAGCAATTGGGCCTGAACCTCCATAAGGATCATTATCCGTATGTCCTTCGATAAGTACTGAAATATCCGGATTATCACCCAAAACTTTTCCTAACTCAACCACTGCTTTTTTCCCTTCAGAACTTACTGCCCAACTACCGGAATTAAACAACAATTTGTTTTCCATAGAAACGTAAACTTTTCCATTTTTTTGCTCCACTGTCAAACCTTTACCTTCAAATCCATTCAAGGCTTTCGATAAAGTTTCCTTTAATTTTCGCATCGTCGCTTCTTTGGCAGCAATCATGTCTTCTAGCTCTTTCAAACGTTGTGCGTTTTTATTCAAACGTTCTTGTTCAATAGACAAAGCCTTACCTTTTGCTTCTAATTCAGCTAATAAATCACGGTTTTTCTTCATATTAGACTGCAAAGCATCGTTGCTGTTTTTCTCTAAAGCACTATACGAATCTTGTAAACGAGCCATTTTTTCATTCAATGCTTTTTGATCAGCAGTCAATTTATCACGTTCTGACTTTAGCTTACTCAAATCATTTTTTAAAGCATCACGATCTAATCCTAATTGATTTTTATCTTTCAAAAGATCTGCATTTTCATCAGACAAGCTTCTGTTTTCTTTCTTCAAATCGGTATACTTATTTTCTAAATCAGTATATATTTTTTTCGAAACACAAGAAGTCGAAAGTGCTAAAACTAATAAGCCTAAGGAGATTTTTTTTATCATTTTTATTTAATTTTATTTGAACCTAATTGTTTTTTTGTCATTGTCATTGACATTAATTTATTCTATATCTACAAGAACGGGACAATGATCGGAATGTTTTGCTTCGGGTAAGATAAGCGCTCTCTTGATTCTATCTTTCAATGGTTCACTGACCAAACAATAATCAATACGCCAACCTTTATTATCAGTTCTTGCTGTTTTTACACGCACGGTCCACCAGGAATAATTTCCTGGCTCTTTGTTTAGATGACGAAAACTATCAATAAATCCATTTTTCAAAAAAGCATCCAACCATGCACGTTCTGCTGGAAGAAAACCCGATACTTTAACATTCCTAATTGGATCATGAATATCTATAGCTTCGTGACAAATATTGTAATCGCCACAAATAACAAGATTCGGAATTTCTTTTTTTAAATCATCGATATAATTTTGAAAATCGTCCATAAACATAAATTTATGATTGAGTCTTTCAATATTTGTACCTGAAGGCAAATAAAGACTCATTACAGAGAAATCATCAAAATCAACACGAACAGTTCGTCCTTCGAAGTCCATGTGTTCAATTCCTGTGCCATAAACTACGTTATTGGGTTTAATTTTTGATAAAATAGCCACTCCACTATAGCCTTTTTTGGTTGCCGGAAACCAATAATGATAGGGATAACCCGCTAATTCAAAGTCCAACAACGGAAGTTGCTCCGGCGTAGCCTTAATTTCCTGAAGACAAACCACATCAGGTTTTGCCTGTTCTAACCAATTAATAAATCCTTTTGAAATTGCTGCCCGAATTCCATTGACATTATAAGATACGATTCTCATCTAATTTGTTTTTTGATTTCCAAAAATACTAAAAAATAAAACGGCTAGGCTACAAAAACTTTAAAATCAAATAAGGCTCATAGCCGGATAATGGAGTTTTTTTCTATCTTTGTTTTTCTCTCAAAAAACAAAAAATAAATGGGTTTAGTTACCGCTAAAGAAGTTGCAAAAGCAATTAATGTTGAGAAATACGGGGTCTTAGGGACTTTTTCCGGTTGGTTATTAATGAAAGTTCTGAAGATTTCTACACTAAATAAAGTTTATAATCGCAACAAACATTTAAAAGAAATTGATTTCTTAAATGGAATTGTAGACGATTTACAAATAAAATTTGAAATTCCAGAAGAAGACTACAAACGCTTACCTAAAGAGGGAGCTTATATCACCATTTCCAATCATCCATTAGGAGGAATAGATGGGGTTTTGTTATTGAAATTAATGCTGGAAAAAGAGCCTAATTTTAAGATAATTGCTAATTTTTTATTGCATCGAATAGCTCCTTTAAAGCAATATATTATGCCTGTAAATCCTTTTGAAAATCATAAGGATGCAAAATCAAGCGTTTTAGGAATCAAAGAAACTTTACGTCATTTAAGCGATGGGAAACCATTGGGAATGTTTCCTGCGGGCGAAGTTTCTAGTTACAAAGACGGACAACTTATTGTTGATAAACCTTGGGAAGAAGGCGCAATAAAAGTGATTCGAAAAGCACAAGTTCCTGTTGTTCCTATTTATTTCCATGCTAAAAATAGTCGTCTTTTCTATTTGCTTTCTAAAATTAGCGGCACTTTGCGCACCGCAAAATTGCCTTCTGAAGTTTTTAGTCAAAAAAACCGTGTGATCAAGGTGAGGATAGGAAAAGCCATCTCAGTAGCTGAACAAAATGAGTACGAAAGTATTGAAGCCTATTCTGAATTCTTGAGAAAGAAGACCTATATGCTTGCCAATCCTTTTGAAAAAGAAAGCAAATTACTTACACCTTCCAGTCTGAAGATTCCTAAAAACCCTAAAGAAATTGCAACTCCTGCCAATGGAGAAAAAATAATTTCGGAAGTAAAAGCGCTACGAGATACTGACTGCCGACTTTTGCAAAGCAAGAATTACGAAGTGTTTTTTGCTGAAGCAAACAAAATTCCGAGTGTCTTACATGAAATTGGTCGTTTACGTGAAATCACCTTTAGAGAAGTTGGTGAAGGAACTAATGAATCTATCGATTTAGATAAATTTGACCAATACTACCACCATCTCTTTTTATGGGATGATGAAGCGCAAAAAATTGCGGGTGCCTATAGAATGGGATTGGGTTCTGAAATTTATCCAGCTCATGGTATCGATGGTTTTTACCTTAACGATTTGTTTCGTTTCGAACCTGAGTTATATGAAATGATGCATCAATCCATTGAGATGGGACGTGCATTTATCATCAAAGAATACCAACAAAAACCAATGCCACTGTTCCTTCTTTGGAAAGGAATTATCCATACTACATTGCGTTTTCCTGAACACAAATATCTTTTAGGTGGTGTAAGTATCAGTAATCAATTTTCTGATTTTTCGAAATCTTTAATGATTGAATTCATGAAATCCAATTATTATGATCCTTATATCGCACAATACATTCATCCGAAAAAAGCGTATAAGGTTAAACTAAAAGATGCCGACAAAGATTTCATCTTTAATGAAACCGAAGCCGATTTGAATAAGTTTGATAAAATTATTGATGAATTAGAACCTGGGATTTTGCGTTTGCCTGTATTGATAAAAAAATACATCAAACAAAATGCAAAAGTAGTTGCTTTCAATGTTGACCCTTTGTTTAACAATGCAGTTGATGGCTTGATGTACATTAGAATTGCTGATATTCCAGAAAGCACCATGAAACCGGTAATGGAAGAATTCCAAGCGGAACTGGAACGAAAATTCAACGAAAAAGGAGAATTATAATCCTTTCTTCATACCAATAAAAAAAGTCGCATATTATCTCTAAAATAATACGCGACTTTTTTTGTTTTTAAAACCACGGCTTACGCCCTATTTGGTAAGTTCTGAAAAATTCCTCATCTGATTTTGTCAAATAGATAATTCCTTCTATAAGCCCTAGTAATCCTGTTATTGCACCAAAACTAATCAGACTTAGAAACAGCCAAAATACACCTTCTTTAGTATAGCCTAATAGAAATTTATGAATCCCTAAAGGACCCAAAATTATAGCTAGTAAACCAGCAGCCAGTCTTTTATTGTCTTCCTCAAAAGGTTGCGGATTATTCCAATGTTCGTGTTTTGAATTTTCCATAATCACACATTTAACTGATTATCAATCCTTAAATTTATGAAATTATATTCAAATACTGAAATAGTACGGCTTCTTAAAACAAAGGATTGTTCTAATTAAAATAAAAATCCTTAATCTTATCGACAATTACCTGCGCCAATCGTTCATGACTTTCAAAGGTCCAACCGGCTACATGCGGTGATAATAGTACATTATCGGCTTCTAATAAATACTGAAAAGCCTCTGGCGTAGTTTTATCCTGAAATAAGGTTTCAAAAGAAAGTTTCTCATATTCTAATACGTCTAATCCCGCACCTAATACTTTTCCGGATTGCAAAGCAGCAACCAAATCAGCCGTTACAATATTTTTACCTCTCGAAGTATTAAAAATCCAAAACGGTTTAGTAAAAGCATTAATATAGGCTGCATTTACCATTTTATCGGTTTCTGGAGTCCAAGGAAGGTGCAAACTCAATACATCTGCTTTTTGTCGTAATTCTGCTAACGAAACTTGTTTAGCATTAGCATCACCAACATTTTCTTTTATATCATAACAAAGTACTTCTACATCAAAACCTCTTAGTTTTTTGGCAAACCATTTTCCCATATTACCATAACCAATGATACCAACTGTTTTCCCATCTAATTCATGTCCACGATTGCTTTCTCTGTTCCAATGTCCGGAACGTATTTCTCTATCGGCTCGATTTAGATGATTAAAAAGCGACAAAATCATTCCCAAAGTGTGCTCAGCAACTGCATTTCTATTGCCTTCGGGTGCAGCAATCAATCGAATGTTTTTTGACAAAGCATAATCACAATCTATGCTTTCCAAACCTGCACCAACACGAGCTATAAACTGTAAATTAGTTGCTTTGTCCAGAAAATTTTTATCAATCTTAAATCGGCTGCGAATCACGATTCCATGATAATCTTTAATTTTTGCTTCAATTGCTTCTTTTGGCGAAGTAAAATCTTCATGGTTTTGAAAACCTAATTCTTGCAATTGCTGCATTAAAATGGGATTATTACTATCGATGTGAAGAATTTTAATATCCATAACTATTTTTAAGTTGAGCTTCCAAAATTAATAAAAAAATAGGCTTATTCATTTATTCCCAAAGATTAGCAGCTCTTAAAAATAAAAAACCATTTCTAAATTAGAATTAATTTAGAAATGGTTCTCTTTTGGATAACCCAAACTTAAAGTAATGTTTTTTACATACGCTCTTTTTTTACTAATCCATTTTTCCTTTAATATCTCACCATTGATTCGTCTCCGAATAAAAAACGAGAAATCTTGTCGTAAAACATGTTGAATAACTTTTTCATAATAATGTTTATTTAGTGTTAGTTTTAAATTAAACCATTAAATAAGAAAAGTAGCGATAGATTGGGCTTTTGCTTCCATAAAATTACAGCATTTTTTAATTTTATAAAAGCAACTTTAGCAATACTCGATGTAAAGCCATTTTTCAAGATAAACTACATGAAAATCAAGCATTTGAATTATTTTATTTACAAAAAAAACAGGCTGAAAATGAGCAGATTACCCTTAAAAATCAAATTTTAAAAAAATAAACACGAAATCAACAATATTTATATCTTTGTTAAAAATGTATTTTTTACATTTAAATAAAAAACCAACCTATATTATACTAAAATGAACAAGACCTTGAACTTTTTACGCCTGACTTTTCTATTAAGTTTCATAGTTATCGGAATGACTGCTTATTCTCAAAAGCTAAAAAAGAATCAATTCAATAATCCTTTGGCATTCCAACGAGCAGATCCATTTGTTACAAAAACTGCCGACGGAACTTATTACTTTATTGCAACAGCTCCGGAATATGACCGTATTGAAATTCGCAGTTCAAAAACAATTAACGGCATCAAAGAAGCAAAACCGGTAGTGGTGTGGCGTAAACACAACAAAGGAGCTATGGGAAACCATATTTGGGCTCCTGAATTGCACCGAATTGATGGCAAATGGTACATTTATTTTGCTGCTGGTTCGGCTGAAGACAAATGGAAAATACGCATTTATGCCTTGTCTAATCCATCAGCAGACCCTACAAAAGGAGAATGGAAAGAAGAAGGTCAAATTGTGACTAAAAAAGACACATTTGCCCTGGACGCTACCACTTTCGAACTAAACGGGCAACGTTATCTTATTTGGGTAGATAGAGGTCCGGGAAAAGTAGTTAATACGAGCTTGTATATTGCAAAAATGACCAGCCCAACTACAGTAGATGAAAAACAAATTGTTATTAGCCAACCTGATTATGATTGGGAAATGCATACCTACAAGGTAAACGAAGGACCCGCTGTACTTATCTGTAATGGAAAAGTATTTTTAACGTTCTCTGCCAGTGCAACTGACGCTACTTATTGCCTGGGTTTACTTTGGGCAAAAGAAGGAGCTGATTTGCTCGACCCAGCTTCTTGGAACAAATTAGACAAACCCGTTTTCTTTACTAACGAAAAATTCAAACGTTACGGCCCGGGACACAATAGTTTTACGGTAGCCGAAGACGGTAAAACCGATGTGATGATTTACCACGCTCGTGATTACGAAAAAATCATTGGTGATGCCTTAACTGATCCTAACCGCCACACCCGCGCCAGAGTATTAAAATGGACTAAAGATGGTATGCCTGATTTTGGTCAAGAAATAGATGATAACGATATGGCTTTGAAGGCTAAAAAGAAATAAATTTGTCTTTTATGTAAAAAAGGGCTTCTCAGCAATTTGAGAAGCCCTTTTTGTTATAGTTTTCACATCTAAACGACGTTTAAATTAACTGTTATTTTTCATTTAGAATGCTTTCGATCTTCTGATATGCTTCCAGTATATACCCTACATTAGGATTTTCTTTGTGATACAAAAGAGAAGTGTAAATAACATAAATATTTCCTTCTGATTCACATTTTATAATATTATCCACTTTAGTCACTGATTCTAAATTACTGTTTTTATACCATCTGTTAAAAACATTGAAACGAGTTTCTGATTTTTCGTCATTTTCTGAACAGACATAAATTAAGGAATTTTGTACATTACTAAAAAACTGAGTTATGACATTCTCAATGGTCTTCGACACTAAACCATCAAATGGTTCAATTTTATCGGTAATTTTTTCAATAATAATTTGATAAACATTTTCGATATGAACATCAGAGGCAATATCAAGAGTCTCGTCAACAATAAAAACAATTTTATATTCAATATCGTTTTTTGTTATAAAAGCATAACTACTTGACTCTTCGTCAAAAGTGTAGTTATATAGGTTTGGCAAACTTTATTCCTTTTTGAGTTAATTTTTCAATAGGAGTATTACCTTTCAAGAATGATCGTACGATAGCCTTATCTGAAACCATTTTGGTTACAGATTTTATTATTGCATCTTTATTTACGACTTTTTTATTCATGCAACAAAATTAGTATTCCCTTTTTAAAACAAAGTATTTTTCTTATTGTTTATTGTTATAACACTCACATTTACAATAATATAAAACTATTCTTTAGATTGGTTAATGAGTAGTGAACTGCCCCAAAAAGGCAGTTGATGATTCAAGAATACCTTTTGTATTTTAAAAACAGGAATATTAAATCCCTTTAATTTTCTTTACTGCCGCTTTAATTCCTCGTATTAATGACGAACTAAATCCATGAGATTCCATTTCGCTTAATCCAGTAATAGTACAGCCTTGAGGAGTCGTTACTCTATCGATTAATTGTTCCGGATGAATTTGTTCTTCCATAACCATCTCAGCAGCTCCTTTTACGGTTTGTGCCGAAATAGCTAATGCCGTTTTCCAGTCAAATCCTATTTCGATTCCTGCCTGCATAGATGCTCTGATATAACGCAAAGCAAAAGCAGTCCCACTTGCTGCTAAAACGGTAGCCGCATCCATTAATTTTTCGTCAATAACTGGTGCTGTCCCTAAATCCTGAAAAAGAGTGACTAGTTTTTGTCCTTCAGCACTGTGTTTTTCATTAAAAGAAATACAAGTTGCTGAAGCTCCATATTGTGCCGCAATGTTAGGCATAATTCGAATTGCTTGATGGCCTTCACCAATTTTACTTTGAAGCGCTTCAATAGACAAACCACTTACTCCGGAAGCAATTATTTTATTCGAAATAACAGGAAGTATTTCAGCCAAAACAGTATCTACTTGGTACGGTTTAATCGTTAAAATAATAACATCTGCCTCCTGAATATTGTGTTTATTATCCGAAGAAACGGTAACACCCAATTTTTCTAAATACAGAATACCAGCTATAGTTCTTCTTGTTACCGTAACCTGATTATCAGTAGCGCATCTCGCCATTCCTAATGCAATAGCAGCACCTAAGTTACCACCGCCTATTATATGTACTTTCATTAAATAAATGTATTAAAATCCTAAAATCATTCGTGCCACTGCAAAATATATAATAATACCAAAAATATCATTTGCTGTGGTTATAAAAGGTCCTGTTGCAATAGCAGGATCAATCTTGTTTTTATGCAGAAAAAGTGGAACCAATGTTCCTAATATAGCAGCAAAAAGAATAACCACAACAATCGAAATAGAAATTGCCAATCCTACTAAATACTGCTGATACATTATCGAATGATAACCCAGCAACAACAAAGAAATTATCGAACCCGAAATCATGGCTACAGCAATTTCTTTACTAAAATAAACCCGGCTAAACTCTTTCAAAGAACCATTAGCCAAACCTTGTACAACGATTGCCGATGCCTGTACTCCAATATTTCCTGCCGTTGCCGAAAGCAAAGGCACAAAAATAATCAAGGTCGAATAGCGTCGAAAAGCATTTTCATTATCTTTTAACACAAAAGAAGCAATAACTTCTATCACCATTCCGATAAGCAACCAGGGCAAACGCGCTTTGGTCAACTCTAAAATGCTGTCATTAGTCTCTACGTCCTGGGTGATACCCGCCGCTAATTGGTAATCTTTCTCAGCTTCTTCCTTAATTACATCTACAATGTCATCAATGGTAATACGTCCTACTAAACGCCCCAACTCATCCACTACGGGAACGGCTTCCAAATCATATTTCTGCATGATTCGCGCTACCTCAACATCTTTGTCGTCTACTTTTACCCAGTTTAATTTTCGAATATAAACATCGCTAATATGTGTTTTTGTAGAAGTAGTCAATAAATCTTTTAGCGAAAGTCTCCCTTTTAATCGGTTTTCATCATCAACAACATAAATAGAATGTACTCTGGAAACATTTTCGGCCTGAATACGCATTTCTTTTACGCAAGTCAAAACATTCCAATTCTCATTCACTTTCACCAACTCTTTTCCCATCAATCCACCGGCAGTATCCTCATCATAACGCAACAAATCCACAATGTCCTTGGCGTGTTCTACGTCTTGTAGTTCCGATATTACCTCCGCTTTTAAGTCCTTAGACAATTCGGCGATAATATCCGCCGCATCATTGGTATCCAACTCGTCTAACTCTTCCGCAATCTCTTTTGCAGAAAGACGACTTAATATATTTTCACGCAAATCATCTTCTAATTCAAGAAGAATTTCTGCTGTTTTTTCACTATCTAATACCTTAAAAATATAAGTAGCTTCTTCAAAATCAAGTTCGTCCAAAACCTCGGCAATATCAGCATGGTGCATGTCATTCAGTAAGGCTTCCAGTTCCCTATCATTCTTATTGACAATGTGTTGCTCTAATTCGAGAATTAAGTCTTTGGTGATTTTAAATTCCATCGGCTTCTATTTTTTGAGTAAGTTCGATAAATTGTGCCACATCCAATTGCTCCGGACGGAGGTCAAAGATACTATCTTCTCTTAAATTATCGGATAAATTCAGTGTTTTTAAACTGTTACGCAAAGTTTTACGGCGTTGCTGAAAAGCCGTTTTTACTACAGTAAAAAATAATTTCACACTACAAGGCAAGCTGTAATTTTCTTTTCTGCGCATACGCATCACCCCGGATTTTACCTTAGGTGGTGGATTAAATACATGCTCGTCTACCGTAAACAAATATTCTGTATCATAGAATGCCTGTGCTAAAACAGATAAAATTCCGTAAGCCTTACTTCCTTTTTTCTCGCAAATTCGCTCCGCGACTTCTTTTTGAAACATACCGGAGAATTCAGGGATTTGGTCTCTCAATTCCAATACCCTAAAAACAATTTGGGTCGAAATATTATATGGAAAGTTCCCGATTATAGCAAATTGTTTGTTCTCGAAAACCTCATTGATATTGTATTTCAAAAAATCCTGAGAAATAATCTTACCGTGCAATTTTGGATAATTGGCTTCTAAATAAGTCACCGATTCGGTATCAATTTCAATTACATAAGTGGTCGTGGGTTTATCCAACATATATTTGGTCAAAACCCCCATTCCTGGTCCTATTTCTAATATATCATCATATCCTTCTAAGCTTAACGTATCAGCAATGGCTTTTGCAATACTTTCGTCTTTTAAGAAATGCTGTCCGAGGTGTTTTTTGGCTTTTACTTTATCCATGTTGTTGTTGCGAGGCACGAAGCAATCTCGTATGTTTTTAAGTTTATATTGCCACGAAGGCATAATTTTAGTTTAAATAAAAGGTGTTTTATTTTTAACCGTAACTGTTTCTATAGTATGAATACTCCAAACTAACAATCCTGATTTACCTATTTTCAACAATCTTTCATCAGAAATATTATTTTTTACTGCCCAGAGAATCCATTTTTTTACTAAAAAAGCCCAAGAAATCCATCCAAGAATAAATGCAATTAATAAATTTCTTTGTAAAGAGAAATCAGCAAATTCTAATAAGCCAAAAAAAGTAAGCCCCATAATTATAATTACGGGTAAATTTACTGTAAGTTGTCCTTTCACAAGAATATCAAAATCAGAAAGTGGTTTATTATTCATTAGATGTTGTTTTGTATTGTTTTTTAACTGCATACTGCAACTGCATTCTGAATACTAAATTTAATGCTCTGAAATCACTTGTAATTCAGTTCTAAAAGTGAGCATTTTTTCACCAAAAAGCTTCTGTCCTTCTGCTTGTAAAACAGCAGCATCTTCTTGGTAATATTTCTCTAAAGTGGCTTTACTATCGGTGGTATATTGTGTTGAGTAAGTTACTCCTCCCATTTCTTCTTCTACTAAAACGCGAACCAATCGAGCGGAAATAAATTTCCCAGTAGCAATCATTTCAGGAATGTGTTTGTGTTGCATCCAAATCATCCATTGATCGTGAACGCTTTCGTGTATATTAGTGGTAACGTTGTATATTATCATTTTAAAAGTATTAAGATTGGAGAATTAAGTATTAAGACTTTAACCGAATTATCTTTGTTTCTCCTGATTTTATTTTCTAGTTGATATTGCTTTTTGCAATTGATATTGTTATTTCTAAAGGTTCTTATCTCCTCTTAATTGACGGAACTTTTTTCGGGCTTCCACAAAATAGATACTATCCTGATGGTTGAAAATCAACTTTTCATATAATGGCTTCGCCTTTTCGGGTTCGTTTAACTTCTTGCTATAAATTTCTGCCGAAAAGAACAGTGCTTCATCAATGTAAATCCCATCATTATGATGGTCAATTATCGATTGGTATTGGCTTAAAGCCAAATTATATTCGCTTATTTTTTCATAAACTTTCCCCAGTCGCAACAGCGTTACCGCTTCTATTTCTTTTCCTTTAAAGCTTTTTAAAACCAACTGAAACTGCGCAATCGCTTCCTGATTCCTGTTTTGATACAACAAATAATCACCTTTTGCAAAAGCCTTCAAAGCAGTTTGTGTAGAATCGGCGACGGTATTATCATTTATCAACAAAAAATACTCTAAGGCATCATTAGCGATCAACTGTGTATTTGCCGATTTCAATTCCTTAAACTGTTTTAATGCCCAAGGAAAATCACCTTTAAAATAACTCGTTTTAGCTGCTTTCAAACTCGCCTCGTGAGCTACCACATCATTTTTCAAATCCATTTCAATTTGCGAATAATACAACAACGCCTGATTGAATTTTTCTTCGAAAAGCAAAATATCTGCCAATTCCATTTTGGCCTGAGCCACTTCATAATTATTCAGCTGCAAGTCCAAAGCTTTTTTTACAATCGCTCTTCCTTGCTCTGGTTTTTTTAAATGAAATGCCACAAAATGAGCCTGAATTAGCTGCAAAGATAAGGTAAAAGGACTTATTTCATATTGTTTCAATAAAGCTTCAATTTCGGAGTTGATCGTTGCGAAATCTTTTTCGGTGGCTTTTGCAATTTTTAGTTCTATCAAATAGGAATGGGCTTGCACCAATAATCCTAAATCCTTGCTGTTTTCAATTACAAAAGCTAGAATTTCCTTAGCTACTTCTTGATCTTCTTCTTCAATGGCTAAGTTTGCCAAATTCAAAATAGTAGAAAGCGATTCGGGATTGCGTTTGTAGATGGCTTTTTCCTGAATAAAAGCTTTCGAAAATTCTTTTTGTTGAATATAAAACCAACTCAAATAGCGACTCCAAAACAAATCCTGACTTTTTTGAACCTTTAAAACCAAAGCTTTTCGCAAAGCATTGCTGAAACTCAAATCGGCTTCATCCGTCATAAAACGCGACAATTGATTCTGAATCACAATCGAATTTTGAGGATTCGCATAGGCTTCGTCCAGAAAAGTGCTAATCATCATTTCGAAATTACCTAATTGCCCGTAAAGTAATCCTTGTTGGTAATTGAAATTATAATTAGGCTGGATTTCAGCAGCAGTTTTATAGGCTTTTAAAGCGTATTCTAATTGTACTTTTCGTTCAAAAGAATTAGCAATTCCGTACACTTCATTGGGATTTTTCCGAATGCGTTCTACTGCCTCATCGTAATAGCTTTTAGCTTTAGCATCATTCTTTTGTAATTGGTAATTATAACCTAATTCGACTAAAAGATTACCTTGATTGTATTTTGTAAATCGGTTTTGGATGGCTTTTTCGGCAACATCAAACTGCTGTAATTGCTGGTAACAATCTACTGTTCTCAGGAAATATTGCATGTTTTGAGGAACGTTTTCTAATAATTCCTCATAACCGATTTTGGCTTTTTCAAAATCGCCTTTTTCGTAGTAATACTGCGCTAGTTGTTCATTCTGTGAAAAACAAATTAATGAAAAAAACAGGGAAATATGTAGAAAGAGTTTTTTCATTATTCGATTTATTTCGAAAATATTTTACCGCAAATTCGCAAATTTTATTTTTATTTTTATTAAACTTAAAAAATAATTTGCGAATTTGCGGTAAACAAAACTAAAATTAGTTGATAATATCAAATCCACAGTATGGACGTAAAACCTCAGGAATTACAATTCCTTCAGGAGTTTGGTAATTTTCAAGAATTCCTGCAAGTACTCTAGGCAAAGCCAATGAACTTCCGTTTAAAGTATGTGCCAATTGGTTTTTTCCATCTTTATCTCTGAAGCGCAATTTCAAACGATTCGCCTGAAAAGTTTCAAAATTAGACACAGAAGAAATTTCTAACCAACGCTCTTGTGCCGTAGAATACACTTCAAAGTCATAAGTCAAAGCCGATGTGAATCCCATATCGCCGCCACAAAGACGCAAAATTCGGTATGGTAATTTCAATTCGTTCAGAATTTCTTTTACGTGTTCTACCATTCCGTCTAGAGCTTCATACGATTTCTCAGGATGCTCCACACGCACTATTTCTACTTTGTCAAACTGGTGTAAACGGTTTAATCCACGAACATGAGCGCCGTAAGAACCCGCTTCACGACGGAAACATGGTGTGTAAGCTGTAGTTAAAATTGGCAACTCTTTTTCATTTAAGATTACATCTCTAAACAAGTTGGTTACCGGAACCTCAGCTGTTGGAATTAAGTATAAATTATCAGTAGCGTCATGGTACATTTGCCCTTCTTTGTCTGGCAATTGTCCCGTTCCGTATGCCGAAGCTTCGTTTACCATGTGAGGAACTTGAACCTCATTGTAACCCGCAGCGGTATTTTTATCTAAAAAATAATTAATCAATGCACGTTGTAACTTAGCTCCTTTTCCTTTATAAACCGGAAAACCAGCTCCTGTGATTTTATTTCCTAATTCGAAATCAATGATGTCGTATTTCTTAACTAATTCCCAGTGTGGCTGTGCTCCTTCATGCAAAACCGGTACTTCGCCAGCTTCAAAAATATTTAAATTTTCTTCCGGTGTTTTTCCTTCAGGAACAATATCGGCAGGAAGATTAGGTAAACTATATAATTTTTCAGCAAGATCAGCAGCAATAACCTCAGCGATTTCAGCCAGTTTCTTGCTCTTTTCTTTATTGTTAACTGTTTTTTCTTTTAAAATAGCAGCTTTAGATTTCTCACCTGCTTTCATCAATTCGCCAATGTCTTTGGACAATTTATTAGATTCGGCTAAAATGTTGTCTAACTCTACTTGCGTAGCACGACGACGCTCATCAAGTTGTACCACTTCTTCCACAACACTTTTGGCATCCATATTTCTTTTTGCCAAAGCCTTGATCACTTTTTCCTGATTCTCTCTAATAAATGCAATTTGTAACATAGTTGGATTTTTATAACTATAATATTTCTAATAACGGAAGCAAATTTAAGGAAATGTTTGAGACTTATGAGACAAAGTTTTGAGGAAATATTTTTTTGTAAAACAGTAAAAGCTATTTCACAAAGTAGCACAAAGTTGACACGGAGATTCACAAAGTTTAATTTAAAAATTCTTTGAGTTACTTGGTGATTTTCTTAGTGTGTCTTTGTGTAATAAAAAGTTATTGCCAAGGCAAAATTAAAATCTATCCGGTATGCTAAACATGAAAACACTTCCTTTTCCTACTTGGCTTTTAACCCAAATTTTACCGCCGTGTTTTTCAATAAAATCTTTGCATAACATCAAGCCTAATCCAGTTCCTATTTCGTCATTTGTTCCTGATGTTGTGCTCCTGCTATTTACAGCAAATAGATTTGTGATTTTTTCTGGAGCAATCCCAATCCCGTTGTCTTGTACAGAAAACACAATTTGCTTGTTTTCTCTTTTTATCGAAAGCAATACTTCACCATTAGTTTCGGTGAATTTTACGGCATTAGAAATTAGATTACGAAAGATGGTTTCAAGCATATTCTTATCGGCAAAAACATATTGTTTATCCTCTACTTCCGCCCGTATTGTTATGTTTTTGGTTTTGGCAACATTTGCCAATAAATTAATGGTTTTATCAATAATTGAGCTAATTTCTAATTCTTTCGGACTAAATTCGAGACTTCCTGTTTGAGATTGTGCCCAAGTTAAAAGATTATCCAATAATGAATAAGTATTCTTTGACGATTGATGAATGAGCTGAATAAATTCGTTCGTTTCTTTAGGATTTAATTGATTATCATTTTCTAATAGTAATTCCGAAAGCCCAATGATTCCACTAAACGGGCCTCTTAAATCGTGTGCAATGATGGAAAAGAATTTGTCTTTATCGTCTAATAGTTTTTTAATCTGTATTTCTTTTTCTTCTTGCAATAAAAGTAAATACCCTACTCCACTGATTATCATCATCAGAAATACAATCAAGAATATAATTTTTTGTGTCGGGTCAACCGAGTAAAGACTTGTTGTCGTTTTAAAAAGAGGATAAATTGTTCTAAAAATCAACACAACTAATAATATGATGTAATTAAAGCCCAGTATTTTTTTAAATAAACTGCTTCGAGTTCCGGTTAAAAATCGCAAAGAAGGTGTAATCAACAGTAAAAAAATGATGAGCGACGCTAACGAAACACGGATATTATCTGCGACCTTAAGCCATACAGCACAATAAAAGCTCAATAACGTAATCACAAATAGCACAAACTGTATTCTATAAACTTTTTTAGAACTTCCTTTAACCATCATTAACATTGCGACGGATTCAAGATAATAACTAGTAAAAATTAACGTATTGGGAATGACAATGTTTATCGGGTTGAATGTTACGGTATCTGTTCGTAGAAAAAAAGCCAACCACGCAAAAGACTGAAGAATTTTAGAACAGCCAAATACTAACAAATGTGTTTTATTATCCTTACTGAAGAGCGCAAAACGAAAGGTAAAAACGAGAGTAGCTAAAGCAAAATTTCCCCAAAACAACAATCCCATTGTATTGCGAATATCAAGCACAAATAATTTAAAAAAATGATTTAGAGACTCCATAACTACCTACAGCTGTTTCTTCTGATTATCTAAATGTTCTAATTCAGACAAAAATATACTTATTTTGATAGTATCCTAAAAAAGTGAGGACTTATTAAATAGGTAATTTCACGAATTAAGCTCTTTTAATTTCGTGACCAACAAAGTCTTCTAACAATTCGAACATGGCATCAACAGAAAGAACCTGTGTGTCTGGATGATTTTTTAAGAAAGCGGCATTCAACTGCAATAAATTTTCTTCTAATTCGAAAAAGCGATCGTTGTTAAGCAAATCACGAATAGGATTTACACCTTCCAATTTGCCTTTAAAGAATTTTTCTCTTTTTACACTGCTCATCAATTTGACTTTTTTGCATTCTTCCTGAAACAACTCCAAATGTTTTTCGGCACCAATTAACTGCAAGCCTTCTTCGATTAATTCGTTCAATTCGGTATTCCAACCAGAATTGTATACAAATTGCGCAAAATTACCTGCCACATATTGGGAATAGTAATAATCCAAATAATAACTCATCAAGGCATCTTCGTGAATCAAATCGTCGTCGATTTTCTCCTCACGCATCAGATTAATTACCGAAATGTTTGAGTTGATTATATCTTGTGGATTTTCGCTATTTGCGGCTGTTTCTGAGATAATGATACTTCCGAATTCCATTTTGAGTTTTTTAAAGAGTGGATTGCAAATTTCGGAGAAAATAATGAAGAATGGAAATGTTTTTAACCAGCATCCTTTTCGTCACTATTTTTTTGCTGATTCATTTTGGCAACCAAAGCTTTTAAACGCAAGGCTTTTGCTGCTTTCTCTTCTTGCAATTTAGCCTTTTTTCGATTCAGTAATTTGGTATGTAAAGCCTTGTTCTTGGTATTTTTCTCAGGTCCTTTTGCCATGATTTATTTTCTTTAAATCTGTTTGCAAAGATAAACAAACCTATAGTACAAATAACCAACTATTATAGGGACGACAGAAATACTTTTTGTAAGAAAAAAAATAATATATTTGAAAAACCAAATTATAAATCAACACAACCGAAGATGAAAAAAACGATACTATCATTATGCTTTTTATTAGCCCTAAATGCTTTTTCGCAAGAGAAAAAAATATGGGCAAAATCGATTATCAATCAAAAAGCACCAAAACTAGTAGTAGAAAAATGGCTTTCAGAAAAACCTAAGACAAAAGGAAAATTTGTACTAATTGATTTTTGGGCTACCTGGTGCGGCCCTTGCAAAATAGCCATTCCTGAATTAAACCGTTTTAAAACGGAATTTGAGAATGATTTGGTAGTTATTGGTATCAGTGACGAACCAAAAGAAAAAGTAGCCGCATTGACATCACCTCAAATTGAATACTACAGCGCCATTGACACACAAAGGAGCATGTATAATTCCTTAGAAGTAAAAGGTATTCCACATTGCATTTTGATAGACCCTAATGGTATCGTTCGATGGGAAGGCTATCCACTATTAAGCGGATATAGACTAAACTCTGAAGTAATAAAAGATATTATCGAAAAATATAAAAATACCGATTCTACGAAACAGCTTTGATTTAAAATCTAAATACTTATACACAGATTAACACGGATTTTAGCGGAATACTATTTGGAACATTGTCCCTACCTATGCACTTTATTAATATTTCGTCAAATGTGGATGGATTAAAATCCATCCCTATAACATTTGCCGAGCCTATGGCTCTTGTAGATACGTAAAAGTTCCATAGGAACGACTCATATTGTAGCAACGGATTTTTAATCCGTTGGCTAGAAACAACAGGCATTAAATTATTAAAAAGGCATCGAAAATCCCAAATCCCTAGCCCCGATAGTAGTAAAAATACTTTTGTGCCGGTGTTCGGCACAAAAGATTGCAACGGATAGCGGGACATCGAAGATTCAACGGAGTTAAATAGCTCCAAATAAAATTGGATTCCTTATTTTTGCGCTCTATAAAATTGAATTATGCTACAGAATCCAGAAAGATATACCATTACGGCGGCGTTGCCTTATACTAACGGACCAATTCACATTGGGCATTTGGCGGGTGTTTACGTGCCTTCGGACATCTATTCCAGATATTTAAGATTACAGGGAAGAGACGTTTTATTTGTTTGCGGAAGCGACGAACACGGAGTTGCTATTTCGATGAAAGCCAAAAAAGAGGGCATTACACCTCAGGAAGTTATTGATAAATACGATGGGATTATCCGTAAATCGTTCTCTGATTTTGGAATTGCATTTGATAATTATTCTCGAACTTCGGCAAAGATTCACCATGATACAGCTTCGGAGTTCTTTAAAAAATTATATGAAAAAGGCGATTTTATCGAAGAAGTTACCGAACAATTGTATGATGCTAAAGCAGACCAATTTTTGGCAGATCGTTTTGTAGTTGGAACTTGCCCAAAATGTGGCAACGAAGAAGCTTATGGCGACCAATGCGAAAAATGTGGCTCGACTTTGAATGCCACCGATTTGATTAATCCAAAATCGACTATTACAGGAGAAACTCCTATTTTAAAATCGACGAAACACTGGTTTTTACCATTGGATCGTTACGATGCATTTTTAAGAGAATGGATTCTGGAAGGACATAAAAACGACTGGAAACCGAATGTTTATGGACAAGTAAAATCCTGGATTGACGGCGGATTAGAGCCTCGTGCAGTAACTCGCGATTTAGATTGGGGAATTGATGTTCCTGTAGAAGGTGCCGAAGGAAAAAAATTATATGTTTGGTTTGATGCGCCAATTGGTTACATCTCATCTACTAAAGAATGGGCTGCGAGAGAAGGAAAAGATTGGGAACCGTATTGGAAAGATGAGAAAACCAAGTTGGTTCACTTCATCGGGAAAGACAATATTGTTTTCCATTGCGTGATTTTCCCGGCAATGTTAAAAGCTGAAGGAAGTTATATTTTGCCTGACAATGTTCCTGCAAATGAGTTCTTGAACTTGGAAGGAAATAAATTATCGACTTCTAAAAACTGGGCGGTTTGGTTGCACGAATATTTGGAAGAATTTCCAAATCAGCAGGATGTTTTGCGTTATGCTTTGACTTCGAATGCGCCAGAAACTAAGGATAATGACTTTACCTGGAAAGATTTTCAGGCTAGAAACAACAACGAATTAGTAGCTATTTTTGGAAATTTCATCAATCGTGTAGTAGTTTTAACCAATAAATATTACGAAGGAATTGTTCCTGCTCCAAACGAATTTTCGGAAGTAGACGAAGCAACTTTAACGGAATTGAAAGCTTATCCAGCTGTGATTTCGAGTTCGATTGAACGTTATAGATTCCGTGAAGCTTTGGGCGAAATGATGAATGTAGCTCGTTTAGGAAATAAATATTTGGCTGACGAAGAACCTTGGAAAATGGTTAAAACGGATCCAGAACGTGTAAAAACCCAAATGTATGTTGCCTTGCAAATTGCTGCTGCTTTGAGTTCACTTTGCGAACCATTTTTACCTTTTACGGCTACTAAATTGACTCGTATCTTAAAAATCGAGAATAAATTAGACTGGAATGCAATTACTG
>JBDLTG010000033.1:0-71930 GCA_039805885.1 Bacteroidota bacterium
ACTTCGAAGAAAAAAGACCAGGCAGCACCTAAAAAATCGACTGTTGAGGAAACTTTCGATTTGTGGATTGCCAAAAATTCAATTCAAGATATTGCTGATATTCGAAAATTAAGCATTCAAACTATCGAAACCCATTTGGTGAAACTGATTCAGGCAAAGCGAATTTCGATAAGCGAAGTTTTACCTCAGGATAAAATTGACGAATTAGCCGAAGCTTTTAAATTCTACAAAGAAGAATCGCTTACTCCAATGAAAGAACAATTTGGCGAAAAATTCAGTTGGGACGAATTGAAAATGTTCAAGGCAAGTTTGAATTGATTTTATTTTACACGAATTCCACAAATTCACACGAAAGATGGGCTTAGTTTTTAATTTCACGAATCTGCCAAAGGCAGAAAAATTTGTGTAATTTAATTTTATAATCTCCCTGATTTGTGATAATTGGTGCAATTTGTGTCTAATTTTTTTAATGCGGTTTCTTTGCTCAAAACCAGTGATTGGGCGATTTTGAGTTATTTTTTATACTTTTGCAAAAAATATTCTCACTTAAACCGTTTATAGCATGCAACTGTACAACACCTTAAGCGCAGAAGAAAGAGCTGAATTGATTGATCAAGCGGGTAAACAACGTCTTACGTTGTCTTTCTATGCGTATGCCAAAATTGAAGATCCTAAAAAATTTCGCGATGATTTATTTGTAGCCTGGAATGCACTTGATGCTCTGGGGCGAATTTACGTTGCCAACGAAGGTATTAACGCTCAAATGAACGTTCCTGCCGAAAATATTGAAGCTTTTAGAGAAACTTTGGAGGCGTATGATTTCATGAAAGGCATTCGTTTGAATGTTGCCGTAGAACAAGATGATCACGCGTTTTTAAAATTAACCATCAAAGTGCGTCACAAGATTGTAGCTGATGG
This sequence comes from Bacteroidota bacterium, assembly GCA_039805885.1. GTDB lineage: Bacteria > Bacteroidota > Bacteroidia > Flavobacteriales > Flavobacteriaceae > Flavobacterium. The sequence goes on from JBDLTG010000033.1 coordinate 919, forward strand.
ACTTAATGACGACACTTTTGATGTAACTAACAAAGGCGTACACTTAAAAGCCAAGGAATTCAATGAAATTTTGGAAGATCCAAACACGATTGTAGTCGATTTTAGAAATCATTACGAAAGTGAAGTGGGTCATTTTAAAGGTGCTATTACTCCAGATGTGGAAACTTTTAGAGAAAGTCTGCCAATAATCAACGAGCAGCTTCAGGATCATAAAGAAGATAAAAATCTTGTAATGTATTGTACCGGAGGAATTCGTTGCGAGAAAGCAAGTGCTTATTTCAAACATCAGGGTTTTAAAAATGTTTTCCAACTAGAAGGAGGAATCATTAATTATGCAAAGCAAATTGAAGAAGAAGGTTTAGAAAGCAAATTCATTGGAAAAAACTTTGTTTTCGACAATCGTCTGGGCGAAAGAATTACGGATGATATTGTTTCGCAATGCCATCAATGTGGAAAACCTTGTGATAATCATACCAATTGTGCCAATGATGGTTGTCATTTATTGTTTATCCAATGTGATGATTGCAAGGCTGCTATGGAAAATTGCTGTTCTACCGAATGTCAGGAAACAATCCATTTGCCTTATGACGAACAAATAAAATTAAGAAAAGGGAAACAAGTAGGTAATAAAGTTTTTAGAAAAGGAAAATCTGAAAGTTTGAAGTTCAAACACTCTGGTGAATTGTCCGATACTGCTTTGGCGACAGCTCCAACCCGAGGCGGAGCCGAACGGAGCGGAGCTAAATCGGCGGATATTCGTCAAAAAATAAAAGTAAAAAAGACCTTAGTTGGTAAAACTGAGCATTATTATGTCAAAGCTCAGGTGGGACTTTTTACTATTGAAAATCAAGAATTGAATTTGGGTGACAAAATTTTAATTTCTGGGCCAACGACAGGAGACCAAGAATTGGTTTTAGAAAAAATGATCGTAAACGATACAGAAAACACAGTAGCAAAAAAAGGAGATAGAGTAACTTTTGCAGTTCCTTTTAGAGTTCGTTTATCTGATAAAATATATAAGATTTTAGAATAAATTCGTTCTAAAAAACCGCTTTAAAGCCTATTTCTAAGTTATTTGAAATAGGCTTTTTTTATAAAAACTTTAATCTTTTTGGGAATTCTTAGTCTTGCATCTTAAGATTAAAAAGTACTATCTTTACAGATTAAACGTTTTAAGAACTTAAGTTGTGCCAGTCACAACACTACATATAAAATTATGGCATGTGCAAGTTGTTCAACCTCTGATGGTGGCGCACCGAAGGGTTGTAAAAATAATGGGACTTGTGGCACCGATAGCTGCAACAAATTAACGGTTTTCGATTGGCTTTCAAATATGAGTTTACCTGGCGGGGAAGCTCCTTTTGATTGTGTTGAAGTTCGTTTTAAGAATGGAAGAAAAGAGTTTTATCGCAATACGGAGAAATTAACTTTAAGCATGGGAGACATTGTGGCAACTGTCGCTTCTCCTGGGCATGATATTGGAATAGTTACTTTGACTGGCGAATTGGTTCGTATCCAAATGAAGAAAAAAGGAGTGGATCCAAACAGTAATGAAGTTCCTAAAGTTTACCGAAAAGCTTCTCAAAAAGACATCGATATTTGGTCAGCGGCTCGAAATAAAGAAGAGCCAATGAAGGTTCGTGCGCGTGAATTAGCGATTCAGCATAAATTGGAAATGAAAATATCGGATATTGAATTTCAAGGAGATGGTTCGAAAGCAACTTTTTACTACACCGCTAACGATCGTGTTGACTTTAGACTTTTAATTAAAGATTTTGCCAAAGAATTCAGTACCAGAGTCGAGATGAAACAAGTAGGTTTCCGTCAGGAAGCTGCTCGTTTAGGTGGAATTGGATCTTGTGGTAGAGAATTGTGTTGTTCGACTTGGTTGACTGATTTTAGAAGTGTAAATACTTCGGCGGCACGTTACCAACAATTGTCTTTAAATCCGCAAAAACTAGCAGGACAATGCGGAAAATTGAAATGCTGTTTGAACTATGAACTAGATACTTACATGGATGCCTTAAAAGGATTTCCTGATTTCGAAACCAAATTGGTTACAGAAAAAGGGGATGCTATTTGTCAAAAACAAGATATTTTTAAAGGATTGATGTGGTTTGCATATACCAATAATTTTGCAAATTGGCATGTTTTAAAAATTGATAAGGTTAAGGAAATTATAGCCGAAAATAAGTTAAAGAACAAGGTTTCTTCATTAGAAGATTTTGCGGTTGAAGTGACTCAAGAAGTTGAAAAAGATTTCAATAATGCTATGGGTCAAGAAAGTTTAACTCGTTTTGATCAACCAAAAAAGAGCAAGAGACACAATAAAAAACCTAAAAAAGCAGTTGAAAATACAGCGGCAGCTCCAAGTGCTAAAAAACCAGTAAATAAACAGGGAAATAAACCACCTGCTCAAGCTGCTCCAACACAAGAAAAGCCAGCTGTAGATAAGAAGCCTAAAGGGCCTAGAAAACCTATAATTATTAAAAAAAATGAGGCTAAAAAATAGCGTTTTATTACTTTTAGTTAGCATACTCTTTTTTTCATGTGATGATAAAAGAGTTTTTGATGAATACAAATCCGTTGGCAGCGCTTGGCATAAAGACAGTATCGTTTCTTTTAATCTGCCTGAATTGGATTCAACAAAACAATATGATCTTTTTATAAACGTAAGAGATAATAATAATTACCCTTTTAATAATCTTTTTTTAATTGTAACCTTAGAAAAACCAAATGGTTACACTAAAGTCGACACTTTAGAATATCAAATGGCAGCAGCAGATGGTACTTTGTTAGGTGATGGTTTTACCGATATAAAAGAGAGCAAATTGTATTTTAAAGAGAATGTAAAGTTTAGAGGAAAATACAAACTCAATATAAAACAAGCTGTTCGCGAAGGAGGGAAGGTTCCCGGAGTTACACAATTAGAAGGTATTACAGAAGTAGGTTTAAGAATTGAAAAAAAGAATAAATAGTTATGGCAACTAATAAAAAAACAAATACTACAGAACACGATTTTAAATATTATAACAAAAAATTCTGGAAGTTTTTCTTTTATGGAATGGGGGGAATTATCCTGTTTTTCCTTTTTGCTTCATGGGGACTTTTAGGTTCTATGCCTTCATTTGAAGACTTAGAAAATCCAGATTCTAATTTGGCTACCGAAATTATTTCATCAGATGGTGTTGTTATTGGGAAGTATTTTCAAACCAATCGTTCGCAATTAAAATATTCCGATTTACCTAAAAATTTGGTAGATGCATTAGTAGCTACTGAGGATGAGCGTTTTTACGAGCATTCAGGTATTGACGGCAGAGGAACATTGAGAGCTATTGTAACTTTAGGTACCAATGGTGGAGCGAGTACTTTGACACAGCAATTAGCAAAACAACTTTTTCATGGTGAAGGTTCTAAATTTCTACCTTTTCGTATTATCCAAAAAGCAAAAGAGTGGATTATTGCCATTCGATTAGAAAGACAATATACTAAGAATGAGATTCTTGCTATGTATTGTAATGTTTATGATTTTGGAAATTATTCTGTCGGAGTAAGTTCAGCAGCTCAAACTTATTTTTCTAAAACTCCAAAAGAATTAACGGTAGATGAGTCGGCAATATTAGTGGGAATGTTCAAAAATTCAGGATTATATAATCCAGTAAGAAATCCTGTTGGAGTTAAAAACCGTAGAAATGTGGTATTGGCACAAATGGAAAAAGCGAAGATGATTTCTGAATCACAAAAAGAAAAATTGCAAGCTTTACCAATAACGTTGCATTTTAAATTAGAGAGTCATAGAGAAGGTACGGCAACTTATTTTCGAGAATATTTACGTGATTACATGAAAAAATGGGTTGAAACCAATAAAAAGCCAGATGGTTCGGATTATGATATTTACAAAGATGGTTTAAAAATATACACCACGATTGATTCCAGAATGCAATTACATGCAGAAGAAGCTGTTGAAAAACACATGGCAAACCTTCAGGAAGAATTTTTTATCGAGGCAAAAACAAACAAAAATGCTCCTTTTGTGGGTATTTCTGAAAAAGAAACCAATCGTATTTTAAAGCAAGCAATGAAAGCTTCAAACCGTTGGACTGTAATGGAATCAATGGAAAAATCAGAAGATGAAATCATAGAATCTTTCAATAAGAAAACAAAAATGACTGTTTTTACATGGAAAGGGGAAAGAGATACTATTATGACACCATTGGATTCTATTCGTTATTACAAGCATTTCTTGCAAGCTGGTTTGATGGCAATGGAGCCTCAAACTGGAAATATCAAAGCTTGGGTAGGAGGTATCAACTATAAGTATTTTCAATACGATCACGTAGCACAAGGAGCCAGACAAGTAGGTTCGACTTTTAAACCTTTTGTTTATGCAACAGCTATTGAGCAATTAAATATGTCGCCTTGTGATTCGATAATTGATTCGCCATTCACTATTCCAGTGGGGCGTCATCATGTTACTGAAACATGGACTCCTAGAAATTCAAACAACACTTACCTTGGAATGGTAACTTTGAAAAAAGCATTGGCAAATTCGATTAATACGGTTTCGGCTAAATTAATTGACAAAGTTGGACCAGAGGCGGTTATTAAACTAACTCATAAATTAGGAGTTAAAACAGAAATTCCAGCTCAACCTTCGATTGCGCTTGGAGCTGTAGATATTACGGTTGAAGAAATGGTGGCTGCTTACAGTACTTTTGCTAATCAGGGAGTGTATAATAAACCACAATTTTTATCTCGAATTGAAGATAAAAGCGGTGTGGTTATTTATGAGCCAATACCGGAATCGCACGATGTTTTGAATAAAGACATTGCATTTGCAGTAATAAAACTATTAGAAGGAGTTACTGAAGGAGGTTCGGGTTCAAGATTAAGAACAGAATATGGAGGTAGCGGAGACAACCGTTGGACAGGTTATCCGTATATGTTTACGAATCCAATTGCGGGTAAAACAGGAACAACACAAAACCAATCTGATGGATGGTTTATGGGAATGGTTCCCAATTTAGTTACAGGAGTTTGGGTTGGATGTGAAGATCGTTCGGCACGTTTTAAAAGTATTACCTACGGTCAAGGTGCTACAGCAGCATTGCCAGTTTGGGGATATTTTATGAAATTGTGTTACCAAGATCCAAATCTTAAAGTCTCCAAAGAACCATTTGACAGACCTGCTAATCTTTCTATAAAAGTAGATTGTTATCAAAGGCCTGCAGCAACAGTAAAAGATACTACTGCTGTTATTCAAGATACAGACGAATTTGAATTTTAAAAACCGTTTTTTAATTTTACTTGTTGATTATGACTGAAATTAAAATTGCAATTACCGATATTGAAATAGCTTCCTGTTGGGAAGCTATTTTTTTACTCCGACCTATGTTAGAAAGAGAAAATTTTGTTTCTCAAATTAAAGACTTACAGAAGGAAGGTTATAATTTACTTTATATTCAGGAAGACAATCAAACCGTAGCTATAGCAGGATATCGCATTTATACGATGCTGTACTGCGGAAAGATGCTTTATCTGGATGATCTTTCTACTCTGGAAACACATAGAGGCAAAGGCTATGCTTCGCAACTTTTAAATCATTTAAAAGAAATTGCTTTGGAACAGCACTGTGTTTCTATCCAATTGGATTCTGGCCCAAGTAGAACCACTGCTCATAAACTATATTTCAAAGAAGATTTTACCATAAGCGCTTATCATTTTCATAAAAAAACAGAGTGAAAGTTTTAATTAGGGACGAAATGTAATATTGTTTTTTCTTTTGAAAATAAAGACCTATTTTTAAGAATCAAAAGCAATCTATTCGTTATGATCTACAAAAAAGTAAATTCTGTTCAGGAAGCACTGCGCGATGTTCAAGACAATGCGACTATTATGTTGGGTGGTTTTGGATTATGTGGTATTCCCGAAAATTCTATTGTCGAATTGGTTCAAAAAGAAATCAAAAATCTGACTTGCATTTCTAATAATGCCGGAGTAGATAATTTTGGTTTGGGGATGCTTTTGCAAAAGAGACAAATCAAAAAAATGATTTCATCCTATGTAGGTGAAAATGCCGAATTTGAACGTCAGATGCTTTCGGGTGAACTCGAAGTAGAACTCATTCCACAAGGAACCTTAGCCGAACGTTGTCGTGCTGCCCAAGCCGGAATTCCTGCTTTTTTTACACCTGCAGGTTTTGGAACTGAAGTTGCCATTGGCAAAGAAACCCGAGAATTTAATGGAAAAATGCACGTAATGGAATTGGCTTTCGAAGCTGATTTTGCTATTGTAAAAGCCTGGAAAGGTGATACTGCTGGAAACCTAATTTTTAAAGGAACCGCTCGGAATTTTAATCCTGCAATGGCCGGTGCTGCCAAAATCACCATCGCCGAAGTAGAAGAATTAGTAGAAGCAGGAACTTTAGACCCGAATCAAATTCATATTCCTGGAATATTTGTGCAACGTATTTTTCAAGGAGAAAAGTATGAGAAGAGAATTGAGCAACGTACAGTTAGAGCCAAAAATTAATCAATTTTTTAATTTAAAAATGTATCAATTGTATGGAAAAAGAAAATATAATAGTTTCTAAGACAATAGATTTTGCCTTAGACATTATCGCATTTTGTGAAATTTTAGAACAAAATAGAAAATTTGTAATTTCTAATCAATTATTAAAATCAGGAACAAGTATTGGGGCTAATGTTCATGAAGCTCAAAACGCTGAAAGTAGAGCCGATTTTATTCATAAAATGAAAATTGCCGCTAAAGAAATTGAAGAGACAAAATATTGGCTCACATTATGCGAAAGAGCTCCTTCTTATCCTTTTGAACCTCAATTGAAATTCAAAATCAATGAAATTGGACTTATTATTTATAAAATTATTAGTTCTAGTAAGTCCTCGTCTTAGATTGGTAAATTGATACATTAATAAATTAGTACATTAATCATGTTAACGAAAGAAGATATTGCAAAACGAATTGCTCAAGAACTCAAAGACGGCTATTATGTCAATTTAGGGATAGGAATTCCAACTTTGGTGGCCAATTATATACCTGAGGGAATAAACGTCGAATTTCAAAGCGAAAATGGTGTTTTAGGCATGGGTCCGTTTCCTTTCGAGGGAGAAGAAGACGCCGATATCATTAATGCAGGAAAACAAACCATAACTACGCTTCCCGGTGCTGTTTTTTTTGACTCGGCATTAAGTTTTGGAATGATCCGTGGCAAACATGTTGATTTAACTATTCTTGGCGCTATGGAAGTAGCCGAAAACGGTGATATAGCCAACTGGAAAATCCCAGGTAAAATGGTGAAAGGAATGGGTGGTGCTATGGATTTAGTCGCTTCGGCCGAAAATATTATCGTGGCCATGATGCATGTGAATAAAGCGGGAGAAAGTAAAATCCTGAAAAAATGTACTTTGCCGTTAACAGGCGTGGGCTGCGTTAAAAAAGTTGTAACTGAGCTAGCCGTTCTCGAAGTTACTCCCAAAGGTTTTAAGCTGTTAGAACGCGCTCCAGGTGTTTCTGTGGAACATATCGTCGCTTCCACCGAAGCAGAATTAATTATCGAGGGTGAAATTCCAGAGATGCAGATTGACTAAAAAAATAAACCCTGTCAGAGTTTTGAACTCTGACAGGGTTGACACTTTATCGCTGTTTTATAAAGACTATAAATTTTCAAAGAAATCATTTCCTTTATCATCAGTAATAATAAAAGCAGGGAAATCTTTTACAGTGATTTTACGAACGGCTTCCATGCCTAATTCCTCAAAATCAACTACTTCTACTTTCAAAATGTTATCCTGAGCCAGAATAGCAGCAGGACCACCTACAGAACCCAAATAGAATCCACCGTAAGTTTTACAAGCATTCATTACGTCTTTAGTTCTGTTTCCTTTGGCAAGCATTACCATACTTCCACCATTTTTCTGGAATTCTTCTACATAAACATCCATTCTACCAGCAGTTGTTGGTCCAAAACTTCCCGAAGCCATTCCTTCAGGTGTTTTAGCTGGTCCTGCGTAATATACGGGGTGATTCTTGAAATATTCCGGCATTGGTTTACCGGCATCTAATAATTCTTTGATTTTTGCGTGTGCAATATCACGAGCTACAATCAAAGTTCCATTTAATTTCAAACGCGTTTTAATAGGATATTGTGATAGTTTTTTAAGAATATCAGCCATAGGTTGGTTCAAATCAATTTCAACAGCTTCTTCCAAATGTGGTGGCGTTTCAGGTAACAAACGTTTTGGATTTACTTCTAATTGTTCCACGAAAATACCGTCTTTGGTGATCTTACCTTTGATGTTTCTATCAGCAGAACAGGAAACTCCCAATCCAACCGGGCAAGAAGCAGCGTGACGCGGCAAACGAATTACACGCACATCATGTGTGAAATATTTCCCTCCAAATTGGGCTCCAATTGCACTTTGTTGGCAAATCAATTGCACTCTTTTTTCCCATTCCAAATCACGGAAAGCCTGACCTGCCATGTTTCCAGTAGTTGGTAAATTATCGAAATAACCCGCAGATGCTTTTTTAACCGTAGCCAAATTCGCTTCGGCAGAAGTTCCTCCAATCACTAAAGCCAAGTGATATGGTGGACAAGCCGAAGTTCCTAAATCCATTATTTTTGCACGAATGAAAGCATCCATTGATTTTTCATTCAACAACGATTTCGTCTGTTGGTATAGGTAAGTTTTGTTAGCAGAACCTCCACCTTTTGCTAAAAACAAAAACTCATAAGAAGCTCCTTTTTTCGAATAAATATCAATTTGTGCCGGAAGATTCGAACCAGAGTTCTTTTCTTCAAACATACTGATTGGTACAATTTGAGAATAACGTAAGTTGCGTTCTTGGTAAGTATTGAAAATCCCTTTAGAAAGCCATTCGGCATCATCGACACCTGTGTATACGTTTTCTCCTTTTTTAGCCATTACAATCGCTGTTCCGGTATCCTGACAAGAAGGCAATTCGCCATCAATAGCCACCGCAGCATTTTGCAATAGATTATAAGCTACAAATCGGTCGTTGTCTGTTGCTTCAGGATCATCAAGAATAGCTCTTAATTTCTCTAAGTGTGAAGTTCGCAACATAAAAGAAACGTCTTTCATCGCTTCTTGCGAAAGCAATTCTAGTCCTTTTGGATCAACAGTTAAGATTTCTCTGTCTCCTAGTTTTTCAACTTTTACGTAATCAGAAGTGATTTTGCGGTATTGGGTATCGTCTTTTAAAATTGGATAAGGATCCTGGTATATAAAGTCCATGGGTGTTTTATTTTTTTGACAAATATAAAAAATATTTGCCGCAGCAATTGTTTTTGCGGAATGGGATTAGTGCTAAAAAACAGCTTTTTTGTTAAAAATCAAGCGTTAAGAAAGCGTTGATTTCGAAAATAGAAATCAAAAAAAGCTGTTTTTTAATAAAGTAAATTGGGCTTTTAACTTAATAAACTGGTAAGTAAAAATAAAATAAGTAAGCCAATCGCGATGTATTTAGTGTATTTTGACATTTTTTATTTGTTTAAATGATTTGTATAATATTCAAAAGAATGAAAAATAGATTAAAAAACCTAAAATTACAGTTACAATAATTCCAACAGTTTCATTATCTTCTTTAAGAACATCATCAATGGATTTTTTTCCTCCGTAAAAAATCCACATAGAGATATTTCCAACCCATAAAAAGATTAATTTTCGGAATAAATGGTGCATTTTTTTGATTTAAAAGAATGAAAAATAGATTAATAATCTTGAAATTATTGTTTCATCAACGGATAAAATCCATTGTTCGAATATAATTCGTTTCTACGACAACGGATTAAAATCTTATAATATGTTCTGTTCCTACGCCAACGGATTAAAATCCGTTGCTACAATATTTGTCGTTCCTACGGAACTTTCACATTTGACAGAGCCATCGGCTCGGTACATTTTGTAGCAACGGATTTCAATCCGTTGAAAACGATCAAACCCATTCAAATGAGAGCCGTAGGCTCGGTTCATATCAAATCTTCAAAAATATATCTTTCATCAAATGGTACTTCGAATTTATCTAAAAATGCTAAATATTCGTCCTTGAAAGTTTGCTTTTTATGATGTTCTTCTTGATTAGTAATATATTTATAAACTACATTAATTTGAGAATGTCCATATGAAAACGCACCATAACCTTCCTGCCATTCAAACCTTGATTTGGTTAAATGATGGTCATTAATATATTTTGATGATTTCGCCTTTACAGTTTTCATCAATTCCGAAATGGAGACTGTAGGTTTAAGACCTAAAAAACAATGGACGTGATCTTCAACTCCATTTACAATGATAGTTTTACAACCAGTTTCATTTATCAAATTGCCAATAACACCAAATAATGTGGATTTCCATTGATTAGTAATAACCGCTTCATGATATTTTACCGCAAAAACAACCTGAATGTATACTTGATGATAAGTATTTGCCATAATTTCATTTTTTCATGGTATGGATTTGTAGCTAAAAATGTTCCGTTCCTACGGAACTCCATTTTTTATCATTTCATATTATCAACGGATTAAAATCCGTTGCTACAATACAAATCGTTCCTACGGAACTTTCACATTTGGCACATTTTATAGAGCCATAGGCTCGGTACATGTTGTAGCAACGGATTTTAATCCGTTGAAAACAATCAATCCATATCCAAATGAGAGCCGTAGGCTCGGAACATTTTTCAGAAATATTTTATCCTTTGAACTAAAAAAACCAGCTCGCCACGAAAATAGCCGTAATCACACAAATCAGATCCACTATAAGCATGGTTCCTAGGGCGTATCGGGTGTTTTTTATATTGACAGAACCAAAGTAAACCGCAATAACATAAAAAGTACTTTCGGCACTGCATTGAAAAATAGAGCTTAATCTTCCCGTCATGGAATCGGCACCAAAAGTATTCATCGAATCAATCAAAAAACCTCTTGATCCCGCAGAACTGAATGGTCTTAATAATGCTACGGGCAAAGCATCGGTAATTTGTTTATTTACACCCATATTGGAGAAAATAAAAGCAATCCAGTCACTAATAATTTCGAATAAACCACTGTTTCTGAATAAAGAAATAGCAACTAACATTCCTAAAACATAAGGGAAAATGGTGACTCCAGTTTTAACACCATTATTGGCTCCCGATACAAAGGCTTCATAAACAGTTGTATTGGCTTCTGTGAATTTTTTCTCCTTAAGAAAAGAAAAGATCAAAGTAAAAAGAATAATTCCTACCAATATTAACGCGGAAAGATTAGAGGTGAAATAGTTTTTACCAATTAAATCCAAATGGTTTACATACATTAATAAACCTACAATTGCAGCAATTAATACCATCAACCCAATAACTAAAGAAGCGCTTTTGAAATTGATTTTTTGTCTAATTCCAACAATCAGAAAAGCAGCAATGGTACCGATAAAAGAGGTGATAATACAAGGCAACATCACATCGGCAGGGTTGCTGGCATTAGCAGCCGCACGATAACCAATTATAGAAGTTGCTATTAAAGTAAGTCCCGAAGCATGAAGACACATAAACATAATTTGGGCATCGCTGGCCTTGTCTTTTTCAGGATTTATTTCTTGTAAGCTTTCCATGGCTTTTAGTCCAAAAGGTGTTGCAGCCGAATCCAATCCTAAGAAATTGGCAGCAAAGTTTAAGGTCATGTAGGAAATTGAAGGGTGGTTTTTGGGAATACTTGGAAACACTTTTACAAATACAGGACTCAATACTTTTGCCAGTTTTTCAGATACTCCGGAAATGATTAAAAGTTCCATTAAGCCACAGAAAAAGGCCAAATAAGCCATAAGAGGCAGAATCAAATCAAGTAAGGTGCTTTTACAAGTGGGCAGTAAACCATCCGATTTTTGAACACCACTGTAGATTTTTACCGTTTTATTTTTGTAGACATAAGTAGTATCAATATTTAGTGTATCTCTATTGATAGTAAAGGTTTTTTCTTCCGATTTATTGATGCTGTCTTTTATAAATGCAGGAATTTGATCAATATATTTTTCAGAAATTAAAATAGGATCGTCTTTTTTTCCGTTCAAAACATGGTCTATTGTATAACTATTACCAGAAAACAAACTGAAAATCACAAATGCAATCGACGAAATGAAAATTACTAACCAAAATCTACTTAATACCATAATTTATAATTTTTGTAAATGTAATAAATCAATTGCAATGACAATTTCAAAAATCAATTTCAATCACAAAGACAAAAAACACTTTGTTTAGTTACTATTGAGTTTAATTTTTGTTATTGCTATTGAAATTTAAACATGAATAATCTCGTCTTCAATCAATAAATCTTCTCTTCGTAAACGTAGAAAAATTTGTGCTACGGCGATGGTGTCTTTTTCGCAATAGGTTACAATTCTGTCAATGTCTTTTTCCACATAAAAAACATGTCCTACCTGACTGCCGTCGATATCGCCTTTAGGAGAAGGAATTCCGAGGACTTTACACATTAATTTTAAAGAAGTAAAATGCTTGTAATCGCCAAATTTCCATAACTCTAAAGTATCTAAATGCGGAATTTCCCATGGTTTTTTTCCAAATAAATTCAGCTTGTCGGGAATTGGGATTTGATTGATAATCATACGACGTGCCAGAAACGGAATGTCAAATTCTTTGGCATTGTGTCCGCACAAAAGATGTTGTGGGCCGTTGAAATGATTATTCAGTAAATTATTGAAATCTTTCAAAAGCTTGGGTTCTTCTCCAAAAAAAGAAGTGACTCTAAAGTTACGGATATCTCCTTTAATGACAAAAAAACCAACAGAAATACAGACAATTTTTCCAAACTCGGCCCAAATTCCCGCCCGATCATAAAATTCCTCGGCTGAGAAATCATCTTTGCGTTGGTATTGCGTTTTTTGCTCGTACAAAGCTTGCATCTCTGAATCCAAAGAGTTGAAATCTTCTGTTTCAGGAACCGTTTCTATATCCAGAAATAGGATGTTGTTGAGGTTTATTTTTTCAATCATGTTCTTAATTTTTGTTTGGAGCCAATTCTTGTTGCAGCATTTTATAGCTTTCCTCTAAATACACATAAAAATCATCGCTATGTGGTGATCCATTAGTACTTGGTTTATCGTGATTTCCAAGTCTCACAATTATCAAATCGTCTTCTGGAATTACAATTACATATTGTCCCAAATGCCCACGCATGTAAAATACTTTTTTGTTTTTAAAATTACTCAACCACCAGCCATAGCCGTATTGTGGAGAATCTTTAAATCTTGGCGTTAGTGATTTGGCAACAAATGAGCTGTCTAAGATTGTTTTGCCGTTCCATTTCCCATGTTGAAGATAGAGTTTCCCAAAACGGGCAAAATCTCTGGCGTTACTGGCAATGCAGCAATAGGCTTTTACAATTCCGTTTTCCCTGTCGGTTTGCCAAAACGCATCACTTTCGGCTCCCATGGGTTTCCAAAAAAAGTCTGAAACATAATTGGCTAAACTTTTTCCAACGGCTTTTTCGATACACATTGCTAAGAGTTGGGTGTTACCGCTTAAGTATTTATATGATTTTCCAGGTTTTTCAATTCCTTTTAGTCCCAAAACAAGGGCTCTTAAATTATCATCAAAATAAGCACGGGTAGTTATCGAAAAAGGATCGTAATAGTCTTCGTCCCAATCTAATCCCGATGCCATCGAAGATAAATCGCCTACCGTCATATTAGCTGTAATTCCTTCTTTAAATCCAGGAATAAAATTGGAAACTTTCTGGTCTAAACTTTTAATTTTTCCTTCCATAATAGCTTTTCCCAATGAAGCCGAAACGATGCTTTTGGCCATGGAAAAAGAATTGGATTTAGAATCTTTAGTGTAGTTGTCGTAATAGCTTTCGTGCCAGATGCTGTCTTTTTTGATGATTAAAAAAGCAACTGTGCCAATTTCTTGATGCAGTTCTTCCAGCTTTTTGGTGGCTTTTATCTGGTTGCAATTTTTGGCAATTTTCCAAGGTTGCGCTACCGTACTTTTTTCAATAATTCTATTCGGAAAATACTTGTAATCTTCAAGAAAAGCAGTGCTATGTCCGTTGAAATAGGTTATTCGAACGGCTTTTATTAAATAATCAATTTTAAAAATATAGAATACGATTTCTACAATTAGTATAAAGGCAATCAATCCGATTAAGAGTTTTTTTAGCCATTTCATAGAAGTTCACTTTAGGATTCAGTACGAATTTACATAAATTAAAGATTCCTTTTTTGCAGTTTTTCTTTTATTCGAACAAACTTTGTTGTGTGCTTGGATTTTCATGTTCCAAAAGCCATTTTTTTCGCCACAAACCACCTGCATAACCCGTAAGTGAGCCATCAGTTCCAATAACCCGATGACAAGGAACTACAATCCATAACGGATTTTTTCCATTGGCGGAAGCCACAGCACGAATGGCTTTGACATCTCCTAATTTCTTAGACAAATTCATATAGTTGCAGGTTTTTCCAAATGGAATTTCGAGTAAAGCCTGCCATACTTTTTGCTGAAATTCGGTTCCTTTTGGATTCAATTTAAAAGAAAAATCGGTTCGTTTCCCATCAAAGTATTCAAAAAGTTGTGCAATACATTCTTTTAATTCAACAGGAATAGTTTCAGAAATTTTGCCATCATCAGCAATTGAAATTATTGAAATTCCGTTTTCATCACCTTCAATTTTGGCAATTCCTAAAGGTGTTTTAAAGAAACAAGTTTCCATGTTTATATCTTGATTTTACCGTAAAGTACACAAAGTTTTCGCAATGTTAAGAAAGAAAAATTATAACTTATTTATTAAAATTGGAGTAACAATTAATCCAATTAATGTAGCAGAAATAATTGTAATGATAATAGTCCCATATTGATAGAATGTTAAGCCTGTTAAAAATCTAACTAAAATTATCATTAAAGTGGTTATTATTAAGATTAGCCAATATTTAAAATTAATTTCGGTGTTTTCAATTTTGCTTATTGGTAATTTTCTAAATCCAAGTATAATTATAATTCCGCCAATTAAACTACTGGAATGTTGCAATATTTTAAAAATCGGAATTTGTAAATTGTACAAATTGATTTTATTTTTTAATGAGGGTATATTTTCTACAAAATATCCGTGATTATGGGTAAAACTATCCCAAAACAAGTGAGAAGTTATTCCAATTAATAGAGAAATAATTACTATAATCCAATTGAATTTAAAATAATTGATCCAATCGAATTTTTGATATTGAAATAACCTCGCTTTAATTTGTAGCGGTAAATTTAAAAACAAGGTATTACGTATTATTGTATGGAATAGAAATGTGATTATAATTCCTAATGGTAAATCAAACCAAAATATGCCGGAAAGTGTATGACTATAAATGCTTTGTACTTTCATCCTTAAAAAATATTCGAAATCGGGAGTCAAACTTCCAACGATAAGAGCTGTTAATGAAATCCATTTTTTAGGTAAATACGATAGTGGTAAAATTATGGCCGGATGTGAAAATGTAAATGGCATGTTTTTATTTTTTACTGTTTTGTTCCATTAGAAATTGTATAGCTGCTTTTGAAATTTCGGACTGATTTCCTTTTGGTGTAGCCAATAAAATATCGGTGGAAAGATTCACTTTTTTGAGTTCTACAAATTCCAATTCGGGATAATTATGACTTTTCATAATAGCCGTTGGCACTATCGAAATGCCCAATCCATTTTTAACCAATTGAATAATGGACGAAATATTGTTAGACTCATGAACCACTTTTGGATTAAAACCATATTGTGCACAAATTTGCAATAAAGCATCATAAAAATAAGGAGCATATTCTTTATTAAAAAACACAAAAGTGGCTTCATTCCATTTTTCCAGTTCGTCTTCTGAAGCAATAGAATATTTATTTCGATTAAAAACCAGCGAAAAACTGTCTTTAAACCACAATTGGGAATCGATTTTTGGCGAATGCAAAGGCGATCGGATGATTCCAAAATCAATTTTTCCTTCTTCTAAAGCAGCAATTTGCTTGACGGTTGGCACTTCATACAATCTAAAATTAACGTAAGGATATTGAGCGGATAAAAATTGGATTAGTTTAGAAATATCTCCCGAAAAAGTCGAACTCACATAAGCAATTCGGAATTCACCACTTTGATTTTCGCTTATTTTCTTAGTTTGTATGTTGATGCGTTCTAAATTTTTAAGTAATTCCTGAATTTCTTTTTGATAAAATTTCCCTGCTTCGGTAAGGATTACTCGTTTGTTATTTCGCTCAAAAAGTGTCGCTCCGAGTTCGATTTCCAATTCTTTAATCTGACGGCTCAATGGTGGCTGAGAAATAAACAGCTTATCGGCTGCGCGAACAAAGCTTAGTTCTTCGGCTAATTTTAGGAAATATTTTAAGTGGCGTAATTCCATAAATACTTTTTAGGTATTAATAATTGACAAAATAAGCATTTTTACAGCATATATAAAAATTATAGGTTTGTTAAAAAAAGGAGCATTATGAAAAAATCAACAGTAACAGAAATCAGGGAACGTTTTGACAATGAGGTGGAACGCTTCTCTAACTTAGAAACAGGACAGGTAGCTACAATGGATGCAAAAATTGCATTAGAATTGATTACGTGTACAGCAAGAGCTTTAAAACCGGAAGCAACAACTATTTTGGATTTGGGTTGCGGAGCGGGAAATTATACGTTGAAAATGCTTTCGAAAGTGCCAAATTTGAATTGTACTTTGATCGATTTGAGTCAGAATATGTTGGACAAAGCTTTCGAGCGTGTTTCAGAAGCGACAACTGCTAAAGTTGAAACTTTTCAAGGAGATATTCGCGACATTGAATTACCTAAAAACCATTTTGATATTATTTTGGCAGGAGCGGTTTTGCATCATTTGCGTGAGGATTCCGATTGGGAATTGGTATTCCAAAAATTGTATGATAGTTTAACACCCGGAGGTTGTTTCTTGATATCCGATTTGGTGGTTCAAGATCACGAAGAGGTGAATCAATTAGTTTGGAAAATGTATGCCAATTATTTGACGCAACATGGAGGTGAGGAATACCAACAAAAAGTTTTTGATTATATCGAAAAAGAAGACACACCGCGATCGATGAGCTACCAATTGGATTTAATGAAAAAAGTAGGTTTTTCTAGTGTCGAAATTTTGCATAAAAATGCTTGTTTTGGCGCTTTTGGAGGGATAAAGTAGATTTAAAAATAAACCCTTTCAGAGTTTCAAACTCTGAAAGGGTTACTTAAGAAGAATATTTAGTTATTTCAAATTCGAATGAATATAGGCTTCAATACCTTGTAATTCTTTATCCGAGAATGTTTTTGTTAATGTAAGATTGGCTTGCATTACGGCAAATTGAGAAGGATCAACGATAGCCTCACTTTCTCCTTTTAAGAAAGTAACGATTTTAGCGTTTTTCTCCTGATAAATTTTGGCAATTTCTTGTAGGCTAGGGCCAATTAGTTTTTGGTCTACTTGGTGACAAGAAATACAGTTTCCTTTGCCTTCAAAAATGACTTTTCCTAATTCTTCAGGTGCCAGTTCTGTGTCTTCAGTAGTGGCGACATTGGTTGGTTCTTCTTTTTCAAAGGATTCCTGATTTTCTTTTTTGCAAGAAAAGGCAAGGAGAGCCAGTGCTATAAGTACTAATTTTTTCATTTTGATTTATTTTTGATTTAAAATAATGGCGGCTTCTTTGGCAAAATAAGTAGAAATTAAACTCGCTCCAGCGCGTTTGATGCACATTAATTGTTCCATCATGATTTTGTCGTTGTCTAACCAACCTCTTTCGGCAGCGGCTTTAATCATCGCGTATTCGCCCGAAACATGATAAACCGTTATTGGTACATTCACCGCGTTTTTAACCTCTCTAACGATGTCTAAATACGCAATTCCAGGTTTTACCATTACCATATCGGCACCTTCTTCCACATCCCACAGAGCTTCTTTAATAGCTTCAATGCGATTAGCATAGTCCATTTGATATGTTTTTTTGTCTTTTGGAACTACTACATCGGCTTCTCTTGGTGCGCTGTCTAAGGCGTCACGAAACGGCCCGTAAAATGCCGAAGCATATTTAGCCGAATAACTCATGATTCCCACATTGTGGAAACCCGCAGCGTCCAATCCCTGGCGTAATCTTAAAACTCTTCCGTCCATCATGTCTGATGGCGCTACAAAATCAGCACCAGCTTCAGCATGAGAAACCGCCATTTTTACTAAGGCATCGTTCGTCGAATCGTTTTCAACATCGCCATTAGTAATAATTCCGTCATGGCCATAAATAGAGTAGGGGTCTAAGGCTACGTCTGGCATCACAATCATTTCCGGACAAGCTTCTTTGATAGCACGAATAGCATTTTGCATCAATCCGTTTTTGTTCCAGGCTTCTTTTCCTGTATTGTCTTTTAAATTCTCCGATACTTTTACGTAAATATTTACTGCACGAATGCCTAAATCGAATAATTCCTGAACTTCTTTTACCGTTAAATCAATCGAACGACGAAAGATTCCTGGCATTGATGGAATTTCTACTTCTACATTTTCGCCTTCGGCAATGAACATTGGAAACATAAAATCCGATGGACTTAAACTCGTTTCACGTACTAAAGAACGAATGGATTCGTTGGTTCTTAATCTTCTACCTCTTTGTAATGGGAACATATATTATCCCCCTAACCCCCGAAGGGGGAATTCCTATTAGGGGTAAATAGGTTTTAATTAAACAATATTTTTAATAATTATAGGTTTTAAATTCCCCCTTCGGGGGTTAGGGGGATACCCAATTTTTTGGATTTTCTAATACTTTTATTAACTTTTCTTCTTCGCTTCCCGCTTCTGGATGATGATCGTAAACCCATTGAACATGCGGTGGCAAAGACATCAAAATAGATTCAATTCTTCCATTGGTTTTTAAGCCAAATAAAGTGCCTTTATCATGAACCAAGTTGAATTCTACATAACGACCACGACGAATTTCCTGCCAGGTTTTTTGCTCTGGTGTATAAGGTAAATCTTTTCTTCGTTCTACTATTGGAACATAAGCCTGAAGGAAACTATTCCCAACTTCGCTCACAAAGTTAAACCAATTTTCCATTGGCATTTCAGGAGTTGCTTTGCAATAATCAAAGAACAATCCTCCAATTCCGCGTGCTTCATTGCGATGTGCATTCCAAAAATAGGCATCACATTGTTTTTTATATTTTGGATAAAAATCTGGATTGTGTTTGTCGCAAGCGGTTTTACAAGTTTGATGAAAATGAGTTGCATCTTCTTCAAACAAATAGTAAGGTGTTAAATCCTGTCCGCCGCCAAACCATTGCTGGATTACTTTTCGTGAACCTGTCCCGAGCGAAGTCGAGGGATCGTACATTTCGAAATAGCGCCAATTAGCATGAACGGTTGGCACCATTGGGCTTTTAGGATGAATCACCAAACTCAGTCCGCAGGCAAAAAAATCGGCTTCGCCTACGTTGAATAGTTTTTGCATAGAATCGGGTAATTTTCCATGAACGGCCGAGATATTTACTCCACCTTTTTCGAAAACTTTACCATTTTCAATCACGCGAGTTCTTCCTCCACCACCTTCTGGACGATCCCAAAGATCTTCTTTGAATTTGGCTTGACCATCAACCGCTTCAAGTCCTGCGACGATTTGGTCTTGAAGATTTTGTATGTAGGCGTAAAATTTATTTTTCATATTCCTCACCCCCAACCCCTCTCCGAAGGAGAGGGGAGCAGAGGACTTGTTTTATTAATGATTGTTTTTTACAACAGCAATTTTATTAAAAATTCCAAACGAAAAAGTCTTGCTTTCTGATTGGATGTAATTGTAAACGGCAATGGCTTTTTCTCTAAAATCAAACGGATTTTGTTTCGAAAAGGCAACTAAAAAATCAGCAAACTGTTCTTTTTGATTCCAGTCCAGATGCAATCTTTCCAAGAGTACAATTAAGTCATTTGGCTCTATTGCATTCAGACTTTCTATATTCAGCCCGAAACCTTTTAAGGCTTCTTCAATTTGATGCGTATCAAATGCATTTTCAGGCACAAAAACTAAAGAATGCAACGTTTTTAGCACATTGTCTATTCGTATACTTTCTTCGTCTCTTAAGCCTTTGTTTAGCATTTTTTAAATTATTCTTTTTGCTTTCTGTAAACTGCTTACTAATTCCCGTACTCCTTCACCGCATCAATAAATGCTTTGGCGTGATCTACTGGAATGTTTGGTAAAATTCCGTGACCCAGGTTTACGATGTATTTGTCTTTTCCGAATTCGTCGATCATTTCGTGGACCATTTTCTTGATTGTTGGAATTGGCGAAAGCAAACGAGATGGGTCAAAATTACCTTGTAAAGTAACATTTCCACCTGATAAATAACGTGCATTTCTAGCTGAACAAGTCCAGTCTACACCAAGAGCAGAAGCCTTGCTTTTTCCCATGTCGTTTAAAGCAAACCAACATCCTTTTCCAAAAACAATTACTGGAGTTACTTCAGCCAACGCTTCTATGATTTGGTTGATGTATTTCCATGAAAATTCCTGATAATCCACAGGAGAAAGCATTCCTCCCCAGGAATCAAATATTTGAACCGCATTTACTCCTGCTTTTACTTTTTCTTTTAAGTATAAAATCGTGGTATCGGTAATTTTTTGCAATAAAGTATGAGCCGCAACTGGATTAGAAAAGCAGAATCCTTTAGCGGTATCAAAGCTTTTCGAACCTTTTCCTTCCACAGCATAACAGAAAATTGTCCAAGGTGAACCAGCGAAACCAATTAATGGCACTTCGTCGTTTAGCATTTCCTTAGTCAATTTGATAGCGTCAAAAACATAACCTAAAGTCTCATTTACATCTGGAACGTAAACCTGATTTACTTGTTCCATTGTACGAATAGGATTTGGGATAATCGGACCTAAATTGTCTTTTAATTCCACGTGAATTCCCATTGCACGAGGCACAACCAAAATATCCGAAAACAAAATCGCTGCATCCGGAGCAATTCTGCGAATCGGTTGAACCGTGATTTCGGCAGCTAATTCGGGAGTTTCACAACGAGTGAAAAAATCGTATTTGTCACGCAAAGCTCTAAATTCTGGTAAATATCTTCCCGCTTGACGCATCATCCAAACCGGTGGACGTTGTACAGTTTCTCCTTTTAGTGCTTTTAAAAATAGGTCGTTCTTAAGCCCCCTAACCCCCGAAGGGGGAATTTGAATATCTTTATTGTTCATCTTTATTATTTTTTAACTTTCTAAACTTGTTTTTGTCTTTTTGCTAGTTCCCCCTTTGGGGGTTAGGGGGCTAATTCTTCAATTACAACTTCAATCACATCTTCAATAGTAGGTTGATCAGCGATGATGATGTTTTTTGTTTTATTTTCCAATGCTGATGCGGTGGTTTCACCAATGCAAAAGCAAATTTCGTTTTTTAATTTATTATCTGCCAAATAACTTTCTACTCCCGAAGGACTAAAAAACAAGACAGCATCAACACTTCCTTTTATTTTTTGAGGAGTTAATGTCGTTTCGTAAACTTCAATTTCGTTAAAAATCACTCCAGCTTCTTTTAAAGCATCTGGTAAAGTATCTCTACGTTTGTTTCCACTAAAAAAAGTATAGCTTTCTGATTTATAAATCAAAGTAATAATTTCAGCTAAATCAGCGGCATAACCCGTATAAGCAATTACTTCAAAACTATTTTCGGCTAGTAAATTTTTGGTTTTTATCCCAACGCAATATACTTTTTTGGTTTTTAGCGTTTCTAATTCAGTATGTTGTAAAATGCTTTCAACGGAATTTTGACTTGTGAAAATCAAACTTTCGTTTATGTTTTTTAAGTCAAAAAACTTGATTTGAGTACTGATAAAGTCATTTTCTATCAGTTCTAAACCAGCATCAATTAGTGGTTTTTTTTGAGAATCAGTAAGTATTTTGGTAGAGAGTATTTTCATGTTTTGGAATTGGAAAACGGAATTATTTTTTCAAAGTTGCTTTAATATTCGCCATCAATTTTGTTCCACCATTCTCCAGAATTTCTTTAGCAGAATAAAATCCTAGTTTTTTCCATTCTTCGATAGGAACTACTTTATTGACTTCGATTTTTTCTTTTCCGTCTAATGAAAATAAAACGCCATCAAAATGGATGGTGTCTTCGTTTTCATTGTATTTTGCTAAAGCACCGATAGGAGCGGTACATCCGCCTTCTAAAGTTCTTAAAAACTGACGTTCAATATAAGTACAAACTTCCGTTTCAATATCATTAAGATGTGAAAGTGCGTCTAAAGTATAATTGTCATTTCCCATAGCAACTACAAGCATAGCACCTTGTGCTGGCGCTGGAATCATCCAATCCAAATCGATATAATCGCTAGGTTTTAAGTTGATTCTTTCCAGTCCGGCAGCGGCAAAAACGGCTCCGTTCCATTCGCTTTCCTGTAATTTTTGCATTCTCGTATTTACGTTTCCACGTAAATCAACTACGTTATGATTTGGGTATTTATTCAGCCATTGTGCCTGACGACGCAAACTTCCAGTGGCTATAGTTCCATTGGCTTCCAGAAAATCAAGATTGCCTTTGTGAACTAAAATATCTAAGGTATTGGCTCTTTCTAAAACAGCAGCCTGAACAATTCCGATAGGCAGGGCAGTAGGAACGTCTTTCATAGAATGTACTGCAATATCCACATCGCCGTTAATCATGGCGATATCTAATGTTTTGGTAAAAATTCCAGTAATTCCTAATTCGTAAAGGGGTTTGTCAAGAATGATGTCGCCTTGGGATTTTACAGCTACAATCTCGGTTTTATAACCTAAATCGTTTAATTTATTTTGAACAGTATGTGCTTGCCATAAAGCGAGTTCGCTATCTCTTGTACCTATACGTATTATTTTTTCTGCCATTTTTGTTTGGTTAGCCACAGATTAAAGAATTTTATAGATTTCTTCAATAATTTTAAAACTATGACTTAATTAGTTTGTGAAAATTTTGCGGTAAAAATAGTTATTTAACCAATGCCTCAATTTTAAAAACTTTTTCGATCCATTCGATACTTTCATCTACCATCGTGTTTTCATCTTTCAGGTGATTGGCAAAATGAGTAGTGATTTTTTGAATGATTCTATTGCTTATAATTTCGGCTTGTTCTTCGTTAAAATCGACTATTTTTTTACTTTGGAAATCCAATTCTGAATTTTTAATATCGTTCAGTTTGGCTTTCAAGGCGTTGATAGTTGGCGCAAATTTACGTCCTTTAGTCCAAGTCTTAAATTCGTCTTTTATTTCTTCGATAATGACTTCAGCAGCAGGAATGTGTCTTTTTCTGTTTTCTAAAGTTTCATCGGTCATTTGAGATAAATGATCCATGTGAATCAAAGTAACACCTTCTATTTCGGTTACATTTTCATTCACATTTTTAGGAATCGATAGATCTAAAATTAGCAATGGTTTTTTTAGATTTAAAATGGCTTTGTCTACTGTTGGATTTTGTGCTCCTGTAGCCACCACTAAAACATCGGCTTTTTGTAATTCTAATTGCAAATCAGAATAATCTTTAACCACTAAATCCAGTTTTTCGGCTAATTTCTCTGCCTTGTCTTTGGTTCTGTTGATTAAAGTGATTTGTTCGTGTTTAGTATGTTTTACAAGGTTTTCACAGGTATTTCTACCAATTTTTCCTGTTCCAAAAAGTAAGATATTTTTATTGGCAATATCTTCTACGTTTTTGATGATATATTGAACCGATGCAAATGAAACTGAGGTTGCACCAGAAGAAATTTCAGTATCTGTTTTGATTTTTTTACTCGCTTGAATTACCGAGTTTACTAAACGCTCCATGAAAGTGTTTACTAAACCATAAGATTTGCTTTGGTTGAAAGCATTTTTTATCTGGCTGATAATTTCGAAGTCACCTAAAATCTGGCTGTCTAATCCTGTTCCCACTCTAAACATGTGATTGATAGCTTCCTGATTTTTATAAATATAGGCTACTTCTTGAAATTCTGGAACAGAACCCTTACTGTTTTCACAAAGTAATTTGATTAATTCATAAGGATGATTGGCAAAACCATAAATTTCAGTTCTATTACAAGTTGAAGTGACAATCAATGATTCAATCCCTTCGGCTTCAGCCTGCATTAATAAAATAGATTGCGCCTTGGCGTCTAAGCTAAATTTACCTCTGATCGTTGCATCTGCTTTTTTATAACTTAAACCTAAAGCGTAAAAAGTGGTGTTTCTGGACATGTTAAAATTTTCCATATTATACTTTCCTTAAAATTTTCAACAAAATTATTATTAACTATTTTATAAAAACAACGCTGTAAGTTCTTTTTGTATCGCTTAGAGATAAATTGATTCAAAATAGTAATTACAAAATCGATTATATTTAAAAATAGAGCAAAATCAGGTATTTTTTAGTTATTTATGTAGATTTGTTCTAAATAACAACATCGATTGATTTCAATATTATATACGAAAAAATATCGCTTAGGGTTCTTGATAAGTGTTATTAAAATAACTTTATAAAACACTTTTTAAAATTATATAACAACTGCATCCAAAATTTGAGTATCCAGGATAAATTAAGTTTTAAATAAAAACGCTACCGATTTTAGGTAGCGTTTTTAATCTCAAAACAGCATTACTTTTGAACAATAGGAGTTCTCAATGATTCTAATACCACAACAATATCAGCATATAATTCTGTGTTTGCAGCTACTCCATTAGCATTTGCTGCAGCACCTACATAACCTTCAAATTTAGTGTAATCGGCATTGCTGGATTTTGTTCCCATACGGGCGTTTGTCGCTGGATTATGAGCTGCTACCATGCTCAAGCCAGAATAAGTATTTACTGCATTTGTTCCTCCAGTGTTGAAAGAAAAGAAATCAGTTAAATTATCTACTAGTATAGCTAATTTAGTAGTGTTGCCAGCTCCAACCTCTGCTAAAACCGGGGCAAAATGTGCGCCAAGGTTTCCAGATGCATTTGATTGAACATCAGCAACTATAAGTCCTACAGTAGAGTTTACCACTTTACGGAACGATAAACGTCCTTTCTCAATCATTTGACCTGAATTGTCAGGATCAGCAACCATAGTTGTTCCACCTAAACGGCTGTAAATTGAAGCTTTTACTGGTGCTGGATCATCATCATCGTTGCTGCAAGAAGTAAATGCAGCCGAAGCTAGTAGTAATACACCAAGGGTGATTTTTGAATAATTTTTCATAATAATTGAATTTAAGGATTAATTAAAAAATTGATTTATTGATTTAGATAATTTATAGCTGAAACTATTTTGATCCATTGGGCAAACTTCTTTGCTGGCCATACTTGCCGGCAAAACGTAACGTTTAGCCTCATAAGCTCTCTTACTCATCAACTCATTGAAAACTTTTTTAGAATTCGTGATTTTATTATTGTGGAAATACACTACGACGTTTCTTTTGACAATAATAGAATCAGAGGTTAAGCCTTTGATGGTTCTTAAGTCGGTACAAATTTGTTTGGCTTGCAACGAATCAATATTCGATTTAAAATCGATTCTGCTTACTTGTAAATTTGCATTTTCATACACTGCTGGTTTCGCTGTAATAATGTGAAAAAGTAAAATGGCAATAAACAATACGCCAATTCCCACTACAACGATTACTACTTTTTTGACTGTCTTATTCATTTTCATAATTTTTAGTTTCTGAAAATTATTTACGAGCGTTTCTTCGGTATGGTTTTATAATTATTGCGAAAAACATTAATTTAGAATTGTTTTAAATACCAAGTCTGTTAGAATCAGTTTTAAAACAGTGATTTTTTTAGAAAACCCTTAGCAAATTGAATCCAAAAAACACATCGCCTTTTGTCCAATCTCCGGTTGTTTGTCCCAAGAATCCCGCCTCATGGATGCCTTGAGAACTGGTGAAATGCATCTGGAAAACGTGTCCGCCGGTATCTAAATCAAAACCTATAGAAAGTGGATTTTTATAAATTGAATTAGAAGCTCTGTTTAAGTGGGCTGCGTAATCAATATTTAGTGACCAGCGTTTCGACAACTTATAACGACCTCCAATTCCGATAGCGTATTGCGTATTATCTTGTTGGACATTGTCCACAAAATTTTCGTGAAAGATGGTTGGCGCTAATTCCAGAGATAATTTTTCGGAGTATTTTCTAGAAATCAATAATTGTTGTACATAAGTCAATCGATTATCAAAAGTTAATTTTGGATACAGACTTTCTTTCAACGTATTATTTATGGCTAAACTGGTAAAACCTGCGATGGTTACCGGAAAACCATCCGTTGTTTGATTAAACAAAGTGTATTTTGTAGAAAAATCATAGGCTAATTCGCTTCTGGCACCGCTAATGGTGAACCAATCGGTCAATCCATAGACAAATTTTAGTTGAGTGTTGGCGTTGTCCAATCCAAAGAAACCTTCAAAGCCGTCTTTTACTGAGCCAAATCGATGGGCTACAATAAAATACAAATCGCCTTTTGCGGCTAGTTTAGTCGATTCCAGATTGACAATTTTTAAACCTTTAAATGCTGCCGATACTTTTTCTTTTCCAGAAATAGTATCGATTCCTTTTAATAAATCATCTTGCGAAAATGATACTAATGGAAGTAATAATAAGAGTAGAATGAGCTTTTTCATAAAATATAATTTTGGTTTGTTAGTAAGTAGTTTTTTAGCGAATAATGGAACTTTGATCCATTTTGAATTCTTCTAATAGTTCGTCATAGCCTAGAAATCGTCCTTTGATTTTTAGTGTTTTTCCTGAAACGATGTCTTTGGGCAAGCTGTCATTGAACGTAGCAAATACTTTATTGTCCAGAACTACAGCTTTGTTTTCGGTATCAACTGCAGTTGTTTTCGCCGTTAGTTCTATGGTTTGGTCTTGGTATTTGGCGAAAGCCAAACTATCATTGGAGGCAAACTCTTTTTTTAATTCGGGAATGCTAACTGTATAAGTTGCTTTTTCACTGCTGATATCTCTATGATCCTGATAAGTATAGCGATAGATTGCAAAGGCTGCTACCAGTAAGATTAGAATTCCGTATCCTAATTTTTTGTTCATGATATTGGTTTTTAAAGGTGTAATGTTATGTACGGTAAAAGAGAAAGATTGGTTTTTTTGAAAAAAGAATTGTTTGGCAAAAACTAGAGAGTGAGTTTCAACGTATATGATTCATCTGAGAGATACAATCCTTTTTTTAATCTTAAAACCAATCGTTATGAAACTCAAAAACCTTTTCCCGTTGCTGGTATGTGCTAGTCTTTTTATGGCTTGTACCAATGATAATCCGGATACTTTGATGGAAGATATGCCGAATGATAATGCAATAACGTACCAACAAAATGTAAAATCTATTATCGATAACAATTGTATTTCCTGTCATGCTGCTACGCCTAGAAATGGCGCTCCAATGTCTTTAGTGACTTATGACCAAGTAAAAAATGCAGTTCAAAATCGCGGATTACTCAATAGGATTTCGTTGAATAATGGCAATAGTTCATTGATGCCACAAGGTGGTCCAAGATTACCGCAGGCAACTATCGATATTGTTTCGCAATGGCAACAAGACGGATTATTAGAACAATAATTTTAAAATAGGAAACATGAAAAACAGTATAGTAGTAGCAATGGTGTTGATATCAAGTTTGATATTTGCGCAAGAAAAAAAAATAAGCAAATCGGCAGTGATTACTTTTGAAGCTTCAGTGCCTTCTTTTGAAGAAGTGAAGGCTACAAACAACAGTGTGACTCTAGTTTTGAATCCGGCAACGGGCGAAATAGCGAGTTTAGCCTTAGTGAAAGGTTTTCGCTTTAAAATAGCTTTGATGGAAGAACATTTCAATGAAAATTATATAGAAAGCGATAGATATCCTAAAGCTTTGTTTAAAGGAAAAATAGAAGGATTTGATGTTACTAGTTTAACGCCAAAATCCAAAGATTTTATCATCAATGGAAAACTGGAACTTCACGGAAAAACGGTAGTTGTTAAAGCTCCAGCGAAAATAAGCCAGTCCAATTCGGGAATTAGTCTTTCGGTTGCTTTTGCTGTAAATGCCAGCGATTTTGATATTTCGATCCCAGCGGTAGTTAAGAATAAAGTAGCCAATAAAATTAATATTCAGGTCGATGCCGTTTTGAAATAAGGAGTTCAAAGAATAAAGATTTTATAAATTTAGAAGGAAGTAAACAATAAACCATCAAAAAGATTTAATTTTGAAAGACCAAATGAGTCGTTTAACTAAAAACGGCAAGTGTAAGTTGAATTAAGTAAATCAAAAAAATGGAGGAAGAAATAAAGATTGACGACGATTTTATTTTAATTCGTTTTCAAAATAATACTGATGAGGTTTTAACTTTTCAACGTCCTGTACAGTTGGGTTTAATCCAGTTTCATTTCGGTTTAAAAGGAAGTGCCAACTATATTTTTAATCAGGGAAATTATAACTTAAAACTCAACGAAGAAAAAGCATTGCTTTTTTATAATACCGAAAAAGAATTGCCTTTAAACGTCGAAATTGCTCCTAAAACCTGGTTGATTTCCATATTTGTCTCCATCCGAAAATTCCATGGATTGTTTACTAATGATGCGGAACATATTCCTTTTTTAAGCAAAGAAAATCAAGAAAAAAAGTACTATAACGAGAGTGACATCAGTCCGTCGATGGCCATTGTTTTGAATCAAATGTTTCATTACAACCTGAATCCTTCTATAAAAAACTTGTATTACAAAGGAAAAGGATACGAATTATTGAGTCTCTTTTTTAATCGAAATGAGGATCCAAATGCCGAACAATGTCCGTTTTTAGTAGATGAAGAAAATGTGTTGAAAATCAAAAAAGCAAAAGAAATCATTATTGCTAATATGTCTGAACCACCTGGTTTACATGAATTAGCCGACCAAGTAGGGCTGAATTTGAAAAAGCTAAAAATGGGTTTCAAGCAAATTTATGGCGACACTGTTTATGGTTTCCTATTTGATTACAAAATGGATTATGCTCGAAAATTACTCGACAGCGGTTCTTATAATGTGAACGAAGTAGGATTGAAAATAGGTTACAGCACTGGAAGTCATTTTATTGCTGCTTTCAAAAAGAAATTTGGAACCACTCCAAAAAAATATTTGATGTCGATAAATACTAATATGTAATTGAACTATTTAAAGTATCAATATGACGATTGAAAACACTCATTTACAAACTATAAAACAATTAAAATCGGCTATTTTAGCCAGTAGATATCGTGTGGCCGTTTTGGCAAACAAAGAAATGCTTGGTTTGTATTTTGCTGTGGGTAAACTAATTTCAGAAAAGGCACATCAAGAAAAATGGGGTGCAAAAGCTCTCGAAATTTTATCGAACGATTTGCAAAATGAATTGCCGGGCTTGAGAGGGTTTTCTGCATCGAATATTAAAAAAATGAGGGTTTTTTACGAAACGTGGTCTGACTATTTTACAATTGGTTCGTCAGTGACGAACCAATTAGAAAATTCACAAAACAATGAAAATCAATTATTTGTAATTGGTTCGACGCTAACGAACCAATTAGCGATTGAGTTTCAAAAGGTTGGTTTTTCACATCATTTTGAAATTTTATCAAAAACCAAAACCATAGAAGAAAGGGGGTTTTATATCCAAAAAACAGCTGCCGAATTTTGGAGCGTAACCACTTTAAGATACCATTTAAAATCAAATTTATTTCAACAACAAGGAAGCTTACCTAATAATTTTTCCAAAACAATTACGCAAAACGATTTAAGAGCCAAGGCTTTAGTGGCGTTTAAAGACGAATATTTGTTGGATTTTATCAATATAGAAGATCCTGAAGAAGAAAATGAAAGATTAATTGAGAATGAAATTGTTCGAAACATCAAGAAATTTTTACTTTCGTTAGGAACTGATTTTGCTTTTATTGCCAATCAATATCGTTTTATTTTGGACGATACGGAATATTTTGTTGATTTACTTTTTTATAATCGAAAAATGCAATGTTTAGTCGCTTTCGATTTAAAGAAGGGCAAGTTTATTCCCGAATATTTAGGTAAGATGAACTTTTATCTTTCGGCATTAGACGATATGGTAAAATTACCTCATGAAAATCCATCGGTTGGTATTATTCTTTGTAAAGAAAAAAATAATAAGGTTGTTGAATTTTCCTTTCGTGATGTCAATAAAGCAATGGGCGTTGCAACCTATAAAACGGAAAATGACTTACCAAATGAATACAAAGGATTGTTGCCAGATGCGGAAACACTCAAAAAATTAATGGATTAGAAATTCTGTAATCGATTTTATATATCAAAATATAAGTAAAAAAATAACATTTATCATATTTCTAAAAAGTGACTTGTGCTACTTTTGACGATAATTTAAACACACACAATGAAAGGCGTATTATTAGTAAACTTAGGCTCACCGGAAAGCCCGACTCCAAAAGATGTAAAACCGTATTTAGACGAATTTTTAATGGACAAATACGTAATTGACGTTCCGTACTTGTTGCGTGCCTTATTAGTTCGTGGTATCATTTTAAGAAAAAGACCTACGGAATCAGCTCATGCTTATGCAAAAATTTGGTGGGACGAAGGTTCGCCGTTAGTAGTTCTTTCTGAAAGAATGCAGAAAAAAGTACAGCCTTTAGTAAATGTTCCTGTGGCGTTAGCCATGCGTTATGGAACTATGACTATTGAAAAAGGATTGCAGGAACTGCATGACAAAGGTGTTACAGAAGTGTTACTTTTTCCGTTGTATCCGCAATATGCGATGGCTTCGACTTTGACCATTTTAGTGAAAGCGGAAGAAATTCGCAAAAAGAAATTTCCTCAAATGACCTTTACGGATGTTCCTGCGTTTTACAACAAACCCGATTATATTCAGAATTTAGCTGATTCGATGAAAAAGCATTTAGAAGGTTTTGATTACGATCATTTGCTGTTTTCTTATCACGGAATTCCAGAACGTCACATTCGTAAAACCGATGTAACTAAATCTCATTGTAAAATTGATGGTTCTTGTTGTAACACACCTTCGCCGGCACATGATTTTTGTTACCGTCACCAGTGTTATGAAACCACAAAATTGGTAATAGAAAAACTAGGTATTCCAAAAGATAAATACAGTTTGACTTTTCAATCCCGATTAGCAGGCGATAAATGGCTCGAGCCTTATACTGATATCGAAATCAACAATATGCCCGCTAAAGGCATTAAAAAATTGGCTGTAGTAACTCCTGCTTTTGTTTCAGATTGTTTAGAAACCTTGGAAGAAATTGCTATGCGTGCCAAAGAAGATTTCGAAGAAAATGGAGGCGAAGATTTCTTAGCAATTCCTTGTTTAAATGACGATGACGAATGGTGTAAAACCGTTGGGAACTGGATTAATGAGTGGGCAAAATAGATTTAAGATTACTGATTGTTGATTAACGATTTTAGATTTATACATAAATTTAAAATCAAGTTTACAGAATACAATATATCAGAAATCTAAAATCGTTAATCTGAAATCTAAAATTCTTTATGGAATATTATAATTACTTAAAATCCTTGCATCTTATCTTTGTAATTACTTGGTTTTCCGGGCTTTTTTATATTGTTCGCTTGTTTGTGTACCAAATTGAAGCTGCCGATAAACCCTCGCCAGAAAAGGAGATTTTACAAAAACAGTTTAAAATCATGAGCTATAGGCTGTGGTATATTATTACCTGGCCATCGGCGATTTTAGCTAGTTTTTTTGCGTTTTGGATGCTGTTATTTACACCTACAGGAAATGCCTGGTTACAAATGCCCTGGATGCATGTTAAACTTGGCTTTGTTTTTGTGTTGTATTTGTATCATTTAAAATGCCATCAAATATTTAAACAATTGCAAAATGATGCCGTAAAATACTCGACTAATTTCATGCGTTTGTGGAATGAAGGTGCTACCATCATTCTTTTTGCAGTAGTATTTTTAGTAATTTTAAAAAATGCTGTAAACTGGATTTATGGTGTAATTGGGATTGTTTTATTTTCGGTTTTAATCATGCTGGGTTTTAAATTTTATAAAAGAATCAGAGAGAAAAAATAGTTATGAGTTATGGGTTATGAGTTGTAAGTTTATGACGCATAACTCATAACCTTTAACTCACAACATTAAAAACATGCTTAGAATCTTCAAATTATCCATGCTTTCGTTGCGAGTTCGAATTTTTCTTTCGATGATCGTAGTGATAATTGTTTCTTCTATTTTGTTAGCTTCTATTTCGATTATTCAGTTTAAAAATGAGGCTAAAGAATACCATCGGGAGCGTTTAGAGCGTAAGGAAAATGCCGTTAGAGAACACATTAATTATGTGCTTTCTACAACTACTTATCCGCTTACGACTGAAAATTTAGATCTAATTTTTAAGGATAAAATTCATGAATTAGCCCATATCCATAATATCGAAATCAATATTTACGACCTCGAAGGGAAGTTGTTGAAATCTTCTAAAGAATCTTTTTCGGTAGATAAAGTTTCACCTCCAATTCCTAAATACATTCTCAAGCTCGTTCGTTCTTCGATTGAAAAGCGCTATGAGGATATTACAACGATAAACGGAATTAAAAACAGATCTTCGTTTACCCAAATCAAAGACGATAAATTCAAGCCGCTGGGTGTTTTAAACTTGCCCTATCAAGAAGACGATGGTTTTTATGAAAAAGAATTAAATAGCTTTCTAATTCGTTTGGGGCAGGTCTATTCTTTTATGTTGATAGTGGCTTTTGCTTTGGCTTATTTTCTTTCAGCTTATATAACGAAGTCTTTAAAAACCATTTCGGATAAATTAAACGAAACCCGATTGAATCAAAAAAACGAAAAGATTTTGCTCTCAGCAAGCAGTAAAGAAATCAATTTGTTGATTAGTGGCTACAACCAAATGGTGGATGAATTAGAAAAAAGTGCTATTAAATTAGCGCAAAGTGAAAGGGAAGAAGCCTGGCGCGAAATGGCAAAACAGGTCGCGCATGAGATTAAAAATCCGTTGACACCTATGCGATTGACGGTTCAGAGTTTTCAGCGAAGGTTTAACCCTGAAGATGTGAATATTAAGCAAAAGATGAATGATTACTCCGAAACATTAATCCAACAAATTGATACGATGAGTGCTGTTGCTTCTGCGTTTTCGAATTTTGCTTCGATGCCAGCCCAACAAAACGAAACCTTAAATGTGGTGGATGTGGTAGAATTAGCTTTAGATATTTTCAATGAAAATCATATTGTGTTTGAAAGTGATGCTCCTGAAATTATTTCCCTAATAGATCGTACACAATTAATTCGAATTATTACTAACTTAGTCAAAAATGCCATTCAATCCATTCCTGAGGAACAAGAGAATAAAATCATCTCTGTTTCGGTAAAAAAGAAGGGGAATAATGTTTTAATTCTTGTTCAGGACAATGGAATAGGAATTAAAGAAGAGGATATAAATCGTATATTCGAACCTAAGTTTACTACTAAAAGCAGCGGTATGGGATTAGGTTTAGGTATTATAAAGAACATTATCGAAAATTATAAAGGCACCATTAGCTTTGATACAGAATACGGAAAAGGAACTTGTTTCACAGTTTCTCTACCAATTATTAACTCTTAAATCAATACAATGAACTACAAAAATATTTTGATTGCAAAAGAGCATAATATTGCAAGCATTACCATTAATCGCCCTGAAAAATTAAATGCTTTAAATAAAGTTACTATTCAGGAATTGCATCATGCTTTTTCAGAATTGGAACAAAATCAAGATACACGAGCTATTATTTTAACTGGTAGTGGTCAAAAAGCTTTTGTGGCTGGTGCTGATATTGCTGAATTCGCCAAATTTTCGGTAGAAGAAGGAATTCAATTATCGGCTCAAGGCCAAGAAACTTTGTTTAATTTTGTCGAAAATTTAAAAGTTCCTGTTATTGCAGCCATTAACGGTTTTGCTCTTGGTGGCGGATTAGAATTAGCGATGGCTTGTCATATTCGTGTTGCCTCAAATAATGCTAACATGGGGCTTCCAGAAGTTTCATTAGGCGTCATTCCAGGTTATGGAGGAACACAACGTTTGCCACAATTAATTGGTAAAGGTCGCGCCTTGGAAATGATACTTTCTGCAGGAATGGTCTCTGCTGAGGAAGCCTACAGGACCGGTTTAGTGAATCATGTTGTTTCAGCAGATGAGTTAGTGCCTTTTTGTATAGAAATAGCTCAAAAAATCGTTAAAAACTCTCCAGCAGCCATTAGCATGGCCATTCATGCTGTTAATGCTAATTATAAAGAAGGAGAAAATGGTTTTGAAACCGAAATAAAATCTTTTGGAAAATGCTTTGGAACGGTTGATTTCAAAGAAGGAACTAAAGCATTTTTAGAAAAAAGAAAAGCGGTTTTTACAGGAGAGTAGAAAGTGCTCAGTGTTCAGGGAATTAGTGTTCAGTTGCCTGGAAAATTGAATTCATTTCTTCAAATATCAAATTATTATACTTTTTTGATATTGTAATATCATATTATTATATTTTTGTAAACCTTTCAAAAATATAATTCCAAAAAAACATGTCATACGAGCCTATATTTGCCCTTTTTTGGGAAAGAGTAAAACAAAGTATTAAAGATAAAACTTTTGCTAAATTAACCTTGGCAAAAACTATTGGCGATACCGAATTAAAAAACATCTATGTTCGTCCTGTGTTATTGGAGAATGATGTTTTTAGTCTTTCGCTAATTGCAAGATATAAAACAGAAGAAATCGAAAGTTTTCATAGCTTAGAAGACGCTTATGCTGTTTTGTTTCCGTACATGAACAATCCGTTTTTGACAGCATTATTATTCACCACCGAAAATGATGTTACTTTCAAACTCAATAAAAAACGAGTAGGATCTATTATCGAACAAGCACCAACTTTTAAAAGTGCTTCGGATGTGATTTTAGAAATGAAAGAAAAAGGGATTTAAAGAAAGTGTTCAGTAATCAGTTTTTAGTGTTCAGCTGGGAATAAATAAGAAAGTGTTTAGTAATCAGTAATTCTATTTATTGACCACTGCATTCTGCTAACTACTTTTCCCCTTCCCATTCGGCATAAAATTGCGCCAAGAAAGATTCCATAAAACGGTGTCTTTGTTGGGCAATATGTTTCGCTGTTTCAGTATTCATTTTGTCTTTAAGCAACAATAATTTCTCGTAAAAATGATTCAATGTTGGTGCTTGACTATTTTTGTATTCTTCGATACTCATGTTCATGTTTGGCGCAATTTCAGGATCGTAGAGTACTCGATTTTTAAATCCGCCATAATTGAATGTTCTAGCTATTCCAATCGCTCCAAGGGAGTCTAAACGGTCTGCGTCTTGAACAATGTCTAATTCTATCGAATTGAATTTCTTTTCGAAATTACCTCCTTTAAAAGAAATGTTCTCAATAATGTTGATAACGTGCTTGATAATGTCTTCTGCTACATTTTGAGATTCTAAGAATTGACGAGCCACTTTTGGTCCTACTGATTCATCTCCATTGTGAAATTTACTATCGGCAATGTCATGTAGTAATGCGCCCAATTGTACTATATCTAGATCACAATTTTCTTCTTTAGCAATTAGTAATGCGTTTTTATAGACTCTTTCAATGTGAAACCAGTCGTGTCCGCCTTCGGCATTATGGAGTTGTTCTTTTACAAAAGAGATTGTTTTGCTGATAATGTCGCTGTTGTTCATGTTATTGTTTTAAAAAAAATGTTGATTTTCAAAGCTTTTCAACTTCAAAAATCAACATTTTAAATTAACTAAATTGTATTTTAATTTTGTAACTCAATTTCAATGGCAATTTCAAAAATCAATTTCAATTTCAAAAAATCTGAAATCTGCATTCTGAAATCTATAATCTCGCCGGTTCTACCCATTTAAAAATATGAGATTCTTTAGGAATGACAATTCTTTCAGAAACTCTAGCCATTCTAGCTGGTAATTTCATTAGATAATCACGGGCTTTTTCGGCTTCATCAGTTAGGCCTCCAATTTTATCGATTTCCCATTTTTCGATTAATTTTTGCATGATTTCAACATAATCATTGGCTGTATAAACACCAATACGTTGCGCTGAATCAGAAAATAATTCGAATGCAGAGCTTATTTTTTGTCCTGATTCTCTCAAGAAATGTGCTGGCATTACAATTTTTGCTTTCATCATGTATTGAAAAGCAAGCATCATTTCGCTAGGATCTACTTTGAAAATTTCGCTAACAAAATGGCTGTACGCATGGTGGTGACGCATTTCGTCTCCAGCAATCATCTTACACATTTTAGAAAGTTTTTTATCACCATAGCTTTTGGCTAATTGCGAAACTCTATTGTGAGAAACATAGGTTGCTAATTCTTGAAAACTCGTGTAAACAAAGTTTTTGTATGGATCTCTACCAGTACCAATGTCAAATCCGTCATTGATAAGGTGTTGTGTTGTCATTTCTACTTCGCGCATATTAACACGACCTGATAAATACAAGTATTTATTCAATAAATCACCATGACGGTTTTCCTCTCCTGTCCATTGACGTACCCAGGCTGACCAACCGTTTCTTTCTTCATTATCTACTCCTTCTACTTCCATCAACCAGTTTTCATAAGTAGGAAGTGCTTCTTCGGTAATCATATCACCCACCATCGCTACCCAGAAATCATATGGTAAATCTTTTGAGATTTCGCGTAACTCTTTTACTTCTTCTAAGAAATTATCTTCCTCAGAATTTGGTAAAAAATCAGATGGCTGCCATATTTGTTCTACTGGTATCAAATACTGATCCATATAGCTGGCCACGTTTTTTTCCAAAAACTGCATAACTTCTAATCGAATGTTTTTTATTGACATTTTATTTATATTAAAATTTTATTCCTTTTACTACTGCACTTTCTGTCATCTCCATTAATTCAGGGAAATTATGTTCACTAACCTTTAACGGTTTGTGGATTACAAAGGTAAGATGATTTCCTAAACCTACTGGAAAAAAACCAAATTTTACCATTTTCCAGGAATTATTGATGCTTACTGGAACTATATAGGCTGAAGGTGCACTTTTACACAATATTTTTATTCCTGTCACGGCAAATTCCTTAGGTTTTCCCGTTTTACTTCGAGTTCCTTCAGGAAAAATTACTGCCGAACGTTTGTTTTTTTCAATGTATTCTGATAATCTTTTAATTTCAGGAATTGCCTGTTTTGGGTCTTTTCTATCAATTAAAGCTCCGCCGCCATGTCTTAAATTATAAGAAACACTTGGAATTCCCTTTCCTAACTCTTTCTTACTTACAAATTTACAGTGAAATCGACGCAAAAACCAAATCATAGCTATGATATCATACATACTCTGGTGATTAGCTACAAAAATCAACGGCACTCCTTGAGGAATACTATCTCTATTTTCAAATGTATAAGTTGTTCCTACTAAGTTAGTGCATTTTAATAAAAAAAAGTTCAAATAATCAACACTTTTTTTGTGAGCTTGATAGCCAAAAATATTTAAGAAAATCCACTGAATGGGATGGAAAATCACTAACGTTAGTCCAAAACACAAATAATAAATTACGGATATGGGATACGAAATAAGTTTTTGCATTCTTAAAAAATTAGCTGCAAAAGTATGAAATAATTTTTTAGTGCTATTTAAATCCTAAATAATAATAGGTTTAGTGTTAAATTGTACCTTTGTCCTCTAAAAAAATATCTTTTCCCCATAAAAATGAGCTTTAACTATCCAAAAAAAGAAAAACTAAAAAGTAAAATCAGCATTGGATTGTTATTTTCTGAAGGTAAATCGGTTTCTAAATATCCTTTGCGTTTAGTATATCATTCAGGTTCTTTAGCTGAGAACGAGAAAATAAAAATGGGCGTTTCGGTTTCTAAAAAGAATTTTAAAAAAGCAGTGGATCGAAATCGTTTTAAGCGAATTCTTAGAGAAACCTATCGACTCAACAAGCATATTCTCATAGATAATTTAGACAAACCCTATGCTTTTATGTTTTTTTACCAAACCAAAGAGCGTTTGTCGTATGAAGAAATCAATACTAAAACTATTCAGTTGTTTGAAAAGTTTGTAGCTCAAAATTCGAAAAAAGAATCTTCTGAAAAGGAAGATGGATTGGGCAAATAATCAATTAAGTATAAGTTTGTTGTCAATTTTATTATTGATGATTTATTCCTAATTTAGTAGTCAATAATATATAACATCATGAACCTCTCTTTTAAGAAAAAATATATCATTCCCATAGTCGCTTCGGCTTTCTTGTTTATTGGTTCTAGTTTTAAAGACGATTTTTTTGAAATTGCCAAGCAAATCGAAATTTTTACGACGCTTTTTAAAGAATTGAATACCAATTATGTTGACGAAACTAATCCGGGCGAATTAATGGATAGCGCGATCAAAGGCATGTTAGCCAGTTTAGATCCGTACACAGTGTATTTCAATGAGCAAGATGTGTTGAAATTTAAAATCAACAATACCGGAGAATATACTGGAATAGGCGCTTTGATTACTCAAAAATCAGGGAAATTAATTCTTCGAGAAGTCTATAAAAATTTCCCAGCTGATAAAGCGGGATTCAAAGCTGGTGATGAGATTATTCAAATAGGCGATGTCGTAATGGCGGACTTTAAAGACGATGCTTCCCAATTGTTAAAAGGAGCCAAAAACACTAAAATTGATATTAAATACCTGCGTCAAGGAAAAACAAATACGACCCAGATTTCACTGGATGAGGTCGAAATTAAATCGGTTCCTTTTTACTCAAAAATTGACGATAAAACGGGTTACATCGTTTTAAGTCGATTTAATAAAAAGGCTTCGAATGAAACTAAAGATGCTTTGTTAGAACTCAAAAAACAAGGTGCTGAACGTATTGTCTTGGATTTAAGAAACAATCCTGGCGGACTTTTAGGAGAAGCCATCAATATTTGTAATTTATTTGTTCCAAAAAACGAAGTGATTGTAACCACAAAATCCATCAACGAGAAACACAACAATACGTATAAAACGGCATTTGAACCAGTCGATTTGGAAATTCCGTTGGTTATTATTGTGAATGATAAAAGTGCTTCGGCATCCGAAATTGTTTCAGGTGCTTTACAGGATTTAGACCGTGCGGTTATTGTAGGAAGCAGAAGTTTTGGGAAAGGATTGGTTCAAAAGCCGATTGATTTAACGTATAATACGCAGTTGAAAGTAACTATTTCGAGGTATTTTACCTCTTCAGGAAGGTGTATTCAAGCCTTAGATTATGCTCATAAAGACAAAAATGGATTGGCTACCCGTACTCAGGCAACCAATTATAATTCATTCAAAACCCGCAAAGGTAGAACGGTTTATGATGGAGGAGGAATTTTGCCCGATGTGCCGCTTGAAGAAGCTAAAACGAGTGCTATTGCTAACGCTTTAATCAAAAACGATGGTATTTTTAATTATGCCACGACTTATTATTATAAAAATCCAAATCTGGGAAATCAAATTCCAAATTTTACGAATGCTGATTTTCAGGATTTCAAGCAGTTTTTGAAAACACAAAAATTATCATTTGATACAGAGACTGAGGAAGCCTTAAAATTGACTTTGGCTGTAGCCAAAAAAGAAGCTATTGATGGTGCAATTATTAACGAGTACAATCAATTGTTAGCAGTGGTTCAGAAAAGTGAAAATACTCAATTAGACAATCATCAAGAAGAAATTAAGGATTTGATTTTAGAAGAAATTATAAAGCGCTACCAATATCAGGAGGGTTTTTACCAATATTACATGAAATCCAATTCGGAAATAAAAAAAGCGGTGAGTATTTTAAACGATGCTGCAACCTATAAGAATATTTTAAAAATCTAATGCCAAAATCTATTTTATTAATTGCTTTTTTTGTTTTTGGTGCATTATGTGCTCAAGAAAAAAAAATCGGAACCGTTTATTTTGAGTTTGACAAATACAACATTGATGCTGTCCAAGAGCAATTTGTTACCGATTTTATTCGAGAAATTGATACTACACAATTAGAGTCCATCCAAATTTATGGCTATTGCGATGATAGAGGAAATAATGATTACAATTTAAAATTATCAGAAAACAGGGTAAATGCGGTTAAAAGTATTTTAGTGACCAATGGATTCAATAAGAATAAAATTGTAATTGTTGAAGGCAAAGGACGTGTTCTTATTGATAATTTTTCGGGAGGAAGTTTAGATGATATTCGTTCAAAAAATAGACGTGTTGACTTATTAATTGTAAAGAAAAATAGTTTTGGAAAAGGAATTTATAATTCTTTTCAGGAACATCATGAAGTAGGGGATCGGATATATCTTGAAAATATTTTTTTCGAATTAGGAAGTAGCAATCTTACGCAGTCTTCTCAAAATGAATTGGATAAAATAGCCGAAATACTTCAAAAAAATAAAGGAATAGAATTTGAAATTCGCGGACATGTGTGTTGTACGCCTAGTGATTACAAAGATGCTATTGATCGAGCTACTAAAGAAAGAAAACTCTCTTTAAACCGTGCAAAAAGTGTTTTTAAGTATTTAATTTTTAAAAGCATTAGTAGTTTAAGAATGAGCTATAAAGGTTTAGGAAATCAATTTCCTTTAGGCAAAGGCGATGAATTCGATCGAAGGGTAGAATTCTTTATTACTAAGATTTAATCCGCTTTGCAAAAAAATACATGAATGGACGTTTTATTGAAAGTGAAAAATTAGGTCTTATTAATTTTCTTTTTTGCTTGATCAAAAAAGAAACAAAAAAATCAAGTCTGCACTTCCTCGTCGGTCAAATTAGTTTTCGAATACTAAAAGAAAATAACTCGCTACGCTCAAACAGATTTTCTTTTTACGTATTCTTCAAACATTTGACGCTCGACTGCGGAAGCTAAGGACTGTTGTATCGCAGAAGTAACAGTGTTTTGATTTACAGTTAGATATAGGCATAGATGTGATTTTATATTTCTTTTTTTGTGAAAAAAAATAAGCCTCGATGTGAAAACGCGAAAGTGTTAAAAAATAATTTGTGCTAATCAGCGTAATTTGCGGTTAAATTTTATTTCTTAGTGAACTTTGCGAAAGCTTTGCCACCTTTGCGGTTTTAGAAAAAACTTCGCGGTTAAAAAAATCACAGTAAAACTTCTTTAACAATTATATAAATCCCCATTACCAATACAAACCATCCAAAAATAGGTTTCAGTTTGCGTCCGTCTATTTTTTTAGAAATAAAGATTCCAAGAAACATTCCTAAAAATGCCATGGCAGAAATCAATAACAGAAAACTATAATCAATAGGAGTGTTGAGGTACAAATCGCCAGCAAAGCCTATTGCCGAGTTGATGAAAATAATCAACAGTGAAGTTCCTACGGCTTGTTTCATGGGTAAATTGGCAAAAAACAACAAAGCAGGAATAATTAAAAATCCCCCGCCAGCTCCTAAAAATCCAGTTACGATTCCTACCAGGGAACCAATAAAAGCCAGTTGGCTATAATTAGTTTTAGAATTTATAATTTCAGTTTTATTCTTTTTTATCATCGATATCGAAGCACTAATCATCAGAATGGCAAAGACAATCATGATTAATAAATCTTTGGAAACCGCATAAGAAGCAATCGTAAATAGGGTGGAAGCAATTTTTGGAAAGATAACTTCTCTAATAATTAATATGGAAATCACCGATGGAACTGCAAAGTATAAGGCTGTTTTTAGTTTTAGATTTCCCAGTTTGTAATGGCTGTAACCGCCATAAAAAGCAGTTACTCCTACAATAAACAAAGAATAAGTTGTAGCTAATTCTGGATTGATTTTAAATAAGTAAACTAAAATAGGGATAGTCAGAATGGATCCACCGCCACCGATTAATCCTAATGAAAGCCCAATAATTATTGAAGCAAAATAACCGATATATTCCATTTGTAATTTTTTTACAAAGGTTGGGAGTATTTCGGCTAGCCACAGTAACATTTGTCACACGGGCAAAAATTACATTAATAATTCAATTTGGTTTCGGTGTAAATTAACCAAACCACGTTGTTCCATTTTTTTTAGTAAACGAGAAACCACTTCTCTGGAAGTATTTAATTCGAGAGCAATTTCCTGATGTGATAAATTGATTTCTTTGCATCCGCAAGCTTTAGCGTGACGTTTTAGATAGAATTCAAGCCGTTCGTCCATAGCTCTAAAAGCAATATTGTCGACGACTTCCAGAACTTCCTCAAATCGGGTTCGGTAGGTGTAAATTACAAATTCGTACCAGGAGCGGTGGTTCATCATCCATTTGTCCATTAAGGCAATTGGAATACTTACCGCTTCAACATCTTCTACTACTTTAGCGGTAATTTGGCTCGTTTGATTTTTTGTCGAACAAATTAACGAAATAGCACAGGCTTGTCCCGCTTGCAAGTAGTACATTAAAAACTCTTCGCCATCTTCGCCTTCCCGATAAATTTTTAATTGTCCTTTAAGTAATAAAATGGTGCTTTTAATGTATTGTCCCGTTCGCATTATAACTTCACCTGCTTTAAAGGACTGAAAATTAGAATTGGCTTCAATTTCTTCAATGAGTTCATTAGAGAAATTAGGGAAGGCATTTTTTAGGGCGATTATTTCTTCTGACATGACTATAAGTTTTAAGGCTATATCTTGTTAATATGATGATTTTTTGGGTAAAATTCTAAGACTTTGGTAAAAGTAATTAAAATATCGTGACAGTTATTGACTGTTTTGCTAAGAATTGTATCCTGAATTTGGAAATATTAAATTACAGATATTGCATTTCTAATAGGAATAATTCATTTTTTTTAAACAAAACATTAAGTAATTGTAAAATTTGTTGATTATTATAATCTTACTCAAACGTTTTCTTTAAATTATTCCCTAAATCAAATTTAGAGTCCTATTTTTTTACAAAAACATCGTATTTTTACAAAAAACACAACAATATTATGAATTTAACACAAGAAGATTGGATTGCTCAACTCGAAGCAGATGACAATGCAGTAATTTTAGATGTAAGAACAGAAGACGAATGTGACGAAGGGATTATTCCTAATGCCATAAACATTGATATTCATAAAGGTCAAGGTTTTATTTCTGAAATAGAAAAACTAGATAAAAGTAAAAATTACTATATCTATTGTCGTTCTGGTGCTAGAAGCGGAAAGGCTTGCGAAATTATGAATGAATTAGGATTTGAAAATGCCTATAACTTATTGGGAGGTATGTTAGACTGGGATGGAGAAGTAGTTGCTCCTTAATCACTAATACATTTTTTAACACTAACTAAAATATTAAAACTAGATGAATTCAATTCCAGAAGAGTTTAAGATAAAAACATTATTACACCAAGATACTTATTTAGTTGATGGCGAGTTGAAAAAATGGACAGGTAAAACTACTGAGGTTTTTTCTACTATTTCTTCTACCGAAGAATATGCTCCTACTTTGTTAGGAACCATCCCTTTTATGGGTGAGGAAGAAGCGGCAGAAGTTGTTAATTCAGCTAGTTTAGC
Organism: Bacteroidota bacterium; assembly: GCA_039805885.1. Lineage (GTDB taxonomy): Bacteria > Bacteroidota > Bacteroidia > Flavobacteriales > Flavobacteriaceae > Flavobacterium. Next base: position 44,446 of record JBDLTG010000033.1, read on the forward strand.
TTATAATAATGGTCAAGGTTTATGGCCTACGATGAAAGTAGTTGACCGAATCAAATGCATGGAAAATTTCGTTTCTCAAATGAAAACTACCCGTACTGAAGTGGTTAAATTATTGATGTGGGAAATTGGGAAAACTTTAGGTGACTCGGAAAAAGAATTCGACAGAACAGTAGATTATATTTACGATACTATTGAACATTACAAGCAATTAGACAGAAGTAACGCTCATTTTACTAAAAGTCAAGGAGTAAATGCAATGGTTCGTAGAGGACCAATTGGAGTTGTTTTGTGCTTAGGACCATATAATTATCCTTTGAATGAAACATTTTCATTGTTGATTCCTGCTTTGATTATGGGGAATCCAGTGATTTTCAAACCTGCTAAAAACGGTGTATTGTTGATTTCACCATTGTTAGAAGCTTTTAGAAGTAGTTTTCCAAAAGGAGTTATCAATATCGTTTATGGTAGAGGAAGAGAAATTGCTTCTCCAATCATGAAATCGGGGAAAGTAGATATCTTGGCTTTAATTGGTAACAGTAAATCGGCAATTGCATTGCAAGACCAACATCCAAATAAAAACAGATTGCGTTTAGTTTTAGGATTAGAAGCTAAAAACCCTGCTATTATTTTACCGGATGCCGATTTAGATTTGGCTATTTCAGAATGTATTTCAGGAACTTTATCTTTTAACGGACAACGTTGTACGGCTTTGAAAGTGTTATATGTTCACGAATCGATTGCAGAAGAGTTTAATAAAAGATTTTCTCAAAAAGTTGACGAACTTATTTTTGGAAATCCTTGGGAGAAATCAGTTTCATTGACTCCACTTCCAGAGACCGAAAAACCAGCTTATATTCAAAGTTTAATTGATGATGCTACAGCTAAAGGAGCTAAAATTTTAAATTCAAAAGGAGCAGAACACTTTGATAACTATATTTTTCCAGCGGTATTATTCCCTGTAAATAAAGAAATGAGAGTGTATCATGAAGAGCAATTTGGACCAGTGGTGCCAATTATGACTTTCAAAGATATCCAGGAACCGTTGAACGACATGGCAGAATCTAACTACGGTCAACAAGTAAGTTTATTTGGTAAAAATATTAAAACAATTGCACCACTTATTGATGCTTTAGTAAATTTAGTATGTAGAGTAAACCTGAACAGTTCTTGTCAACGTGGACCGGATGTGTATCCGTTTACAGGACGTAAAGACTCTGCTGTAGGTACATTAAGTGTTTTTGACGCCTTGCGTTCATTCTCTATTAGAACCTTCGTAGCTTCTAAAGACAATGCTTACAATAACGAAATATTACAAGAATTATTGAATAGTAAAGAATCAAACTTTATTAATACCGATTATATCTTGTAGTACTAAACTCAAACTAAAAACAATGAAGCCGTTCCGATTTTTTCGGAGCGGTTTTTTTATTTTAGATAAATTTTGTTTGTAATTCAAAAATTTGCTTACATTTGCAAATGTGTTTTTTACACTTATTATTTTTCTTCGAAATCTTCAAAATTTTATTGTTTAAATAAAGTAATTACATTTCGTTCAATAGCTCAATTATTGATTTTGCTTTGTAATTTGTTTAAAGGTGGATGGATAAAAATAATTTGTTTTACCATTTTCTTTGAGATTTCTAAATCATGACATTATTAAAATAATTTATAATTATACTATGAATAAAAAAATTGACAATTTAGCTGCTGACAATATCAGAGCTTTAGCTATTTCTATGGTTGAAAAAGCAAATTCAGGACATCCGGGAGGAGCGATGGGAGGTGCCGATTTCATGCACATTTTGTATACTGAATATTTAAATTTTGATCCTACTGAAATGAATTGGCCTTTTAGAGACCGATTTTTCATGGACGCAGGGCATTTATCGGCTTTGATGTATTCTCAATATCATTTGTTAGGAAATTATTCGAAAGAAGATTTGCAAAATTTTAGACAATGGGGTTCTGTTACTCCAGGCCATCCCGAAGTTGATGTACTTAGGGGAATTGAAAATACTTCAGGACCATTGGGACAAGGGCATACAATGGGAGTGGGTGCGGCTATTGCAGCTAAATTTTTAGAAGCCAGATTTACAGGATTGTTTAATCATAAAATATATGGTTTTATAACGGATGGTGGTGTACAAGAAGAAATTTCGCAAGGAGCAGGAAGAATTGCAGGACATTTAGGATTGAATAATTTTATTATGTTTTATGATTCTAATGATGTGCAACTTTCTTCAATGACCGATGAAGTAACATCTGAAGATACTGCTAAGAAATATGAGGCTTGGGGATGGAAAGTAATTACAATTGACGGTCATGATCACGAACAAATAAGAAAGGCGCTGAACGATGCCAATGCTGAAACTGAAAAACCAACATTGATCATTGGTAAGACAATCATGGGTAAAGGATGTGTTACTGCCGATGGCGGAATGTATGAAGGAGAATGTGAATTGCATGGAAAACCAATTGGAGATACCAAAGCAGATTATGTAAAAACACTGATTAATCTAGGCGCTAATCCAGAACATCCGTTTGATACTTATGATGAGGTTAAAGCTCATTATGCAACTATTTTAGCTCAGAAAACTGCAAAAGTTGCTAAAGAGAAAAGCCAAGTTGCGGAGTGGAAAAAAGAAAATCCAACATTGGCAGAAAAATTAGAGTTGTTTTTATCGGGTAAATTACCTGAATTAGATTTAAGTACTGTAGTTCAAAAAGCAAATGCAGCAACCAGGGATGCATCGTCAGCAGTATTGGCTTATTTAGCCGAAAATGTTGAAAACATAATTGTCTCGTCTGCGGATTTATCGAATAGTGATAAAACGGATGGCTTTTTGAAAAAATCATCTGTTTTGCAAAAAAATAATTTCAACGGAGCCTTTTTACAAGCAGGTGTGGCCGAACTTACTATGACAGCCATTGCAAATGGAATTGCATTACACGGAGGAGTTATTCCAGTAGTGGCTACTTTCTTTGTGTTTTCCGATTATATGAAACCAGCTATTCGTTTAGCAGCTATTCAAGAACTTCCTGTAAAATATGTGTTAACTCATGATTCATTTAGAGTAGGAGAAGATGGACCAACACATCAGCCAATTGAGCAAGAAGCGCAAATTCGTTTATTAGAAAAACTAAAAAATCATTCGGGACATCAAAGTTTGGTAGCATTGCGTCCAGCTGATGCTATTGAGACTTCTGTAGCTTGGGATATGGCTTTGAAAAATACCAATACTCCAACGGCTTTAATTTTGTCAAGACAGGGAATTAAAGATATTCCGGCAACTGGAGCATCCAGATATGAGGACGCAAAACAAGCAGCGAAAGGTGGTTATTTAGTAAAGTCAACTCCAAATCCTGATATTACTTTAATTGCAAATGGTTCAGAGGTTTCCACCTTATTAGATGCGGCAGTAATTTTAGAGAATGAAAAAGGATTAAAGTTAAATGTAGCTTCTATTATATCAGAAGGATTGTTTAAATCGCAGTCTAAATCGTATCAGGAAAGTGTGATTCCAAAAGGGGAATTAGTTTTTGGACTTACAGCGGGATTACCTGTTAATCTGGAAGGTTTGATTGGTGACAGTGGGAAAATAGTTGGATTGGAACACTTTGGTTATTCAGCTCCTGCAGCTGTTTTAGACGAAAAATTTGGCTTTAACAGTAAAAAAGTGAGTGAAGAGATCGTTCAATATTTAATTGAAAACAACGTAAATGTTTAAACATAAACTGTTATTGGGAAAGTTTTGAAACAGGCTTAACTAATATTGGTTTAGCAACATTTTTAGCTGATTGTAAAAAAGGGGATCGCTAATTTTTAAATCAAATAGATTGATTGCACTATTTTTTGTCATTTAAAATAGTGTGGTCAGTTTAAGGGGATAATCTTTAATTATTGAAATTGTAGTTAATCAAAGAGTTAAGATTATTTCAAGTAAATTTTGTTGCATAAAAAAAGGAAGTCTTGAATAAAGACTTCCTTTTTTGTTTCTAATTATTTGAATTCTATTATAAGTTTAGTACAAAATGATTCAATAATTGTGCATCGTATTTTTCTTTGTCAAATTTATAGAGATAAGAACCTTTTCTGGAAGACAACATATCTTTTTCATTTAATTTGACTAGAATATCCAAGGAATTGATTTTGCTAATGAAATTTCGTTTATCCAAATTTTTGTCAAGAACTGCTTCGTATAATTCAAGCAACTGGCGCATAGTGAATTTTTCAGGTAAAAGTTCGAAGCCTACAGGTTTTGTTGATGTTCTGTATCTCAATCTTCTCATGGCATGAGAAACCATTTCATCGTGGTCAAAAATTAATTTTGGCATTTTTGAAATACTAAACCATTGTGCTTCATAGTTTTTAATTAATTCAGCATTGTGGTTTTCAATATTTATTAAGGCATAATAGGCCACAGAAATGGTTCTTTCTACCGGATCACGATCTACTTCACTATATGCATAGAATTGTTCCATGTAGATGTCTTGTAATCCTGTATAAAAATTAAGAACTCGTATGGCTGCTTTATTTAAAGACTCATCTTTTTTAAGAAATCCCCCCATTAAAGACCATTTGCCTTTTTCTGGTTCAAAATCTCTTTTGATTAATAAGATTTTTAAGCCTTCATTGTCAAATCCAAAGATGATACAATCGACTGATAGTAAAACTTTGTCTTCGGAATTATAATTGTTTAACATCTTTGTCATCTATTTTAGTGTAAATATATAAACTTACTTAAACGTTTCATAATTAATTAGTGTAGAATGAGCACTTAGTGAACTTTTTTAAAGAAACCTTAGAATTTCTCTAAAACAAATCAGATTCAATATTAATATAGATAATACGACGTCGGAAAATTTATACTTTTAAAAATAAATCAGCTAAATTTTGATACCAATTATCTAAACAATAAAAACAAATAAATGTTTGTATTTTCTCCAAGGGAATTACGTAATATAGAATAGGCCTTGGTTATATGAGCTTCAACGGATTTAATAGAAACGTTCTTGTACTCAGCTATTTCTATATTAGTGAGTCCCTCTTCTTTGCTTAATAAAAAGATTTCCTTACATTTAGGTGGGAGATTTTGAATTTCCCGTTTTACCAATTTTATGATGCGCTCAAGAGAATGTTCATCTTCATTTTCTACAATAGCATTAAGAGCATCAATATATTTTTTTTCTAAAGGATAAACTGATTTTTGGCTACGATACTGATCAATAAATTCATTATAAACCGATTTATATAGAAAACTAATAAGTACAAAATCTTCTTTTAAGTTTTTTCGTTTGTTCCAGATACGCATAAAAACATTCTGTACAATATCTTCTGATAAATTATGATCATGAGTAAAACTGTAAGCATAAACACATAGTTTATGATGATAAGTATTTACTAAAAAAGTATAAGCTTTAGGGTCTCCCGTTTTTAAAGCATGTATAAGTTGTGTGTTGTCAGAATATACCTCTTGCATTGTATGAAGTAGAAATAATTAGCTTAATTTTTGTGCAATGTATAAAAAAAAATATAAAAAAGTTAGGGTAGTGTAAAATCCACACGTATTAATAGAAAATAGTATAAAAGATGATAAGTGCTAAAATTGAAAATATAATAGCTAAATTTTTAACCAACCAAGCTTCAGCATCTGAGTTGACTGAGTTAGAAATATGGGTAGAAGATTCGAATAATAAAGAGTTATTTAATCAGTATGTTAAAATTAACTATGCAATCGAATATAATATGAAGCAATTTGATTCCCATACAATAAAGAGCAAGCTATTGGAAGCATTTGCCAGAGAACAGAAAGCAAAAAAGCTTAAAAAATTACGTAAAGTTATTTATTATTCAGCTGCAGCTGTTGTTTTAGGAATAGTAACAACGACATATTTCTACAGAACAAGTTTAGTAAATAATCCTATAGCGGCACCTGCAATAGTAGTAAATAATGCTATTCAAGTGGGAAAAGACAAAGCAATATTAACTCTTGAAGACGGATCAGTTGTAACCTTGGAAAAAGATAAAGTTTATGAGAAAGATAATGTGGTTAGCAATGGTAAAGAATTAGTTTATAATAACAACAAGGCAAAATCAGGATTGGCATATAATTATTTGACAATCCCAAGAGGAGGGCAATTTCATGTAAAATTAGCTGATGGAACAGAAGTTTGGTTGAATTCTGATTCTAAGCTAAAATTCCCAGTAGCTTTTGTAGAAGGCAAACCACGTGAAGTAGAATTAGTTTATGGTGAAGCCTTTTTTGATGTATCACCAAGTACAGAACATAAAGGAGCAAAGTTTAAAGTTTTAAATAAAGATCAAGAAGTAGAGGTTTTGGGTACGGAGTTTAATATAAAAGCCTATAAAGATGAAGATAAAATATATACCACTTTGGTTGAAGGAAAAGTGACTGTAAGTTGTTTTAATTCAAAAAAATGTATGACTCCAAATCAACAATCCATTATTAATCTTAAAAACGGAAATATTACTATTAATCCAATTGATGCTTATAATGAAATATTGTGGACAAAAGGAATCTTTAGCTTTAAGGGCAAAACATTAAAAGAAATTATGAATGTTATGTCTCGATGGTATGATGTTCAAGTGGTGTTTCAAAATCCAGAACTTGAAAAAGTTAAATTCAATGGAGTACTTAGTAAAAACGATAATATAAAAGAGATCCTGACAATAATTAAGAAAACTAACTTTATAAATGAATATGAGATAAAAGACCAAAAAATTACAATAAAATAAAAAAAGAAAGGGAACAAAGTAATACCTGGACAGTACGCTACTTTATCCCCCCATCAGATTATTAATTAACATTTAACCAATAAACACAAATATATGAAAATTGAATTTACTAACCATTTTTTCTTTTTTAAGAGAAAATTTTTACTAACCACTATGAAAGCTTTTATATTACTTTTTTGTACGACTGCTTTTAGTTTTTCTTCAAGTAAAGTTTTTACGCAGAATGTAAAAATTGTTGTAGATAAAGATAAGATTGTAACCATTGATGAGGTCTTTGACCTTTTAAGGGAGCAAACTGATTTTACATTTATCTATCAAGAAGATATGTTTAAAAATGTTCCAAAAGTAAAACTTAAAAAAGGGATAATTAGTGCTGATAAGTTATTAAACGAAAACCTTGGGAGTGAAGGTTTCAATTTTGAACTTATTGGAAAAAATAAAATTGTTATAACTAAAGTTAAACCTGAAGAAAAGGTACAACAGAAAATAAAGGTTTCAGGAGTTATAAACAATTCTGAAGGAGCACCTCTCCCTGGAGTGAATATTCTGGTAAAAGGTACTGCGATTGGTGTGCAATCTGATTTTTATGGGAAATTTTCTATAGATGTAGCTGGACCAAATTCAGTACTTGTAATTTCTTATATAGGGTATGCAAACCAAGAGATTAAAGTTGGTAATCAAACCAATATTATAGTTAAACTTATAGATGATTACGCTAAGTTAGATGAAGTTGTAGTAATTGGATACGGTACACAGAAAAAATCAGACTTAACAGGATCTGTTGCTGTTGTAAATGTAGAAAATGCTAAAAAAGCAGTTACTTATGATGTTGCCAAAATGCTACAAGGTCAGGCACCAGGTGTTAGCGTGCAATCTTCAGGAGAACCTGGCGGATTTGTGAATATCAAAATTAGAGGAGTTAATTCTTTTAGTAACAACAATCCATTATTTGTAATTGATGGTGTGATTGTGGATGCGCCATTTGATTTTGCACCAGGAGATATAGAATCAATGCAAGTGTTAAAAGATGCGTCTTCTGCAGCTATTTATGGAGTTCGTGGGGCCAATGGAGTAGTAATTATTACTACTAAAAAAGGAAAAGTAGGCGCAATGGAGATAAAATACAAATCTCTTTTTGGTGTGCAAAATGTAGCAAAAGAATGGTCTGTAACTGATAGGCTAGGTTACCAAAACATTACCACAGCAGCTGAAAAAAATGATGGTCTGAGTGTAGCTCCAGGGAATGATCCTACAAGTCCATATTATATTAATAATGTAAATACCAATTGGCAAAAAGAAGCATATGGTACTGGTACAATTCAAAATCATTCACTTACTTTTAATGGTGGTGCAGAATCTTTGGGTTACAATATGAATATTGACTATTTCAAAAACACTTCTTATTTAGAGACACCACAAGATTATGAAAGGTATTCTATGAATTTGAATTTGCATGGAAAAAAAGGAAAATTCAAATATGGTTCAAAAATTGCCTATACACAATCAGACAAAGAATCATTTAACAGCTGGGTGGGAGAATCGGCTATTCAAGCTTTGGTAACTGCTATTCCAACAATGCCAGTATATGATGATAATTGGAAAGGTGGATATGGAGGGACGTATAGCGACACGCAAAAAGCGATTTCGCTTAATGTTATTGGATATAATAATTTAATTTCAAACACAGGAAAAAGAAACCATTTTATAGGAGACATCTGGGGAGAGTTAGAAATAGTTAAAGGATTAAAATACAAACTAGATGTTAGTTATGATAAATTGCACTGGTTTGACCGAAAATATACTCCAGAATTTGAGCTTGGATGGTATTATAAAGTGCCAAGTGATAGAGCAACACTTAATATTGCCACTGGAAATCAAACTAAAACTTTTGTAAATAACATTCTTACTTATAATTTAACTTTAGGTAAACACAACATTGACGCCTTGGTAGGTTCTATTCAAGAGAGAAATGATCATTACAATCATTATTCTTCTGGTGTAGGATTCGATGCTACTGATATTAAAAAATTACAATTTGCTGATAATAAAAATACCAATGAATACGAATATACCATTACTGGAAAATCGTATATAAGCAGATTAAATTATAGTTTTGACGATCGTTATTTGCTTACTGCTAACTTTAGACAGGACAAAACCTCTTTATTTAGTCAAAAATACAATTCGGCTAATTTCTACTCTTTCTCAGGTGCTTGGAAATTGAGCAACGAAAAATTCATTCATTTACCGGATTGGGTTAGTAATGTTAAACTTAGAGGAGGATATGGAATTATAGGAAACAACACTATTCCGCAATATTTCTTTGCTACCACTATGAATAGTTTTGCAGGTTATGATTTCAATAATCAATTAGCTCCGGGTACTACAGTTGTAAACGCTTTAGACCCAAATGTACATTGGGAAAAAACCAAAACAACCAATGTTGCTCTTGAATTGGGGATGTTTAACAATGACTTGCAACTTACAGCAGAGTATTATCTTAAAAAATCAAATGATTTATTGATTGACGTGCCGTTGCCTTATTCTTCTGGAGCTTTCCCCGCTTTGGTTAAAACAAATGCAGGAGCTGTAGAAAATACAGGTGTAGAATTCTCATTGATTTATAATAATAACCACAATGAATTTAAATATAGCATTGCTGCTAATATTGGTACTTTAAAAAACAAAGTGACACAGATTGGTTTTTCTGAAAATGGAAATCCTATACCTGGTCTTGCATCTAAAACACAAGTAGGAAGATCTATAGGAGAAATTTATGCTTGGGAAACAGCTGGGATTTTTCAATCTCAAGCAGAAATCAATGCAGCACCTTCACAAACGAATGTTAAAGTAGGTGACATAAAATTCAAAGATCAATTGACAGTAGATACTGACGGCGATAAAAAACCAGACGCAGCTGATGGAGTTATAAACGATAATGACAGAGTGTTTCAAGGTGTGACTATACCTAAATACAACTATGGTGTAAATCTAAGTGGTTCTTATAAAAACTGGAGTGCTACTATGTTTTGGCAAGGGAGTGGTGGAAACAAAATATTTAATGGTTTGTATCGTGATTTAATGGCTGGAAAATATGGTAACCACCATACAGATATGCTTGATTATTGGACTCCAACAAATACCGATACAAATGTACCGAGACCATCAACACAGGATGCTAACGCTAACGGAAGAGATTCTAATCGTTTCATAGAAAGTGGAAACTATATTAAATTACAAACAGCCGAGATTAGTTATAATATCCCAGTTGCCAAAGCTAGTTTTATTCAAAAAGCAAGAGTATATGTTAATGGACAAAACTTATGGATTATATCTAAATACAGAGGCTACGATCCTGATTTCATTAGTGATGGATTATTCTCAAGAGGATATGACGGAGGTTCTTTCCCGAATCCAAGAACAATCTCTTTGGGTCTTGAAGTAAATTTCTAATAGCTGTAAATCAATTTAAAACGAATCAAAATGAAATATAAAATATATAATTATTTAGCTGGTTTCTTTTCACTGGCAATAATAACAACCAGTTGTGTTAACGATGAAGATTTAATACAAGTAGATCCTAACAATAGTGCTGTGGACTCTTTTTGGAAAACTGATTCAGATGCTTTAAAAGGTGTCAATGCTGCCTACGGAAGTTTACTTACTGACGGGACTTATATGCGTAGCACTCCTTTATTATTAGACTTAAAGGGAGATGATACTCGTAGTAATAGTCCATGGGGAGCTATGGCTAATGTGGGGCGATTTAATTCTAATCCTAGTGATGCAGCAATTTACGGCTGGGCTTATGAAACCTATTATCAAGGTATTTTTAGAGCAAATCAGGTTTTGACTAATGTTCCAGCAATTAATTTTGAAAATACTGAATTAAAAAACAGAATTTTAGGCCAGGCTTATTTTTTAAGAGGATTGTACTTGTTTCACGCGGTTAACATGTTTAAGAATGTTCCAGTTCCAACGCAGCTAGCTGCAATTTATCCTCAGAAAACAGAAGCCGAAGGTTGGGCTCAAGTCATTGCTGATTTTAAAAAAGCAGCTGAATTATTACCTACCTCTTATACTACTGTTTCAGGTTTAGATGCTGGAGAAAAAGGGCGTGCAACTAAGGGAGCTGCTTTAGGATATTTAGGAAAAGCGTACTTGTTTATTAAAGATTTTCCAAATGCTAAAATAGCATTTAAACAGGTAATCGATTTGGGTGTTTACTCTTTAGTTTCTAATTACCGTGATAATTTTACAGAAACCAATGAAAACAACTCAGAATCTTTATTTGAAGTACAATTTAGTAGAGATGCAGGTGGTGTAGATTTAGGTTGGGGTGGTGCTCCTGCTTCGGGATGGGGGAAAACTTCTGCAAGAGCTATTACTTATGGTCCTAGAGGATTTGGATTTACCGATGTTCAACCAACTTGGGCTTTATACAACGAATTCCAACAAGAAAAAACAACTGCAAATACAGTAGATCCACGTTTAGATGCTACAATGTTCTACAACAAACCAGGTGGTATGCAATTGTATGGACAAAACTTTGCAACAAAATACGCATCTAATACGGCGGATTTGAACGATTTATTTTGTAGAAAATATCAAAATTCTGATGGACAAAAAGTCGATGAATTCGACTGGAGATCTGGAATTAATGAACGTTTACTTCGTTATGCAGACATCTTGTTAATGTATGCAGAATGTTTGAACGAAACGGGTGATACTCCAGGTGCTTATACGTACATTCAAATGGTTAGAACTCGTGTAGGTTTGCCAAATTTAGCTACTGCAAAACCAGGTCTTACTCAGGCCACGATGAGAGATCAAATAGGACATGAAAGATTCCTGGAATTCCCATTAGAAGGACACCGTTTTGACGACATTCGTCGTTGGGGATGGCTACAAGATCAGGCAAAATTAACTTGGTTGAAATCTAGAGATGCTGAATTTAATTCTTATGCACCAGGTAGAGAATTCTTTCCAATACCTCAATTGGAAAGAGACAACAATCCTGGAACAAGTCAAAATGATAGTTATTAATTAGTTAATTGGTTTTTTTTAATATCGCATGGTAAGCTCTTAACAAGTTTACCATGTGATATTATAACTTAAAGAGAACAGGAAAAAAGCCTTATTAAGCTGTCGACTCAAAAAAAGAACATAAAATAGAAATAGAAATTGCAGTGTTTGGAATCAAAAGCACTTTGGTAACGATTGTAACCTCTACAAAATTACAAGACCACAATACATTTGATAATCCTTTAAAAATTTAACAAACAATTTTTAAAGGATTTAACATCAAAAATGACAAACTAGAATTAATCATCCCTCTTTTTTAATTTGTAATGCTCGAGGGAAAATAAAAACAGAACATGAAAAAATTTGTATTCATCGTAAGATTAGGATTTTACCCGGCAATTTTAGGCTTGGTGCTTTCTGTAGTGGGTTGCTCCAGCAGTGATGACTCCACTACTCCAGACCCTGTGGTTGTTCCGCCAGTAGTGGTTGTTCCACCTACATTTCCGGGACCTACTTATTCGGATAATTATACTTCTATTGCCTCTTGGAGTAATCGTTCGCAATGGAATTTAGCCAATGTACACGATCCTTCTGTTGAAAAATGTGGGGAGTATTATTATATGTATCAAACCGATGCTTCTTATGGAAACGCACATGATGGACACGGACATTTTATGTACAGACGCTCCAAAGATCTTGTGAATTGGGAATTTATGGGATCCTCAATGACCACGGCACCTGCTTGGGTTAAAGATTCTTTGAATAACAAAAGAGCCAGAATGGTTCCTGCTCTAGCGCCAATAGCTAATCCTAGATATGGGTATTGGGCGCCTTTTATCAAAAAGGTAGGCAATAAATACAGGATGTATTATAGTATTGTAGTTGATGAACCAATTATAGGTGCCGATTTTACTTATTCATGGTCAGAAAGAGCCTTTATTGGATTAGCAGAATCAGACGATTTAGCAACCAATGTTTGGGTTGACAAAGGAATGGTAGTTTGTTCTGAACCGGATGGATTAAAACCTTATTCTTACACGGGTACAAGAAATTGGGAAGATGCTTATTTCAAATTCAATGCAATCGACCCCACTTTTACCATTACTCCAGAAGGAGAACATTATTTAATTTATGGTTCTTGGCATTCGGGAATTGCAGCCTTGAAATTGAATCCTACCACAGGTAAACCAGACCAACTAAAAACTTTAAGTGATTATGGAACTCGTATTGCTACCCGAAGTGCTACTAGTCGTTGGCAAGGTTCCGAAGGTCCAGAGATAATGTACAACGAAACAACAGGTTATTATTATCTTTTCTTGGCCTATGATGGTCTTGATGTTCCTTATAACACCAGAGTTTGTCGTTCCAGAAGCATTACAGGTCCTTATGTAGGAATCAACGGTGCCAATGTAACCAATGGAGCTGATGCTTGGCCAATGCTTACACATCCTTATTCTTTTAATAACCATACCGGATGGGTAGGTTTCTCTCATTGTTCTATTTTCCAAAATCCAGATACCAAACAATGGTTCTATGCTTCTCAGGCTCGTTTGCCAAAGGAAGTACCAGGTATCAATGCATCAAATGCAGTAATGATGGGACATGTTCGCGCCATAAAATGGACCGAAGAAGGCTGGCCAGTAGTTGATGCTGAAAGATATGCAGCAGTACCAGAAACTACCATTAGCGATGCATCATTCATTGGAACATGGGAGCAAATTACAATGAACTATCAATACGCAACCATTCAAAAATCAATTACAATATATTTGACCGCTGACAAGAAAGTAAGCGGAGGAGTTACTGGAACCTGGGCGTATGACAGCACTAACAAAACACTAACTGTAAATGGCGTAAAATGCAAAGTGAGTGATGCTTGGGACTGGGAAAAAAGCACTCGTAAAGTTACTATTTCTTATTCAGGACTAACTTCAGACGGCAAACCGGTTTGGGGTAAAAAAATAGATTAGTTTTTTATAATAGATGTTTTTCTACAGGATAGGAAAAGGCATTTGTTTAGAATAATATTTGTTTTTTGTAAAAAAGCTAAAAAAAATACCATAATAACTCACTATTTATTATGGTATTTTTATTTCTAACTTTTAGTTTGTTTTAATCCTTTTATTTTGAGTATATTTACAAATGTTAAAAATACACTTATAACCAATCAAAAATGTAATTAGAATGAAAAAAAATCTGTTCTTATTGTTGATTTTCACTTTCTGTAGTCAACTTATTTTTTCGCAAAAAGAAAACACAATTCTGAGTATTAAAAAGGCTGAAAAGCCTACTACTATTAACAAAAATATTTATGGTCACTTTGCAGAACATTTGGGGAGATGTATCTACGGAGGTTTTTTTGTAGGCGATACTTCTAAAATTCCAAATACAAATGGTGTTAGAAATGACATTATTGCCGCTTTAAAAGAATTAAAAATACCAAATTTAAGATGGCCGGGAGGTTGTTTTGCTGATACATACCACTGGAAAGATGGTGTTGGGCCTAAAGAAAACAGGCCTACAATTGTAAATCAATGGTGGGGTGGAACTACTGAAGATAACAGCTTTGGAACTCACGATTTTTTAAATTTATGTGAAGTCTTGGGAGCTGAACCTTATCTTGCTGGTAATGTAGGTAGTGGAACGGTTCAAGAATTGGCTGACTGGGTACAATATGTGAACTTTGGAGGTAAAAGTCCAATGAGTGATTTACGTAAGAAAAATGGAAAAATAGAGCCTTGGAAAGTAAAGTTTTGGGGTGTTGGAAATGAAGCCTGGGGATGTGGAGGAAATATGACTCCAGAATATTATGCTGGCGAGTATAGAAAATATGCCACATTTATGTCGGATTGGGAAAATACAGGAGGCTTAACGCGAATTGCTTCAGGAGCTAACGGAAGCGATTATAATTGGACAGAGGTTTTGATGAAAAATATTCCAAATAATATGTTGGGAGCACTTGGAGTACATCATTATGCAGTGATTAATTGGAACAAAAAAGGGGATGCTGTAGATTATACAGAAGATCAATACTTCCAAACGATGAAATCTGCTTTAAAGATGGAAGAATTGGTTACTAAACATGCCGCTATTATGGATAAATATGATCCTGAGAAAAAAGTAGCAATGGCTGTAGATGAATGGGGAGGCTGGTATGAAGTAGAAAAAGGAAGTAATCCGGGGTTTTTGTATCAACAAAACACCATGCGTGATGCTATGATTGCTGGAGTAAGTTTGAATGTTTTTAATAACCATGCAGATAGAGTACGCATGGCTAATTTAGCACAATGCGTCAATGTATTGCAAGCGGTTATTTTGACCGATAAGGCAAAAATGATTTTGACGCCAACATACCATATCATGAAAATGTACCGTGTGCATCAGGATGCTGAATTATTGCCTATTGATTTCAAATCTCCAGAATATACTTTTGAAGGAAAAACTCTTCCTGCAATCTCGGTTTCGGCTTCAAAGGATAAAAGTGGATTGGTTCACGTTTCTTTAGTAAATATTGATGCTAAGAAAGAAAATAAAATCGAAATTGATTTGGCTGAATTGGGTTTGAAAAATGTTACAGCAACAATTTTGACTTCTAAAAAACTACAAGATTATAACTCATTTGATAAACCTAATGCAATTGAGCCTAAAGAATTCAAAGGTTTTAAAAATGCTAAAGGGAAATTAGAAGTAACTATTCCAGCATTTTCTGTTGTAGTATTAGAAGGAAAATAAAATTATTATAATGAAAATCACAACACTATTATTAAGTGTGAGTCTTTTATCGGCAGTTGTTTCTTGTAAAACAGCTGCTGTAAAAGAAACCACTCAAACTAAAAATCAGCCGTCGCTGAAAATGAATAATCCTATCATTACCGATAAATATACCGCTGATCCAGCTGCCTTGGTGTATAAAGACAAGGTATATCTTTATACAGGACATGATGTTCCTGAAAAAGGTGTAAATACTTATCGAATGAATGACTGGTTGGTGTATTCTTCTTCGGATATGGTCAATTGGCAAGAACATCCTGTGCCTTTAAAAACTTCTGATTTTGCATGGGCTAAAGGAGATGCCTGGGCAGGACAAGTCATTGAAAGAAATGGGGAATTTTATTGGTATGTTGCCATTACGCATGGAGCAATTCATGGAAAAGCAATAGGAATTGCAGTTTCCGACAGTCCAATAGGTCCTTTTAAAGATGCTTTAGGAAAAGCATTAATCACTAATGATATGACCACTGAAACCAAAATCAGTTGGGATGATATTGATCCATCTGTTATTATAGATGATGATGGTCAGGCCTATTTATTTTGGGGAAATACCGTTTGTCACTATGTGAAATTAAAAGAAAATATGATTGAAATGGACGGGCCAATGCAAACTGTAGATTTACCAAAATTTACCGAAGCACCATGGATACACAAACGTAAAAATTGGTATTATTTGTCCTTTGCTACTGAATTCCCTGAAAAAATTGCCTATGCCATGAGTAAATCGGTTAAAGGGCCTTGGGAATACAAAGGAATCTTAAACGAAGTTGCCGGGAATTCGAATACCAATCATCAGGCAATTATTGACTTTAAAGGGAAATCGTATTTCATTTATCATAATGGAGTTATCCCTACTGAGGGAGGAAGTTTCAGAAGATCAGTTTGTGTAGATCGTCTTTTTTATAATGAAGACGGAACCATGAAACGAGTAATTATGACATCAGAAGGAATTCAAAAATAAACCAAAATGAAATTGAACAAAAATACACAAATCCTATTCTCGTTACTAACGCTGTTGGTCTGTTGCTTTTCTTCTGCTCAGGATATTAGCGTTCACGATCCAGTGATGATTAAACAAAAAGACACCTATTATTTGTACTGTACGGGTCGCGGAATTAGTGTTTTTAGTTCAAAAGATTTAAAAAACTGGAATAAAGAGCCGGCAATATTTAATGAAAAACCTGTTTGGGCTGATTCTGTTGCGGCTGATTTTAAGAATCATATTTGGGCACCGGATATTTCTTTTCACAACAATACTTATTATTTGTATTATTCGGTTTCCGCTTTCGCAAAAAATACTTCGGCGATTGGAGTTACAACTAATACGACTTTGGATTCAAAAGATCCTGCCTACAAATGGGTCGATCACGGAATTGTCATTCAATCGGTTCCTAACAGAGATTTATGGAATGCCATAGACCCCAATTTGACATTCGACGAAAATAACACGCCTTGGCTAGCTTTTGGTTCTTTTTGGGAAGGACTGAAAATGGTGAAATTGAATCCCGATTTATTGTCAATCGCGCAGCCGCAGGAGTGGCACACTATTGCAAAACGAAAGAGAACTTTCGAATTAGCCGATGCTAACCCAGGAGATGCAGCCTTAGAAGCTCCTTTTATCTTTAAAAAGAACGGCTATTATTATCAGTTCCTGTCATGGGATTTATGTTGTAGAGGAAAGGAAAGCACTTATAAAGTAGTTATTGGAAGATCAAAAAATATTGTAGGGCCTTATGTTGATAAAGAGGGTAAATTATTGACCGAAGGAGGAGGTACTTTAGTGGTTCAGCGTGGCGAAAATTATTATGGTGTAGGGCATAACAGCGCTTATACTTTTGATGGGAAAGATTATATCTTTTATCATGGCTACGATGTAAAACAGAACGGAAAACCTGTTTTGATTGTTAAAGAATTAAAGTGGGATGCTGATTTATGGCCAATTTTGATTGAATAATTGAGTTAACAAAAAGAATAAAGATTAAGTTTTGAAACTAAAAAGGAACCAAGTTAAATAAAAGACTAAAAAACATGAACCATAATTTAATCACTAAAATTGCCCTTTTCGGGCTTTTACTAAATAGCTTTTATTCGAATGCTCAGAAAACAAATTTAAAAGTTAATATAGCTAATTCAATCACTAAAATTCAGCCTACAATGTATGGTGTCTTTTTTGAAGATATCAATTTTGCTGCTGATGGTGGTTTATATGCAGAAATGATTAAAAACCGATCTTTTGAATTCGAAAATCCTCTTATGGGATGGTCTCAGCCTAATAGTGATAGACATTCTTTTAATACGCAATCAGGAATTGCAACAACGATTAAAGTAATTGAAAACAAAACAAATCTTAATTTTTGCAGAGTTGTTGTAAATGATGATAAAGGGTATCAAATCATCAATGAAGGATTCAGAGGAATGGGAATTAAAAAGGATGCCAAATACAATCTTTCTTTGAAAGCAGCCAATCATGATGGAGCCATCAAACAAATTAATATTCAATTTATCGATAAAAACGGAAAAACAGTAGGAGAAACTACTATTGTTCCTTCATCATCAGATTGGAAAAATTATACAGCACAATTAACTGCAACTCAAACAGAAGCAAAAGCACAATTGAAAATTACATTTAAAGGTACAGGAACGATTGATTTAGATATGATTTCATTACTCCCCGAAGATACCTGGAAAAATAGAAAAAATGGGATGCGTAAAGATATTGTTCAGTTACTTTATGATTTAAAACCTGGTTTTTTAAGATTTCCTGGGGGATGTATTGTTGAAGGAAAAACGTTGGCACAACGTTACCAATGGAAAAAAACCGTTGGAGATATTGAGACAAGAGAAACATTAATCAATAGATGGAATACCGAGTTCAGTCATAAACTGGCTCCGGATTATTTTCAAACTTTTGGAATTGGATTTTTTGAATATTTCCAACTTTCAGAAGACATTGGTGCGCAGCCTCTTCCTATTTTAAGTTGTGGAATGGCCTGTCAGTTCAATACAGGAGAATTGGTTCCACTGGAGGATTTAGATCCTTATGTGCAAGATGCCTTGGATTTAATTGAATTTGCAAATGGATCTGTTGAAACACCTTGGGGGAAAATCAGATCAGAAATGGGACACCCAAAACCGTTTAATCTTAAATTTATTGGTGTTGGAAATGAACAATGGGGGCCTGCTTATATTGAAAGATACAAAGTGTTTGAAAAAGCCATTAAATCTAAATACCCAAATATGACTATTGTTTCTGGTGCGGGACCTTTCCCGGAAGGAGATTATTTTGAGTACGGCATGAAAGAACTGAAAAAGTTAAATGCTGAAATAGTGGATGAACATTATTATAAAAATCCAAAATGGTTCAGAGAAAATGCGACCCGTTATGATAGTTATGATAGAAAGGGACCTAAAATATTCGCTGGAGAATATGCTGCTCAAAGTGTTGCTATTGCCAGTCCTGATAATAAAAACAATTGGGAATGTGCGTTTTCTGAAGCTGCTTTTATGACTGGTTTAGAGAGAAATGCTGAAGTGGTACACTTGACATCTTATGCTCCTTTGATGGCGCATGAAGAAGCTTGGCAATGGACTCCGGATATGATTTGGTTCAATAATTTGGAAGCCTATGGTTCGGCTAATTATTATGTGCAAAAAATATTTTCGACAAATAAAGGAACCGATTTGTTATCAATTACGAAAGATGGAAAAGCAGTAACAGGACAAAATGATTTGTATGCTACGGCTGCAAAAGATAGCAATACCAAAGAAGTAATCGTAAAATTGGTAAATACAAAATCAGATACACAAACTGTTGAGGTAGATTTAAATGGTGATAAATTAGCTTCTAAGGGAACGCTTGTGACTTTGGTAAGTGCCAATTTAGATGACGAAAATTCATTTGCTAATCCTAAAAAAATAAGTCCTACAGAAAAGAAATTTAAATTGAATGGGAAAAAAGCACAATTGACTTTACCGGCTTATTCTGTAACTGTTTTGAAGGTAAAGATGAAATAATCTGGGATTTTTTAAAAAATTAGGAATAAGAAAAATATATTTGGAAAAAATATCTAAAAACTAAAAATGAAATTAAATTTAAGAACTAAAAGTACCGTTTACGGTTTGCTACTTAGTAGTTTTTTGGCAACAGCCCAAAAAACGAATCTGGAAGTAGATTTAACAAAATCAATTACTAAAATCCAACCAACAATGTATGGTATCTTTTTCGAAGATATCAATTTTGCTGCCGATGGAGGTTTATATGCCGAAATGGTTAAGAATAGAACTTTTGGGTTTGATGCTCCGCTTATGGGCTGGTCACAACCTAATAGTAATGTTCATTCTTTGAATAAGGAATCGGGGATGGCAACTCCAATGCGTACTTCTGAAAATACAAATAATCCTGATTTTTGTAGAATTATCATCAATAATGATAAAGGATACCAGATTTTAAACGAAGGTTTTAGAGGAATGGGTATTAAGAAGGATGCGAAATACAATCTTTCATTAAAAGCTGCGAATCACAACAATGCTATCAAAAAAATAATTGTACAATTTGTTGATGCTGACAAAAAGGTTTTGGGAGAAACCACTATTGTTCCATCATCGACTAATTGGAAAGATTATTCAGCACAAATTATAGCTACAGGAACTGAAGCAAAAGCACAATTGAAAATTACTTTTGAAGGTACAGGAACAATCGATTTAGATATGATTTCGTTATTTCCACAAGAAACTTGGAATAATAGAAAAAATGGTTTGCGTAAAGATATTGTTCAATTGTTATATGATTTAAAACCTGGATTTATACGTTTTCCTGGTGGATGTATCGTTGAAGGAAAAACATTGGAAAACAGATACCAATGGAAAAAAACGGTTGGTGATGTTGAAAACAGAGAAACCATGATCAACAGATGGAATGTGGAGTTTAAGAACAAACAAGCACCGGATTATTTCCAGTCTTTTGGTTTAGGATTTTTCGAATATTTCCAACTTGCGGAAGATGTAGGAGCACAGCCATTGCCAATTTTAAGTTGTGGAATTGCTTGTCAATACAATTCGGGAGAATTAGTTCCAATGGAAGAATTAGATCCTTATGTTCAGGATGCTTTGGATTTGATCGAATTTGCTAATGGAGCTGTGACAACTAAATGGGGAAAATTAAGATCCGATATGGGGCATCCAAAACCATTTAATCTTAAGTTTATTGGAGTTGGAAATGAGCAATGGGGACCACAATACATTGAAAGATATAAGGTTTTTGCAGCAGCGATAAAAGCAAAATATCCTACTATGACTATTGTTTCTGGTTCAGGACCTTCACCTGATGGAACATTTTTTGATTATGGATGGGATGAGTTGAAAAAATTAAATGCAGATATTATCGATGAGCATTATTATAAAAACCCGGAATGGTTTAAAGAAAATGCGACAAGATATGATAAGTATGATAGAAAAGGACCTAAGATTTTTGCTGGGGAATATGCGGCACATCCCAAAGGAGTAGAGGACGGATTCAAAGAGAATAACTGGTTGTCAGCACTTTCTGAATCGGCATTTATGACAGGTTTAGAACGTAATGCCGATGTAGTTCATTTAACTTCTTACGCGCCTTTAATGGCGCATGTTGATGCTTTTCAATGGGCACCGGATATGATTTGGTTCGATAATTTAAATTCTTATGGTACAGCTAATTATTATGTTCAAAAAATGTATTCAAACAATAAAGGAACTGATGTAGTAGCAATCACAAAAGATGGAAAAGCTTTAACAGGACAAAATGATTTGTATGCAACTGCGGCTAAAGATGTAGATAAAAAAGAGTTGATTTTAAAAATGGTGAATACATCAGCGAAAGCGCAAGATCTTGAAGTTAATTTATCAGGAAAAAGTGTTGAATCTAAAGGGAAAATGATTCTTTTAACTAGCCAAAATCTTGAAGAATACAATACATTGGCTGAGCCTACTAAAATTGTTCCTGTTGAAAAAGAATATAAATTAAGTGCAAAAAAAGCATCAGTAACTTTACCGGCTTATTCTTTTGTGGTATTGAAATTAAAGATGAAATAGCTGTTGATTTTTCGGGAGACATTAGTTAAGTAAAATTTAACTTAATTGTTCAAAATTTAATAAAAAACATTAAGTGTAAGTGAGACACTTAATGTTTTTTTGTTATATATTTGTAGCCATATTTTAAATAATGAAGATGAAAAATTATGTAATAGGTTTAGATTACGGATCGGATTCAGTTCGTGCCGTATTAATTGATACCGAAAACGGGCAAGAATTAGCCTCAGATGTTTGCCATTACAAAAGATGGAAAAACAAACAATATTGCAATCCGTCAATCAATCAATTCCGTCAACATCCTTTGGATCATATCGAAGGATTGGAATCAACAATTAAAAATATTGTAACATCAAGTAAGGTTGATCCTTCTTTGATAAAAAGTATCTGTATTGATACAACGGGTTCTTCGCCTGTTCCAGTTACCGAAGATGGAACTCCACTAGCTTTGACAGCAGAATTTGCTGAAAATCCAAATGCTATGATGGTTTTGTGGAAAGATCACACCGCTATCAACGAAGCCAACGAAATTAACGAACTTGCCGCTAATTGGGGAGGTGAAGATTTCACAAAATACGAAGGAGGAATTTATTCTTCGGAGTGGTTTTGGGCAAAAATATTACACATCGCTCGTGAGGATGAAGCAGTTAGAAATGCCGCTTATACTTGGTTAGAGCACTGTGATTTAATGACTTATTTGTTAATTGACAATAAAGATTTAAAAACTTTCAAAAGAAGCCGTTGTGCAGCAGGACATAAAGCAATGTGGCACGAAGACTGGAATGGATTACCACCAGAGGAATTCTTAGGAAAATTACACCCGTACTTGGCTCAGCTAAGAGGAAAATTATACGACGAGACTTATACTTCAGATCTAGTTGCAGGAACTTTAAATCAAGAATGGGCAACTAAATTAGGTTTAACTACCGATACTATTATTGCTGTTGGAACTTTTGATGCGCATTCTGGAGCTGTAGGAGCAAAAATTGACGAGTATGCTTTAGTTCGTGTAATGGGAACTTCAACTTGTGATATCATTGTTTCTGCTAAAGAAAACGTAGGAAGCAAAACCGTTAAAGGTATTTGTGGGCAAGTAGATGGTTCGGTTATTCCAGGTTACATTGGTCTTGAAGCGGGACAATCTGCTTTTGGAGATGTGTTGGCTTGGTTTAAAGATACACTTTCTTGGCCATTGGATAATTTGGTTTACAATTCTGCTATTTTATCGGATGAGCAAAAAGCACAATTAAAAGAAGAAGTAGAATCTAATTTCATCAAGACTTTAACAGAGCAAGCTGAGGCAATTCCGTTGTCTGAAAGTATTCCAACGGCGCTGGACTGGGTAAATGGTCGTAGAACTCCAGATGCAAATCAAGGATTGAAAAGTGCGATGACTAATTTATCATTAGGAACAAAAGCACCGCATATTTTCAAAGCTTTAATCAATTCAATCTGTTTTGGTTCTAAGAAAATTGTAGACCGTTTTGAAGAAGAAGGTGTTCGTATTGACAGCGTTATCGGAATTGGTGGTGTAGCTAGAAAATCACCATTTATCATGCAAACTTTGGCAAATGTATTAAACAAGCCAATTAAAGTTTGTGCTTCTGATCAGGCACCGGCTTTAGGAGCTGCTATTTATGCTGCCGTAGCTGCCGGAATTTATCCAAATGTGATTGAAGCTGCTAAAAAAATGGGAAGTGATTTTGAAAGTGAATATTTCCCTCAGGCAGATAAAATTGAAAAATACCAGGAATTGATGGATTCTTATTCTGAATTAGCTCAATTTATAGAAACCCAGATTGAAAAAAAATATCTTGTAACGATAGAGTAAAAAGTGGGTTCCTGACAACCAAAATTTAAATATTTTTTAGGAAGAATCGATAATAAAATTATAAGTAGTATGAGTTCAAAATTTCAAGCGTTAAAACAAGAATGTTACGAAGCTAATATGCAACTGAATGAGTTGAATTTAGTAGTGTACACTTTTGGAAATGTAAGTGCGGTAGACAGAGAAAATGGCGTTTTTGCTATTAAACCAAGTGGAGTTCCTTATGAGGATTTAAAAGCAGAAGATATTGTTATTGTTGACTTTGATAATAATATTATAGAAGGAGATAAACGTCCTTCTTCGGATACTAAAACACATGCTTATTTATACAAACATTGGCCAAAGATAGGCGGTATTGCTCATACGCATGCTACTTTTTCAGTAGCTTGGGCACAATCACAAAGAGATATTCCTATTTTCGGAACTACTCATGCTGATCACTTGACTGCTGATATTCCTTGTGCTCCGCCAATGGCTGATCATCTTATTGAAGGAAATTATGAGCACAATACAGGAATTCAAATTTTGGATTGTTTCAAGGAAAAAAATCTTTCTTACGAAGAAGTAGAAATGATTTTAATTGGAAATCATGGTCCATTTGCTTGGGGGAAAAATGGAGCTAAAGCAGTTTATAATTCTAAAGTTTTAGAAGTTGTGGCTCAAATGGCATATTTGACTTTACAAATTAATCCTGCTGCTCCTAAGTTGAAGGATTCTTTGATTAAAAAACACTACGATCGTAAGCATGGAAAAGATGCTTATTACGGACAGTAAAATTTAGATTGCAGAAAATAGAATAGAGAAAATAGACTTCTATTTCGACTCCTTCTCTTTTGGGTTGGGTTGAGGTTTAAGTAAAACAAGAACAATAAATAAACAAAATAAAAAATGATAGATATTTCTAAAAAAGAAATTTGGTTTGTAGTAGGAAGCCAAAACTTATATGGTGAAGAAACTTTAAAGCAAGTTGCTGTGCATTCTCAAGAAATTGCAAAAGGAATTGATGCTTCTTCTCATGTTCCTGTAAAAGTGATTTATAAATCAGTGGCAAAATCACCTAGTGAAATCACTGATATTTGTATGGAAGCCAATTCAAACAAAAACTGTGTTGGTATCATAGCTTGGATGCACACTTTTTCTCCGGCAAAAATGTGGATTAATGGTTTAAGCATTCTTAAAAAACCATTATGTCATTTACATACACAATACAATGCTGAAATTCCTTGGGCAACCATCGATATGGACTTTATGAACTTGAACCAATCGGCTCACGGAGACAGAGAGTTTGGTTACATTATGTCTAGAATGCGTAAAAAACGTAAAGTTGTTGTTGGACACTGGGAAGATAAAAGAGTACAAACTAAATTAGGAAACTGGTCTAGAGTAGCTTTAGGTTGGGACGAAATGCAAAACCTGAAAGTAGCGCGTTTTGGAGACAACATGCGTGAAGTTGCCGTTACTTGTGGAGATAAAGTGGAGGCTCAAATTCGTTTTGGAATGTCCGTGAACGGATACGACTCTTCTGATATCGTTAATAAAATGAAACTAGTTACTGACGCCCAAGTGGATGCTTTGGTAGCAGTTTATGAAGAATCATACAACTTGGCTCCAAAACTTCAAAAAGGTGGAGAGCAAAGACAATCATTATTGGATGCTGCCAAAATTGAATTAGGTTTGAGAGCTTTCCTTGAAGAAGGTGGTTTTGGTGCTTTTACCGATACTTTCGAAAACTTGGGCGAATTAAAACAATTACCAGGTATCGCAACCCAACGTCTTATGGCGGATGGTTATGGTTTTGGTGGCGAAGGCGACTGGAAAACAGCTGCTATGGTTCGTGTTATGAAAGTAATGAACATCGGTCTTGAAGGAGGAACTTCTTTCATGGAAGATTATACATACCATTTTACACCTGAGAAATCATACGTATTGGGTTCTCACATGCTAGAAATTTGTCCTTCTATTACTGATGGAAAACCTTCTTGTGAAATTCACCCATTAGGAATTGGTGGAAAAGAAGATCCGGTTCGTTTGGTATTCAATTCACCTGCTGGAGAAGCTATCAATGTATCATTAGTAGATATGGGAACTCGTTTCCGTTTAATTGTAAACGAAGTTGTAGCTGTAAAACCAATGGCAGATTTACCGAAATTACCTGTTGCACGTGTACTTTGGGATTGTAAACCTAACTTGGATATCGCTGCTACTGCTTGGATTCTTGCAGGTGGTGCTCACCATACAGTGTATAGCCAGGCGGTAACTACTGAATTTATGGAAGATTTTGCTGATATTGCTGGAATCGAATTGGTAGTTATTGATAATGATACTAGAATTCGTAATTTCAAAGATACTTTGAATGCAAATGAAGCATATTACCATTTATTCCAAACTGGATTGTAATCTTTTTTAAATAATAAATTTACCAAGTCATAAAGTCAAAAGTTAAGATAGCTTTTGGCTTTATGACTTCTCTATTAACCAATAAAAATAAAAAATTATGAATCTATTAAAAAGTTGTGTTTTAGGATTGACTGTTATTACTACAGCTGGACTTTCTGTTCAGTGCAAAGGTGATAAGAAAGAAAATCAAGAACAAAATGTTACTCAAAAAGACAGTGTTACTATTGAGAAATCAGCTTATGGTGCTACAGCCAAAGGAGAAAAGATTGACAGCTATAAGTTGAAAAATCAAAAAGGAATGGAAGTAGATATTATGACTTATGGAGGAATTATCACTTCTTTAAAAGTGCCTAATAAAGCCGGAGTTTCTGAAGAAGTGGTGATAGGTTTTAATAATTTTGAACAATACACTAAAGACAATCCTTATTTTGGAGCTTTAATTGGTCGTTATGGAAATCGTATTGCTAAAGGTAAATTTAGCCTTGATGGAAAAGAATATAAATTGGCTACAAACAATGGTAAAAATGCTTTACACGGAGGTCCGGAAGGATTTCACAGAAGAATATGGACTGTTGAAGAGGCTAAAGGTGGTGATGCTGCAACTTTAAAATTGAAGTACATCAGTAAAGATATGGAAGAAGGTTATCCTGGAAATCTAACGGTTTTTGTTACTTATACTTTAAACAAAGACAATTCTTTGGATGTGCTTTACGAGGCTACAACTGATAAGAAAACAGTGGTGAATTTAACACAACATTCTTATTTCAACTTATCTGGAGATTTCACTAAAACAATCTTAAATGATGAAATTACTATTGATGCAGATAAATTAGTACCTGTAGATGCTGATCTTATTCCAACAGGTAAATTAGACGATGTGACTAATACTCCTTTTGATTTCAGAAAACCAAAAGCTATTGGTAAAGATATTGAAGTAATAAATGACCAATTGAAAAAAGGATTGGGTTATGATCACTGCTGGGTGTTGAATAACCAAGACAAAGGATTCCGTTTTGCAGCTTCTGCTTATGATCCAACTAGTGGAAGATTATTAGAAGTATATACTGATCAGCCTGGAATCCAATTTTACACAGGAAACTTCCTGGATGGAACTTTACCAACTAGAGACGGTAAAACTTATGCGCATAGAACAGGACTTTGTTTAGAAACACAGCATTATCCGGATTCTCCAAATCAAAAAGATTTCCCAACTACGGTTTTAAACCCTGGAGAAAGCTATAAAACAAAAACTTCTTTCAAGTTTTCTACTAAGTAAAATTAGGAAACAGAATTTGTTTGATTTATAAAACCTGTCTCGTTCTAAACGAGGCAGGTTTTTTTTGTTCTTGAATAAAGTCGATTTTGTACATATATATAAGAGTGATTTTTGAAGCTATTTCCCGCCATCCGCTATATCTCTTGTGTCCGCTGTCGCTACCACAAGAGGATGCTGCTGCTATCGGGGCTAGGGTTTTGTGGTTGCAACGACTTTTTGTTTTAATATTATACTATCGCTTAAGTGAAAAACCTTAGCGAATCTCTGTGTTTTCTTAGTGGATCTTTGTGTTAGAGCTTTTAAAGTGGTGTAAAGAGATGGGGTGGGTATTAAATCAAAAACCTCTAAAAAGTATAGTTACAACTCTA
>JBDLTG010000034.1:0-24606 GCA_039805885.1 Bacteroidota bacterium
TTTGCTGAAATTACAAAAGAAGCAAAAAGAGTTTCTTATTCAGTAGTAAAAGGAGACAACAATACACCACGTGTGGATATTGATGGTCGTTTATACACTTCTCAGGAATTGTCTGCAATGACACTTCAAAAAATGAAAAAAACTGCTGAAGACTATTTAGGTCAAACCGTTACTGAAGCAGTTATTACTGTTCCTGCTTACTTTAATGATGCACAACGTCAGGCTACAAAAGAAGCTGGTGAAATTGCAGGTCTTAAAGTAATGCGTATTATCAACGAACCAACTGCTGCGGCTTTGGCTTATGGTTTGGACAAAAAAGGAACTGATCAAAAAATTGCTGTTTACGATTTAGGTGGAGGTACTTTTGATATCTCTGTTCTTGAATTAGGAGACGGAGTTTTTGAAGTATTATCTACTGATGGAGATACTCACTTAGGAGGAGATGATTTTGACCACACTATCATCGACTGGTTAGCTGACGAATTCAAAGCTGAAGAAGGTATCGATTTGCGTCTTGACCCAATGTCATTACAACGTATCAAAGAAGCTGCTGAGAAAGCTAAAATTGAATTGTCTTCTTCTGCTGAGACTGAAATCAACTTGCCTTACGTAACTGCTACGGCTTCAGGACCAAAACACTTAGTTAAAAAATTATCTAGAGCTAAATTTGAGCAATTAACTGATTCATTAGTTAAACGTTCTATGGCGCCAGTTGCTAAAGCATTGAAAAATGCTGGTTTATCAGTTTCTGATATTGACGAAGTTATCTTGGTAGGAGGTTCTACTCGTATCCCTAGAATCGTTGAAGAAGTTGAAAAATTCTTTGGTAAAAAAGCTTCTAAAGGAGTTAACCCTGATGAGGTTGTAGCTATTGGAGCTGCTATCCAAGGTGGTGTACTTTCTGGAGATGTAAAAGATGTATTGTTACTTGACGTTACACCGTTATCTTTAGGTATCGAAACTATGGGTGGTGTTATGACTATATTAATTGAGGCTAACACAACTATCCCAACTAAAAAATCTCAAGTATTCTCTACTGCTTCTGATTCTCAACCATCTGTTGAGCTTCACGTATTACAAGGAGCTAGAGCAATGGCTGTAGATAACAAAACTATCGGTCGTTTCCACTTAGACGGTATTCCACCAGCACCAAGAGGAGTTCCTCAAATCGAAGTTGCTTTTGATATCGATGCTAATGGTATCATCAAAGTAACTGCTACTGACAAAGGAACAGGTAAATCTCATGACATTCGTATCGAAGCTTCTTCTGGATTAACTTCTGAAGAAATCGAAAGAATGAAACAAGATGCTGAAGCTAACGCTGAATCTGACAAAATTGCAAGAGAAAGAGCTGAAAAAATAAATGAGGCTGATAGCACTATCTTCCAAACTGAAACTCAATTGAAAGAATTGGGAGATAAAATTTCAGATGAGAACAAAACAGCTATCGAATTTGCTTTAACTGAACTTAGAATGGCTCACCAATCGCAAGATGTTGCTGCTATTCAAAAAGGTTTAGATAATGTAAATGCTGCTTGGAAAACTGCTACTGAAGCTATGTACGCTCAAGGAGAGCAAGGTCAAGCTGCTGCTGAACCACAAGCTGAAGGTGATAACGTTCAAGACGTAGATTACGAAGAAGTAAAATAAGCAGAGAACCAATTTTTTGAAGAAAAAATTGTGTAAATCGCTTATCCCGATTTTTATCGGGATCTTTTGAAGAACATAAATAATGGAAAACCGAGTCAGAAATGACTCGGTTTTTTTGTTTATTAAACCCGACAGCTTTTTAAAAGCTGTCGGGTTTGTTGTTAATTAAAAATATTTCCAAAACATGATTTATCTCATAAAAGAAAAAACTATTTCAAATTACTTTTGTCAGAGTTAATCCGTGTTTTTAAATTGTTAAGTTGTTGTTCTTTGCCAAAAGTTTTTTGTAATATTACTGTAAATGATTTTTGTATGAGAAAAATAAAATTTAAAAAAGCTAGAAAAGTACATCCAAACCAATTAGAGTACACGGGAAAACACAAGAAGCTGGAGTCAAAAATGCAGTTGTTTGTTTATGACGATTTGGATTTTACGGAATACCAGGATTTAGCCATTTCAGATTTTAGAGAATGCATTGATACTACAAAAACAAACTGGCTTAATTTACATGGTTTAAGCGATATTAAAACAGTAGAGGGTATTGGGGAATTTTTTGATATCGATAGTTTTCTACTTTCGGATATTTTAAATACCACCAGAAGAACAAAAATGGAAGAATCAGCCAGCAGTTTGTTTTTTAATATAAAGTCGATATTGCCAACAGAAAACTCGGATAATATTAGTTCTGAGCAGATTAGTTTTTTGATAAAAGATGGTATTTTGATTTCTTTTCAGGAAAAAAGCAGTGATTTTTTTGCGCACATTAGAGAAAGAATACGTACTCATTCGGGAGTTGTGAGAACTAAAAAGGCTGATTATTTATTGTCTCTTCTTTTAGATGCTGTTATGGAAAATTTCTATATCACTATTGAGGATGAGGAAGAAAAGGTAGAGGAGTTAATCAATCTGTCTAAGAGTAGTACCAATCCAGATATTTTGGTACGAATTGAAAAGCATAGAGATAATTTAAGTTTTTTAAAACGTTCCATTATTCCGCTTAGAGATTCATTATACGGCATTAAAACATTAAAAGAAGATGTTGTTTGCAATGTAATTCAAATGGATTCTTATGTTTATTTTTCACGATTGCATCAAAAAAGTTTAGAGCTTTTGGAGCAAATCGAATCGGATATGGGAATGCTGGAAGGTGCTTCTAATTTCTTTTTTTCTGCTCAATCGCATAAGATGAATGAGATTATGAAAACGCTAACAATAGTCTCGGCTATATTTATTCCATTGACGTTTATTGTTGGTGTTTATGGGATGAATTTTGATTACATGCCCGAATTAAGATATGAAAATGGGTATTATACTGTCATTGGTATAATGGTTTTAATTGGGATTTTAATGGTTTTTTATTTTAAAAAGAGAAAATGGTTTTGATGATTTAGTGGGGTTATAAAAGGAATTGAAAAGATAAAATAAGTATAAAAATTTAAAAAATGAACAAAGCTGTTTATATCGCAACTTCAGAAAGTAATAGTGGGAAATCGATTATTACGCTTGGATTAATGAGTATGCTTATTGGTAAAACTGCTAAAGTAGGTTATTTTAGGCCTATTATTGAGGATTTTGAAGACGGAAAATTAGACAATCATATCGAAACGGTACTATCACATTTTGGTTTGGATATCCGATTTGAAGATGCTTTTGCCATTACTAAGAGTCAGTTAATCAAGAAGAAGAATAAAGGAAAAATAGGCGATGTTCTTGATTTGATTATTGAAAAATTCAAGCATTTAGAAGAGCGTTTTGATTTTGTTTTGGTTGAAGGAACCAGTTTCAGCGGTGAAGGAACAGCAATCGAATTAGATATGAATGTTCTTATTGCCAAGAATTTAGGAATTCCAGCTATAATTGTTGGCTCTGGAGTGGGGAAAACTCTCGAAGAATTTTTGGACGGGGAATATCTTGTTTATGATTCTTTCAAAAATAAAGAAGTAGAAGTCTTAGCTTTTATTGCTAATAAAATCCAACCGGAAAACTTAAAATTAGCAGAGGATGGTTTAAGGAGTGTTTTACCTAAAGAAGTCCTGGTGAGTGCTATTCCTGTTATCTCAAGTTTGAATAATCCTACGGTTAAAGAAATAGCAGAGGAATTGGATGCTAAGATTCTTTTTGGTAAGGACTTTATCAATAATGAAGTAGGGAGTTTTAGTGTAGGTGCTATGCAATTGCGTAACTATTTATTGCATTTAAAAGAGAATGCGTTGGTCATTACTCCCGGAGATAGAGCCGATATTATTTTGGGAGCTTTACAAGCCAATGAGTCGGTTAATTACCCTTCAGTTTCTGGGATAGTTTTGACAGGAAATATTCTGCCTGAAGACAGTATTTTGAAGCTAATTGAAGGCTTGAATGGAGTTGTACCAATTATTGCAGTAGAAGGCGGTACTTATAGAATAACCAATAAGATAGGATCGATACAATCTAAAATTTATGCCGAGAATATTCATAAAATAGAAACCTCAATAAGCACTTTTGAAAAGTATGTGGATCTGGATGATTTGTCCGATAAATTAAGTGCTTTTGAAGCCGAAGGAATGACACCAAAAATGTTTCAGTACAATTTGGTAAAAAGAGCCAAACAACATCGAAAACACGTTGTCTTACCGGAAGGGAATGATGATCGAATAATTATTGCGACCTCTCGATTATTAGCGATGGATGTAGTTGATATTTCGATTATTGGAAATAAAAAACAAATAGAAAATAAAGTAGCCGAATTAGGAATTGCTTTTGATTTTTCGAAAGTGAATATTATCAATCCAATAGCATCGCCTTATTATGATGATTATGTAAATACCTATTATGAGCTTCGAAAAAATAAGAATGTTTCTATGGCTATGGCCAAAGATTTAATGGAAGATGTGTCTTATTTTGGAACGATGATGGTGTACAAAGGCCATGCGGATGGAATGGTTTCTGGTGCGGCACATACTACACAGCACACCATTTTACCGGCTTTGCAATTCATTAAAACCAAGCCTAATTCAAGTGTGGTTTCGTCAATCTTTTTTATGTGTCTGGAAGACAGGGTTTCTATTTTTGGGGATTGTGCTATCAATCCAAATCCTACTGCGGAACAATTGGCTGAAATTGCAATTTCGTCTGCCGATTCCAGTTTGGCTTTTGGAATAGAGCCTAAAGTGGCCATGCTGTCTTATTCTTCGGGTTCGTCAGGAAAAGGTGATGAAGTTGAAAAAGTGCGAACAGCAACTGAAATTGTAAAGAAAAAACGTCCCGATTTAAAAATAGAAGGTCCTATTCAGTACGATGCAGCTGTTGATATGGAGGTAGGAAAGAGCAAAATGCCAAACTCAGAAGTGGCAGGGCAGGCGAGTGTGCTTATTTTTCCCGATTTAAATACAGGAAACAATACTTATAAGGCAGTTCAGAGAGAAACGGGTGCTTTGGCTATTGGTCCAATGCTGCAAGGTTTAAATAAGCCTGTAAATGATTTAAGCCGTGGTTGTACCGTAGATGATATTATTAACACAGTCGTGATTACAGCGATTCAAGCGCAGGGGCTTTAGTGGTTATGAGTTTTGAGTTTTGAGTTTGAAAAAAAATCAATAAATAAAACTGATTTTTTTAAGTATTAAAAATAGATCAATTCAGTTTCCCTCTCCAAAGGAAGAGGGCTGGGGAGAGGAAAAAAATAGACAATGAAAATAGTTATTATAAATTCAGGAAGTTCATCTATAAAATACCAATTAATTGACATGCCGTCAAAAGAAGTGATTTGTAGCGGTATGATTGATAGGATAGGTTTGGAAACTTCAAATTTAACGTATAAAACCAATAAGGATTCATTGGAAGAAATCCTGCCAATTCCAAATCATAAAATAGGATTAGAGGAAATTTCGAAACTATTAATGGATGAAACTATTGGTGTAATTAAAAGCACACAAGAAATTGAAGCTGTTGGTCATAGAGTGGTTCATGGTGGAGCTAGTTTTTCAAATACTGTTTTGATAACTGAAGAAATAAAAGAAAAGATAAAACAACTTTTTGAATTGGCTCCTTTACATAATCCTGCTAATTTAGAAGGAATAATTGTTGCCGAGGAAGTTTTTCCATCAGCCAAACAAGTGGCTGTTTTTGATACTGCTTTTCATCAAACCATGCCTGAAGTAGCTTATCGTTATGCTATTCCAAATTACTTATTGACCGAAAATAAAATCAGAGCTTATGGTTTTCATGGAACATCTCATAAATATGTTTCGGAAAAAGCAATTGGGTTTTTAGAGAAAAACAGTAAAATAATTACGATTCATTTGGGAAATGGATGTAGTATTACAGCTGTAAAAGATGGTAAAAGCATTGATCACAGCATGGGATTTGGTCCTATGAATGGATTGGTAATGGGGACACGAAGTGGAGATATCGATCAGTCGGTTATTTTTTATATGGTGAATACTTTAGGGTATCAATTAAGTGAAGTAAATACGGTATTGCAAAAACAAAGTGGAATGTTAGGACTTACCGGTCATAGTGATTTAAGAGATATTCAGGCTAATGCCGAAAAAGGAGATGCTCATTGTCAATTGGCTCTTGATATGAATGTGTATCGTATTAAAAAATACATTGGTTCTTATGCAGCAGTTTTGAACGGAATTGACGCTATTGTTTTTACGGCAGGAATAGGAGAGAACTCTGCTTATATCAGGAAATCAGTATGTGCTGATATGCAGTTTTTAGGATTGGAATTAGATGAAACTAAAAATGAAATTCGTTCTAGTGACATTCGCGAAATAAACACAGCCAATTCTAAAACTAAAATTTTAGTAGTGCCAACTAATGAAGAATTAGAAATAGCCAATCAGGTATATGATTTGATTTTTGCTTAGAATTAGTCTTATTGTTTTAATGAATTAGCTCTTCGAAAGGAGCTTTTTTTATTTGGTCTTTTGTTCTTTATGTTTGCCGTTACCTAATAAAATTGAAATTGCTTTTAAGCTTTCGGTTCGGTCAGCAATAAGTTTGATGATACTTGTGAACGGAATAAATAGTATCATACCGGCAGCACCCCATAAAATGCCTCCTAATGTAATCATGATAATAATGACTAGGGTGTTTATTTTTAAACGACTTCCTACAACATAAGGAAATATTATATAAGCTTCTAAAATTTGTACGATTCCGAAAACGGTGATTACCCCAATTGGATACCAAATAGAGTCATAGGTAATCCATGAAATAGCAATTGGTAAAAGAGCTGATATCATAATACC
Organism: Bacteroidota bacterium; assembly: GCA_039805885.1. Classification (GTDB taxonomy): domain Bacteria; phylum Bacteroidota; class Bacteroidia; order Flavobacteriales; family Flavobacteriaceae; genus Flavobacterium. The sequence continues at coordinate 6,888 of JBDLTG010000034.1, forward strand.
GATATAGGGAATAAATGTGAGTATGGCGGCAACGAACCCAAACATAAAAGGATGCGGGATACCAATAATTAAAAGACCAATGCTGTTAAGAAATCCAACAATAATATAAACCAGCAACATTCCTTTTATAAAGTCATGATAAGCATGTATAGTTTCTGTAAGGATTTCACGGATTGCTTCTTTTTGGTTCGAAGGGAAAAAGTGAAATAAAGCTTTTGCAAACATCTGACGATGGTAAAGAATAAGTGCTGAAAAAACGGGGATAATGATAATGTAAAATGCAGTTTGAGAAAAAGAATAAAATGTGCTTTTAAGAATATCTATAGCTTGATTTTCGGAGTGGTTGAGTATGTTCTGGAAAAAGGAAGTTTGTTCGGTATTTGTAATATTGAAATATTGCGAAATAAAAAGACTGATTTGATTTATAGTTTCTAGTAATTTTATCTTAAAAGGTTCCCATTCCATAGCAAATTCTTTGATCTGTAAAATAAGCAAACACAAGACGCTTGTTAGTATAAAAAAAACAATTGTCAATGAGAATACTATTGCTATAACATGGTTAATTCCTTTTTTTTCTAACCATTTGCAAACAGGATATAAAATAAAACTAATGAGTAACGCAAAGAAAAGAGGAATAAAAAGTAGTTTTCCAAAATAAAGAACCAAAGATATCAAAACAAAATACTGAAGAAACTCAATACCAGAGATTTTCCTTTTTGTATTTATTGTTGGTGGGATTTTGGGGATAGGAATCATCTTTTTAAAAATTATATAGTTAATTTTTCTTTGTTTGTACCTCCTTTAAATCTTTATTAGTGAAATTGATCTTGTTATAGTTGTTTTGTTTAATCGTTGAATGTTATTATAAATTTAGCTCCTTTGTTAACTTCACTTTCAAGCGAAATACGGCCTCCAAGATTGGTGATATAGTTGTGAACTAAATACAGTCCGATACCGTTACTGTCAATGTGTTCGTTAAATGTTTGATGCAATCCAAAAACTTTGTCTTTCACTTTATCGAGATCAAACCCTATTCCGTTGTCTGTAATAATTAATTGGGTAGTGTTATTTCGTTTTTCGGATAGAATGGATATGTTAGGTAAAACATCTGACTTTGAGTATTTTATAGCATTAGTGATCAAATTTAAAAAAATACTTTTTAAATAAGCTTTATTGAAATTAACTTTATTCGTTTTAGAAAAATCGATATTAATTGTAGCCTTCGAATTTTGTATTAATGAGTTGATAGATGTTAAAACTTCATTTAAAGAATTATTTAAATCAATTTCTTCTAATTGGTAATCATTCTGATTTTTAGTGTTTAAAATTCGAATGTATTGGTTTAAATTTTCTTTTAAGGTATCTGTGGTACTTTTTAAAATAGTAATAAATTCTGTGGTTTCCTTACTTTGGATATTTTCAATATCTATAAGTTCAAAAATAGCAAGCATATTATTAACAGGTGATCTTAAATCGTGTGCTGTTGAATAACTAAGTTGTTTGAACTCGTTGTTAATTTCAGTAAGTTTTTTGAGATGTAATGTTCTTTCTAATTCTAATTCTTTTTTAGGAGTAATATTTTTAGCAACGGCATAGATTAATTTTTCTTCTTCAACTGGTATTGAAGTCCATAAAAGCCAAACGATATGTCCGCTTTTAGTTAGGTATCTGTTTTCGAAACTAAATAAAGGAATTTTATTTTTGAGTTCGTTTCGAGCTAAACTTGTTTTTTCTTTATCAGTTTTATAGACAAAATCATTTATGGGTTTTGCTAGTAATTCTTCGTTTGAATATTCTAAAAGTTTAGAAACAGCAGGATTTATCCTTTTAAAATAACCGTCATATCCAGCAATACAAAATAAGTCCTGTGATAAGTCAAAAAACTTTTCAAAATTGTTAAAAACATCAAAGTTCTGAGCAACGTTATTTTCTCTATTTTTTGTCATAATTATTTACTAAAATAAATAGTATATAAAATAATAAAATAGGTTTTTTAAAAAGACTTGGGGGAGTTTTTTTAATAAAAATAAGCATTTCAAGCCACTAAAACACTCATAAATAGATTAAATTTCATCAGGAGGGTAAAAGTGTTTGATTTTATAAAAAGAGCCTTATAAATTAACAAGGCCCTTTTTATAAATAGCTAAGAATAGGTCAAAAATTATATTTTAAATATTCCTCCAAAAGCAATAATTCTTTGAAGAAAAAAGAAATCTTGAGAAGCACTGTCGTCAGTACTTTTAGTAGTGCGAATATCTTGCATATTGATATAGCCTCCTTTTAATTCGCCTTGAACATAAAAGTGTTTAAAGAAAGTAAAATTTAAACCTGCTTTTACCGAAGTTCCATATCCTGAAACATGAAAATCATCGTGACGATCTTTACCTAGTATCATGGTATTTGTTTTAGGATATAAAACACCTAAGCCAAGACCTTCAGTTAAATTAATTTGTACTTTATCCGTATTAGGAAGTCCAAGCCAAGACGAAATATCGTCAAAACGAGAAACTTCAGTGTGTACATAATTTAAACCGTCGGTATGCTCATATGTCAAAAAAGTCTCATCCGAAAAATCAACAGGAGTATTGTTGTAAACACCGTTATGAACCACTCCATCAATATGCCCCGTAATATTTGCTGTTTGATCTTGTGTCATTACATATTTCATGTGATCTACTCCAATAGTAACACTATAATGGTCACTGAAAAAATATCCTAAACGGAAATTTGTTTGAGGAATTGTCATGTTTGCTGGATTAATATAATCCACATGCCATCCTTTTGGTTTGTCATGAGCGGTCATGTTATCGACAGTAAAGTTGTAATCCTTACCTCTAAAAGTCACATCCGATTTGGTATAACTTTCTCTGTTACCACCCCAGGAAATAAAGAATTTCCCTTTGTTGTGAGAAGTGTATTTGTCTTGTATTTTTATTTCTTCTTGAGCGCTAAGGCAGTTTGTGAATAAGAATGCTACAAATGCAGCAGTAAATAAATTTTTCACGGAATGATTTTTAAAGTTTAAAAATTAGAATGTATTAATGGTTTTTCTAATAGCGACAAGTTTAGTCATTAGATCTTCAAAATAATCTAAATGTAACATGTTTGCTCCATCACTTTTAGCATTTGCCGGATCGAAGTGTGTTTCGATAAAAATTCCATCAACACCTACAGCAATTCCAGCTTTGGCAACTGTTTCAATCATATCAGGACGACCACCAGTTACTCCAGCTGTTTGGTTAGGCTGTTGTAATGAATGCGTAACGTCAAGTACTGTTGAAGCATATTGTTGCATAGTAGGAATTCCTCTAAAATCAACAATCATATCCTGATAACCAAACATAGTTCCACGATCAGTAACCATTACGTTTTGATTGTTACAATCCAATACTTTTTGTACTGCATGTTTCATGCTTTCAGGACTCATGAATTGTCCTTTTTTCAAGTTGACTACTTTTCCAGTATTGGCTGCAGCCACAACTAAATCAGTTTGACGTACTAAAAAGGCAGGAATTTGTAAAACATCGACATATTGAGCTGCCATATCCGCATCTTCATTAGTATGAATATCGGTTACAGTAGGAACATGAAAAGTTTCAGATACTTTTCTTAAAATTTTTAATGCTTTTTCATCGCCAATTCCTGAAAAGCTATCAATTCTTGAGCGATTTGCTTTTTTGAACGAACCTTTAAAAACGTAAGGGATTTGTAGTTTATCAGTAATGCCAACAATTTTTTCAGCAATACGCATTGCCATTTCTTCTCCTTCGATGGCGCAAGGTCCTGAAAGTAAAAAGAAATTACCACTTTCAGTATGCTTAATTTGGGGGATATTTTGTATGTTCATAGGTGATTTTTAATGATTGCAAAGGTAGTTATGATTTTTGATTTAGAAGATTTTAATAGGCTATTAAATTATAGCTAAAAGCAAATATTCTAGGGTATAGTTATTCTTTTTTTCGAATGCTTAATCCCATTGGGCACATTAATACGCCTTTTTCATAGATGTTGAGATATAAAACAACCGGCTTTTTTTGACCATCCCAGTGAATTTCGTAACTATTTAGAAATCCAGCTCCCATGGCAGTTCTTTTAGAAGGAAAAGGACAACAGGTTTCTAATTTAGTATAACTGATTTTTTCTCCTTTAGGTCCAGCCAAAGCATTCAAAAAACGCTCTTCGTTTAATTGCTCATTGTTAGTATTGTAATAAAAAAGATTGATTGGATAATCTTTATTATAGCCGTATTTTTTGTTTTTGCTATATTCGGTAATTGTAAACGTATTGTCTGTGGTTAGTTTAAGAACAGGGGCATTATCATCTACATTCTTCAAGGTGGATTTAGTACTGATGCAAGAATTGCTCAAGAATAGTAAGGCTATTGCAATAATTATTTTTTTAGAGATTATAAAGAGTGCTAGCTTTTTATTTTTTTGTATTTGCTTACGTAAATTGGTTATTAATTGTGATTTCATAAAATTGAATTATTTTTGAAATGTTTGGTTCATTTAATTATCACACAAAGATATTGAGAACTTCAAATTTTGAGCTACTAATTTGCTTTTTTTTGAAGGAAGAAGGCTAATTTTAGCGAATGTAACATTTCTCACACTCAATTGAAAATTTACTATTTAACTTTGCATAAAAAATAAATAAGTATGGAATTAATTTATCATACCTGGTCATGGTATATTTCGGGTTTTATAATAGGCTTAGTGATGCTTAGTTTGATTTATTTTGGAAAATCATTTGGAATGTCTTCTAATTTAAGAACCTTGTGCAGTATAGCTGGAGCTGGGAAAAAAGTAACTTTTTTTAATTTTGATTGGAAATCACAGCGTTGGAATCTTGCTGTAGTAGCTGGAGCTATGTTAGGTGGTTTTGTGGCTACACATTATTTGAGTGATACTTCTAATGTGTCTATAAATCCTAAAACAATAGCGCAGCTTCAAATGATGAATATTGATGCTCCACAGGGAAAATTAATGCCTGATGCCTTGTTTTCGAATGCTATTTTTAAATCTCCTAAGTCAATCTTGATTTTGATTATTGGCGGAATATTAATTGGTTTTGGATCCCGTTATGCCGGTGGTTGTACTTCAGGACACGCTATTTCGGGATTGAGCAATTTGCAACTTCCTTCTTTAAAAGCAGTAATTGGATTTTTTATAGGAGGATTAATTATGGCTCATTTTATTTTACCTTTAATTGTATAAGTTATGAAATTAGTAAAATTTATTTTAGTTGGATTTATTTTCGGAATTGTATTGACCAAATCAGAAGCGGTTTCCTGGTATCGAATTTATGAAATGTTTCAATTTCAATCCTTCCACATGTACGGAATCATTATGGTTGCTGTTTTGACAGGAATCATTGGAATCCAAATTATAAAAAAATATAATTTAAAAGATAGTTCAGGAACTCCAATCCGTATTGCTGATAAAGTACCCGGAACTTTTCGTTATCTTGTAGGCGGAGTGATTTTTGGATTAGGATGGGCTTTAGCAGGTTCTTGCCCGGGCCCAATATTCATATTAATAGGAGCAGGCTTTACAAGTGTTATCTTGGTGCTTCTTGGAGCTTTGATAGGAACTTTTTTTTACGGAGTTTTGAAAGATAAGTTGCCTCATTAATAATATTGATTCCATAAAAAAGCATTCGCCGCGACGAATGCTTTTTTTATGGGTAAATTTTGTTTCAATTAGATTATTTCAGCGCTTAAACCGGCTTCTAAAAGCTGTGTGCATTGCGGTTTTAATTTTGTAATTGGTCCTGTTTTAACGGTACATTTTCCATTATAATGAACAATTAACGAACATTGTTCTGCTTGTTCAGCCGTATGTTCGCAAACGCGCATTAAGGTTTCAATTACATGGTCAAAAGTATTCACATCGTCATTATAGACAATAATTTCGTTGTTTTTAGCAGTGACTTCTTGTACGCTTACTCTTTCTCTAATTTTTTCTTTAGTACTCATTGTATTCTTTTTTTTTGTACTTTAATTATTTGATAATAAACAGAATACTAATTTACGTATTTTAGTGAAACCCAGTTATTTCTTTCGAATTTTTTAACATAAGTTAAGCCTTTTTCGGTGCAAGAAGCATCTATAAAAGGAATATCTTCAGTATAAAAACCACTTAACAGTAAGGTTCCTTTTGGATTTAGACAATCTACATAGGTTTGCATGTCATTCAACAAAATATTTCTATTGATATTAGCAATAATCAAATCGTATTTTTTGCCTTTTAATAAAGAAGCATCTCCTTCATAAACGCTGATGTTTTTGCAATTGTTACGCTCGGCATTTTCAATAGAATTCAAATAACACCAGTTGTCAATATCGATGGCATCAATAGGTTGAGCACCTTTCATTTCAGCAAGAATGGCAAGAATTGCTGTTCCGCAACCCATATCTAAGGTTTTCATTCCGGTAACATCTATTTCTAACAAATGTTGGATCATCATGTGAGTGGTTTCATGATGTCCTGTTCCAAAACTCATTTTTGGCTCAATCAAAATATCAAATTCAGCATCCGTTTTTGGGTGAAAAGGAGCTCTTACGTGACATCTTCCATCTACATCAATAGGTTCAAAATTCTTTTCCCATTCTTCGTTCCAGTTTACCTGATCAATTTCTTCGTAGCTATAATCAATTTCAAATTCTTCTGAGTGCAATATATTTACGTTTTCAAGAATCATTTCGTCCCATAAATCTTTTTGAACGAAAGCTGAAATTCCTTTTTCAGTTTCAGTAAAACTTTCGAAAGCGAGTTCGCCTAATTCGGCAATTAAAATTTCAGAACCCAATTCTTTAGGTTCAATGCTAAAATGGTAGGCGATATAAATATTTGACATATTGATTTTTTTTGGCAAAGGTAAGTAAATATTTCAGGTATTTTTTAAGCTAAGAATTATAAGTAAGGATTAAAAAAAGATCTTTTTAAATGAAATCAATAAGTATCTTTCTAAGATCATGAATTGGTTTTAGTGAAATTTCTGTTCCGCTTTCTCCATTAGTTGAATAGTCAAAAGGGTTGTCTAAATCCTTAATCAATAGAAACATATAAGCAATTAAGAAGGTTACTACTAATGTAAAAAACAGCGAAGCATAAAACGGCTCGATTTTGATAATCAAAAGACTGGATCCTATTAGAAATCCCATAGCTTCCAGAATAGTATAAGCTGAACCAACAAAGTTAGTATCTCTTATAGTATCAATTCTTAGAATCATTTTTCGAAGATTGTTTTGCTCATTTTTCATTTTGATGATATAACCCGCTTGAATTCCTTCTTTGTCAAGTTCGATGAAAAAATGATTCATATCACTTATTTTTTTCAAAATAACTTTCGTTTTTTCTTTTTTGTAAAACCAATTAATAAGAGAGTTACAAAACATTTTCTGAAACTCTATAAATTCAAGTGCCGTTAAGGTATTTTTAGTTTTGTAAATGGTGTAGGTGTCATCAACTAATGATTTCATTGATGCTGAAATTTCGCTGGGTAATTTTTCACTTTCCTTATAATCGGATAATACACCACTAATCAGAAATCCTATCAGGAATATGGTACCGGCGACTAAACTGGTAAAAAGGGCATTTAATTCAAGTACTTCCCATCCAAAATTATGAGAAAGTATTTTTAGTATGGCCAATAGAATGATTAAAGGAGTTATTCGGATTGCAATAGACCATTTCTGCCAAATTTTCTTGGCTGATTTGTTGATTAGTTCTTTAGATTCCATGAGTTTTTTTAATTCTGTCTTTTGCTAACGTATTTCTAAGCGGAGTAGTATTCGGTAATTAGATTTTTAATCAAAAAATCCCCAATCACTTTAGTAATTGAGGATTCTTAGAAAAATATTTTGAGTATTAGATAGCTGTTACAATCGCAACAAAATCATCTGCTTTTAAAGCAGCTCCACCAATAAGACCACCGTCTACGTCTGGTTTAGAGAAAATTTCTTTAGCATTATCCGGTTTTACAGAACCTCCGTAAAGAATACTTACATTCTCAGCAATTTCTTTTCCGAAAGCTTTAAGAACTGTTTCTCTGATAAATTCGTGCATTTCTTGTGCTTGTTCTGGTGAAGCAGTTTCACCTGTTCCAATAGCCCAAACTGGTTCGTAAGCTAAAACAACTTTGTCCCAAGATTTAGCATCAATTTGAAATAATCCGTCTTTCAATTGGTTTTCAACAATGTTGAAATGATTGTTTGATTGACGGTCTTTTAATTCTTCACCAAAGCAAAAAATAACAGTCATATCATGTTTTAAAGCTGTATTTACTTTATCAGCAATTAAAGCATCAGTTTCATTAAAAATAGCTCTACGCTCAGAGTGTCCTAAAATTACAGTGTTTACTCCAACTCCAGTTAACATATCAGCAGAGATTTCTCCTGTAAAAGCACCACTTTCAGTTTGGTGTACGTTTTGTGCAGCAACACTAATGTTAGTTCCTTTTAATTGATTTACTGCTGCAGCCAAGTTTACAAATGTTGGCGCAACAATTACTTGTGCAGTAGTATTTGCAGGTACTTTTGCAAGTAATTCACTTAATAATTCGCTAGTTTGTGCTGCATTTTTGTGCATTTTCCAGTTTCCTGCTACAATCTTTTTTCTCATTTTAGTAGTGTTATATTTGAATTTTATTTTTTGTTATAGTAACGTTTATTGTTTTTTTAATTGATTTAAAGCCAAATTAATTTGTTCAAAATCAGTTTCTATGGCGCGATACAAAGCAATTTTTCCTGTTTTATCAACGATAAGATATCTCGGAATCCAATCTAAATCGACTGCTTTTGCAAAAATCCCATCCATTTGGTCATTAGCCATAAAATTTGCTCCGCTGAGATTGTATTTTTCAATTCCAGCTTTCCATTTGTCAGCAGTTTTATCCATTGAAATAAATACATAAGCTGCTTCTGGATGCATTGCTTGTAATTCTTTTATTTTTGGCATTGCTTTCACACAATCACCACACCAAGAGGCCCAAAATTTAATCAACACTGTTTTTCCTTTGTATTTTTTTAGAATATCTCGAAAAGCAATTTGATTTTCAGTTGTTGTTAATAGTGTTTCTGATAATGCTTTTTTAGAAAACACTGTTTTTTGTGCATTCGATTTAGTACAGGAAATAGTAACTAAAAGGAGTAAAAAAGCAATTATTAGTTCTGATTTTTTCATTGGTAACAAAGTTAAAATAAACAATTTGATTGCTGTTTTTAGTTTTTGTTTTTTTGAAGAAACTCAATTAAAATAACAAATACAGCTTTAAGAGTTATAAAAATACAAATGAAAACGTAATAGTGAGCACAATTTTTTTTCGATTCCAAAAGAATATCCTTAAATTAGGCTCTAAAAATGCTTTTTTTGGTTCTTTTTAGCTTTTTTAAGGCATAAAGAAAGCTCATAAATGCTAATTTTAGTCTTTATGAGCTTTCTTTTTTACAATTTTAAACCTTCAATATCGTTGTAATGTACTTTTTGTTTTACCGTTCCTTTTTCCAGAATTACAATACTTGGATTAGCTCTTTCTATTGTTTTTAAAGCGGTAGCATCACAAGTATAAAAGTCAAATTTTAGATTGTATTTTTTTTGTGCTTTTTCGATTTCTTCAACTGAAGAATTAGTCATCCCAATTACCTTGTATCCTTTTGAAGTAGCCTCTTGGTTCAATTTTTGCACTTTTTGCATTCCACTTTCATCGGCTAAAGCCAAATCATAAGCTACCACCATTAATAATTTAGGCTCTAGCAGTAACTCTTCTTTGTAGTCTGAACCGTCTTTTGTCATGGTGAAATCATGAATAGGAGGGACATAACCTTCGGTAATTATCTTGTCTTTTCTATCTACAAATTCAGCTCCTTCCGGAATATTCATCAAATCTTTTTCGGTAAACTCTTTATTTACACCATTAACCTTATAAATAAAAATCATTTCAACTACCGATTTTGGCGCGCCTTCAGGGATTTCCATTCCTTTTTGGATATTTGTTCCTACTTTGTAAGGTCTAAAATCAATTATTGGTAAATGATTTAAAACATGATAGGCCATGAAAATAGCCGCTACTACACCCAAAGCAGCAATCAAATTTTGAAGACCTTTATTGAATAAAGGTTTTACCAGTTTTTTGTTTGCAAATAAGATAAGGATGAAAAACAGTAAAACGACATCTTTAGTAAATGATTGCCAAGGTGTAAGATGCAAAGCGTCTCCAAAACAGCCACAGTCTTTTACCACATCATAATAAGCGGAATAAAAAGTTAAGAAGGTAAAAAATACAATCATTGATAATAGACTCCAAATCGTGAATTTTGATCGGTAACCAATGAGTAGCATGATTCCTAAAAGTACTTCTACAATAACTAAAAACAGAGCTAATGTCAAGCTAAAAGGAACTAAAAATGGAATGTTGAAAACGGCTTCGCTAAAATATTCGGCTAGTTTATAGGAGAAACCTACAGGGTCATTTAATTTGATTAAACCTGAGATTATAAATAAAGCGCCAACAAATATTCTTGAAAATTGAGTGATTATTTTTTTCATAAAAGATTATTGATTGTTAGCAAATCCCATTAAAATCAAGGCAAAAATAGAGTAGTTAATCATGTCTTGGTAATTGGCATCAATTCCTTCAGACACAATTGTTTTGCCTTTATTATCTTCAATTTGCTTTACGCGAAGTAGTTTTTGCAAAATCAAATCAGTTAAAGAACTCACACGCATATCACGCCAAGCCTCGCCATAATCATGGTTTTTGGCTTCCATTAATTCTTTGGTCAATTTTACTTTTGCATCATATAATTGAGTTGCTTTTTCCACATTTAAATCGGGTTGGTCAACAACACCAAGTTCTAATTGGATTAAAGCCATTATCGAATAATTGATAATTCCGATGAATTCACCTGATTCGTCTTCGTCTACTTTTCGAACCTCGTTTTCTTGTAAACTGCGAATTCTTTGGGCTTTGATAAAAATTTGATCGGTTAAAGAAGGTAATCGTAAAATGCGCCATGCGCTTCCGTAATCTTGCATTTTATTAGCGAATAAGGAACGACAAATTGCAATTACCTTATCGTATTCTTGAGAAGTATTCTTCATTATTGATGTATATTTGTCTAAAATTTTCTCAAAAATAGGGATAAATTTTAAAAAGATTCAACTTTAAAATAAAGATTAAAAAATGACTATTAACTGCAAAGGACAGCTGATTGATTTATCTCAACCTAAAGTAATGGGGATTTTGAATATAACGCCCAATTCTTTTTTTGATGGTGGAAGGTATTCGAGCGAAAATGAGATTTTAACTAAGGTCGAAAAAATGCTAGCCGAAGGAGCTACTTTTATTGATATTGGAGCCTATTCGAGTAAACCCAGCGCCGAATTTGTATCGGAAGAAGAGGAGTTGAACAGGATTGTTCCCGTTGTGCAATTATTAGTCAAGCATTTTCCAGAAATTTTAATTTCAATTGATACTTTTAGAAGTGAAGTAGCCAAAGCCTGTATCGAAAACGGAGCAGCTATTATCAATGATATTTCGGCAGGAAATCTTGATGATAAAATGTTAGAAGTTATTGCTCAATATAATGTTCCTTACATTATGATGCACATGCGTGGTACGCCTGAAACCATGCAGTCAATGACAGAATACGAGGATGTTGTGAAGGAAGTTTTGCTTTATTTTTCAGAAAAAATAAGCCAGGGCAGAAGTTTAGGAATTAACGACCTGATTGTAGATCCCGGTTTTGGATTTGCAAAAACAATAGCGCAAAATTATGAAGTGATGCAAAAATTAGAATTATTTCATAATTTAGAATTACCCCTGTTAATAGGCATTTCCAGAAAATCGATGATTCATAAAACACTGGGAATTACTGCCGACGAAGCCTTAAACGGAACGACTGTTTTAAATACTATTGCTTTAACAAAAGGCGCTCATATTTTGAGAGTTCATGATGTGGCAGCAGCTATGGAATGCGTGAAATTGTATCAAAAAATGAATTTTTAAGGATGAAATATTTTAGTTTGATTTTAGTGTTGTTTTTAATTTCGTGTGGAAATAAAGAAGATATTTTGCTTCCAAAATCGAATACAACTGTAGTTAGTGATGTGCAAGATCATTCGCCAATTTATATTTTTTTTCGTGTGAAAGACAAAGATACTTTGGCTGAAGTAAACCGAAAAAACAGCATTATTACGACCAATTGGATTCTGAATATCGATAAGCGTTTACCCTTGCGTTTGGTAATTCCGGAAGTAATGAAGCTGCAAGACAAAAAACGCAAAGAAAAAGCGCATAAAAACGAAAAAGCCGAGAATTATTATTCGTATGCCGATTCGTTAAAGAAAAATATGGCTTTTATTCCTTTTACAAAAGTGTATTATACTATTGGAAAACCTAAAAAAGATGACTTTGTTTTTTATTTCAAAAAAAGTACCGACTCGGTTTCATTAAATGGAAAACATGTAAAAAAATCAGATTTGATACAGGAATTTTTCAGTATTCGGTTTATAAGAAGACCACGGGTAGTAATACAATTTGATAAGAATATGTCTTATGGTGAATACATTCAAAATAAGATTTTAGTTCGGGAATTTGATTTATATAGTGTAAATCCAATTTCTCCAAAAGAATTCATTTTTTAAAATCTATTGATTTAGAAGAATAAGCTTAATTATTAGCAACAAAGACCTTCTTAGAAAATAGAAAGTCTTTGTTATAGAGAGAATAAAACAAAATTATTGTTTAATAAGCTGTCCTCTTATTTCACCAGCTGAGTAAATTCCGGCACTATGAACGTTAACATAATAAAGATTAGCCATAAGATCTGCTTCCTGAGCTGTAGTTAAAGCAATAGAGCTAGTGAGATTTATTACCCCGTAATTATAACCTGGAGTAGGTGTAATAATTAAATCAAATAAGGGAACTGCATTTACTCCCACCATTGCAGGACCATGGATATGGGCAATAGTAGGTGTCATACCTGTGTATGTCCCACTAAGTGTAAACATTTTTGTGGTATTGTTCAATGTCAGTGTAGCGTTTCCCGTTGCAGCTGAACCATTGGAAGGTACTTCACTCGAACCCATTAAGCTTGCCTTAAAAGTTGTTGTACTGGCACCAGGATATGGATTTGGATTTGGATTCGAATTTGGACTGTCATAACTATCCCCACAAGAAACAGAGGATAATATGATGATTAAAATAGCTGAAAATCTGGATAAAAGTTTCATGATAAATTTTTTTAAATGAAATTAATTATCAATTGAGTTTTACTAAAAAAATGGAAATATAGGTTTGCTCAGTAATGAAAATATAGGGTTTAAATTACTGTTTTTCAATCCATTAAAGTTACGTCTTTTTTAGGGTTTAAGATGTGGATTTTAGCTTTAATATGAGCTTAACCATTTTTTTAATGAAAATTTATCTTCTAAAACTTAAATCTAAATTTTGAATTCTTTTTCTATTGATGATGATAAGGTTCATTCCTTAAAATGGTAAAACCACGATACAATTGTTCGATAAAAAACAAACGAACCATTTGGTGAGAGAATGTCATTAGCGAAAGCGAGATTTTCCCCTGTGCTTTGGCGTAAACTGTATCCGAAAAACCATAAGGGCCGCCAATAACAAAAACTAAGGTTTTTATTCCCGAATTCATTTTCTTTTGTAATTCTTCCGAAAATCCTATGCTGGAAAAGTTTTTTCCGTTTTCATCCAATAAAATCAATTGATCTGTCGAACCGATTTTCGATAAAATCAATTCGCCTTCTTTTTCTTTTTGTTGACTTTCCGATAAGTTTTTTACATTTTTGATATCAGGAATAATTTCCAAATCGAATTTGATGTAAAAAGACAGGCGTTTGGTATAATCGTCAATTAAGGTTTGTAACGCTTTATTATCTGTTTTGCCTATGGCGATGAGTTTGATGTTCATTTTAAAGGATGATTTTTGAAGAGGCAAAGATATTAAAGTAGTTTTGCATTTTTATTGGAGCTTCAAAATTTGGAAAAAGGAACACTGATGACACGGATTTTAGAAATTGGCACAGATTTTTTTACTCTCCTAAATTTTAGTCTTTCTCTGTGAAACTTTAATTAAAATCGATTATTTCGGATTATTGGTAGTAATTACAAAAACAATTAAAACTTCGTCAGTGGTGTTGATAAGCGAATGAAAACCTTCGCCACTCATAGCGGTAATACTTCCTTTTTTTAGTGTTTTCTTTCGGATTATACCGTCTTTTTTAGTCATTTCAGAATATTCGCCTTCTCCGTGCATGACGATATAAAGTTCTTCTTCATTTCGGGAACCATGAGTATGAAATCCAGCTTCATCTCCTTTGTTGAAGAAAACCATATAAGCTCCAATGCGGTTGTTTGTTAATTCGCCTTCGTCAAACATTTGCAATAAATAAACAATTCCATTTCCTCCGTACATTGGGTCGCGTTTATCCACTTTTACAACGGTTCTTTCCGGTTTATTGAAAGGCGTGACACTAAGATCGATGTATTGAGATACCAATTCGATTATTTTGGCGTTTTCAGATGTTGTTTCAGACATTGTAATTGTATTTGTTGACAAAATTGGGTTATTTTTTTCAAATGTAAAACATAAATCTTTGCCAGAATTAGCTTCAGAATAATTTTAAGCGATGTGGAAACAAATTTTCTATTCCACAAAATATGTCCTACTTTAGCAACATATAAATTTCTAGTAAAAATGATTAGCGAAGCACAATTTCAAAACGAGTTAGAACTATTAATTGCCAATGCCATTCGAGAAGATGTAGGAGATGGCGATCACAGTTCGCTGGCTTGTATTCCTGCAACGGCTCAAGGAAAAGCAAAACTTTTAGTAAAAGATAATGGGATAATTGCAGGTGTTGCCTTTGCAAAAATGATTTTCAATTATGTGGATTCTAATTTAAAAATGGAAACTTTTATAGAAGATGGAACTCCGGTAAAATTTGGAGATGTTGTTTTTCATGTTTCGGGAAGTTCACAGTCTATTTTAAAGGCAGAGCGTATGGTTTTGAATTCGATGCAACGCATGTCGGCTATAGCCACTAAGACCAATAGTTATGTAAAGTTGCTTGAAGGAACAAATACTAAAATTTTAGATACCCGTAAAACGACTCCGGGTTTCCGTGTTGCCGAAAAATGGGCAGTGAAAATAGGAGGAGGGGAGAATCATCGTTTTGCATTGTATGATATGGTCATGTTGAAAGACAATCATATTGATTTTGCTGGCGGAATTTCATTGGCTATAGCTAAAACCAAAGCGTATTTAAAAGAAACGAATCGTGATTTAAAAATTATTGTTGAAGCAAGAGATTTGAATGAAGTCAAAGAAATTGTGGCTGCAGGCGGAGTTTTTAGAATTTTGTTAGACAATTTTGATTATGAAATGACTAAGGAAGCAGTTGCTTTTATTGGTGATGCCAGTTTGACCGAATCATCAGGAAATATAAATGAAGACACCATTCGTCATTATGCTGAATGCGGGGTAAATTATATTTCTTCGGGTGCGTTGACGCATTCTATTTATAATATGGATTTGAGTTTAAAAGCTATTGAATAACTGCTTCATAAAGAATAGTATTAATGTCAGTAGAAATAGAAGAGAGGATTAAAAGAATCCCTTTGTTGCGAAATTTTATGCGTTGGGCAAAAGAGGTCAAACTCAAATGGCTTGGCGGATTGCCTTTGTATGATTTGTTAGAATTGTATATTATCGGAATTACCGAAGGTGCTTTGTCAAACCGTGCAGGATCAATTGCTTTTAGCTTTTTTATGGCTTTGTTTCCATTTGCATTGTTTATTTTGAACCTTATTCCTTTTATTCCAATTGATGGTTTTCAGGATGATTTTTTAGATTTTGTAGCTGATGGTGTTCCGCCGAATACTTTTTATGCTATCAAAAATATAATTAATGACATTCTTCATAATAGTCATTCGGGCTTACTGTCGTCAGGATTTATATTGTCAGTCTTTTTGATGGCCAATGGATTGAATGCTATTTTGGGTGGTTTTGAAAACTCTAAACATGTTTTGGTTAAAAGAGGTTTTTTCCATCAATATTTTGTAGCAGTGGGGATGTCATTGTTTTTAGCTTTTTTATTGATTATTACGGTGGCTATCATTGTTGTTTTTGAAGTTTTCATTCAGAAATTAAATGCTAGTTCTTTTTTAAATGAAAGTATTCCGTTTATAGTTATGGGACGTTATGTGTTTTTGATTTTGATGATTTTAATGACTACTTCAATTCTGTTTAAATTTGGAACAAAAAATGATCAAGCCACCAGATCTTTTATTTCAATAGGTTCCGTATTTACAACGATTCTAACTCTTATTAGCTCCTATTTTTTTGGAGTTTGGGTTATCCAATTTTCAAAATACAACGAGCTTTACGGTTCCATAGGAACTTTGTTGATTGTGATGTTTTATATTTGGATTAACTGTATGGTTTTATTACTTGGTTTTGAATTAAACGAGGTGATTAATAAGGTAAAAAGAGAGAAAAAACAATCTTAAAATGGCCTGTTGTTGTCTTTGTGTAGAAGGCTTTATTAGGGCTAAAAAAACAAATTATGAAAAAGATTCTAACTATAGTTGTGTTGTTTGTTAGTTGTGTTTTCTATTCCCAAAGCAAAGGAGTTTTAGGGAAATGGAAAACAATCGATGATGAAACAGGGAAACCGAAATCCATAGTGGAAATCTATGAGAAGTCAGGAAAGATTTATGGTAAAGTAATAGAGATTCTGGATACTGTACATAAAAACGATTTTTGTACAGCCTGTTCTGGTGAAGATACTAATAAACCCATTCTTGGAATGATTGTCATAAAAGGCTTGACTCAAGATGGTAAAGAATACAATTCGGGTAAGATATTGGATCCGAAAAACGGAAAATTATACCAGTGTTTTATCACCCTCGTGGGGAATGAAAAATTAAAAGTTCGCGGTTATATTGGGATTTCATTATTAGGGCGAACACAATATTGGCAAAGAGTCAAAAAATGATTTTTAATTTCCTCATATTTGCCGCTTAATCCTATTGCCTTTTTATCATGTATTTTGTTGAAGTAATTTTACCGTTGGCGCTTGCTAAAACCTTTACTTATAGTGTTTCTGAATCTGAGTATGATTATATTCAAAAGGGAATGCGACTGGCAGTTCCTTTTGGTAAAAGTAAAATTTACACGGCTCTGGCGATAGATTTGCATCAAAACAAGCCTACTTTATACGAAGCCAAAGAAATTCATCAAATATTAGATGAAAAACCAATAGTTACCGAAAACCAAATTAAGCATTGGCAATGGATTGCAACTTATTATATGTGCGCTATTGGTGATGTCTATCGCGGGGCTATGCCAAGTGCTTTGTTGTTGGAAAATGAAACTTTGATTACGCAAAAAGAAGCTGTTTTTGTTGATGAAAGTCAGCTTACGGATGATGAATTTTTGATTTATCAGGCTTTGCAGCAGCAATCTTCTTTGAAAGTACAAGACATCATTGGGATTTTGAATAAGAAAAATGTTTTTCCTATTATTCAAAAATTAATTGATAAAAACATATTGGTTTTGCAAGAAGAAATGCAGGAAAACTACAAACCTAAATTGGTGCGATACATTCGCTTGCATTCTAAATACGAATCTAATGAAGGCTTGAATGATTTATTGAATGTTTTAAAAAATGCCAATAAGCAAAAAGAA
>JBDLTG010000035.1:0-54752 GCA_039805885.1 Bacteroidota bacterium
AGTTCGAGGCTTAATTTTTTACAAAAAAAGCAATATAAAATGACGTTAGAACTTCCCGTCAGTTCGAGTGGATTTTCAGAAAATGCGAAAAGCTTTTTCTGAAAATTTGTATCGAGAACCATTTTTTATAAAAACGTCAATGGTAGTGTTTTATTAAAAATGCGATAGCTTTTTTAATAAAATGTATCGAGAACCCTACTTCTTATATAAATCACTAACATTGATGTTTTATTAAACGTAAAATTTAGGTTTTACTTATTTTCTTTTTTGCTTGATCAAAAAAAAAAAAATATATTCATGCATTCTTATTGTTTTTCGGTATTCATGAATCTTCGATTTCAAGTCTTACGCTTCCTCATCGGTCAAATTAGTTTTCGAATTAGCTTCGCTCTGTTCGCCTTCGGCTCGAGTCTAAAAGAAAAGAACTCGCTAACGCTCAAACAGCTTTTCTATTTACGTATTCTTCAAACATTTGACACTCGATTGCGGAAGCTAAGGACAATTAAAACTCGCAAATAACAGGAGTTTAATTTTAATCAAAGACAAAGTTAACGTCATTTTATACATATTTAAAAGGTTGTGTAACGTCTTTAGTTTATTATAATTCAATCCTTAAACAGAGCGAAGGCTGTTTTTTTAAAGCGAAATTATTTTCTTGAGGAAGAAGGATATTTTGGTTATCAATGCCTATGGCTAATGCTAACTTTTTATTTTTCGAGGAATTTACAAAACAAGGAATGCTGGCTAGAGACAAAACACCTCCACCAATGGCAATATAAGCTCCAGTAAAATCGAAATCAAAGCCCGAACCATAAGATGTTTTGTTTGCATTGCTTAATTGTACAAGACCTCCAATTGCAGCAATTCCTAAACCAGCGCCTAATATTCTCCAGCCTGTTTTTTTTTGCTTTTTACTTTTTTCCAAATAGTAATCTTTCGAAAATGTTGTAGTTTGTGTCTGGCAAAAAGAATTTACAATGAAAAACAACATGGATAGGGATAATGTAATTTTTTTCATGACCTAAATATTGTTGCCTACTCTTTCAATATGCAGTTTTCGGCTACTCTGGGGTATTCTTTTTTTGGATTTTGAACATTACTAGACTTGAATATTAGTATTAAATTAATAAAAAAAATGATATGAAATATTTTTATGTTATTTAAGTGGTTGAATTGTAGTGTTTTGATTGTGTTGTGTGAATTTTATTAGCGTAATAGGATAAATACATTACTTAGGTCTAGATGTTTTTTTGTTAAAATATTAATTAATTTAAAGATATAGGAACAACCCTATCATCGTGTTAAAAAAAGAAACTATTCCCGCAAACTTGTCATGCTGACGAAGGAAGCATCTCCGCAAGAAACTGACGTTAGTTGGTGGATTTGTATTGGTTGTTTAGTGTGTGTGGCGAAGTCGGGAGACTTCGCCTAGCAGGAAACGAGTTTTCTCCAATAGGAGAAAACGAAAACAGGAAAAAACTTTGTCAATTAGCCGGAACGTAGCGATTTGAGCAACAGATATCTATGTTGGCTGAAGTTGTTTTTATGCGTATCCCAAAACATCAATTTGGACCGGGGTGTAGAATATTACCGGATATTCATCTTCCCTGTTATAAAAGACTTGATTTGCAACAGCTTCAATTTTAAAGAATTCGATGAGTTTGACAAAGTCAAAAATATATCTCGGTTTATTAATATGTAATAGTAATTCTGACGGAATAGGTCTTGGCAAATTACTTAAAACTACATCATCTATATCATTTCTAAAAAAGCTAACAATTTTATTTTTATTCGCTTTGAATCTTGTTCTACTTCCGTATTTATTGGTCATTTCCAGAGTGATTTGTTCTTCATGATTTTGTAGTAATTGGTCTTTAAACTCCAAAAAAAGATAAGTGGCTAAAATGGTGAATATATCCTTATCCTCATATGGTAAGTTTCTTGTTCCGTCCCAAATGTTTTTACAGTTTTTGCTAATAATCATTGAATTTTTCTCCGATAGTTTTGGTTTGACTGATAATTCAAAATTTAGTGGTGTTTCTCTATCTATTTTTTTGTTGACAAATTCTCCATAAATAATTGTTTTAACATTTTTGATGAATTCATCTTGATTGATTTTTAGCGGCACACAAAGGTTAATGCTTTTTTCATTTTTTGAAGATTTCCATCTTTCGTTAAACGAGTATTTCCATTTCCGATAAGTGTATGAATACCAGCTTTTATGAACTTCCTTTTTTTCTATAATCTCAAATTGATTATGTTTGGAGATTGTTGTAATTGGAATGTTAAGTTCTTTTGAAAATTTAAGTAACCTGTTGTATCCTTTAATACGTTTTTCCGTATCAAAATAATGGTCAAGAATAATTTCTAATTCACTTTTTCTTTCAGGATAGATGTCTTTTCCGTCAATCTCACTAAATGGAGTAGTATATGGAAATATAATTCTATCAAAATGATAATATTGTTCTATTCTATCATAAGGAGTAAATAAAAAGCAACCCTTTTGAGCTTGTAATCGCCACAAGTTTTCAACTTCAATTCTTGAAATATATGGAGGAATAACCATTCTCTTTTCGTACTGAACTTTAATGAATTGTATAAACTCTTTAAAATCTTTTTCGTTTAGACATATTATTGAACATTCATCTTGAATTTTGTTTGATTTAGAGTTAGTTGCAAAATAGAATGCAACTTCTACACTTTCGGTAAAATCAATATAATTTGTAGGAATACCATAGTGTTGAGCAATAGCAAAAAAACTGTCAACTTCTTTACAATGTTTTTTTAATGAAATATCTGTATTAAAGAATATAAATAATCGTTCAATTTGTTCTTTTGATTTTTCAAATTGTTTATTTGAAAGTCGTCCTGCAGTTGGTTTTACTTCCCAATTTTGAGCTTGTCCTCTAAACAAGTTATACTTGCCAGATTTTTGAAATTTCTTTGCAAGTTTTAATGCTTCATCAATACTTTTTGTTTTATATGTTTTGGACATTGACGGGGTTTCTATAATCACAGCCAACTCATAAATATATGCAACTCTAAAAGTTGCTTTGTGTGTGTAAGTTGTTTGTTATTAATTGTTTTAGTGCTATAGGCTGAAAAGAATCTTTGCGTTTTTTTGTATTGGTGCTTTTATTTTTGATTATTTTTTTCAAATATAAGTTGTTTTTCTTATTAATTGTTTTGAGGGTTCGCTCGTTTTTCAATTACTTTTTAACATAAAAAAAAGCGTTCGAAACGCTTTTTTATTTTTTATATTTATAAATTATCTAGCCGCTATTTTTTCTTTCCAGCCCAGATATCCATTTGTTGGTAATGCATTATTTAAGTCGGCTAAAACTTGCTCAGTTTGGCTTTTATTAATTGCCGAAAGTTGTTCAATACTGCTGTAAACACCACTTTTAAGTCCGGATAAATAAGCGGCTCCTAAGGCAGAAACGTCTGGATTTCGTTGTTTGTTCAACGGAATTCCTAATAAGTCCGCTAAAAAATGAATGACAAATTTATTTTGAGTCATACCACCGTTTACCGAAATTGATTTTAATTCGGCTTGCATGTCTTTTGCCATAGCTTCCACCACATCTTTTATTTGGTACGGAATACTCTCTAAAGCGGCTCTGACAATATGATTTTTAGTAGTTCCAAAAGTCATCCCTTCAATCGATGCTTTTCGGCTCATTTGCCAGTGTGGCGCGCCCAGTCCGCTAAAAGCAGGAATCAGATAAACACCCGCGTTGTCCGGAATGGCTTTTGCCATAGCTTCGGTTTCAGCAGGAGAGGAGAATAATCCCAATTCGTTTTTCAGCCATTCGATAGTAGAACCACAGGAAACAATAGCGCCTTCCAATGCATAATCTACACGGTTTTCGGTACTCCAGCAAATGGTGGTCAACATCCCGGAATTGGATAAAACGGCTTTGTCTCCAATGTTCATCATAATCGAACTTCCTGTCCCCAGAGTGACTTTGGCAGTTCCTTTTTCGAAACAACCTTCTCCAAAAGTCGCCGCATGCGAATCGCCAATTAAAGAAGTAATTGGGATAGAAAGCGGGGTTTCGTGGTTCAAAATTTGTCCAAAATCAACCATTCCAAAATCATGTGAAGAAGGGCAGGGTTGAGGTAGATTTAAATTAGATAATCCCCATTTTTCTAAAATTTCAGTATCCCATTGTAAAGTATGAATATTGAAAAGTAAGGTTCGGGAAGCATTGGTATAATCGGTTTTAAAATGGGTTCCGTTGGTCAATTTGTACAAAAGCCAGCAATCTACCGTTCCAAAATACACTTCGCCTTTGACAACTTTTTCTTTTAATTCGGCATCATTTTCCAGTAACCAAAGCAACTTGGTTCCCGAAAAATAAGGGTCTAATAATAAACCTGTTTTTTGTTTGATATAATCATTTTGACCTTTTTGGATTAAATCGGTGCAAATGGCAATCGAACGTTTACAAGCCCAAACCACCGCCGGAGCCAATGCTTTTCCGTCTTTATCCCAAAGGATAAAAGTCTCTCTTTGATTGCTAATTCCACAAGATACAATATCAGAAAGATTCAAACCTTGTTGGCTGAAATCGTTTAAACATTCGGTTACCGAATCCAGTACATTTTGATAAATATCTTCGGGATTTTGTTCTACAAAACCATTGTCAAAATAATTCGTTTTTAAATCGACACTGCCTTTGGCCGCAGCCTGTCCTAATTCGTCAAAAAGTATGGTTTTGGTACTGCTGGTACCTTGGTCTATGGCAAGAATATATTTTTTCATTTACTTTTAATAGTGTAAAATTTGTCTTCGACAAGCTCAGACTGACAATGAATTTTAATTGTATTTATGTTGTCACACTGAGCTTGTCGAAGTGCTTGTGGAACGTGTCTTCGACAGGCTCAGACTGACAACGGATTTAATTGTGTTTTTTGTTGTCACACTGAGCTTGTCGAAGTGCTTGTGTAACGTGTCTTCGACAGGCTAAGACTGACAATGAATTTTAATCGTGTTTTTTGTTGTCACACTGAGCTTGTCGAAGTGCTTGTGGAACGTGTCTTCGACAAGCTCAGACTGACAATCTGTAATTATTGATTTATTTGTGATTACTTGTTTTTCTGATTCATTTTATCAATAATCACCGCTAATAAAATAACGATACCTTTTACTACTTGCTGCCAAAAAGGAGAAACATCCAGTAAAACTAATCCGTTGTTTAAAACCCCAATAATTATCGCGCCAATTACAGTTCCGGCGACAGTTCCCACGCCACCTGATAGCGATGTACCTCCAATAACTACGGCTGCAATAGAATCCAGTTCGTAACTCATACCGGCATTAGGTTGTGCCGAATTTAGTCTCGAAGTGACTAAAACACCTCCCACAGCGGCCATCATTCCGGCAATTCCATAAACTGCTAATTTGATTTTATTAATGCTAATTCCTGATAAAAATGCTGCTTTTTCATTTCCTCCAATGGCATAAATGTATCTTCCAAAGGTTGTTTTTTTAGTTAGAAAAACAACGATTAAAACCATGAACAGCGAAATCCAAACCGGTACCGGAATTCCTAAAATCCAACCCGAACCAATAAACTCAAATTCAGGGCCTAAATTAGAAATGGGAATCCCTTCGGTATAAAGCATCGTTAATCCGCGGGCAATTGTTAGCATGGCTAATGTTGCCACAAAAGGAGGAATGGAGAATTTAGTAATGACCCATCCATTGAAAAGCCCCAAGGCCATTCCGATGAGTATTGCGGCTAAAATGGCTCCTAAAACGGTAAAGCCTACAAATAAATCCATGGATTCAAAGGAGAGTCCGCTTTTTAATAAACCGGCACATATTGCTGCGGTAAGACCCAATACTGAACCTACTGAAAGATCGATTCCAGCCATTAAAACTACTAATGTCATTCCGACAGAAATACAAACATTGACAGAGATTTGTCTTAATACATTCCAAAGGTTTGTGCTGGTCATGAATTTATCAGACAAAAGACTGATAAATAGACACAATAGAAACAGTGCAATCAACGATTGCGATTTTTTGATAATAGGGTGGTTTAAGGAAATAGTCATAATTATTCAGGTAAGGCTGATTTTAATAATTTATCTTCACTGGCTTCAGCGGCTAAATAGGAAGCTTTAATCTTCCCTTCGGCCATTACTAAAATTCTGTCCGAAAGTGCTAATATTTCGGGAATTTCAGAAGAAACTAAAATGATACTCATTTGGTTGGTTGCGAGCTCTTTTATAAGATTGTAAATTTCATTTTTGGCATTGATATCGATTCCACGGGTAGGCTCATCCATCATTAAAATCTGAGGATTGGTCGCAAGCCATTTGGCTAAAACTACTTTTTGTTGATTTCCGCCACTTAAATTTTGGCACAATTGCATTTCAGATGGCGTTTTGATACGCAACTTTTCTATATAAACCTTCGAAGAAGCCTTGTCTTTTGAAGGATTCAGAATTCCAAACGTAGGCAGATTTGTCAGGCTAATATTAGACGAAATATCCATGCCTAAAACCAATCCTTCAGTCTTACGGTCTTCGGTTACAAACGCCAATCCATTTTCGATGGCATCTTTTGGCTTCTTGTGGATAGCGCTTTTTTCGTCAATTTCCAGATTATATTCGCTGTTTCCGGGATGCATTCCAAAAATAGTTTCCAAAAGTTCCGTTCTGCCAGCGCCCATTAAACCAAATATCCCCAGGATTTCCCCCTTTTTTAATTCGAAAGAAATATCATGAAGGAGTTTTCGTTTTTTATCGTTTGGGTGAACCAGGTTTAAATTATCAATTTTTAGAATCGTATTTTCAAATTGGTTTTCGGTGTTTTTTTTCTCAATAAGAACATCACGGCCTACCATTTTTCGGATTAATTCCTGCTCGGTAGTGTTTTTCATTTCCCCGGCATCAATGCTGTTTCCGTCTCTTAAAACGGTGTAATTTTCAGCAATTTTGAATAATTCATCCATTTTATGAGAAATGTAAACAATGGTTTTTCCTTCTGCTTTTAGCTCATAAATAATACGATGTAAGTTGTCTATTTCTTTGTCGCTCAGGGCAGAAGTAGGTTCGTCCATTAAAATAACATCGGCATTACAAAGTAGCGCTTTTGCAATTTCAACCAATTGTTGTTCGCCTACTTTTAGTTGTTGTACCAAAGTTTTTGGACTCACGTTCAATTGAATTTTTCCAAAAATACGTTTGGCTTCGGCTTCCATTTTTGAGGAATCTAAAAGTCCCAGAGAAGTCAAAATTTCTCTTCCTAAAAATAAATTTTCGGTTACACTAAGCTCAGGAATTAAGTTTAATTCCTGATGGATAATGGCAATTCCCGCGTTTTGAGCCTCTTTTATATTCGAAAATGAAACGGTTTCTCCATTCAATTGAATCTCACCATCGTATTGGGTGTAAACGCCTGTCAAAATTTTTAACAAGGTCGATTTTCCCGCACCGTTTTCTCCCAATATGGCATTGACTTTGGCAGGATAAAATTTGAAATTTACCTGATTCAGTGCTTTAACGCCCGGGAATTCTTTGGATATGTTAATTGCTTCTAACAATTTACTGAAGTTTAATTTGTGATGGAATAATTAAAAGGTCGGTAAACAAAGTTTGTTTCTTGCTTAGTTTGATAGCTCCTGAAAATGAAACGCTATCGCCAATTTGTACCTTTTTAATTTCTTTTGGAATGACTTCATTTCGAACAATATCGTTCAACGATTCTGACACTTTGTTAAATTGAGCATTGGTTTTAAAATCAGTCAGTTTTACTAAACCCGATGCATCTCTTAATGCATTTCCGAAAATGTATTTGGTGTCAATGTAAACGATACCATTTTTTTCGTCGGCAATAGTGTAAACTCCATCTTTGATATCAATGATTTTTCCGGTGCTTTGAATCATAAAATAAGCGGAGTTTCCTATCCCAAGTCGGTTTCCATATTTTTTAAAAGCCGCCTCCTGATTGGTTTTTACCGAAGTGATTAAATTAGTTAAAGCAATCGTTTTTTTGCTTTTCAAAATGCCTTTAAAGTAAATAGAATCAGCATAGGCTTTGAAATCAAAATTTTCTTTTTGGGCATTTTTAACCACACTCAGTTTTTTGAAATAAACCGAATTGTATCCTAAAATTGCGATTATTACGAAAGCTAAAATATATACATACTTTTTTTTCATCTTTAGTAGTCTTTAATGTTTGCTGCATTTACTAATTCGACTTCTACAGGAACTCTTTGAGGAAAATCTCTTCTTCCTTTGAAATATTCATCTGCATATTGGGCAGCCGTTTGTGCCATCACTATAGGAAACTGCATTCCAGTTGCCACAATTTTCTTTTCCCGAATTTTTTCAATAACATCTCCCGCACCATCAAATCCAAAAATTTTGACTTTAGTTTCTTTTCCTGCTGCTTGCAAAGCTTGAAACGCACCCATTGCCATCGCATCATTACCACAAAAAACACCGTCAATATCAGGATTAGCCTGTAGGATTGTTTCTAAAACTTCCATAGCTTTATTTCGATCGAAATCACCACTTTGTTGGGCTACCATTTTTAGTTTTGGGAATTTATCCACAACCGAATGGAATCCTCCTGAGCGAGCCCAGGTATTATTGTCGCCTACTAAACCTAGAATTTCTACATACTTTCCTTTTTCTTTTAATTCTTTTACAAATTCGATTCCGATAGAAACACAACCGGAGTAGTTGTCCGAAAGAATTTGGCTTGTAGCCGCATCATCGGCATTTACTTCTCTATCCATACAAAACACCGGGATTCCGGCTGTTTTTGCTTTTAAAATATTCGAAATAGAACCGTCAGAATCGGTAGGATTCAAAAGTATTGCATCATAACCCGAAGAGATGAGGTTTTCAAAATTATCCGATTCGATAGCAGGATTGTTTTGCGAATCAAATATTTTGGCTTCATATCCTAATTTTTTGGCATTTTCAGCTGCTGATTCCGCCAGCATCACAAACCAAGGATTGTTTAAGGTGGAAACTACAACTGCAATTTTAGGCTTTTCAGACTTCTCTTTCGAGGAACATCCAAAAACTAAAACCAATGTTAGCAGCACTAAGGAAAGGTGTTTTATCTTCATAGGTTGGTTATGTTTAAAGCAGTATTTTTTAATCCTTCGGCCGAAATTCCATAATGATTGAAAATTTCGATTTGTGAACCCGAAACGGTGTGATCATCTGGTAATCCTACTATTTTGAATTTGTTAGTAGCACCATTTTGGAATAATAAAGAAGCCACAGCTTCGCCTAATCCGCCATTTACAGAATGTTCTTCAACGGTAATAACTGGTTTTCCATTGGCAGCAGAAGCCAATAATAATTCGGTATCCAAAGGTTTAATGGTGTGTAAACTGATTATTTTACAGGAAATCTGATGTTCTTTTTCCAATAGTTTAGCTGCTTCCACACAAGGTAAAACTGCTTCACCAGTAGCAATAAAAGTCAAATCGTTTCCTTCCTGAATAACACGTCCTTTACCAATTTTAAAATCAGAATTGATTGTATCCGATTGTAAATTAGCAGGCATTGTTTTTTTACCAAAACGCAGATAAATAGGGCTGGTCATTTGGGCAGCTTGCTTGATGGCTTCGGCAGTTTCAAAATTATCAGCAGGCGCCACAATGGTAATGTTATTGATGGCTCTCAGCACTGCATAATCGTGCAAACTGTGGTGTGTGGTTCCTAAAGCACCATAACTTACACCGGCACTAATACCGATTAGTTTCACAGGATTGTCTGAATAAGCCACGTCATTTTTAATTTGTTCCAATGCTCGTGCCGTAAGAAAACAAGCTGGAGAAACGGCAAATGCTTTTTTGCCCATACTGGCTAATCCTGTGGCAACGCCTACCAGGTTTTGCTCTGCAATACCCACTTCAACGATTTGTTCGGGATATTTTTGTCCAAAAGGGACTAATTTTCCTGAACCACGGGAATCACTGGTAACAACGATAATATCTCTATCTGTGGCGGCTAATGACTGCAGCACTTCAGAAAAGACTTCGAGGTTTGCGGCATCAATTGTTTTTATTTCTTCCATTATTTTGAGACAGTTTCAAGTTCTTGTAATTGTTGGTCTAATTCTTCTATAGCCAAATCATATTGTTCTTTTGAAGGAACGCCATGGTGCCATTTCAATACGTTTTCCATATAGCTAATTCCTTTTCCTTTGGTTGTATGTGCTATAATAAAGGTGGGTTTTCCTTTTTCCAACGGTAAATTATTGAGTGTTTGCGAAAGCTCTTCTAAATTATGTCCATCTACATGTTTTACAGCCCAGCCAAAAGCTTCAATTTTTTTGTCTATTGGCTCTAAGCCCATTACATCAGCATTGGGAGCAGTAATTTGTAACTTGTTATAATCTAAAATGGCACATAGGTTGTCCAGATTATAATGAGCTGCAAACATCATCGCTTCCCAGTTAGAACCTTCAGCCATTTCGCCATCTCCTAAAATGGTAAACACTT
This sequence comes from Bacteroidota bacterium, assembly GCA_039805885.1. GTDB lineage: Bacteria > Bacteroidota > Bacteroidia > Flavobacteriales > Flavobacteriaceae > Flavobacterium. Next base: position 10,485 of record JBDLTG010000035.1, read on the forward strand.
TCACCCCTGAATTGTCTTTTTTAGCAGCCAAAGCAGCTCCCGAACAAATAGGCAAACCGTGACCTAATCCACCTGTATTTTGTTCGATTCCGTGAATGGCTTTGGTTGGATGTCCTATGTAAGGCGATTTGTATTGGCACATAGTCAACAAATCTTCTTCAGGAAAAAAACCTTTGTCAGCCAAAACAACATACAGTGCTTCCACACAATGTCCTTTACTCTGGATAAATCGGTCTCTGGTATTAGAATCGAAATTCTCAGGAGAAACGTTCATTACATCATTGTACAATACATTCAGAATGTCTAAAATAGAAAGACTTCCACCGGTGTGACCCGCTTTCGCATTATAGATGTATTTGAGTATTTTTTTTCTACACTCAATGGATTTTCGTTTTAAATTTTCGATATACATCTTGATTTATTTAGTGTTTGTAAACTTCCCAGCCCATGTAGTTTCCTAAGGCTTCTTCTAAGATGGCTGCTGTTTTTGAAGCATTCATCACCACGTGGTGTTCAAATCCGTTTTTACAAACGTATTGCATTAGTCCTTGTAAATCCGGTATTTGTGCCACGGCTCTGTTTCCAAAAGTTTCTAAGGTATCGTTTGTCAATTCGCCTTCACCAATATATACTTTAATAATTCCTTTAGGATCATCGGTACTGATTCGACCATAAGTAAGCGGCATAGCAGGTGTTCTTCCGTCTAAGGCTCCATAAGTGTTTTCTACACCCACGGTTGTGCCTAAGATAGGAGCAGTGCCCATTTGAATGTCCGGCAGGAATGATTTTGCCCAGTTTCCACAGTGGAATAAAACACATTTTTCAGGATCGTCGGCATAGTTGTTATTCCAATCTACTAAAGCACTTGGTGAACCGGATGCTAATTGCATCGCATACATACTCAATGTGCCTGTAACATCAACCTCACAAGCACTTGGAAGCATGTTTTCACTCATGATACTCATGCTCGTACACACATTGCAACCATAGTTTTGTTGTAAAGAAGTCCAACATTGGATAGCAGTGGCGTCTAAAGCGTATTCTTCCATGAATTCTTTTAAAACCACATCTAATTTTGCAATTTGAAGCATCGCTTCATTAGGCGTTTTTCCTTGAGCTACATAAGCATTTATGGATTCCAAATGACGTTTTACCGATTCGTCTTCCGCAGTTAATTTATTGGCTTTGCCTAAAATTTCAGATAAATCTACCGTAGTAACCGTAATGCCATTTCTTTGTAATATTTTTTCAGAATAACGAACCGTATTAAAGGCTCCCGGTCTGGCACCGATAGCACCAATACGCACATTTCGCATTCCTTTTACCACTCTACAAACAGCGGTAAAATCTAATAAATCTTTTTGGAAAATAGGATCAGACGGACTCATTACGTGCTGGCTTGTCAACGAATATTTGATTCCGTATTGGTATAAATTGTTGCAAACAGAGATTTTTCCGCACCAGGAATCACGTCTGTTAACAACGTTCATTTTTGTTAATTCATCTGGATAAGCTTGAATTAATACAGGAACATTTAAGTTGGCTAATTTTAAAGTATCAGCAACCCCTTTTTCATCACCAAAATTAGGTAGCAATACTAAGACTCCCATAATTTCATCCTGGTGTTTTTTGAATAAATCAGCACATTTTTGCGCTTCTTTATAGGTTTCTACACCGCCTAGTTTAGTAGCTGTACTGTCTAATAAAATGGGTTTGATGTTTAGTTTTTCAAAAACTGCAATAATTTCAGTTCTTGCTTTTTCGACTAAACTGTCCGGAAAAAAATCTCTGTTTCCTATGATTACTCCTAATGTTGATGTTGCCATTTTCTTTGCTTTTTTTATGTTTTTTTGTGTTTTGTCTTTTATGCTACGATAACTTCAATTTCGTTATCTCTAAATACTTCTTTGTGTTTTTCTTCAATTCCATTATCGGTAATGATATAATCAATTAGGGATAAGGCACCTAAGCTGGCTAAAGCACTTTTTCCAATTTTGGTGCTATCGGCCACTAAATAAGTCACTTCGGCAGCATCAATCATCGCTTTTTTTACCACTAAATCGCTAATACTAGGATAGGTAAGTCCTGATTTTAGAGAAATTCCCGCAGTGGCTAAAAATAGTTTTTGAACGTTTAAGCCTTTGAAGAAATCGGCGGCTTTTTGACCTGTTAACGATAAAGTAGGTGGTTTGAATTCGCCTCCAGTCATAATGACTTCGATATCCTGTTCAGTACCAAGTAGTAAGGCGATATTTAAGGCATTGGTAATGACCGTTAGGTTTTTGAATCCTTTTAGTTTTTTTGCGATTTCAGTGGTTGTAGAACCGGAATCTAGGATGATAGTGTCTCCGTTTTCGATAAATTCGAGACATTTTTGAGCAATAGCCGATTTTAGTTCTAAATTTTCCTGACGAATCAGCGAAAAGCTCCTTACCTGATCAGCAACGTTTTTTATACTTGCTCCTCCATGTTCTTTGATGATAAGATCTTCGCTTTCCAGTTTTTCAAGGTCTTGACGTATAGTGACTTCGGTGACTTTAAATAGGCGGGCTAGATCGATAACTTTTGCAAATCCATCTTCTTTTAAAAGATCTAAAATTTTCTCCCTTCGTTGATTTGGCAACATAATTTGTTTTCTTTTGTATTAGTGTTAAAACAAATATAAAAGAAAATAAACGAAAGAAAAAGAAAATAAAAGATAATTTTATAGAGTCTGTTTAAATTTATAAATAAAAGAAATTTTTTTTCCCCGTCCCTAAAGGGAGAAAAATTTCTTTAAAATTCATCAAAATTACACCCTTTAGTGATAGGGAAGTTAATTTTGATGAATTTTAAACAGGCTCTTAATGGAACGAACTAAAATTTAAGAAGCAATTTGGTTATTCGAAAAAAGAAATGCGTTTTATTGATGTATTGTTATTCAATAAAAAAGAATGAACAGTTCGCTCCTACGGAGCTAAAAAAGGAAAAACCATTTATTGCTACAAGCAGAAAGTCCCGATGGGACTTTGATCAACTCCGCCAGGAGCGAAATGTTTGTAGAAATAATTAGCATTGCTAAAGTAAGCTCCATAGGAGTTAGCTGTTTTAAGGTTTTGTTATGAATAAAAAACATTTTTAAATTAAGCTAATTGCTTAAATCTTACGAAACCCTAGCTGTTAGCAGTAGTTCCTTTATTTAGTGAATAAATTATGCCAATCTTTTAAAGGAATAATATAAGAAGTTTGAAAACTTGTATCGAATATAAGTGCTTTTCCTTTTAATTGTATAGTGTCTATATTGTACCTTTTAAGCATTTTATTTTTATTGAATAGCTTCATTGTATAATGAGTTTTTGGACAACAACAGTAACCAGCGTTTTTTAACGAGTCAAATAAATTATTAAATGTCTTTAACTTATCAGAAGTGACTAAATTTTTCCTTGTCAAAACATTTGTCGTATCCTCCATAGTATTTCCGCTCAATTTATAAGAGCAAATTTCTACACGATTCGTTTTCAATCTTAATTTTTTTAAAAAATTCTCGTGATATTCAGATCGGATCTTTTCAAAGTTCTTTGGTATATTCTTTTTTACTGGAATATTTTCTTTTTTGTTGCAAGAACTTAAAATTAGGATTAAAACTATAGTCGAAATAATCTAGGCAAATTTTTTCATGGAAGATGTCTTTGGTAATTACTGCTAAAGTTCTGTTACTACAATGGGTTTGGAACTAAATTAAGCCAATTGCCTAAATCATAGGATTAGTTGTTATAGGCAGCTTAAATTTTCATTATTTGATTTACTTTACTTTGAATATTATCAACTTGTTCAAAAAAAGGAACTAATTCAGGGGCTATCCATTCAAGTAAATTGTATAGTTTACTTCTTATTGCTAAAGCTTCTGTACAGCCAATGTTATGTGCTAAAAAGCAAATAGGTTCACAATGGTTAACTCTGTTTCTAAAACGCCTAATCTCATCTAGTTTAGAATATATGCTAGCTCTATCTTCAATTGTCGGTTTGTAAGCAAAAATGTGAATAGGTTCTCCGCCGATTAGAGCGTAATGGTGTGCTAAAAAGAAAGCTAGCCAAAATCCAAAAGTTTGATCAGAAATTATTTTCCCACTAGTTATTGGAATATGTCTTGCAGTAAGTTTGTTTTCTGTCTTTTGCACACAAGTCCGTAAAAAATAATGTGATCTTTTTAAAGTTGTATTATGCATGAAACCGCCCTTTTGATTAATTATCCAATCTGGATCTGCAAAATAGTTTGTTAAAGCTAAATTCAGGCTGTTTCGTAAAACGACTTCAAATTGAGATAAGATAGGATGAAAAGCTTGAGCTAAACGGATATTTGCATTATAAAGTCTTTTTGCTCTATCATTATCATTAGCTGTCGCCGCCAGATATCTATTATATCTTGGTCTGGAAAGATATTTGTATCTTAAATCTTTTCTCATGTGTTTTGCAATATCGAAAATAGTTTATACATTTGTACCATATAGACTTGGTAAAGCCTCTTTCTTAATTGAAACGTAATCAAGTAAAAGATGTAAAAAAGAGTTCTTCGGAACTCTTTTTTTATACGGTAATTTTTAGCTTGTTGGTATTATGTTTGTACATACTATAAAAACAGCAATAATCTACCTGATACCTAACAAATATAGAAATAATATTTTTATTACAAAACACAGGGAAAACTATAACTTAGAGGGATTTCTAATTGTATAGAAAAGAGAATAAGAAAATAAAGAAAACCTTAAATCATCTTTTTAAGTTGGGCGATATTTTTAAGAATGATTTTTTTACCTTTTAATTCGATTAAGCCTAATTTATTAAAATCAGATAATAGGCGAATACAGCTTTCGGTAGCGGTACCAATCATGCTGGCGAGTTCGTCTCGGGTAAGTTGAATTTTTAGGCTGTCGTCTTCATTTTTGCCAAAAGTGTCCTGAAGATAAAGCAAGGTTTCGGCAAGGCGTTCTTTAACGGTTTTTTGAGCCATATTGACCATTTGGCTATCGGCTTCTTTAAGATCGCCACAAATGGTTTTCATGACATTCATCGAAAACTGATTGTTTTTGTCGAAGAATCCCATGATTTCACTTTTTGGAATAAAACACACTTGCATGTCTTCGAGTGCAACGGCACTAAGATTTACAGGTTCGTCGCTTATCATCGAGCGTTGTCCTAAAAGTTCTCCTTTAGTAACTAGTTTTACAATATGATCTTTGCCATTGGGGCTTAATTTGGTCAACTTACAAACACCATCTTTTACACAAAAGATGCCGTTTACATTTTCGCCTTCTTCAAAAATGATTTCTCCTTTTTTTATTAAACGAGACGTCTTGCACTCGGCAAGTTTTACTAATTCGTCTTTGTTTAGTGCTTTTAAAGAGCTGAATTCTCTGACGATACATTGTTCGCATTTACTCATTTTACAAAAAGGTTTAATTGTAAATGTAAAATTACTCATTTATATGACATATATCATATTCTGCCTAAGATTCATTCAAGAGCTTTGCATTAGGTAAAATAAGCAAAGTTATGGACACACAACGCTGTTTCCATTGTGGTTTAGATATTGTAGTAGAAGCTGAAATTATTTTTGATGCCAAAACATTTTGTTGCGCCGGTTGTAAAACGGTTTACGAAATTTTTAGTCTCAATGATTTGACTTCTTATTATGATTTCGAAAAATCACCTGGAGCAACTCCGCAGGAAAATAAAGGTAAATATGATTTTTTAGACAATGAAAGCATCGTTTCGAAATTATTGGAATTTCAAGAGGATACAACCGCTATTGTTTCACTTAGCATTCCTCATATACATTGTAGTTCGTGTATTTGGATTCTGGAAAATTTACAGCGTCTTCAAAAAGGAATAAATGTTTCTCAGGTTAATTTCCCGGATAAAAAAGTACGGATTAACTACAATCCTGAAATCGTTTCTCTTAGTAAAATTGCGTACTTACTGAGTTCTATTGGCTATGAACCTTATATTAGTTTAGAAAATTATGAATCAGGAAAAGAAAATATTGATAGAAGTTTAACCTATAAATTAGGGGTTGCTTTCTTTTGTTTTGGAAATATCATGCTGTTGTCATTTCCGGAATATTTTGAGGTGAAAGAATTTTGGTTGGACAATTATAAACCTTTTTTTAGATGGTTAATCTTTGCCTTGTCATTGCCATCATTTTTGTATTCGGCTAGTGGCTATTATGTTTCGGCTTATAAAAGTATCAAATCAAGAATGCTCAATATTGATATTCCTATTGCTTTAGGAATTATCATCTTTTTTATCCGAAGTACGGTTGATATTGTTATGGACTACGGTTCCGGTTTTTTTGATAGCCTGACAGGTTTGATTTTCTTTATGCTTTTGGGGAAAATGTTCCAAATCAAGACCTATAGTTTTTTAAGTTTCGAAAGGGATTTTAAATCTTATTTTCCGGTTGCTGTTACCCGAATAAACACCGATGCTTCCGAGGAAAGTGTCGCGGTTTATGATATTCAAAAAGGAGATCGATTACTCATTCGAAATCAGGAATTAATTCCGGTTGACGGAATTTTGATAAGCGAAAAAGCAGCTATTGATTACAGTTTTGTTACCGGTGAAGCCATTCCGATAAACAAGAATTCAGGCGATAAAGTTTTTGCCGGAGGAAAACAAATTGGGAAAGTCATCGAAATGGAAGTGCTGTTTTCAGTTTCTCAAAGTTATTTGACGCAATTGTGGAGTAATGATGTGTTTCAGAAAAATGTCGAGCAAAAATACAAAAGCATCACCGATAGTATTTCACGTTATTTCACGCTCATTTTATTATTGATTGCTTTTGCAGGTTTTGGTTATTGGATTTTTAAAGATGCTAATACGGCTTTCAATGTTTTTACGGCGGTATTAATCGTGGCTTGTCCTTGTGCCTTAGCTTTAACAGCGCCTTTCACTTTAGGAAATGTATTGCGAATTGTAGGCAAGCAAAAGTTCTATCTCAAAAATGCTTTGGTGATCGAACAATTAGCAAAAGTTGATACCCTGGTTTTTGATAAAACAGGAACAATTACCACCAATAAAAAATCGAATATTTCGTATGAATCCTCCCCCAACCCCTCCGAAGGAGGGGAGCCAAGAAAAGCAATGAGTAATGAAAATATTAGATTAATAAAATCAGTACTACGAGCTTCTAATCATCCTTTAAGCAGGATGTTGTATGACTTTTTTCCGGAAATGGGAAGGGTGAAAATTGACCATTTTGAAGAAATTACCGGAAAAGGAATTCAAGCAGAAGTAGAAAGTAATTTTATCAAAATAGGTTCTGAAGAATTTTGTACTCCGTCTTCATGGGGTTCTTCTCCCTCTCTTTTGGAGAGGGCTGGGGAGAGGACTTCGGTTCACATCCAGATTAATGAGGAGTATTTCGGAAAGTATGTTTTCAAAAATCAATATCGTGAAGGCTTAGAGGAACTTTTTAAAAGCTTGAAAAGTAATTATCAAATCATAGTGTTGTCAGGCGATAATGCGGGAGAAAAAGACGCTTTAGAACAACTTTTGCCTAAAAGCACGGAGCTTATTTTTAATCAAAAACCGGAACAAAAACTGGAATTTATCAGGCAATTGCAGGAATCAGGAAAAAACGTAATGATGGTAGGAGATGGTTTGAATGACGCCGGAGCTTTGGCACAAAGTAATATAGGGATTTCTATTTCTGAAAATGTGAATGTTTTTTCGCCTGCCTGTGATGCTATTTTAGAAGCCAGTCAATTCCAAAAACTGCATTATTTCCTTAAACTTTCTAAGAAAGCTATGTTAGTGATAAAGATGAGTTTTGGCTTGTCCTTACTCTATAATGTGGTGGGATTAACTTTTGCCATAACAGGCAATTTAGAACCTCTGGTGGCAGCAATCATTATGCCTTTAAGTACGATAACCATTGTAAGTTTTGTAACGGTAATGAGTAATTATTATGCGAGGAAATTGGGAGCAGGAAGTTAGAAGTTAGGAGTTGGATGTCGGAAGATGGGAAATTATACGACTTCCCCTCCTTTGGAGGGGTGCCCAAAGGGCGGGGTGGTTGATTTTGAAATAACAAATAGTATTAAAATCCAAAGCATGATAAATATCATAGAATTCCCGAGGCTGGGAATCTACTTTTGGAGTATAAAATTTAAGGTATGAGTGTCATTTATTTATTAATCACCATTAGCATTTTTGTTGCAGTTGGTTTTTTTATCGCTTTCGTTTTTGCGGTAAAAAGCGGTCAGTATGACGATGATTATACGCCCTCGGTCAGAATGCTGTTTGACGATGAGCTCAAAAAAGTTAAGAGTGAGGAGTTGAAAAAGTTAAGCGACTATAAACAAACTTCTGACTCTTAACACCTAACACTTTACGTATAACTTATAACCTTTTAATAAAAAAAATATGGAAATGCAGCAGTTTTATTATGACAACAAAATTGTTAAGAAGTTCATTTACGCTACCATTGTTTTTGGGGTAGTAGGAATGGCAGTCGGACTTTTATTAGCAATCTTTTTTTTATTCCCCAATTTAACTGACGGGATTTCCTGGTTGAGTTTTGGCCGATTAAGACCTTTGCATACTAATGCTGTTATTTTTGCCTTTGTGGGAAATGCTATGTTTGCTGGGATTTATTACTCTTTGCAACGATTGCTAAAAGCAAGAATGTACAGTGATTTTTTGAGTAATCTTAATTTTTGGGGATGGCAATTGATTATTGTTGCGGCGGCTATTTCTTTGCCTTTAGGATATAGTACGTCTAAAGAATATGCCGAATTAGAATGGCCTATAGATATTGCAATTGCTTTGATTTGGGTAGTTTTTGGTATCAATATGATTGGGACTATTATCAAAAGAAGAGAACGTCATTTGTATGTTGCCATTTGGTTTTACCTTGCCACTTTCGTAACAGTAGCGGTGTTGCATATCTTTAACAGTTTGGCTTTGCCTGTTTCTGCCATGAAAAGTTACTCTGTTTATGCAGGAGTTCAGGATGCCTTAGTGCAATGGTGGTACGGACACAATGCGGTTGCTTTTTTCCTGACTACGCCTTTCTTAGGTTTGATGTATTATTATATTCCTAAAGCGGCTAATCGCCCGGTGTATTCTTATCGATTGTCTATTGTTCACTTTTGGTCATTAATATTCTTGTACATATGGGCAGGGCCGCATCACTTATTGTATTCGGCTTTACCGAATTGGGCACAAAATTTAGGAGTGGTTTTTTCAGTAATGTTGATTGCTCCATCTTGGGGAGGAATGATAAACGGATTGTTGACTTTGCGTGGTGCCTGGGATAAAGTGCGTACTGAACCTGTTTTGAAATTCTTTGTAGTAGCAATTACAGGTTACGGAATGGCAACTTTTGAAGGGCCAATGTTATCACTGAAAAATGTAAATGCGATTGCGCATTTCACCGATTGGATTATTGCTCACGTACACGTAGGAGCTTTAGCATGGAACGGATTTATGGCTTTTGGTTTAATCTATTGGTTAGTTCCCAGAATGTCAAAAGGACCTTTGTACTCTCTTAAATTAGCCAATGTTCACTTTTGGATAGGTACCTTAGGAATTATACTTTATACGTTACCCATGTATGTTGCCGGTTTTCTGCAAGCGTCTATGTGGAAACAATTTAATCCTGACGGAACCTTGACTTATGGTAATTTCTTAGAAACGGTAACCCAAATTATTCCAATGTACTGGATGCGTGCGGTAGGAGGGACTTTATATATTTCAGGAATGTTTGTTTTAGTGTATAATATTTATAAAACAATAAAAGCAAATGCTCAAATTGAAGATGAATTAGCTGAAGCTCCTGAATTACAAAAAATCAGTAGCAGAAGAATCCAAGGCGAAAAATTCCACCCTTGGTTAGAAAGAAAACCAATTCAGTTAACCATTCTGGCTACTGTAGCTATTTTGATTGGAGGAGTTATCCAAATCGTTCCTACGATTATGGTAAAATCAAATATCCCAACGATTTCAAGTGTAAAACCATACACCCCATTAGAATTAGAAGGGCGTGATTTATACATCCGCGAAGGTTGTGTGGGCTGTCACTCTCAAATGGTACGTCCGTTTAGAAGTGAGGTGGAACGTTATGGACCACAATCTAAAGCAGGTGAATTTGTATACGATCATCCATTCCTTTGGGGATCTAAACGTACAGGTCCTGATTTGCTAAGAGTTGGTGGAAAGTACAATGACAACTGGCATTTTAACCACTTGTGGGCTCCACAAAGTACTTCTGCAGGATCAATTATGCCAGGGTACAAATGGTTGTTTGATAACAAAGCAATGGATGTTTCTGATATCGAAGGCAAGATGGAAACAATGAGAACACTGGGAGTTCCTTACAGTGATAGTGATATTGCCAATGCTCAAAAAGCAATTAAAAAGCAATCTCAGGAAATTGAAAATAGTTTGCATGCCGATCCTGATTTTGTAAAAAGTTATGAAGACAGTAAAAAGAAAGCAGTAGCCAGAGGTGAGGAATTTGTTCCAATGCAAGACAGAGAAATTGTTGCTTTGATTGCTTACATCCAAAGATTAGGAACTGATATTAAAGTGAAAAAATAGTTTTTGAGGTACTGAGTTTCTAAGGTTCTAAGTAGCTAAGAAAGTAAGCTAAAAACTTAGGAACTTAGTCACTCAGCACCTTAGAACCTTAAAAAAGAAAAATATGTTTGAACAAATAAAACACAATATGGAGACTATCGCGGGAGTTGCGATTTATCCAATACTATCGCTATTGATTTTCTTTTCTTTCTTCGTGGGACTAGCTTTTTGGGTTTTCTCCTATAAAAAAGAAAAAATAAAGGAGCTGAGTCAAATGCCACTACAAGACAATTAATGAGAATTATAGAGTGTAAAAAGTAATAGATACTAATTTTCTACTTCATCTCCCTCTTTTTTGGAGAGGGTTGGGGAGAGGATTTCAAAATAATTAAAATGAAAAAACTAATTCCAGTATATGTTAGAGTACCAGTGATTTTCTTCATCATTTTTGGTGCAATGGAATATTTTATTGATTCAGGTGATCGCCCTGCATTTGTAAAATACCCGATGATTAATATTGTTTTGTTGGTCGTTTTATTGCTGTTAATTGCAATAGAAATTATTATAAGTGCCGTAGACAACATTGTTTACCAAATATTATCTGAGGAAGAAAAAGCAAAAATAGCTGCCGAAGAAAATTTGACAATAAAAGAATCAGCTTGGTTTAAAAACTTAATGAGCAAGTTAACCCGAACTGTGCCAATTGAAAATGAGGCCAGTTTATTGTTAAGTCACGATTATGACGGCATTAAAGAATTAGACAATAATTTGCCACCTTGGTGGGTGTATTTGTTCTATGGATGTATTTTTTTTGCGGCAGTATATTTAGTTCGTTTCGAAATCATGGATGGAGACAATCAGGAAATGGAATTAAAAAAAGAATTGGCTCAAGCCAAAATAGAAGTGGACGAATACATGAAAAACGCCCCCGATTTGATGGATGAAAAAACAGTTACCTTACTTACTGAACCAGCTGATTTAGCTTTGGGGAAAGAAATTTTTACAACTAATTGCGCTGCTTGTCATAGAGCCGATGCTGGAGGGCAAATTGGTCCTAACCTGACTGATGATCATTGGATTCTTGGTGGAGGAATTAAAAATGTGTTTCATACTATTACTAATGGAGGTCGTGATGGAAAAGGGATGGTTTCTTGGAAAACTAATGGAATGAAACCGAAAGATATTCAAAAAGTGGCGAGTTATGTACTCTCTCTTAGAGGTAGTAATCCGAAAGATCCAAAAGCACCAGACGGCGAAATTTGGGTAGAAGAGCTAGCAGCAGCTCCAGCAGTGAAATAATTATTAGAATGAGTTAAACATTGTTTTATGATAAACCATTAAGAGGTTTGGATGAATTGAGTCTTAATGGTAAAAAAAATCTAATGTTTTTTGCCAAATAAACACCAAACAAAATGTCAAAGTTAGCCGACGAAGCTTTTAGAGATACCATTGGAACGATTGACAATGAAGGAAAAAGGAAATTTATTTATCCTAAAAAACCTTCGGGCAAGTTGTATGATTATAGAAAATGGGTCAGTTATTTTCTATTGATAATTCTAGTTGCTAATCCGTTTATAAAAGTAAATGGAAATCAGTTCATGCTGTTTAACATTTTGGAACGCCGATTTAATATTTTCGGTTTTCCATTTTGGCCACAGGATTTTTATCTCTTTGTGCTTTTTATGCTCATTGGAGTGGTGTTTGTCATTCTTTTTACGGTAATTTTTGGACGTATTTTTTGTGGTTGGATTTGTCCGCAAACCATATTCCTGGAAATGGTTTTTAGAAGAATCGAATATTGGATAGAAGGCGATAGAGGGGCTCAAATTCGTTTGGCAAAGCAAGAATGGAATGCCGAAAAAATTAGAAAGAAAGGAATAAAATGGACGGTATTCTTACTGATTTCTTTTGGTATAGCCAATGTATTTCTGGCTTACTTGATAGGAAGTGACACTTTGTTTGAAATGATTGAAGACAGTCCTTTGAATCATTTAAAAACCTTGATTTCGTTATTTATTTTTACGGGAATCTTCTATTTTATTTTTGTTTGGTTTAGAGAACAGGTTTGTATTATTGCCTGTCCTTACGGAAGGTTACAAGGCGTGCTTTTAGATAATAAGTCTATTAATGTGGCTTATGATTTTGTTCGTGGCGAAAAAGAAGAGGGGAGAGCCAAATTCAATAAAAAAGAAGATAGAGCTTTAAGTGGTAAGGGAGATTGTATCGATTGTAATCAATGTGTAAATGTATGTCCTACCGGGATTGATATCCGTAATGGAACCCAACTGGAATGCGTGAATTGCACTGCTTGTATTGATGAATGCAATTCGATTATGGAAAGTGTTGGATATCCAAAAGGATTGATACGTTATGCTTCTGAAGATGAAATAGAAAAGAAAGCTCCTTTTAAATTCAGTGCAAGAATGAAAGGCTATAGCGCTATTTTAATCATTTTGAGTGGAATGTTAATAGGCTTGTTGTTTTTACGAACCGATGTGGAAGCACTTATTTTAAGATTGCCAGGTCAGTTGTATCAGCATAAAGGAGAAAATATAAGTAATGTGTTTACCTATAAAATTATCAATAAGACTAATGATGATTTTAATGCGATTCATTTTAGACTAAATGGGATAAAAGGAACATTAAAATTGGTTGGGAATCAAACTTTAAAAGTGCCCAAACAAGGCATGAGTAGCGGAACACTATTTGTTGAAATCAATCAGTATCTATTAGAAAATGATAAAACAAAATTAAAAATTGAAGTATTCAACGGCGATAAAAAAATTGAAACTACAACAACCAGTTTTTTAAGCCCACGGACTTTTGATTGATCCCCCTAGCCCCCAAAGGGGGAACTTTTATAGGGATTATAAAAATGATATTTTAAGAAATAGAAAAGATGAAAAACAGCAATTTAAAAGATTTGAATACTTCAGTAGGAGTTCCCCCTTCGGGGGCTAGGGGGATGAAAATCAATTGGGGAACAGGATTAGTAATTGCCATTGCATTGTTTATGAGTTTTATATTGTATTTTGTAATTAAAGTACAATCGAATTCTAAGTATGACAATGAGTTGGTCGTAGAAGAATATTACAAGCATGATGCTCGTTTTCAGGAAGAAATGGAACGTGTTCAAAACGCTCAGGATTTAAAACAAAAACCAATCATTACTTTAACCAACCAAGGAATTACAATCGTTTTTCCAGAACCGTTTGTTCCAAACCAAATTACAGGAAAAGTGTCCCTTTACCGACCGTCTAACAAGAAATTAGATTTCGATACTCCGATTTCGTTGTCTAATCCAACTTTGCTCATACCTAAATCAAAATTGGTAGGCGGTCAATGGGACATTAATATGGAATGGCAATATAATGGGAAAAAGTATTTGACTAAAGAATCTATTTATATTCGGTAAAAAGGTTGTGAGTTAAGAGTTATCAGTTGTCTGTTATCAGTTATCTGTTATCTGTTATTAAAATAATAATGCTCTAACTCTAAAATTCCAACTCCCAACTTCCAACTTCCCACTTCTAACCTCTAACTTAAAAAAAATGCTCTATACTGCTCTATTATTCGGACTCATAAGTAGCTTTCACTGCATCGGAATGTGCGGTGCTATTGCTATGATGTTGCCAGTAGATAGAAGCAATCCTGCCAAAAAAGTAACGCAAATTATAACCTATCATTTAGGACGAATAACAGCTTATGCAACAATTGGTTTTATTTTTGGTTTGCTGGGCAAAGGATTTTTTATGGCTGGAATACAGCAAAAGTTATCCATTATCATTGGCATATTGATGATTGTAGCGATTGTAATTCCTGAGAAAGCATTCGCTCAATATAATTTTTCAAAAGCTATTTTTAGATTGATTTCAAGAATGAAGCAAGTTTTAGGAAGTCAGTTTAAAAAGAAATCTTATCAATCGCTTTTTACAATTGGGTTATTAAATGGTTTTTTACCCTGCGGAATGGTGTATGTTGCCTTATTTGGAGCCATTGCTATGCAAAGTACGAGTTTAGGTATTTTGTATATGGTTTTATTTGGATTAGGAACTATTCCGTTGATTAGTAGTGTGGTGTATATCAATTCGATGTTAACGCTTTCCATGCATAACAAAATACAAAAAACAATTCCTTACGTGGTGGTTTTAATAGGAGTGTTGTTTATCCTGAGAGGATTGGGATTAGGAATTCCTTATGTTTCTCCCACCACAATGAGTTTATTTGTTCAGGCAAATCCTAATTGTCATTAGGAGATTTTAGTTTTAAGTAGTAGAAACAGCTGTTTTGCATATTGTGAAACAGCTGTTTTTGATTTAATCCGTTGAATGCCCAATACAAAACCATATTTCCATTAAGCCAATTGCCCAAATCTGTTGTAGTAGCTGTTAATTGAAATGGTTTTGGCAGTCTGGCTGCTGTCGCTGTCAATTAAATGATTGCCTATACTCCAAGGGCGAAAGATTGGTTTTTGTCTTGAAAAGTTTATTGAAAGATTGGGGATGTTCAAAACCCAATTGATATGCAATCTCACTGACTGATAATATTGTAGTTGATAATTTTTCTTTTGCCTTTTCAATCAGTTTTTCGTGTAGATATTGCTGTGTATTCTGTCCTGTTAATGAACGCAACATATCGCTTAAATAGCGTTGTGAAATGTTTAATTGCTCGGAAATCAATTGAACCGTTGGCAATCCTTTCATTACTGAAGGCTCGTTGTTGAAAAAGCCATCTAACAAGTTGTCTAATTGAGTAATAGTATCATTGTTTATTGCTTTTCGAGTAATGAACTGACGATTGAAAAAACGATTGCTGTAATTGAGCAACAATGCTATTTGCGTAACCAAAATATCCTGACTGTAAGGGTCTATATTGTTGTTTAGTTCTGACGAAATGGTTTTAAATAAATCACCGATAACTTGTTTTTCTTTGCTTGATAAAAAGAGGGCTTCGGTAACTGAATACGAAAAGAACCCAAATTGATTAATGTTGTGTAATAAAGGATGGTTTCTTATAAAATCAGGGTGGAAATAAAGCGAGTAACCTTCATAATTACTTTCATTTTTAGAAGAAGTGACGATTTGTTTTGGTCTTAAAAATGCCAAACCACCTTCTTCAAAATCGTAATAACCTTGCCCATATTTTACCTGTCCGTTAAAATTAGGTTTAAAGGAAATTTTATAAAAATCCAGGCAGAATTTTTGTCCTTTTTCAAATGTGTTACCTGAAATAGTATTGTAATCAATCAATGCAATTAATGGATGCAATGGTGCAGGTTGATCCAAATAACGCATCAATTCAGAGATACTGCTAAAGTTGTATATATCCAGTTTGTCTTTCATTTTAAATACTATAAATGTAATCAGTTTTGTGCTGATGGACGAATTACAATTTCGCCAACTTCTACATCTTTGGGTTGGGAAATAGCATAAATCACTGCATTTGCAACGGTTTCTGGACTAATGGCAAATTGTTCCATATTCTTCAAAATGGCATTTTTCATTTCCTGGTTTTTTATATTGCCGGCAAATTCGGTTTTCACAAATCCTGGCGAAATTCCCGTAATTCGTATTGTTCCGTCCGATTCCTGCCGAAAGGCTTCTGCAATGGTTCTTACAGCATTTTTTGTGCCTGCATAAACGCCTTGCATCGGTACAATCTTTAACCCTGATGTTGAAATAATATTGACAATATGACCCGATTCCTGTTTCTTGAATACCGGAATTGCCGCAGCCATTCCATACAAAACTCCTTTAAGGTTAATGTCAATCATATCTTCCCAACCTGCAACGTCTAATTCGTCAATTCGGCTAAGTTGGCTAACACCTGCATTGTTAACAATAGCGTCTAATTTCCCGTACGTTTCCACAGCCATATTTACTAGCTGAACCAAATCGGTTTTATTCTTAACATCTGCCTTTAAAAAAACAGCTTCGCCATCGTGATTTCTGATTTCTTCAACAATCATTTTCAACTGTTCAGTTCTGCGAGCACCTAAAACAACTCTTACACCATTTTTGGCTAATTCTACGGCTATGGCTTTACCTATACCACTGCTTGCTCCTGTAATAACAACTACTTTTCCGTTCAACTTTTTTTCTACTGTCTTCATTTATTTATTTATAATATTTTGAAGTACAAAAGTCGTCAGTTATGTTCTGTCCTATGTAGTTGGAATTGTAAATGGTGTAGTCAAATTGGTAAAGTTAGTTATCGATTACTGGGTCGATCTTATCATTACCACGTTCTGGTACTACAGCGGGTTTGGGACTAAATTAAGCCCATTCTTCGGATTTGCCAAATCATCCCAAATACAAAATCAACTTTCCATTAAGCTTATTGCCCAAATCCGTTGTAGTAGCTGTTGTGCGTAGTGTTTTTTGAGGGTATTAGAAGATTCGAACTCCTTTTTCTCGCAATCATATTGAAATATAACTTCAATATGGCTACGAGCGTCTTGTCCAACAGACCCAATACCCATTATAAATATTTATTAATTTCATCGGCTAAAATGTCCGAATCATTTTCACGAATATAGCCAAAATTCGTCTTTAAATAACTTTCAATTCTATTTTTCCTTTTTTCTATATCTGTATGTTTTTTTAACTTTTTTACTTCTGAAATTTCAGCTAATCCTTCTGGTTCTGGAAAACATAAAGAACTTATTTTTAAACAAAGGTCTTTTGTTATTTGGGTAAATAGAAAAAAATCTTCAAAATCAAGATTTTCAATTTCCTTGGGTTTACTTATTATTTTGTATTTTTTTTGTAAAACATCGTCTTTTTCAAAATGACTTTTTGCATCATTCCATTTGCGAGAAATTTCCCCTAATGGAACTGTGGTTTTGTGAGAGTAGAATACTCTTAATTGATGATAATAATTAAAAGTATCAATTAAATAAGCTTCTATTTTGTCTGTTTGATTAAAACGTTTTTTTTCGGTAAAGAAAGCTAATGTTTGGTCAAGTTTTGTCTTGTCTTTTCTTTTACTGTCTTGATGAAATTTCCATTTTTCGGTAGAAAAGGAATTATACTCAATTTGTAGTTCATATAAAAACGTTTCTGCATAATGATAAACACTTGCAATATGGCTTAAAATAATTTGGTTGTAAAAATTGTTTGATTTGTCGAAAGAAACCATAATGCCATATTTTTCACATTTAGACTTTACAAGTTCTTGTGGTGAAGATGAATTCTTTATTGTGTTCAAAAAATCTCTAGTTGCTAATTCTGTTATTTCTACTACATAATCATTTCTACCAAGTTCAAGAAGTAAATTATCGTAAGCTTTATATTTGAATATCATAGGTTTACAGGTCGTTTTTTTAACATTACGCACAACGTTCTCGCGCTACAGCGGGTTTGGGACTAAATTAAGCCCTATTTTCGGATTTGCCGAATCTCCCAAATACAAGACCATTTTTCCATTAAGCCAATTGCCCAAATCCGTTGTAGCGTGTGTTGGCAGTAGCCTTTTTTATTTTCTGAAAAATTGAATTTGTTTTAGTCTGATTTTTGCTCCTTCTAAATCATAGTCTTTTTTAGCAAGTTGTTCAGTTAATTCATATTCTCCAAATCTTAACCTTTTAATTTTAGAACCTTTTTCGATTAAATTATATTCTCTACAAGATTTACATCTCACAATAAAAAAACCAGAATCTAGAATTTCATCGTTTTTTTCAAGAATAAATGTTTCTAGCTTAGAATTACATTTAGTACAGTTTTGTACTAACGTTTCTACTATTTTTTCCTTGCCTTTAATTAATTCCGTTATTTTTATGAGTAAATTTAGGAGTGTTCCGTAAAGCCAATTATTGAGTTCACTTTTAAAGTCAACTTCGACAATTTTTGAAAAGTTACTATAATAATCACAAACAAATTCCTTTTCCTCAGTGTCTAAATTCGATTTGTTTAAGCTTTTCAAGTTTAAGCTCAAAGTTTTTTTCAATTCTTTTTGTGAAGCGTTATTTTCAGTCTTGTCTATTAATGAATTTAAACAACTATTTAAATTATTTTCCAAATATTCACATAATTCTGAAGCGGATGGATTTAGTCCTCTTTTTTCCCATTCAGAGTATGAAAACTTGTTTTTTTCCAATAAGTATTTTAGTTGGTCAATTTTAGACATTATTATTTTTTTTAAGTTCTGCGCGTCGGTTACTGCCAACGTTCTGGCGCTACACGAGGTTTGGGATTAAAGATGCGAGGTTTTTCGGTTAAACACAAATTTTACAAGTACAAAACCATCTTTAAATTCAACCTAATGCCCAAATCTCGTGTAACGGCTGTTAGCGGTAGTTTTAATAGTTAATATATAATTGATCTTTCAACGATTTTATATTTTCTTTCAGTTTCAGATTTATATTTCCTGATAATTTCTAATCTTATCCAATTGCCGTTGAAATCATAATCATAATTATAGTTATACGTATAATATATTTGATTGTTTTCGTTGAGAATTTCAGTTTTCAATATTTTATTTTCGAAGTCAACTAAAACAATTTTATCTTCGAATGTTTTATTTTCTTCGATATCTGTCGTGGTAATAGATACTTTTTGATTACTATTTATCAGATTTTCATAATTAAAAGTTGTTATGAATGCTAATTTGGGAATTTCATACACAATTAGATCCTCATCATCTTCTTCTATTTCAAAGAGATTATCTCCGGTATACTCCTCAATTTTAATAATTCTATTTAAATTATCATAGTAATATTTAACAGATTCTTGGATATGATTACTTTTTTTGTTGTAAACTAATACTTGAGATATTTTATTATTTATAAAACAATAAATATATGAAGTATTAATTAAATCATATTTGATAGAATTATCTTCGTAAGTGACTCCTATTTTGTATTCTTGATAAATTAGGTCGTCAAATCTCTCCTGATTAACAACTTCAATAAGTCGATTTAATTTATCATAAAAATATTTTGTTCCTCCTTTATAAAAATTCATATAATTATGAATATTATATTTACCAGAATTATAGGGTTGTGATTTATATTGAAAAAACATCTTATCTGGATAATGGATAATATTTGATGTTAGATGCATTTCTTTTTGAACTTTCACAGAATCAATTAAATTTAAAGTTTTATTTAAATTTGCTGAATATTGATAGTTCATAAAATTATTTTTAATGCCATCTTCCGTCCAAATTTTAACTATTAAATTACTTGCAGGGGAATTAAGTTTGAAATAAAAATTATTATTTACATCAAAAAATGTATAATCTTCATTAAAAAACGAATTTAAAGACATCTGATACCAATTAAACATTTTTGTAAGTTTTGTATTAATTACCGCTAACGTTCCGCCGCTTGACGCAGTGGCGGCTTCGTGATTTATTATTTTCTACTAAGGTAAAGATTTTCCAGCGGAAAATCGACTACCGTTTTAAACATTACCAGCCATTGCGACAAACGGCTGTTACCGGCTGTTGCGTTCTATCTTGGAATTGTTGAATCTACTTTTGGCGGTGGCGGTGGCGGCAAAATATATTTCAAATCTCCATAGTCACTTACTTTTGTTGTCGTTTTAAACTTCTGTTTCTCTTTAAAATCTCTTAACCATATTGAAAAATTAAATAGTTCTTTTGGACCTTCGTGTCCATAAATAAAGACCCAATGCTTTTTATTTTTATTTGCGACGTTAAATAATAGACTTCCGCCATCTTGTAAATTCTCTTGCGTATATATAGTATCATATTTTTCAAAGTTTAGTTTTTCAAATAAACTATCTATAGTTTCATTGTCTTTTTTACCCAATATCGCATAATAATTTTGTACTGGTTCAGGAAAACGCTTTTGAAAGAATACTGTATCGCTATTAGAAAATTTTAAAGAAAAGTCGTGATGCAAACCTGCTGAAGAAAATACAAAATCATCAAATGGTTTGCTTTCTTTTTTCTGGCAAGAAGTGAGAATTATAACTATTGCTAAAATTAGTTTTTTCATGATAGTAACGAATGGTTTGAGCAATTGACGGTAACGTTCCGCCGCTTCTCGTCAGTTGCGAAGTTCGGAACGAATTATTTACTGTTAAAGATAAAAATTATTGCGAAACGTAAACGTGAACTTACTACAAAATTCGCAATTGCGAGAAACGGCTGTTAGCCGTTCGGTTTTTCTCACTTGAAATAATTTTTGTATTCATTTTCCGAATCTGTCATATCGATTTTTTTCGGTTTTAATTTTGGGTCAAACAAATATATTTGCCATAATTCGCCTTCATCATTTAATTCTAAAATTGCGTTATTTCCGTTCTCCAATTCAAAATTGATTATTTTATCATTTTTAATGTTTAGAACTTTCAGTTTGTTTTTATTAAAAGTTTTAGTTGCTTCATTTATGTAAAACATATAATCGTCAGCTCCAATATAAAAATCTTCTTCACCAACTTCTTTTTTACGTTTTTCAATTTGCTTTTCCGTTGGTTCAATAATAATTGCAATTTGACTTTTAACACTTATTGTATCGATTACATTTTTGCTAGTTTTAGTATTTTCAACTTTTCTATTTTCAATAGTTTTAGCACTTTTCAGATTTTCTTCACTGTGATTTTCTTTTTGATTACAAGAAATTATTGTAAAAAGAGCAAATAAAATTGAATTATATTTTTTCATTTTTCGTTGGTTTTCTGAGTTCCGCCAAACTGACGGCTAACTTGTATATACTACTGACGTTATCAGACTTATACACCTGTATTTGGGTGGCTAAGTCTGACAAACGTCAGACTTTATTATTATAGCGAAGATATAAAAAAATCTTACAAATAATCAAAAGGACTTTTTATTTGTTGAATACTTTTCGTACTAATATGGGTGTGAATTATGCAGTTATTGTCGTAAATCATGTAAGCTAGCTTTATAATTGAACTGTAACTTTACAAATGTTAGAAATAGTAATTGGACAAAAAAATCAATTACAAATAAATAGTGAAAAATACGCAACATGAAAACAGAAAATAAGGGTTTCAATTTAACTATTCCTGTAAATAACTTTGATTTATCTTATGATGACCTTGGAGAAGGAAATGTTCCAATTATCTTTTTACACGGTTTTCCTTTTGATAAATCGATGTGGCAAGGACAATTGGATTTTTTAAAATCAGCTTATCGTGTAATTGCTTGCGACATTAGAGGATTTGGTAAATCAACTGATGAGAAATCGCCTCTAAGTATTGATTTGTTTACAGACGATTTAATAGCATTTATGGATCAGTTAAACATTGAAAAAGCAATTGTTTGTGGGTTGTCTATGGGTGGATTTATAACTTTAAATGCACACCAACGATTCCCGAATCGCTTTGAAGCATTGATTTTAGCTGATACACAATGCATCGCCGATACTGCTGAAGTAAAAGAAAAACGTTATGATGCCATTCGTGAAATAGAAGTTAACGGAATTGCTAATTTTAATGAAGGATTTATTAAAAAAGTCTTGCATAAAGATTCATTCACAAGTAAAAAGGAACTGGTAGAGGAATTGAGAAGTGTTGTGTTTTCTAATTCAGAACATATTATTCAACAAGGATTGGTGGCGCTTGCTGAACGTTCCGAAACTTGTTCTACTTTAGATAAAATAAATATTCCAACATTGATTATCTGCGGTAGAGAAGATATTGTAACACCACTTGCTGAATCTCAATCGATGAAGGCATGTATTAAAGGAGCAATACTCCAGATAATTGAAAAAGCTGGGCATGTTTCTAATTTGGAGCAACCCGACGAATTCAATCAACATCTTTTGGATTTTTTAACTCCTTTAAATGTTGTTGGTAATCAAGGTTTCAGAGTAGATTAAGTTATATGACTATCCGTTTCTTACCAATTTGGAAAACAGCCCACGGATGAAACTGATTTTACGGATTATCAAAGATTTAAATTAAAAACAGCTACAAAAAATCCGATTTTTATCTGTTTTATCCGTTTCATCCGTGGGCTATTATTTATTAAGTCCATAGCGGACAGGCATATTAAGATAAATCGATTTGATTTATCTTTAAATTAAGTTGGGTTT
Organism: Bacteroidota bacterium; assembly: GCA_039805885.1. Taxonomy (GTDB): domain Bacteria; phylum Bacteroidota; class Bacteroidia; order Flavobacteriales; family Flavobacteriaceae; genus Flavobacterium. The sequence goes on from JBDLTG010000035.1 coordinate 33,073, forward strand.
GTTTTTATATAAGTCAAGGATTTTATTTACACAGTCATTGAAAATAAAGCCGTTTCGGGAGCTTTTCGTTTTAGGTATAAATCAAATGCCATACAGATATTTCTAACATAGGCTTTGCCTTTATCGCTTACTTGAATTCCGTTTTCTTTAATTATCAGGATGCCATCATTTTCCATTTCTCGCAGTTGTTCTAAAACTTCGGGAATTTCTTTGAAATAAGTAGCGGTTTTGTCCCAAGTGGTTTCAAATTGGCACATTAAACTTAGAATGTGTTTTCTAATGATCAGGTCTTCATCGGTTAACAAATGTCCTCTAAAAACGGGCAATTTGTCCCATTCTAAAAGTTGGTAATAATCTTCTATGCTTTTCTCGTTTTGGGCAAAACTATCCCAGCTGTCACTAATAGAAGAAACGCCTAAACCAATCATCAGTTTGGTTTTAGAAGAACTGTAGCCCATAAAATTACGGTGCAATTGACCGTTTTTAAAAGATTGATACAAACTATCGGTTTCTAAGGCAAAATGATCCATTCCTATTTCGTGGTAGCCATTTTTTAGTAATAATTCTTTGCCTACCTGGTACAAAATTCTCTTTTCATTGTCTTTAGGAATGTCTTCGTCTTTAAAACCGCGTTGTCCATTTCCTTTTATCCATGGCACATGAGCATAGCTGTAAAAGGCCAGTCGGTCGGGTTGCAATGATTTTGTTTTTTCGATAGTATCGACAACATCTTCGATTTTTTGAAAAGGCAGACCAAAAATAATATCGTGACCAATTGAGGTATAGCCAATTTCTCTGGCCCAAAAAGTCACTTTGGCTACATTATGGAAAGGTTGTTCGCGATGAATGGCTTTTTGCACTTTTTCGGAATAATCCTGAACGCCAAAACTCACTCTTCTAAAGCCTAAATCGTAGAGTTTTTGCAAGTGGGCATGAGTAGTATTGTTAGGATGTCCTTCAAAACTAAATTCATAATTTTCAGCTTTTACAGCATAAGTAAAGATACCATTGATTAAATCTTCTAAGTTTTTAGTCGAAAAAAAAGTAGGTGTTCCTCCGCCCAAATGGATTTCTTTGATGATTGTTTTTTCGTCAAGTAGTTGGCTATACAAACGCCATTCTTTTAAAACCGCTTGAATATAAGGTGATTCTACAGTATGATTTTTAGTAATTCGTTTGTTACACCCACAAAAAGTACATAGGCTTTCGCAGAACGGAAGATGAATATACAAACTGATTCCTTCTTCAGCATTGCTTTCTACAAATGTTTTTTTGAAAGATGAAATCCAATCTTCATATAAAAATTCAGCTTCATTCCAGTACGGAACAGTTGGATAACTGGTATATCTGGGACCGGGTACATTGTATTTTTGTATCAAAGAATTTTTCATGATAGTCTAGTTTTTATCATTCAAAAATAAATCGATTTGAAACGGTTTGAAATGATAATTATCATGAAAGAAAGAAGTTAGAAGAAAGAAGTTAGAAGAAAGAAGCTGGGAGTAGGGAGTAGTCAAACATTGTGTAAAAAAAAACAGCGATTCTCAGTTTGAAAATCGCTGTTTTTTTTATCTAGCTTCTGGTGTCTGTTTTTTAAGCTTCTAACTTCCCACCTCTAACTTCTAACTTTTCCTGTTATTCTTGATTTATATTTCTAAGTTGTTTTAGTTTTTCTTTCCAAGTTTCAAGACTTTCTTTGTGAATAGCAATGTTTTTTCGAACTTCTAAAACAATTGAATTTTCTTTTTTAGCGTTTTTAGTATTGGTAAAAAACTGAATATTATTTTCTAATTGGAAAATTTCGTTTTGTACTTCTTCGATTTTACGAATAATAAAAATCTTTTCGTTTTCTATTTTTCGGTTATCACCCCCTTCAGAAAGATTTCCTATTTTATTAGCAAAACGCATCATTTCAGAATCTTTTTTACTCAAACTCAATTTGTCAAAAAGGGCATCTAATATTTTATTAAATTTCCCTTCGATATGTCTTCTGGTAAAAGGCACTTTGCCATAGCTTTTCCAGTTTTCAATGTGCTGTTTTATAGCATCTAAATCAGTTTTGTGCTCTCCTGTTAACTGAAATTCTTTTATAGCTTCCAGATAGGCTTTCTTTTTATCAAAAGCTTCCATTTCTTCGACATTATGCTCATTTTGTTGTTCTTTTAGACGATCAAAAAAATGATTACAGGCTTCTTTAAATTCAGCCCAGACTTTATCGGAATATTTTCGGGGAACATGACCTATTTTTTTCCAATCTTCCTGAATTTGTTTCATGATTGGAGTAGTAGCAGCAAAATCTTCATTGTCTTTTAATTCATTTGCTTTAGCTACTAAGGCATTTTTTTTAGTCAGATTTTCATTTTGTTCTTTCTTGATGTCTTTGTAAAAAGAGTTTTTGAAGGAATTGAAATTTCTAACCGCAGTTTTAAAGGCTGCCCAGGTTGCTTCGTTTACATCAGTAGGAACTTTTCCAGTTGAGAAAAAAGCCTCTCTTAAAGCTTCTACTTTTTCTATTTGAACGAGCCATTGTGAATGAGCATTTACTTTTATAGTCGCTAATTCTTCAATTTGGGCAATAATAGCGTTCTTTTTCTCTAGATTTTCATGCTCGGTGCCTCTTATTTTTTCAAAAAGGACTTCGCGTTTGTCGTGCATTTTTTTAGTTAAATCACTAAATTGATTCCAAATGGTATCGCGATGTTCTCTGGAAACAGGACCAATTTCTTCTTTCCAGATGCGGTGTAAATCTTGTAATTCTCTAAATGCTTTATTGATATCTTGCTCCTGTATTAATTCTTCTACACGCGCAATTATTTTTTGTTTTTGCTCTAAATTGTGTTTGAAATCTAAATCTCTGGCTTCTCTATCTAGGTGTAAATAATCGTAAAAATTCTCTACATGAAAATGATAGTTGTTCCAAACGTGGTTGTATTTGTCTTTTGGAATTGCACCGGCATTTTTCCAACGCTCTCTTAATTCATTGAAATGTTTTAGGGTATCCTTAATATTTTCATTTGGATTAATCAACTCTTTTAGTTCTTCAACTATAGCTAGTCGAACTTCTAAATTAGTTTTTAGATTGTTTTGTAAACTTTTAAAATGGGTGTTTTTATTGTCTTTGTATAAAGTATAAAACTGATCAAATTTTGATTTTAGAGGAAAATGATACTGAAATTCTTCGGTGCTTTCTGGGTTTTCGGCGTGGAATTCTTCTTTTTTCTCTTCTATAAAATGGTTGTATTTTGACAAAAACGCTTTTTTAATTTCTTCGATATGGTCACGTATCGACATGACTTTTTCATTCGAAACCAGTTTTTGCAACTCATCAACTAATACTTCCATCGATAAAGTATCATAATCAAGCATCGGAATTTCGTGACGGGCTTTTAGGGTTTCGTCTTCGTTTTCTTCAGCGTTTGATGCTTCAATTTCGTTTAAAGCTTGTTGTTTTTCACAAATTACTACTGCTTCATCTGTCTCTTCTGAAGTTGGGTTTTGCTCCACTTCAGGATTAGTTGTAGCTTGATTATTCACTTGGATATCAGTAGCTAAATTTCCATCTGACTCATTCTGAGATTGAGGCAGGTTATCATTCGTTTCTTCTAACATTTTTTTAAATGTTTAAGGGTTCTGTGTAATTGGTTAAATCGATGTGGAAAGATAGTAAAGGTCTGTTGAAAATCAAAATAATTCCCTAGTTTATAGTTGAATTAGTTAAAAAAAGGATTGTTTTTAAGTGTTTTTTGCACATTTTATATTCTTTTTCTAGGGGAATAATTAAATTGATTTTGTGCTAAAAGCAAATTTAGGATTTGTGTGTAAAATAATGTCATGGAGTAACAATTGTTCTAAAAGTAAGGTTGATTCTAGGTTTGCTAATTTTTTTAGTAGGTGGAAGGCGATGCAACCAGTGGGTTTGGGTTTGGTCTTTCATCACTAAAAGACTTCCTTTTTCGAGCATTAAAGAAACGGTTTCTTTAGTGGATTTGTGTTTGAAAGCAAATTTTCTTTCGGCACCAAAGCTCAGTGAAGCTATGGCACCATTTTTTTTCAAATCTTTTTCTCCATCACTGTGCCAGGCCATGCCTTCATTGCCATCATGGTATAAATTAAGCAAGCATGAATTGTAGGTTTCGGATGTTTTTGCTTCTACTAAAGCTTTTAATTGCTCTAATTTGGTAGTCCAAGGCAATGCTTCTTTGGTGATTTTAGAATAGCTGTATTTAAAATTCCTTTCGCCGTACCAAGCCACTTTTCTTTTGGTAGTAATTAATTGTCCAAAAATTATAGCTTCGTCATTTTTCCATTCGATAGTTTCCATTAAACGATTGAAAAAGTGCTCTGCTTTAGAATAATCCATGATTTTTCCATAGTACATGACCGTTCCGTCTTTAGGCAAAAGATTGGTGTTTTCGTCGAATTCGGTACTAAACAGATCCATGTTTTTTCTTTAAATTTTGTTTTAGCAAAATAAAACCAATAATACCAGCAGTTAATGACGAAAGTAAAATGATGAATTTAGCATTATTAATAATGTGTTGGTCATCAAAAGCAAGAAGGGTAACAAAAATAGACATGGTAAAACCAATTCCGCCCAGAAAACCAACGCTTATAATGGTTTTCCAATTCAAATCGTTTGGTAATTTACATAAGCCCAAAGAAACAGCGAGGAAGCTAAACAAGGCGATTCCTAATGGTTTTCCGATGACTAATCCTAGTATAATTCCCATGCTGTAATGCAAACTCAAGGTTTCCATAATATCCGATCCTAAAATGATTGCTGTATTAGCTAAGGCAAATAATGGAAGGATGATAAAAGCTACAGGACCATGTAAAAAATGTTGTAATTTATAGGATATAGAATGTTTGCTTCCGTCGCCAAAAGGAATTACAAAGGCTAATAAAACACCTGTAATGGTTGCATGAATTCCTGAATTCAACATGAAATACCACATCACAAGCCCTCCAATAAGATAGATAGTTAAGATTTTAACTTTCATTCGGTTAAGGATGAATAAAAAGAATAAAATTCCTAAAGCGATACCGAGATTTGTCCAAAGAATGGTATTGGTATAAAAGATAGCGATTACTAAAATAGCGCCTAAATCGTCAATAACAGCTAAGGCTGTTAGGAAAACTTTTAGTGATAATGGCACTCGATTGCCTAATAAGGAAAGCACTCCTAAAGCAAAAGCAATATCGGTAGCCATTGGGATTCCGGCTCCTGAGTGAGCAACTGTTCCGTAATTGAGTAATAGGTAGAGTCCCGCAGGAACAATCATGCCGCCTAAGGCCGCAAAAATAGGCAATAAGGCTTCCTTTATATTTGATAATTCGCCCAGATAGACTTCTCGTTCTAATTCCAATCCAATCAATAAAAAGAATAGGGTCATCAAACCATCGTTTATCCAATATTCAAGACTTTCACTTCCTATTTTGGCATGCCAGGTATGAAAGTATTGCTCTGCAAAAATAGAATTGGCAAGTACTAATGAAACTACGGTGCAACCAATTAAGACAAGCCCACTGGATTTTTCGTTTTCGACAAAATCTTTGAAAAGGTCAGAATTGTAAAGTCGCTTAATTGCCTTCTTCATATATTTTTGATTGTTTTGTTATGCTTTGAAAAGATTAATTAGACTTGGAGAATTTGCTGAAAATTCAACTGTAAACAAAAATAGTTAAAATACTTAGGAATTTCCTGTTCTCAAAATGATAATAGGGTAGCTGATGACTATTTGAAATGAAAATAGAAAATAGAATTGCGTTTTTTAATAGAATTTGGTGAAAACAATTTAAATCTAGTTATTATCTTGTTTTCAATTAGTATTTTTGAATTCGATAAGAAAAATGCCAATAGCAGTTTATGAAAATAGTAATATCACCCGCCAAATCATTGAATTTCGAGAAAGAATTGCCTACAGCTCAATTTACTCAACCTTCGTTTTTGAAAGAATCCAGACAAGTTCATAAAGTATTAAAACAGCAATCGCCTAAGGATTTAGCTGATTTAATGTCTATTTCAGATAAGTTAGCCGATTTAAACTGGCAGCGTAACAAAGACTGGAAAACCCCTTTTAGCCCTGAAAATGCGCGTCCTGCTATTTATACTTTTGATGGCGATGTGTACACGGGATTAGATGCTTACACGATTCCTGTTGAAAAATTAGAGGTTCTTCAGGACAAATTAAGAATTTTGTCTGGTTTGTACGGAATCTTGCATCCATTGGATTTAATGCAAGCCTATCGATTAGAAATGGGAACGAAATTGTCTATTGGAGACAAAAAAAATCTATATGAATTTTGGAAAACAACTTTAACACATTCGCTAAATAAAGAATTGAAAAAAGGTGACTTGTTCATTAATTTAGCCAGTAACGAATATTTTTCAGCAATTGATACCAAAGCTTTGAAAGTTCCTGTAGTCACTCCTGATTTCAAGGATTATAAAGATGGAAAGCTAAAGATGATTAGTTTTTTTGCTAAAAAAGCCAGAGGAATGATGGTGCGTTATATTATTGATACTAATGCCGAAACCATTGATGACCTGAAAGGATTTAATTATGAAGGTTATCAGTTTGATGCCAATTTATCTAAGGGGAATCATTTGGTTTTTACTAGATAAAAAGAATAATTAAGAAAGAGTTTTATAAAAAAGAAGTTCCGAATTCTAAAGATTCAATAAGTGGATTCAAGAGCCATAGGCTCGTAATGTATTGTAAAAAAGGATTTTAATCCGTTGAAAACAGGTAATCATGTATAAAGAAGTTCCGTAGGAACGATTCATTTTTTTTAATCTGCCTTTTGTTATCATTGGCTGATATAAATGAATCGTTCCTACGGAACTTTTTATTATCCTAATTTTTGTTATAAACGGATTAAAATCCGTTGTTACAATATAAATCGTCCGCTATTCGGACTTTATGCCAAATACAAATCTGAAATGTAAATTCTAAAATCTGCATTCTGCATTCTACAATCTAAAATTTTAGTGCATTGCATCAGCCGGATTGATTTTGTTTTTTCCTTTTTTAATTAATAAAATAAAAGGAATACAGCACAAAAACAGCAAACCGAGATACAGGAAAATATCCATATAAGCCAATACTGTACTTTGTTTCATAACTGAAAAATCAAGCACTTCGTATGCTTTTTTGAGTGATTCGTTTATAGAATAACCTTTAGCCATAAAGCCATGTTGTAACTGCGTTAGGCGGTTTTGTACTTCCAATTTGCTACCATCTAAATTAGCCACTAAATTCACACGATGCGTTTGTGATAAACGGGTGATAAAAGTGGTAATAATCGCAATACCAAATGAACCTCCTAATTGTCTCATCATTCCGGTAAAAGCAGCTCCTTCACCAATATTTTTCCCCTTAAGCGTAGAAAGTGATAAAGTGGTAATAGGTACAAATAGTAATCCTAATCCAATTCCTCTCAAAATTAAAGGCCAGTACATGTGCTCGACACCAGTATCTGGAGTCATGTTGAAATACATCAGTAAGGTAAACATAAAGAACATTAAGAAACCTACAGCTACCATGTATCCTTGCGGTACACCTTTTTGAATCATTTTACCCACAAACGGCATCATAATCGCTGTGGTAATTGATCCTGGGATTAATAATAAACCGGCATCGGTGGCGGTCCAACCTAAAATAGATTGGGTGTAGATAGGTATAATTAACGTAGAACCATACAATCCAAATCCCATGATGAAACTCATAAACGTACCAATTCTTAGATTTCCGTCTTTTAATACACTTAAATTCACAATTGGATATTTGTACACTAATTGCCTCCAAATAAAAAGGATTAGTCCAAATAAAGAAACAACACTCAGCGTAACAATTAAATCATCGTTAAACCAATCGTCCTGTTGTCCGTGTTCCAATACAAATTGCAATGAACCAATAAATGTTGCTAAAAGAATAATTCCGTACCAATCGACCTGATTCGAATTTAATTTCTCACCGTATTTTGGACTTCTAACAAACGTAAGTGTCAAAAGTGTAGCGATAATTCCCAAAGGAATATTGATATAAAAAATATAAGGCCAGGAAAAATGATCTACTAAATAGCCTCCTAAAGGCGGACCAAGGGTAGGGCCTACAATTACACCCATTCCGTAAATAGCCTGTGCCATTCCACGTTTGGCAATAGGATAACTTTCGGTAATGATGGTTTGTGCTGTTACCAGCAAAGCACCACCGCCTAAACCTTGAACAAATCGAAAGGCTACTAATTCCCAGATATTCGTTGCATTTCCGCATAAAAAGGAGGAAACCGTAAATATAATGATCGAAACGGCAAAATAATTACGTCTTCCAAATTGTTGCGAAAGCCAACTTGTCATTGGGATTACAATAACGTTTGCAATAGCATAGGCAGTAATTACCCAGGCAACATCCGTTAAAGTGGCTCCCAGACTTCCCCTCATGTTGGTCAAAGCCACATTGACAATAGTGGTATCAACAATTTCGAGCAAAGCACAAAGTACTGCTGTAATTGTTATGATCACTCTTCTAAAGCCATATTCTACTAAATCGTCGTCTGCTAGTACCATTTTTATTTTATATGTACATCAACATCCACATTCATTCCTGGACGCAATAGTTTTACTTTTTCAATATCATTACTAGGATCAATACTAATTTTTACAGGCAAACGCTGAATGGTTTTTACAAAGTTTCCAGTGGCATTATCAGGAGGCAAGATAGAAAAACGAGCTCCTGTTGCCGGCGAAAACGAAGTTACGGTTCCTGTAAATTCATAATCAGGATAAGCATCTACTTTTAAAGCTACTTTTTGACCTGCAATCATTTTGTTTAATTGTGTTTCTTTGAAATTAGCAATTACCCAAGCTTCGTTGTTATTGATAATGTAAAACAAAGATTGTCCCGGTTGTACCAATTGTCCCGGTTGGATGTCAATTTTAGAAACCTGACCATCAATAGCTGCTGTAATAACGGTATAAGTTAGGTTTAATTTAGCCGATTCTAATAAAGCTTGAGCTCTTTTGATATTTGCCGAAGCCACATCCGTTTCTTTGTTTGAAACTACCGATTTTGCCTGGATAACCGATTTTTGAAAAGCACTCGCTCTTTCCTGTTGTTGTACAATACGCACTTGATTTTCAGCTTCTTGTTTTGCAGCTAAAGCTTGTTCGTATTGTTGTTTTGTAATCGTATGATTTTTATACAAATTGCTGTAACGGTTGAAATCATTCGTAGCCAAGCCTAATTTGATTTTAGCGGATTCAATATTTCCTGATGCCGATTTTACATTCGCATCTGATACTGAAATATTAGCCAGAATACTACCAATATCCGCTTTTGATACTTCAAAATTTCCTTCAGCTGCTGCCAATGCTGCTGTAGCTTCGTCAATTTTTAATTGGTAATCTTTTTGATCAATAGTAAATAAAGTATCTCCTTTTTTTACAAAATCATTGTCTTTAATGTAGACCTTTTTCACATAACCCGAAACCCTAGGAATAATTGGATTCATGTATTTCTCTATTTGTGCATCATCAGTTCCTTCATGAGATAGAGAGTGAATGTATTTGTAAGAACCATATATAACGCCTAATAGAATTAAAGAACCTATTATAGCGATGAATTTTTTGTTTGTTTTTTTCTTTTCCATTTTAGGTATCGATTATATTTTAGAAAGGTTGAAAGTTTGGTTTAATTGTCCTGTTACAGACAGTAAGTTGTAATATTTTTGTATGACATTGGCTTTAGCCACTGTTTTGTTGATTTTTGAACTTAGTTGCTCTACATCGGCTTCTAATAAATCATTAGTATCCGCAAGGCCGTTATCGTATTTGTCTTTTAAAATTCTATAGTTTTCAGTAGCTTGTTCTACGGCTTGGGTGTAAACCACATTTTGTTTTACAGCCAAATCATAATCTTCAAGAGCTTTTTGAACCTGAATTTTGATGTAATCAGTAAGTATCATTTCCGAAGTTTGCAATTCTGCCGCTTGGCTTTTAGCGATTTTTACCTCAGTTGCATTTTTCAGGATACCACTTAGATTATACGAAATTCCAACTCCGAAATTCATCGCGTTTTGAACAGTCACCACATTTTTTAAGTCTAAAGTAGTATATCCACCAATAAGTGAAAGAGAAGGGTAGTAGCCACTTCGAGCCACTTTAATGCTGGCCAAACTTGCTTTTTCCTGAAAACGAAGCGCTTCTAAATCCTTACGATTTTCCAATGCCGGATTTTCATCAGTAGGAATGTTTTTCATTTCAAAATTATAGAAATCACTTTCTTTAATTTCGATTTTTGTTTTAGGATCCAGTTTCAAAAGGTTCGTTAATTCATAATTCACAACGCTTAAATTACTTTTGGCCTGGTCTAAAGACAATTGAACTTTAGAAAGTTGTAATTGTGTTTTAAGCAAATCGTTTTTAGGAACAATTTCGTTTTTTTCCAATTCCGTAAAATCTTTTACACGTTGTTCGGCGCTTTTGTAATTCTCATTTAGCAATTCAACTGTTTTTTGCGCTTTGTATAAAGCTGCATAATAGTTGATGACTTTCATGGCCATTTCTTCTTTGGTTTGCAAAGCATTGGCCGTTTCAGCTTGGTATAAATTGTCCGAAACTTGAATGCTGTTTTTTAATTTAAAACCGGAGAAAATAGGCAAAGTAGCATTAATTTGCCCTAAAACTAATTGGTCTACATTAGGCGCTTTTGTATCTGATTCGCTATCGCTACTAGAGCTATTGCTTTTCATATTGATAGAAGCTTTGGTCAATCGTTGGTATTGTGCCGAAGCTTTCAAATCAGGATACTTGTTGTTTTTCATCGATTGCAACTCATATTTTTTAGTCGTTACTTTGGCGTCGGCTAAATTTACTTCATTGCTTTTCTCCCAAGCCAGATGAATGGCTTCGTCGAGTGATAAACTCTTTTTTTCCTGTGCTTCTACGGATGTTATTCCCAGAAATAAAATCCCAAAGAGTATTAAATGATTAGCTTTCATATATTAGAAGTGCTTTTATTGTTTGTTGAATGTGCGTTTTAAGTTTTGTTTGTATATAATTTTCGAATTCTTCGTCCGTTTCGAGAAGCAATAGTTTTTTGAAATAGGCTTTATTCATGCTAAAGTGAAAAAACGTTCCCATTATTGTGGGAGAGATTAGCGGAATGATAATGTCTTTTCTAAAAATTCCCTTTTGTTGCCCCTCGTGAATAATGGCTTCCAATGATTTTAAATTTTTATCCCTTACTTCGTTTAAGACTTTTAATTTGTCCTCTTTCTCTTCAGATGAAAATTCGAAATGTAAGATTCTGTAAATTCCTTTATTGCACCTAATACGGTTGATGTATAGTTCAATCAGCTTGTCAATTTTTTCAATAGGGTCTAAATCTTCAACAGATAGATTTTCCATTTGAATTTTTAAATCGGAAGTCCGGTAAACAATCAATGCTTCCAATAATTTTTCTTTCGAACCAAAATAATAGGAAACCATCGCGACATTAATCCCGGCCTCCTTAGCTATTGTTCTAATCGAAGTTCCCTCGAATCCATTCTCGGCAAATAGCGTTTCGGCTATCAGAAGAATTTGAATTTGCTTTTCGTTAAAATCAGTTTTCAATTGGATTTGTTTTTAATTACAGTACAAAATTAAACAACTGTTTAAATTAAACAGTTGTTTAATTTTTATTTAACGTAATATTAACATAGTAAAGCGGAGTCTATTTCTGTGAAATTTAAGTTTAAGTAATTGTTTTTAAGTCGTTTATTATTTTTTTTGTGTTCGTGTGAGAAAATATGAAACAAAACAATAAGGAAACATTAGGCTTTAATTGGGAACGATAAATTGATGCAGTATTTGTGTTTTTTCCTTTTTTTGGTACCAATCATTATGGACTAATTCTATTTCTTTTATTTCAAATTTTCCAAAATCTGTCTTGCGGTATTTTTCCAATAAAGAAATCAATTTTTCAGTATTATTGATCGGTTTTCTAAAACGACAAACGCTAATGTGCGCCGTAAATAAGGTATAACGACTATCAATACTTTTTTCAAGTGTAGTATTTTGAAATGCTTTTCGAAGCAAATCCCGAAATGAATTTAAACTATCATTTGATGGAAAACCCTGAATCATGATAGTAGAATTGGAAGCTGTAATTCCGCTGAGGTTGATTTCTAAATCTTGTAAAGCAGCCAGGTTTTCCTGAATAATGGCAATATAGGCTTCGGGATTGATTTGGTTTAAAACAAAACCGTCATAGCATGAAATGATAGATAAAACAGTAATGTGCATATCCGAATTTGGATAATAATATTGCGTAGGATCTTCTTTTTTAAGTTCGTTTAAAAATGACTGAATTTTATTTTTAATCAATTCTGGCGGACGAATGAGTAAAGTAATCCCAAAACGATTGTCATTTTCAGCATCAATTTTACTGTCTATTATATAATTATTGTCTAAAATAGCTTTTGACGATTCGATAAACAATTGATTATAATGAGCTGCTAAATCCATGGAAAGTTCTTGTGAAATACAAAACTAAGCTTTTTTTTAGCTTTGATTTCAATAAAAAGCTAAATGCTTCGTTGTGAATAGAATAGTTTTTTGGATTCAAAATTGTGAATATCTATTTTGATAATTTGCGGTTTATTTTGCTCTAAAATCTATCTTTGGCATCCTTAAAAAAAGAAATTATGAGCGCAATTTGGTACGAATGCAAAGTAAAATATAGAAAAACAGACGAAACAGGAAATCAAAAAGTGACAACCGAACCTTATTTGATTGATGCCATCTCTTTTACAGAGGCCGAAAGCAGGATCAACGAAGAAATGAAGGCTTATATTAGTGAGGAATTTAAAATTACCAATATAAAAGTGGCTAATTATGCTGAGATTCATCCTTTTGAAAATGCCGACCGTTGGTTTAAATCGAAGATTTCTTTACTGGCTTATGATGAGGAAAGTGGGAAAGAACGCAAGACCAATATGTATTTCTTAGTGCAAGCCAATGATGTGAAAGAAGCTTATGATAACACTGTTTTTACAATGAAAAGCACTATGGGTGATTATAGCATTCCCGCTATTTCAGAATCGCCTATTATGGATGTTTTTCCATATTTCAGTAGAGATGAAGACGAACTGGAGCAATTAGAAAAGTTCAATGCGCTTAAGGCTTCGAAACCTGAAATTGTTTCAGAAGTAGAAGACCACATGGAATTTGCCGTTGAAGAAGAAGAGACGGTTTCTTAATCCTTTAGATTTTCGAATAAAAAATAAAAATTCGCAAATTACAATTCAAATCGGAAGCTGTAATTTGCGAATTTTTTGTTTCTTTTTTGATCAAGCAAAAAAGAAAATAATTAAGTTATTTATCTCTTACATAAGATAATTGACTTTCTTCTTTTCGATTGCCAACATGGGTAGCAATAAAGCTAATAATGAAAATCTGAAAAGCATGAAAAAGCATGATAGGAAGCAATACAATTCCCATGGCACTAGGATTAGGAAATAATATTTTGGCAAAAACGGTTCCGTGTACTAATGATTTTTTGGTGCCACAAAACTGAGCTGTAATTTTATCTTCTACATTAAAGCCAAGTTTATTACTTAAAAACCCAGTAAGGAAATAAACCAAATAAAATAAACTGAAAACCGCTACTGCAATAATCATAAAATCAAAAGAGTCTATTCCGCTAAATACATTTTCTTCAAAGGAGCTGGCAAAACTTTTGTAGATAATCAATAAGATAATTGATTTGTCAAATAGGGTCAGGTAACTATTGTATTTTTGGGCTAAACTGCCCCAATAGCGATGTAACAGTAAGCCTAGAATAACGGGAACGACAACTTCTACAATCAATTTGATATAAATGTCTCCTAAGTCATAACTGGCAGCGGTATTATTCAAAAAAAGTCCCAACCAAAGCGGCGTAACAATAATTCCAATTAAACCCGAAATACTAGCGTTAAATATGGCTGCGGGAATGTTTCCTTTGGCCATAGAAACCATCACTACCGATGATGAAACCGTTGAAGGAAGTGAGGCTAGAAATAAAAAGGCAAGCCAAATGTTTTTATCGTATTCAGAGTGAATTAAAGGGTAAAAACACAGAATAATGATAGGAAATACCAAGAAAGTACAGCCTTGTACTAAAAGATGTAATTTCCAGTTTTTTAATCCTGATTTTGTTTTTTCAGGACTTAGTTTGAGTCCGTAGAAAAAGAAGATTAAAGAAACACCAATGCTTCCAATTTTGTCTAACGGAATTAGACTTGATTTCCCCCCAAATTGCGGAAAAAGATAGGCAAAAAGCACTACCACAATTATTGAAAGAACGAATTTGTCAATTTTAAATTTCATTATCTGCTAATATGATTTGTAATTTTGTCAAGTTGGCAAAGATAGGAACTTATTAAAAAAGAATAAAAATTGAAAGCTGTTTTAGGAGGTTTTTAACGGTTTTGGTAACTGATTTTATTCGATTTGGCTTACAATTTACAATAGAAAATTGTAAGCCAGTATCGATAAGTTTAGTTCAGATAAGACTTCTTGATAACATTTTAAATAATTAAAGCTTTCACAGAATCATTTAAAAATACTTGAAAAAATAACTTAAAAAAGCTGAATCTAATAGTGGTGTTATGTGAGTGTATTACTTGGTATTATTGTAATTTAATTTTAATCGAATCGTAATTATTAGAATTTATACCTATTATCCCATAAACAGTTTGACCTTTTTGAATTGTTTTTCCAATAATATCAAATTCCTTTAATTCATTTTTAAAATTTTTGTTTGCAGAACTTGCTGCAATTATATTTCCTCCTGCTAATCCAGGACCAAGTATCAATCCAATTGGAAATGTGTTTGTAGGTTTCGTTTCAGTATAAGCACCATTTGTACTTGTAGTTGTTCCTGAATAAAATTGGACAGGAGATAAAAGTAAATACCACAAATACGAAGCTGGACTCTGTTTAATAGTTTTGAATAGTTTTTCCGTTTCTATTATATTAATTTCATTGCCGTTTTCATAAGAAAGCTTAAAATCATTTCCAAAAACGATATCTTTTTCAGTATTATTGGTGATCTTAACAGCAATTAACTTAATACCATTTTTCGTTTCTTTCTTTTTGTATTTTTTTTCTAATAACTCATATTTATATTCTAGTAAAACATTACTCTCTATACTTTTTGATACGTAATTTATTGTGTTTGGGGCTATTTTTTTATACCCAGATGAACAGCTGTTAAAAAAAATACTGATAATAATAAGCGAACTAATTTTAAAAATTTTGGTCATTTTTTGTTGGTTTATGATTTAATATTTAGGTTTGTTTTTTTTAGTTTTGGCAAATGCCAATTTGTCTAAAAAAGGTGAATTACCAATTTTAAGCTTCAAAAAAGTCGCAAATATAGCTGATTTAGATTACAAGTATTTATATTTCTGTAAAAAAAAGATGAGGTTTTTCAAAATATTGAAAAATTAAGATATAGTGCAGATTTGTAATCCACAAAGAGGGATTATTATTTAATAACTGTGTTTGTGAATTTAACTTTATAAGGGAAATTTTCGTCATTTTTAGGATTGTCATCCCACACGTGGTTCATGTGCTCAGTAGGAGCTCCAGTTACTACTAGCCAAAGTTCTTTGGCATCTTCGGGTATTGTGATTGTGGCAGTACCTTGTTTTGTTTTTTTCATAGAACCATAAACAGCAGCGTCATTTTCTTTTATGACAACAAAACCATAACGCCAACCTTCAATAGAAGACCATTGTCCTTTTAAGCCTTCGAAATCAACAGTTACCTTGGTTCCTGACTTTGGAACACTAAGTTGTATCGCATTATAGCCATAAATTTGAGGAATTTGCTTATCCGCTATTCGATAATAACCATTGTCAGCAACTTCTAATGTTGTGTGATGTGTGTATTTTTTTTGATCGGTAGCTGATAAACTTTTAATAAACAATTTATTGTAGTTTCCTAAAGGATAATCCCAACTGATATTTTTACAGGCATATTCAAAAAATTCATCATTCAATTGGTCTTGATTAATTCCTGTAATTCTTTTATAGACTTGTAATGGGTGTTCAGGAACTTTAGCTCCTCTCCATAGTTTTCCTAAAAAATCTACTCCATGTTTTTGTTTCCAAAATTCCATAAAATACATCGATTGGTACCTGTAATCTTCATGCGAAAAATTCTTGTGCGCATTTTCTAAGAAATGAGGGATTTCATGAGTAAAACTACTGTTGTTTATTTGCCATGACATGTATTGTGCACATTGCTCCCAAAATTGGCCTACATAATTTTGGTCTCTAAAGCCATAATTCCCATCACAGGCTGTTTGATATTGAAAAGTATGTCCAAACTCATGAGCTAAAGCCGAATCAGTTCTTGATGCCCAGGGATTAACCCATAAAGCACCAATAACATTATCATATCCCGCTCCGGTGGCCAACCATTCTTCCTGATAACGCAGTATAATTATCATTCTGTATTTGTCTGTTTTTGACTTTCCTTTTACTACAAATTTCATCTTGTCACGATAATAAGAATAATAATTTTCAGCCTTTGCCAATGTATTATTAATATCTACGCAAAGTTTTGAATTTGGAGCTTTGTCAGGATATTGGCCAAATCCTTTTGCCCAAAAAATAATGATATTATCAGAAGAAGCGCTTCTTTGATAACTCCATTCACTATCATCAGAATTAAAATCATTGTTTTTTAATTCAATTGGTATGTAAATCTCTTTTCCTCCAATAGGTTTTTCTGCAAAAGTATATTTGAAATTTTCAGGAGCTGTTATTTTTGAGTTGGAAGAAATACCTACTGCAGCAGAGCATGAAAAACTTAAGACAATACAAAATATAAAAAAGGGCTTAAAAAATGGAAGTTGTTTCATAGTTGGACTAGTTGATGACTAATTGAGTTACGCAATAGTGCAAAATCTTGTTGTTACAGACTCGGTGAAATTAAGGTTTTTCTCCAACAGCTACAACCATTTCGCATGGTCCGCTAAAACCTTTTTCCGATTCGAAGTTTTGAAGTTCTCTTTCAATTTCCTCCCAAATAGCTTCTCTCTCTTCATTAGATAAATTACTCATCATTTGGTGTAAGGCGCCAAATGATTCTTTTTCAAATCGCAAGCATTCACTTGCTGACGAAAGTTGTAAAGGCGAGTCTACAAGTTCTGATTTCACATTTATAAATCCAGCCTGTTCAAATGCTTTTTCTATAATACCTTCAGCACCTAAGCTAAAAGGACCAGGTTGCCCCGGTAAAGCTGGTGGCAGTTTTGCCCGATTGCGAATAATAGAAACAGGAATCGAGAAAAATTTGTTTTTTTCAGGAGTCGAATAAACAATGGCAGCAACTTTTCCGCCTGGCTTAAGTACCCGCAACATCTCTTTTAATGCCCGTTGTTGGTCAGGAAAATAGATTAGTCCCACTCTTGAAATAACGGCATCAAATGTTTCATCGTCAAGACTTAGGTTTTCGCCATCCATTACTTTTATCTTGATATTACTGATACCATTTTGTTCGGCCATTTTTAGGGCATATTCCAAAATATTAGAGGAAATGTCAGTAGCTAAGACCTCACCTGTGATACCCACTTTTTTTGCTGTGGTGATGGATTGTTCACCCGCTCCCGCAGCGATATCAAGAACGCGATGTCCAGTAGAAATTCCAGCCATGTCGAGCATTTTTTCAGTGGCATTACCCAACCATTGGTTAAGTGTAGGACTCCAACGAAACCAAGCATCAGCTGTTTCTTGCCACTGGTCTCGAGTTGTATTTTTGTACTTAACAGGATCAAATTGAGGTGTTGTTGGTTCCATAGTATTTAGGAATTAAGTTTAACGTAGGAGTTTCAAAATGTTCTACAATGTTAGTTGTCTAAAGATTCGTTACTGCATTTTTTGTGAATGCCAATAAGAGATTGATTTTGCTGTTTGAATATAAATTACATTCCTGGCCAATACAGCACATTAAATTTATGACCATCTGGATCAGAAAAGCCAAAAGTATATCCTTGTTCATATTTTGTTGGTTCAAGGAAAATTTTTCCTCCAACCTTTCTAACTGCTTCTGCCCAGTTGTCAACTTCTTCTTTGTTTTTTGCGGATAAACTAAATATAATTTCGTTTCCTTTGGATAAGTCTGCTATTTCGGGCATAAACTTTTCAAGTTGTTCTTTTATAAAGAAGTGTATAACAAAATTAGCATCACCGAAAAAGAAACTTGTCAGTTCTTTCGAATTGCCATTGGATTTAAAGCCTAAAGCAGAGTAGAATTTAGTTGTTCGCTCAAGATCTTTTACGGCTAAATTCGCCCATATTTGTTTCGTTTCCATAATCTTGATTTTGATATTCTTATAAAATTATGAATTTATTTTTGTATTGAATCATAGTCATTGCTATTATAAAATGTTTTGGTTCAGATTACTAGCATTTTACTTTTTATTTAAGAGGTTATCCGACGTAATTTGTATCCAACTGTGCTTAGAAAATTAATATAATATTGGCATTTATAAGGAAGATAATTTTTATTTTTATGTATACGGTTATTGTTAGAAAGCTAGCGCTTAAAGCCTTTTGTTTTGCTACAATAATTTAGATTAGTATTAATTAAATTTTTACAATTATGACAGAAGAATTCACAATCATTGAGAAAGAAGACATAGCTTCTCTTAAGTTTCCGACAACAGATGTTCTGGACGATGATAATGAAATAAAAACGAGAGTAAGTGATATCAATCGGGCTTTATCATTGGGGAACTTGGAGCATTCAAAAATTAAAATTTTCTTTGAAGACAACGAATCCAAGAAGATAGTAAATACTACCGTTTGGGCTGTTACTGACAAAAATGTCATTTTAAAACAAGGGGTGATGATCCCAATTCACAGAATATATAAGTTGTTTTAGTGGCTTTTCCTGCTATAAAGAATAGTTATTTTATTTATATTCAGGGATAAAAAACGGCGCAAGTCTCTATAGAGTTTGCGCCGTTTTTTAGTGATTTTCTTTCTCTTTTTTGATAAAGAATTGTTTTTTATCATAGAATGCACCAGTAAGGGGGATTCTTGGAACATTTATTAGCGTTTTTGAGACGTTTAATCCAGTTTTAATTGACATTGTCAATCGCGTCCCTTAGCCCTCAGCAACGGTTATTTTTGCTAAAGTCACGTTTAAAAAGGATCTTATTATTTCGAGCAATATAGTCGCCTGATAAAATCAAATAGGGATGATTAGGCGAATACCCCGCACTGCGGCTTCTTACAATTATTTTGTCGTTAACTTTCAGGCTTTTTAACTGCTGAAAATCCTTAGGAATAAATTGCATCATGTATTTTTCGCCATTAATCCTAACTATAAGCCATTTTATTGCTGATGATTTTCCGTCACGCTGAAAAGTAACAGAGGTTACTACGGCTTCCATATTGGTGAAATCCTTTATGTACTTCCTTATTTTATCATGACTGGCATGCACCTTTTTACCTTTGGGAGAAACCTCCCATTTTTTCCTGTCATCCAGGTTGGCTTTCCTGTCCGCAATGGACAAAGACTTTGGGGATGGCTTAGTTTCATTATTAATTTCACGATTAGCACCCGAGCCGTAGGCGAACGGAGTGAAGCTAAATACTAGTCCGCTCACCACAACCAGCGGTAAGACCAGAAAATAGATGGTTTTTTTCATATCTTTCATATCTTTCAAATTGATTCTACGAATTTACATTGCTATTTTTCGGTTTGAGAGATTGGGATTGTAAATAAAAATGTAAACTTTGTAAATATAAATTTGACACTATGTTTGATAACCGAAATCTCCTCTCCGGAAAACGCAAATACTTGTTAGGGTTGATCCTGGTCTTATTTATGGCTGTAATCTGCGTGGCTTTGCTTCGCCAGTTCGCTTTCGCTCGAGTCAGTACGGAGGACAGTGACGATTTTGATATCGCCAGAAGGGAAGTTTTACTCCGCCGGATTGGACATGAAATACTCTTACAGTCCGGCGACAGTACATCAAGAGTGCTACCGGTAAAAAAGATAGCTGAAAATGAATATCAAATCAGGTTTGAGAATGAGTTTACTTTTCAACCGGACTCGCTGGTGAATACTACTCAACGTTTGTTAGCCAAAGACCCGTACGCAGGTGATTATGTTGTTAACGTACTTAACTGTGGCAACTCCAGTGTAATCTATGGATACGCTGTATCCAAAAACAAAAAAGATGATATTGTAGCCTGTATAGGAAGAAGGCAAGCCTTCGCCTGTTATATGATTAACATTAAATTTAAACCGAATGGCATAACTACAGCAAGGTATAAATATCTTTTGGGCCTGTCATTTTTAGCAATTGTTGGCTTTATTTTTTTGAGATCGGTTAAGCTGCGGAGAGCCTTACCTAAAGATGAGTATAACCAGATATTCACTTTTGGTTCGGTCTTATTTGATGCGCAGAAACGGCAATTGCTAATTAATAAAAAAACTATAGATCTGACAGGAACTGAAACGCGTCTGTTGCTCATTTTCGCATTATCTCCTAACGAGACTATACAGAGAAGCCGGCTGCAAAAAGAGATATGGGAAGATGAAGGGGTTATTGTGGGGCGTAGTCTGGATATGTTCATATCAAAACTTAGAAAAAAACTGGAGCCTGATCCGAATATTAACATTGTTGTTATACGCGGCAAAGGATATAAGCTTGAAGTTAGCGCTTAAGACCCGAGGCCGCATCGGCGGGTGAACGGAGCGATGCTAAAATCGTCGAGCTCCGAACTGATATTAATAGAATTCAATTTGGCATTTGTAAAACTCTATAGTGAGTTTGCGCCGTTTTTTATTGGTTTTCTTTATCTTTTTTGATGAAGAATTATTTTTTACAGATTCGCGTTGTAAACGCTAAGATTTATCTTTTCATGTAAGTAGGTACTCGATACAATCGAGCACCAGATTGGGAGCACCAGTTTGGGGTATTTTCCAAGAAAGATAAAAGAGCTATTGCGCTAAACCGCTGTTAGCTGCTGGGCTTTCTATGTTTTTAATTATAAGTTTTAAATCACTCAATATATCGATAATCCAAAAGCCACTAAAATTTTTCAATGAATAGTTTTCAAACATTGGATTTTGATATATAAAATGTCTTGTTTTGTTTGATCTCACAATAACGTCTTCTCTAATTCCAGAAAATTGGTCAGCTGTAATATCAATAATATGATTTTTATATTCTAACCAAGCGTGACTCCCTGAGTCGTCGTCAAATTCTGAGTGACAATAAAGTATATCCTTAAATCCTTTTTTGTTCAAAATTTCAGCTATTATTATGGAAGAATCTCTGCAACAACCTGCTGGGAAAATTTTAAAAAATGACGTTTGATCTTTAATTTTTAAAATTGCTTTTCTAATTTGAACGCACTGATTATATATTTCTTCAATTTCGGTTTCCATACAAATATGAGTTCTTTTTAGCAGTTTTTGAAGCCGTGCAGCTAACGTTCCCACGCTTGGCGTCAGTTGCGAACTTCGGAACTGAGTATTTTCCACTAAGATAAAATTTCTTGCGGAACGCAAACGTGAATTTACAACAAAATTGGCAATTGCGCCAAACGTGTGTTGGCAGATGCCTTTTTTTTCGGTTTACATTTTAGATACTATTTTACAAATTATACAGTTCGGATAT